>JAKAJH010000007.1 GCA_021813905.1 Bacteroidota bacterium | reverse complement strand
GTGTTTGCGAAGCACAGCGCCGCAGGTGACTTCCATATCGCCCGCATGAGCGCCAATCGCGAGAATGATCTTCTTTTCTGCCATGATGTCGTCCCGCCTGTTACGCGCCAAGATCTTTTCGCAGGATGGAGAATCGCCGTGTTTGCGTGAATCCGAATTTGCCGTACACCTTCGCCGCCGCATCGTCTGTCCACATCACCCACGCGTCGTGGTAGCCCATCGTGCGCATGCGTTCGAGCGTGCGCGCCAGCAGCACCGTGCCGATGCCGCGACCCTGATACCGGTCGCTGACCCCGAACGGCCCGAAGTGCGATCCCTCGAACTGGCAGTAGCCGATGATCTCCGCGCCGCGCGTCACCACGGTGATCTGCTGTTCCGTGAATCCGCCGGTGGCGATCTTCTTCAGGTTGGCCCGTTCCACACGGACCCAGTCGGTCGGCATGGTGGCTTCGAGGAACCGCAGGAACGACAGCAGATCCGTGCGACGGTACTGTCGGATCTCGATGCCCTCGCTGCGCAGTGCCGTCTCGCGCTCTTCGACGGCCGGAGGCACTTTGAACAGCACGATCGAGGAGTCCATGCTCAGCGCCTGTTTCGTCTCTCCGTAGCCCCGGGCCCGCAGGAACTCCAGCAATGCCGCCGAGGCAGTGCGATCGACACCGGGGGTGAAATAGCCGGGCGGATAGGTGGAGACGAAGCATTCGGTCTTGCCGAGCGCCCGGAACTTCGCCTCCAGCGCGTCGAGCAGAGTCGCGCCCACCGACGCGAGGCGATCGGTCGGATGCACGCCAAGAGCGGTGATCCAGGCGCGCGTACCGTTCGGGTCCGCGTCGCCAAGCGGCAGGCGCACGGCACGCATGCCGAGGACGAATCCGCACAGTGTACCGCCGGAGCGCGCCAGCAGAAATGTTTCGGAGTCGAAGTTCTCGTCGAGGAGCACGCGCGTTTCGAGTGTGTCGACCGTAATGGCGTCCAACGGGAGAGCGCGCGCCCAGAGCTTCAGCAGCTCATCCCGATCAGCGTCGGTGTACGGGGTCAGAGTGACGGTTGGATTCTTGTCCATGCGTCCGATGTTGAATGAATGCTACAGCGCGAATCCGAGTGAGATGTAGTGGACGGCACCGAAGATGCCGTAGGCCTGGTAGGCGTAATCGAACCGCGTGTTCACGCCGGACAGATCGTAGGCAAGGCCCACGCCGGCCGTGAATCCGCGCTCGTCATAGTTGATCATTTCCCCGACGCGAACAACGATATTCTCCACCACTGTGTATTCCGCGCCGATATTCAGCCGCTCCTTGAAATCGCGCGGGTGACGCGACTGGAAGCTGAGCAGCAGCGCGGATCCTTCTTTCCCGTCGTAGAAGAAATGAAGCGGCTCGATCGTCGCTCCGAACGACACCGCGAACGGCATCGGGAAATCGTCGGATTCATAGTGGAATTCGCGCGAGATGTTCTGCAGCACGGCCGCGAACCGGATGCCGTTCGACAGGAAGTCATAGTGGGCACCGACATCGATGGCCAGCGGCGTTCCGTGGTCCGCGAGATTGTACTCACGCTGGGAGATGGCGATCGTCGGATCGCTGTCGATGCTCGTGCCGAACGGCGCGACCCAAGCGCTTCCCAAATTCTGATAGACGTACTTCACATGCACGCCATAGGAGAAGCGATCGCTGACCTTCTGGGAGAATCCCACGCCGGCCGCGAACGCCTTCGGCGAGAATTCGCCGGTCTCCACGTAGCCGGCCGGATTCGCATCCCGGCGGGTGCCGTAGAACGTTCCGTAGTCCATCGACAGGAAGCTGAAGCCCACCACGCCGAAATCACCGATGCGTACCGCCGCGGCGATGGCGTTGTAGTTGATATCCGCGATTCCCTGCGTGCGGTTCAGGGTGAGATCGACAGAGCGATCGACCAGACCCAGCAATGCGGGATTCCAGAAGATGCCGTTCGCATCGCGCGTGGTCAGGATGCCGACGCCGCCCTGGCCCACCACTTCGGCGGACACTGGATTCTCCAGAAAGCGGAGTCCGACCTGCGCCTTCTTGACAATCTGACCCGATGCGACCGACGGAAGCGTGATGGCGACCGTCAGAGCCGCGACCATCGTCCAGGAGTGCTGTGTGTGTTTCATTGTCATAGTCCTGTTATTCGGCGCGTGATCGGATTTACCGGACCACCACGAATTTCACGAGCGCATTGTCGAGCGATTTGCCGTTCACATCCGTCGCATTGGACACGGTCAGAATGTAGATGCCGCTCGTGATGTACTGATTGTCGTCCGTCCGCTGGTTCCAGGCGTGGTCGGCGGTTCCCACATGATCGATGGTCGTGACGAGATCGCCCGTTTCGGTGAACACCTTGAGCGTGCACCGGTACGGGAGATTGACAAACAGGATCTTGTCCGGCGTTCCGCTGAATCCGAGCCCGCCGGCGGCGGTGGTCGCCGGATTCGGCACCACCAGCACCTTCCCGTTTTCGCTCAATCCCGCCTTGAAGGGCACAGCGGGAACGGGCGAGCGGTTGACGAAGCGGGAGCTCTCGAACGATTGACCGGTGAAGAGACCGGAACTGTTCTGCGTGCCGTCATCCACCGCGGTCACCGCGTAATAGTAGTCCACGCCGCGCTGCACGGTTGTATCGACAAAGGTCGTGACGGTGCGATCGTTCGTCTCGTAGACGAGCGTCCACTGGACGCCGGTCTTCTGATCGTTCGGATCATCGACGAAGAACGCGCCGCGCTTCCGATAGACGCGCCAGGCTTTCCAGTCGTCCACGTTCGTCACGGCATCGAGGAAGTACGACGGATCCGGATACGACCAGTTCACCGTGATCCGATCCGGACCTGATTCGACATCAATGTCCGGCGGTGCCGGCGCCGCGGGGATGGGCAGGCCATGGGAGATCCGATCCCACGCCCAGTTCGCACGGTCGAGGACCGTGAACAGGGAATCCCGTCCTTTGAGGACAAAATCCCGTTTCTGCTGGTCGGTGATCTGCTTGTTGAACCAGGCGCGGCCGACCGAGTCGGCATCATGCCAGCTGGCGCCGCCCGCCCCCACCGCCACGACGAACGTGACGGAATCGAACCGGCCGGCGGCCGCATTTTTTGTCAGCAAATATGGCCCCATCGTGAGGAACCGCATCGGGCCCTTCTCCGGCGACGTGCTGAATCCCATCGTGATGGCGTCCAGCGGGAACCGGCCGCGGCCGTCATCACCGCGGTAGGTCAGCTTGAGCCCCTCATCCCGACGGTTCCACAGGTCGGCGACGATGCTTGCGTGCGGCATGGCATACGGCTGCGCGGGATCATCCACATGGACGCCGGGCGCCTGGTCCGCGTACAGGAGGGCATATCCAGGGATCTGGGTCGAGTACAAGTGTCCCGTCACGCGATCCGGATCGCCGGTTTCGTCATTCGAGCCGGTGGACGGATACGTCGCGGCGTTTCCTTTCGTATCATCCCAGTAGTACGCGATCATGAGCGAATCGCGCGATCGGCCGGGGACCAGGGCGGATTTCCGGGAGAACCAGCTGTCCAGGTCGTCCTCCCCTTCGTACGAGAACCCGCCGATCACATTGTATTCACCGATCTTCGACGGTCCGAAGCTGAACGCGATGGGCCACCAGAGCTGAATGGTCTGATCCGGCAGACTATCCTTGGAGGAGGTCGTTTCCCGCGGTCGTTTCCATTCGCCGGTGAACTTCTGGGTCGCTTTCCAGATGAAGAAGTCGCCCAGTTCCGGGTTGCTGAAGGCGTACATTTCGACATGGCTGCGGATGCCGAACTGATTCAGCACGTCCTCGAATTCGATCTTGATATCCGACGGAATCGTGCGGTCGACGTTCCAGCGGTACTGCGGGGACAGGAGCAAACCGTCCACGACTGTCTGAGGAGGACGGTACCGTCGTGTCTCGCTGGACCAGTCCGTCGTCCCTTTGTTGGTCAGCGCGTCTCCGCGCGTGTACATGGACTGCCGGACGCCGTTCTCGTCGACGATGCCGCTGTCGCCGAGCGACACGGGATTGAAGATCTGGTAGAGCATGTTCGTCTGCCAGCCGTCCTGCGGCCAGAAGAACAGCTCTGTGACGGACGGATTGGCGCCGACGAGCATCCAGCTGTACTGCGACTGCAGCCCGCCCTCGCCGTTCAGCTTGTTCATGCTCAGTTTGAAATTCCCGACGTCCATCATCATTGGATACGGGTTGTAATTGCGTTCTTGGGCGCCACCGAGCGTCCACAGGAGGACAAGGGCTCCCACGAGCAGACTTTGTCTGCGGATATTCATACTTCTCTCCCTAGGCAAGGACATTATCAGTACTCTCCAGACCGGTCGCATCGGAAGCGTCGCCGCTCAGAAATTCACCCGCATGCCGAGGATGACCCGGCGCGGATTCAGGAAGATGGGCGCTTCGAGCCATCCGACCTTGATGTGATTGTCGCTCGACTCCCACTGGCCCCATTTGTCCGATCCCCCCTGGAAGGGCAGTTTGAGCGAAGACTTGTAGGCATCCAGCTGCGCTTTCGTCATATTCTCCGGGATCAGGAACTTGTTGTTCGTCAGGTTCTTGATCGTCACGACGAACTCCACATCGCCGAACGCCAGATCGAACGCCTTTGATGCGCGGAGGTCCATGTTCCAGTAGTCGACCCGCGGCACATAAATGCGAAGCTTCGGATCGGCCTGTTCGGGATTCCACAGGATCTGTCCGCCGCTCTGCCATTCAAAGAAGAGCGTCGCGTAGATATTGTTGAACCACCGGACGCCGAGGAGCGCCGGACCGAAATCGGACGGCGTGTGCAGATTCAGGTCCGCATTCGCCCGGGGACGCGGATCGACGGTCGTCAGATTCGCGGTGCGCAGCGCGCCGGCTGCTTCGAGCGGATTCTCATAGACATTCGCGACACCGCTCTGTCCGTAGCTGGACACCATATAGTCATACATCGCATGGAAGGTAACGAACCGGCCGTGCGGTTTTTCGAAGCGGAGCTCGATGCCGCGCACATCGCCGTACGCATCCGGGAAGTACTTGGTCACAATGTTGTCGTGATAGTAATTGTAGTACCGACGGCTGAGCGGTTCGTTCCGGACGTCCTTGTAGTACGCCGTGGCATTCAGGAGAAAATCGGAGAAGAACATCTGTTCATACCCGAATTCGTATGACACCGTCCGCGCAAAGGACAGATCCGGAGTCGGCACCGTCACGCCCGCCAGATCGATCACCTGATTGTACAGGAAGGAGGTCGCCGGCCGTTGGTAGAAGTGGCCGTAATTGAAATACATCTTACTGCTCTCCGTGATCGGGAACGATACACCGGCGCGCGGTGACAAGGCCACCTGCACGCGGTTGGCTTCTTCCGGCCATCCCGGCGGATTCGCGAGCATGCCGCGCAATTCCAGCCAGCGTTCGTAGCTGCCCCAGTCGCCGGGAAGCAGCTGATACACGTTGTTGTAGAAGGCGGCATAATCTTCATCCGGGGGATTCGCCACCACGAAACCCTTCTTCATCGGATTGAAGTAATCGAGGCGAAGGCCGGCGTTCAGGACCATGCCCGAAAACTCCAGTTTGTCCTGCACGTACAGGCCGCCGTCAATCGGCGTCGCCGTGTAGTAGTCCCACAGGTCGGGCGTGTACATGAGCTCCGCCTGCAGCCAGGTGCCGGTGTAGACGAACAGGTGCTGGTAGCGCACGCTGAAGCCGGCTTCAAGCTGATTGTGCCGGCCCAGCTGCATCGTCATGTCGCCTTTCATCTGCAGCACCCATGAGGAGGAAGAGTCGACGCGCTGGAGACCGCCGTACGTGTAGAACTTCTTCAGGGCATCGAAGCCGAAATTCGTCGACGCGTTGGGGGAGCCCAGCGCAGCATTGACGAACCGGTAGGTCTTTCCATCCACGCCGACATAGGTGAGCCACGCATCGGCACGCGAGGTGTCCAGCGAGAACGGCTGCAGTTGCTGATTCGTGTATCCCCCCTGCAGGTCAACCGTGTAGAACGCCCGATCCGAGAGCGTGTGCGTGAGTCGCAGGCCACCGACGAAATACTCCTGATCAAAGAACTGCAGGCGGCTCTGGTTGTACATCTGCCAGATATTGTCGCTGGCCATCAGCCGGGCCTGCTGTCGCGTCGATGCGTCCGTCGTGTTCAGGAAATTGAAGCTCGATGTCGCATCCACGAGCGCGCCGCCATAGCTGGTCGTCTGCCCGCCGCTGACCGTGGATACTTTGGCGAACAGTCCGTTGGCGGAGAGGCGCACTTTGTCGCTGATCGTGGTGGTCAGCTTCAGCTGGGTGTTCCAGTCGAGATAGTTGTCGCGCGGACCGAGCGGGAACGCCAGTTGCGAATCCTCGTACTTCACGCCGAGCAGGAACGTCGTACGCTCAGCGAAGTCGCCGATCAGCGGGATGCCGGCACCCGGGAACGGCCCGGTGATACTGCCTTCCACGAAAATGTCCGGTCGGGATGCCACGTCGCGCACAGGGTGCTGACGCTTCCACAGGTCCAGTCGCTGCAGGGAATCGAGAAATCGGATGGACTGCGGCTGGAGGAGACCGCGGGCGGCCCAGCCCTTGAAGTCGCGGAACTCAGCGGGGACAAGACTGTCTTTCGCCGTCACTCCCTTCATCGCATATTCACCGGCATACACGCGGTAGACCCACGAATCGGTCCCCCACGGATTCGCGCCGAAGAATCGCTGCTGGTGCGCCGGAGCGACATCCGCCTTGACGGACATCGTGTACCGGTCGCGGTGACCTTCCTTCGTGACGACGTTCAGCAGACCGGAGCGGATGCCGCCGTACTTGGCTTCGAAGCCGCCGGTAAGGACCTGGATCTCCTCGATGGTCGTCGAGTTCAGGCCGAGATACGCATTTTCGGAACGCGGATCCTGCAGCGACATGCCGTCCATCCGAATGTCCGTCTCCCGGATGGACCCGCCGCGCACGCTGAGGCCGTACCCGTCAGCGCCGCTGACAAGCTGAACGCCCTTCAGCTTATTGACAAACTCATCGACGCGCAGCACCGGCATCTGTTCGAGCCGTGTCGTGCTGACCACTTCCTGCGTCGAGGAAACGTCCGCCTTGATGATCTCACGCCGGCCCGTTACTTCGACCACGTCCATGGCGACGGCGCCCTGCTTCAGCCCGAATCCGAGCGTGATCGTCCGGTCGCTCTCCACACGCACCGGTCGTTCAATCACCGTCGTGTACCCGATCAGACTGGCCTTCACCACATATGTGCCGGGTCGCACGTTCATGATGAAATAATAGCCGTCCGGATCGGTCACGGCGCCGAGCGGCGGTGTCATCGCGACCTCGCGGCCTTCGCCGACGATCGCATGCGTGATCACGACATTCACGCCCGCGAGTGGCTCACGGGTTTCGGCGTCGACGACCCGGCCGGTGAGCTTCGCGTTATCCGCCCGAAGGGCGGGAGAAAAGAAAAGGGAAAGCGCGAACAGGAGAAGGCACACGCGCCCGGGAGTGTGTGAGGTGCGGAAACGGTCCATACCAGCCCTCGTATGAGGTTGAGACTGTGTGGCAAGCGCGTCGCCGCGTGCGGGAGATCTGGCACTACGAGATCCGGATCACCCGGGTGAATCGCGGGACGTATGACGGAAAGATTACTCTGCAGACGGCTGGTGACGCCGGAGCCTGCAGCGGTACTTCACACTGTCGGAAGAATCGGACAGAACGCAGGCCGCATCCCGGCCCGTGATCAACTCCTCATCTGATCACACGCGGAATGGAACGAGCACGCGATGGGGGAAGAGCGGTGTACCAATGCTTGCCCAGTTCTGGCACAGCCCGGTCACAACACACAATGGTTGAGCTGGTGAGCGGCACGAATCGCCGCCGGACATCGGAACACGAGATATGGAACGCCCATCACTCGTCTTGAACTTCCGGCCCTAATCTACGTTACCGAAAGTGCACTGTCAAGAAGAAAACGCCGGCAGGAATGCTACGAACGACTCTCCCGGATGGCGTGCCACATCCGCTCAAGCAGGTCCGGCACCCCGTCGCCCGCGACCGCGGAGATGGCCACCGCCGGCACGCCTCGACCGAACGTCAACCGGCGCACGGCGCGCAATTGCCCGTCCGTCGCGATGTCGGTCTTCGTCAGGGCGACGATCTTCTTCTTCCGGCCCAGGACGGCCTTGTACGACTTGAGTTCCGTCAGCAGCGTGCGATAGTCGGCCTTCGGATCCCCGCTGGTCGACTCGATGAGGAACACGAGCACCCGCGTTCGTTCGATGTGCCGGAGAAACTGGATGCCCAGGCCCCGGCCTTCGTGCGCCCCTTCGATCAGCCCGGGAATATCTGCGACCGTAAAACTCTGATCCTCCCCGTACCGGACGATCCCCAGGTTGGGCGTGAGCGTCGTGAACGGATAGTCGGCGATCTTGGGTTTTGCCGCGGAGATTACCGAAATGAGGGTCGATTTGCCGGCATTGGGAAATCCCACCAGTCCGACATCAGCCAGCAGTTTCAGCTCGAAGCGCAGTTCGCGCTCGACGCCCGGCGTGCCGGGCTCGGCATGGCGCGGCGCCTGATTGGTTGCCGTGGCGAATTCCGAATTGCCGCGTCCCCCCTTCCCTCCTTTTGCCACGATCACTTCCTCGCCGTCTCGCGTCAGATCCGCCACGACCTCGTCGGTCTGTGCATCCCGGATGACCGTTCCGCACGGCACCCGGAGCACGAGATCCTCTCCCGACCGTCCTTCCTGGTTCTTGCCACGTCCGTGCTCGCCCCGTTCCGCGTGATAATGCCGGTGGTACCGGAAATCGAGCAGCGTATTCAGTTGTCGATCGGCCCGCACGACGATGTCACCGCCGCGGCCACCGTTGCCTCCGTCCGGTCCGCCTTTCGGGACAAACTTCTCCCGCCGGAAACTGATGCATCCGTTCCCGCCGTTTCCTGCGGCGATCTGAATTCGCGCTTCATCGATGAATTGCATATCCGAGCGTGGTCTCCGGTGGTCGGAACGGTCTAGGCCTCACGGGCTTCGTGAGGGAAGAAGCGGGTGTACAGCCGGTCGGTAAAATGCACCGCGGGCTCGCTGAACGGATCGACCTGCTGCGCGGTGAAGAGCGTGTCGAGGAAATGGGAAGTCTCCTGCCAGCTCCGGAGGGCATCGAGTCCTGCCATCGCCGCATGGAATGTATACTCATCCTTGTCGAAGAGCAGGCGGATGAACTTCTTCTGCTCCGCCGCCGTGAGAAGATCATACACACTCGCCAGCCCGGCGACGGACGATACCACCGGCGCGCTATTCGTCGCCAGCTGCGCAGAAGCCTGTGTCTCCTCGACGACTGCCGGCGCGGCTGAAGAAGCGACCGGCGGGGGTTCGGGGGGGATGATGTCGACCGGCGGGAGATCGGTACCCGCGTCCGGGAACGTGGATTCCGGCGCGGACGCGGCGCGGACCTCCTGAATGATCCGGCCCAGCTCGTCCAGCGCAATCTCATTCCGCCGGTTCCGGTCCCGTTCTTCTTCCAGGCGGGCGGTCAGCTCCGTCATGCGCTTGTCTTCGAAGAAGACGACCGCCGCATTGATCGGAAGCCGCGCCTGCCCGTTCGGCGACTCCGGATGACCGAGGTCCACGAACGCGGACAGTGCTCTCAGCATGCGCGCCAACTCCGCACTGGTGTGCTCGGCGATCACCGCCTGGTCGATCCTGTCCAGCAGCGCTTTGAACTCTTCATACGTGATCTCCGTCTGCCCCCGTTCGTCGATCGTCCGCTTGATGAACTCGGAGAAGTAACGGTAGTCGGTGCAGTACTGGAGCTTGCGCTCCACCGCCGACACCGGCGTACGCCGCTGGTCACCCATGATGAAGTTCAGCAGCGTCCATTGCGGGCGGCAGAGGTAATTGAACTCGAAGTGGACAGACTGATCCAGGAGCGTATCGAACTCGGACCGGTCAAACGTATAATGCTGGACCAGCAGGGTGTCGATCTGATGCTGCAGGCTGACGACCTCCGGATGCGCGTACGGGAACTTCTTCGACCGGAATTCGTGTGCGCGCTCGTCCCGGAGCTTCTTCTCGACCTCGGCGCGGAAATAGGCCGCAATCGCGGGATGGATGCGGGCCCCGAGCACGGCGCGGAGGGTGATCGCATCCTCTTCCCCGATCGTCCGGGCCCGGACGGCGTGCATGATCGCGTCGATCTCCGCCTCGAACATATATCCCATGGTCAGTCCGCGGTCATTCCGATTTGCCGATGAGGGACCGGACGCGGTCGATCTGCTTCTGCGCCGCAACCTTGAACTGCGTGTCCGTGTCCTTACGGTCGATGATCTGCTTGTACATCAGGATCGCCTGATCGTACTTGGACATCTTCTCGTACGACTGCCCTGCCATGTAGTACGAGGTCGAGATCCAGTCAATCTTGCCGGGATTCGTAACCAGATACGGCACCTTGAGAAATTCCAGGATCGCCTGCTGGTACTCTCCTTTATAGTAGTGCGCCTCGCCGATGTAGTATCGCAGTTCCGCTTCGAGCGACGGCGGCGCACTATCAAGCAAGCTCTGCAAATGCACGATGGCCTGATCGTAGTAACCCAGCCGGTCGTACAGGATTCCGATATCCACCCGCTTATCCATGAGATCGGGTTCGGACGGAAAGCGCTCGATGTAGGTGCGCGTCAGCTGCAGGGCGGCGTCGTACATCTGCATCTCTTTGTACGTCATGATCAGGTTGTTCATGGCGTACATGACCAGATCGGGCGACCGGTCCTCGTGGTCGAGGATAGCGCGGAACTGCACGGAAGCGGAGTCCCACTGTTCGAGCGTGTAGTACGCATTGCCCAGCGCCAGACGCACCCGCGGAACGATCGCATTGCCCGGGAACACGGTCAGGAGGGAATCATACAGACGCACGGCCAGCGGGAATTTCTGGTCGAGCTCGTAGCTCCGACCCAGCCAGTAGAGCGCTTCGGGAAGGATGGGCGCCTTGCGGTACGATGCGGCAACATTCCGGAACCGTTCCTGCGCGCGCGGAACGTCCTCCTTGCGCAGGGCGAATCGTCCGCGCTCGTACTCGAACTCCGCCGCCTCGTCGTACGCTTTGGGATAGGCTCGCACAAACTGATTCGCACGCTTGTCGGCATCCGTGATGGCGTCGCTCCGGTAGGCGCACACGATGGATCGCGCCTCGGCGTACCGGCGGAGGGAATCGGACGCCGCCTGTCGGGCCACCTCGTCGTATTTCGTCCGGGCTTCCGTGTACTTCTCATTCTCAAACAGCAGCTCGGCGGTCTCAAGCGTGACATTGCCCACGGAAGTGCCGGTGGCCGCCGAAATGCGGCCCGCGTTCCGCAGGTATTCCTCCGCAAGACCGATCGCGTTGTCGGCACGCGCGAGGGTGGCCAGCGCGTAGTACGCTCGGGCCGCCGATGGAGACGCCTGGTCCCGTGAGACGTACTCCGCATACCATCGGCGGGCGTCCGCCCCGTCTCCCGATTTGTCCGCACAGGTGGCAAGGTGGAACAGCAAGCGCTCGGTTTCCTCCGCCGCGTGCACGGGATCGAAATAGTCCGCCCGAAGATCATCCAGCGCTTTGCGGTACAGCGCCGCGGCATCGGCGTACGCGCCCGCGTGTTCGCGCACCGCGGCCCGATCGACAGTCACGGTTCCGGGATCGATCGCATAGAAGTACCGCTGCGTCAGCAGGTCGAGTTCCCGATCGGCCGCGCCGACATCCCCGCTGTCACGCGCGTCCGCCGCCAGCAGCTGCAGCACGTCGGCGGCATGGCGGGTGTCCGGATAGTCGCGGGCACACTGCTCCAGAAGCGTGCGCGCACTGTCAGCCGATCCTTGCTGCATGACGCAGAGGGCAACTCCGTACGTCGCCCCCGCGGAGACATCGATCCCCGGTTGCAGTCGCAGAGCCGTTCGATAGGAGCCGACGGCCGCTTCGACACGACCGCTTTGCCGCAGCCGGTCTCCGATCTGAAGCAGAAGCAAGGCGGGATCGTCAAACGCTGCCGGCGTCCGGCTCACCGAGTCCGCGATCGACTGCGCAACCTCCGGAGTCGCCCCCGAGGACAGCCGAAGCAAAGCTGAAGCAGACCGGGCGGCAGCGGCGTTGGTCGAGGAGGGATACAGCAGCCCCAGCGAATCGAAGGCATCCAGCGCTGAGCTCCGGAGCGTTTCAGCCGTCCGGCCGGTCGCCCGCTGCGCGGCGAGCTCCAGCGCACGACCACGGAAGAGCCATGCCGTCGGCCGATCGTTCTCATCCAGATCCGCGGAGAGCGCCATCGCATACTGATCGGCGGCAAGCGTATAATCGTTGAGATCGTGGTAGGAAATCTCCGCGAGACGATACGCAAGACTCCCGCGCGACTTGCCGGCGATGACGTCGCCGATCAACAAGGCGAGCTTCTCCAGTCCGGTCTGACGATTGGCCATTTCAAATGCGCGGATCGATGCGATGTCTCTGGTGGCGCGGTCTGCGAACGTGCTTGCGGGATACTGGCGCAGGAGTCGCTCAAGCCGGTCGAGTGCCGCCCCGGGATCGCCCATCCGGCGGTCGGCCTGCGAGCGCGCGTACAGCGCATCATCGACGAATGCGCTCCGCGGATAATCCCGAAGCACCGCATCGAATCGTGCCGCGGCGGTCGGTGCATCCGCGGCGTCGTTCAGAGCGGTCCATCCCGATTCCAGCAGCACGCGGGGGGTCAGCGGATCAGCGGGGAATCGACGGAGGTACTCATCCGCACTGCGAAGGGCGTCCGCCGTATTGCGCAGCCATCGTGCACCGCGAAACGCCGCGATCAGAGCGGCGCGGGAATCGGCGCTGCCGGTGGTGTCCTCGAGCGCACGCTGGTACAGACGCGCGGCTCGGACCGTGTCGCGGAGATTTTCCGCCGCCAGACCGGCGTCGAAGAGCGCCTCGCCGGACTTCTTTCCGCCGATTGAGGCGGCTTTTTCGTACAGCGCGAGGGCACGCGCGTACTGATTGACCCGGGCATTCGCATCTCCCATCGCGAAGTACGCATCCTGGCGTATCTGCATCGGCGATCGGACACTGTCGTCCGCCACGGCTCTCCATGACGCCATCGCTTCATCGGTATTGCCGAGGTCGTAGCGGATGCTCCCGAGCATCACCATGGCCGACGGAGCGACGTCACTCGAGGGGTAGTCCTTGACCACCTGCGCCAGCGCCTGCTCGGCATCCTGGATCTGATTCAGGCGCAGCAGCGCCGTGGCCATGAGATACAGCCCTCGCGACTGCATCGCCGGATCTTTGGTGCCGTCCAGAACTCGGCGGCATTCCTGGCGCGCCGATTCATCCTCACCGCCGGCGAGAAGAAGCGCCGCCAGCTTCAGTCGGCCGTTCAACACTTCCGGCGTCGAATACTCCTGCGTGAGCATGCGGAGGACGCGCTTCGCATCCGCCGTATCCGCCGATTGCTCGTACTCGTCCGCCGCCTTCAACAAAGCCGACGCTGCGAACTTGCTCTTCGGCTGGAACGTTTTGACCCGTTCGTACGCCAGCGCGGCATCCCGATAACTCTTCATGGCGACGTAGGACGCTGCCACGTTCATCCACGCCTCCGCGGCGCGGGGATGATCCGGATATGCCAGGGCAAAATTCTGGAACGTGAAACGGGCGTCCTCGTATTTTCCGAGATTCTGCTGGGTCAGTCCCAGGTAAAATCGGGCGTCCACTCCCTGCGCGGTGTTCGGATAGAGATTGATGAACTGCCGGAACTGCTCGAGCGCCAGGTCGTACAGCTTGTCGTTGTACAGGTTGACGGCAAGCTTGAAGTCGGCGTTTTCCTTGGAATCCTGCGCTGAGGCAAGGAGGGGCAGAACGGCAAGAAGGAGGAAGAGAGTGCGTTTTGAGATCACAACAAAAAGTAGCGCGAAATTGGCCGATTCGCAAGAATGGACTGGTGATGGGGAGATACCGCACGCATGGAACGAGCAACAAAAAAGGCAGCCGGGTGATGAGCCGGCTGCCTCAACGTGTTCCTCGGAAAACCGGAGATTACGCCTTCTCTGTGAACTCCGCCCGCAGGAACTCGCGGTTCAGACGGGCAATATGCGTCACGGAGATGCCTTTCGGACACTCGGCTTCGCAGGCGTAGTTGTTTGAGCAGGCACCGAATCCTTCCTTGTCCATCTGCTCGATCATGCGCTCCACCCGCTCCCGACGCTCCGGCTGTCCCTGGGGCAGCAATGCGAACTGTGAGACCTTTGCCGCCACGAACAGCATAGCGGACGAATTGGGACACGACGCCACGCAGGCGCCGCAGCCGATACACGCGGCCGCATCCATCGCCTCATCGGCGTTCGCCTTCGGCACCGGCACTGCGTTGGCCTCCGGCGCGGCACCCGTCTTCACGGAGATGAATCCGCCGGCCTGCATAATGCGGTCGAACGCCCGCCGGTCCACGACGAGATCTTTGACGACCGGAAACGGCTTGGCCCGCCACGGTTCGACCACCAGATCCTCTCCATCCTTGTACATCCGCATCCGGACGTCGCAGGTCGCCATGCTCCGGCCTTCGCCGTGCGCGCGGCCGTTGATCATCATGCCGCAGCTGCCGCATATGCCTTCGCGGCAGTCATGGTCGAACGCCACCGGATCTTCGCCCTTCTGCACGAGCTCGTTGTTGAGAACGTCGAGCATCTCGAGGAACGATGCGTCGGCGGAGATATTATTGACCTCGTAGGTCACGAACCGTCCGGGGTCGTTCTGATTCTTCTGTCGCCAGATCTTGAGTGTAAACTTCATACGCGCGATCTCCTCACTTGTAGCTGCGTTCGGACGGTTTCACGTACTCGAACTTCAGCGGCTCTTTGTTCAGCTTGGGGGTCCTGGCATCGCCCGTGTATTCCCAGGCAGCCACATAGGCGAACTTCTTGTCATTCCGCTTGGCTTCGCCTTCGGGTGTCTGATGTTCTTCCCGGAAGTGCCCGCCGCATGATTCTTCGCGGTGCAACGCGTCCCGTGCGATCAGCTCGCCGAGTTCCAGGAAGTCCGCGATCCGTCCCGCCTTTTCCAGTTCATTGTTGATCGTGTCGGGATCGCCCACCACCTTGGCGTCCTTCCAGAACTGTTCCCGGATCTCCGGAATGAGCTTCAGCGCCTTTGTGAGGCCCGCCGCAGTCCGTCCCATCCCCACATATTCCCACATCACTTTGCCGAGCTCGCGATGGATCTCGCTCACCGGCTTTTTGCCTTTGATCGACATCAGACGGTCGACACGCTCCTGCACCGAGGCGCGGGTCTCGCGGAATCCCTCATGCTCGACAGTGACCGACGCGAATTTCGTCGACGCCAGATAGTTGCCCAACGTGTACGGGAGGACGAAGTACCCGTCGGCCAGGCCCTGCATGAGCGCACTGGCGCCGAGGCGGTTCGCGCCGTGATCGGAGAAGTTCGCTTCGCCGACCACGAACAGCCCGGGGATCGTCGTCATCAGATTGTAATCCACCCAGAGCCCGCCCATGGTGTAGTGCACGGCGGGATAGATGCGCATGGGAACGCTGTACGGGTCTTCAGCCGTAATTTCGTGATACATGTCGAAGAGATTGCCGTATTTCTCTTCGATCCACGCTTTGCTGTTCCGCTTGATCGCATCGGCAAAGTCAAGATACACCGCCATCTTCGTCGGGCCGACGCCGAAGCCCTTGTCGCACATCTCTTTCGCGCGCCGGGAGGCGACGTCGCGCGGCACGAGATTCCCAAACGAGGGATACAGCCGCTCGAGGTAATAGTCGCGTTCCGCTTCCGGGATCTGCGACGGCGACCGAGTGTCGCCGGATTTCTTCGGCACCCAGATGCGTCCGTCGTTCCGGAGACTCTCGCTCATCAGCGTGAGCTTCGACTGGTAGTCGCCGCCGACCGGGATGCACGTCGGATGGATCTGCGTGAAACACGGATTGGCGAATGCCGCGCCCCGTTTGTAGGCACGCCAGACGGCCGTCGCATTGCTGGCCTTGGCCATCGTGGAGAGATAGTAGGTATTGGCATAGCCGCCCGTCGCCAGCACGACAGCGTCGCCGACGTACGACTCGACCGCGCCCGTCCGCAGGTTCCGCACCACGATGCCGCGGGCCTGACCGTCGACGACCGTGAGGTCGAGCATTTCGCGCCGGTCGAAGAACTGCACCGTCTTCGCACCGATTTGCCGGCTGAGCGCGGCATACGCGCCCAACAGCAACTGCTGCCCCGTCTGGCCGCGGGCATAGAACGTCCGGGAGACCTGGGCACCGCCGAACGAACGGTTGTCAAGATAACCGGAATAATCGCGGGCAAACGGAACGCCCTGCGCCACACACTGATCGATGATCGATCCGCTCACTTCCGCCAGGCGGTACACGTTGGCTTCGCGCGCCCGATAGTCCCCGCCTTTCAACGTGTCATAGAACAGCCGGTACACGCTGTCGCCGTCGTTGGCGTAGTTCTTCGGGGCATTGATGCCGCCCTGCGCGGCGATGCTATGCGCGCGCCGCGGTGACTCATGGTACGAAAACGCAAGAACCTTGTAGCCCATCTCGCCGAGGGACGCGGCCGCGGATGCACCCGCCAGGCCGGTGCCGACCACGATGACCGTGTACTTGCGGCGGTTGGACGGGTTGACCAGCTTCATGTGGAAGCGGTGTTCGGACCACTTCTTCTCAATGGGTCCATCGGGGATGTTCGAGTTCAGTACCATGTCAATGCACTCCCATCAGCACCGCTGATGTCGCTTGTTGGAAGAAGTAGAAATAGACCGGGATCGTGGCAAACGCCAGCGGGATCAGGAACCAGACGATGAATGCGAGGCCGTCGATCAGGGGGGTGTATTTCCGGTTCCGGAGGCCGAGGGTCTGAAACGCCGACTGGAAACCGTGCTTCAGATGATACCCGAGCAGCAGCAGGGCGACGACATAGAAGAGATCGTACCACGGATTCGCGAACTTCATCAGGATCAGCTCATAGGACGACACCTTCTCCGCGCCGAAACGGGTGGGCAGGAAGAACGAATCGAGGTGAATGACCAGGAAGATGAAGATCACCGAACCGGTGATGATCGTCGTGCGGGACGCCAGCGGCGTATTGTCCTTAAGACGGTAGAGTTCGTACTTGTCCGGACGGGTCTGCCGGTTGCGATACCACAGGATCACCGCCAGCAGCGCGTGCACAAGAACGGCCGCAAAGAGGACGATCTCGATCGTCCGGATGACAGGATTGGAGACAAGGAATGCCCCGTACGCCTCAAACATGTGCCCGCCATCGTTGGCGTAGAGCAGCAGGTTGCCGACGAGGTGCTCGACCAGAAAGATGATCAGGAACAGCCCTGTAAGGCTCATCATGATCTTCTTCCCGATCGACGAATTGTAGAACGCCAGGATACTGTTCATAGGACGTCGATTGTGATTGGTTGTATGTGAACGGACGCTGAGTGAACCTGAATTGCGCGTGCGGAGATCGCAGAACGCCCGGAGGTGCCGATGCTGCCGGAGGCAGGAATCGTGACGTCGAAAGTGTAGAGAAGAATCCGTTGAAATGCAACGGGGGTTCGGCTTCCGCGAGGGGACGGATCGGTCACCGGAATCGCCACGAAATTCGCATGCGTCGCCCGCCGTCCAGAGAACTACGGACGGATGGACCAGAGCTCGGCGGCGGCGCGTCGCCGGTGGCCGGGACAGCGCGTTCCACGAGAGCGAACGGAACCACCTGCAACGCCGTCAGCACCAGGTGACCGCCCAGGAACGGCAGCCGGACATCACACGAGAGCGTGACCGCGGAGCAGCGCGAGATCGGCACGGGATCGACACGCCGGTTCTTCACGCCGAAGACCAGAAACTCCGGCTCCCAGTGCGTGACGCGGATGTTCGTCCAGATCCGGGAGAATCCCACGGACGGCACGAGTTCCACACCGCCGGCATCCATCGCCGCTGTCCCGGAGAACGTCAGGACATCCAACGAGCCGTCGAGCACGAAGTACATGCGGTTGGTGAAGATCGTTGCGGCAAGCGAGGTGAAGGGCCATGATTCGATATGACCGACGGCGTTCAGGTCGGCGGTCATCCATGCTCCCGCAAGCCGCAGCGACAGTCCTCGCATCGACCCCGCGGCGAACGCCGACCATTCCCGCATGGTCCCCGCGCCCCCCGCGATGTCTCCGAACAACGTCTGCTGCAGTTCCGCCATGGCGGACATCGCGTATCGGGTGTGCGCATGGTCTGCACCGATCCGCATTCCTCCTCCCGCATCCGCCGAAACACCGACGCGATAGCCGAATGCGCCGAACCGGTGAGGAACGGAGTAGCCGCTCGCCGTTCCGCCGTCCTCGCTCCACCGCTCTCGCCACTCCCCGGAGAACGACACAGCCTCCCACGGACGGACACTCGTGTGCAACCGCCATGTTGTCGTCTCCTGGGCGTCGTCGACCATGGCCACAAAGTCGGCCACTGTCGCCCCGACGCCAGCGCCGCTCGGCTGTCGGTGCCAGCCGCCGCCCACGGTCCATCGCGCCCCGAGGGGCGAAAGGGAGAGCGCACCGCCGCCGAATCGAAGAAGCGACCGCTCCGGATTCAGCGGAATCGTCCAGTCGATGGCGTATGCCAACAAATGATCCCCGCCATTCCATCCGACCGTCGCTTCGCGCACGGATCGGCGCACGGCAGCGGAGAACGATCCCGCCCGATTGCTGAAGGCGGCATATTCATCCTGCGTGCGAACGGAGACCGTCACTGTATCCGCGGACCAGAAGAGGAACACTGAGCCGGCGGTCCGGCGGGAAAAGACGGTGCCCTGCATTCGATCCGACGCATACCGGAGCGCATCCGTGTATGCCGCAGCCACTTCCCCGCCAAGGCGCGGCCCCGGCGCGTTCGATTGCGCCTCCACAGCCAACGGAAGGAACATGAAGCACAGGCTGCCCGTGAGCCCGAGCAGCCTGTGCGCGCGGAAGGAGATCATCCTGCTACGGGATGCTGACGGCGACGGTGTTGGTGTAGTTGTTCGCACGCCAGGCCATGATCCCGTAGGACCAGAAGTACGGATAGAACGGGAGGTACTGCGCCCGGTAGTGATACGTCGATCCGTGGCTCACGGCAAAGTCCGAATACGTTGAATAGAGGTACAGCGAATCGAGCCGGAAGTAGCCCGACCCGGTACTATCCTTCTCGATGATGAACGTGCCGTACTGATTGAAGTTCAGGCTCACATACGGCTGACTGGAATAGTAGTCGGTCTGCGCCTGCCCGGTGACGTTCTGCGGCGCCGGATCCATGTAGGCGTCGAGATAGTCCCGCGATTTCAGCCGGACCGTCATCGCGCGGCTCATCTGCATCGGCACCGTCACGCCGCTAAAGGCGACGACCAGCTGCGCATCCCTGCCGTCGTTGTTTGTCACGAGGAAGCGGAAGTATTTCGACCAGGTGGACGCATACCCGTACGGATCCGGCTTCGGGAAATACTGTGTTCCGTTGATCATCAACCATGCCGTGGTCGCCGTGGGAAGCTGGTTCATGTAGTTGTACATCCCCACCCAACAATCCAACTGCCACCCGAAAGCCTCGTCAAGGTAAAGGATCCGTTTCATCGTCTCGTTCGTCATCCCCGGGAACAATCCCCCGAATGTCGGGTCCGGGAAGTTGAACGAGGCATAGTCCTGCGCCTGCCAGTGCCACATGATGTCACCGCGGTCAGTCGTGTCCACCGAGTAGGTCGGGAGCCACTGCTGCTTCGGGTTTGTCGGCGGATTCGTGAAGAACTGATTCAGGTTCACCTGAATCGTGTAATTATTCAAGTCGGTGTCCGCCTCCCTGAGATCGACGGTCATCGGTCCGTTGAGCGCGTCTTCGGCTTTCGTCAGATACGTCAGCACGGTATCCAGATCGCTCGACGCGACGCCGGACGGGCCCAGTTTGATAATGTCGTCCGACTGACTGTCCGTCTCATTCTTCAGGAAGTTCACGGCGTCCCGTATCTTCCCGATCATCGTCAGCAGATCGGTCTTAACGGAAAGGCTTCGGGTCGCGCCGTCGGACGCGAGGACGAAGAACGACGTATTGTCCTGCCGAATCGCGTCCACCGCGGCCTTGGTCGTGTAGGCTGCCAGTTCGAACCGGAAGACGAGAAATTGCTCCACCATCGCCTTCATTCCGCGCACCAGCGCGTCAACCAGGTAAACTTCGGTGAGATCGAGATACACGGGGGCGAGCGTGGTGTTGCCCTGCATCTTGCCGCTGATGCGCAGTTCGAACGAGGGGAACTGCTCTACGATCGTGAGGCGCGCGAGCGCGTCGTTGAGCCGGGGCAGGAACCGGTCGCGAAGGATCGTCTGCATCTCGCTGATCATCGGCGGATCGGTCACCGCCGTGCGGATGATCTTGGCAAGGTTGCGCGCCAGGACGCCGCTCGGGATCGTCATGTCCTTCGTTCCCGTCGGGATGCCGAACCGCAGGAGCGAGGATCGCTCCCCTTTGCCCAGGTCCGCGCCTTCCCATCGCTTCACGGCGTCATTGACGACCGGGTCGGCATAGACGAGAAAGATCTCGCTCAGCGCCGCACCGAAATTGGCCGCGGCGTTGTTCGGGTCGGCCTGCAGGGCTTCCCGATAGAGTGTGTTAGCCGGCGAGAAGTCCAGCCGGTCAAAGTCGCCGGCGGAATTGAACGTATTGTTCGCCAGGAAGTACATCTGGTTCTCCATCTCCGTATACGCCTGCTGCGCTTTCGTGGCGGCCGCGAGCGAGTCGATCCCGTTCGATTCCGTGGGATTCTTCGCGTTGTCACAGCCGGACGATTGGAGAAGGAAGAAGGCGATAAGGCAGGGAACCATCCACCGCAATGCGTTCTTCATACATCCTCCCGTGATGAAGAAAGGGATCAACGGTGCCGGACGAACCGGGGGTTGGACGATCCGGGCAGACACCGCGGATCACATTTGTGAGCGTTCCCGCCATCCCCACGCCACGTTCGCCTCGGGCGACTCCACTCACGGCAGGAACCTGAACCGGAGCCGTGCCCGGACGGGCACGCCTTCGTGCCGCTTTGCGCTGCGGGGCTTCACGCCGCGCGCACTGCACACAACCGAAATTCGTTCCCGCCGCCCGATGACGCGTGCAGGCTAGTTCGCCACGCTCTCGCCAATGAACCGGCGGATCGAGATCATGCTGCCCAGCAATCCCAGAACGCTTCCCGTGCCGACGATGACGGCGTACCACCACGGCTGCACGCGGACAAAATCGGAGAGCTGCATCGACAGCCAGCCCTCGAGCAACCGGAATACCGCAAAGATGATCCCCGCGGCGATCAGTCCGCCGAGAAGCCCCTGGATGAATCCTTCCAGCAGGAACGGCGTCCGGATGAACCCGCGCGTAGCGCCGATGAGCTTCATCGTCTGAATGATCTTGCGCTTCGCGTAGATGGCGAGGCGGATCGTGTTGGCGACCAGCACGATGGACGAGAGCATGATGAAGACGCCGATGCCGAACGCGACCCAGAGGAACATCATCGCCCGGTGATCGATCATCTCCAGGAGCTGCTTCCGATAGATGATATCATCGACTCCCTTGATCGCCTTCACCTCGTTGTAGATCATCGCGGCCTTTACGGATGTGCGGTAACCGTCCTTGAGGGCGATCTTGAACGATGCGGGGAGCGGATTGAAATTCAGGACCGTGTTGATGTCCTCACCGAACTCCTCCTTGAAGATCGCGGCGGCTTCTTCTTTGGAGACGTACCGGACCTCACGCACGCCCTCGAGACCTTCGATCCGGGCGCGCGTGTCAGCGAGCTGACCGGCGGTGATCTGGTCGTCCAGGAACGCCTCCATCTCCACCTTCTGGCGCAACGATTCCACGACACTGTTGGCGTTGATCAGCAGAATGGAGAAGAGACTGAGCAGCAGCAGGGATGCGGTGACGGTGAAGACCGAGGCGAACATGGAGAGCTTCGCACGGTCGAAGCCGGAGAATCCTTCTTTCAGAATGTAGCGGATCTGCATGGATCTCAGCGCCTCCCTCGTGCCATGCGGTCGGTCGGTGTCAAAGCGCGTTCGTACGTGCCCAGAACCCGGACAAAGATACTCAGTTCCCGCAAATGTTCCAACGCCTGTGTGACGCGTGCCTCATCCGGCGAGCCGTCGACGTCGAGGTAGAACAGGTATTGCCACGGCCGGCCGATGAGCGGTCGCGATTCGATCTTCCGCAAGTTGATGTCCCGTAATGAGAAGACGGCCAGGGCTTTGAACAGCGCCCCCGGGAGATCCCGCGCGGCAAAGACGACGGAGGTCCGGGGATTGCGGACTGCGCGCACCGCCCGGCGACCGATCACGATAAAGCGGGTGTAGTTCTGCCGATGGGATTCCACGTCCGCACGGAGCACAGCCAACCGGTGCCGTCGTCCCGCCCGGGCGCTGGCGATCGCCGCGGCATCGTGCATGCGTTCTTCACGGATCATCCGCGCTGCCGCCGCCGTGTCGTGGAACGCATGCACTTCGACGTCCCCAAGCGACCGCAGGAAGTCTTCGCACTGCCCGAGCGCCTGGGGCTGCGAGTAGATCTTCCGGATATCGCGCGGACGAGTCCCGGGCAGCGCCAGCAGATTCAGCCGGATGCGGAGCTGCGTCTCGCCGATGATCGCGAGATGATGTTCCAGCAGAAGGTCGTAGGTCTGGTGGATGCTGCCGAGCACGGTATTCTCGATCGGCACAATCCCCGCGGTCGCCTGCCGGCGGCTCACCGTCCGGAACACCGCGCGAAAATTCTCGCACGGCACCAGCTTCGCTGACCGGCCGAAGCAATGACGCGCCGCTTCTTCGCTGAACGATCCCGGTTCACCCTGGTAACAGACCACCATTGCCATGCCGCTCCTCAGAAATTCGATTCATCGCGCCACTGGACAATGCGCCAGGGGCGATCGGTCTCGTCGCGCACGATCGAGAGCGTCACATAGCCGTCCACCCGGATGATGTCGGTGGGCGTGAAGGTGACAGTCAGATTGAAGTTCCGACTCACCTGCACAAGCGTGTTCGCCGAGTCGCTCGACTGCGCAATCACGTTGTTCCATACGAGATCCAGGCGCTGGACATTCTGGAAGAGTCCGTTCGTTGCCCGCATTTCCTCATCCCTCCCCCACGACACATCGACACCGCGATCGTAGTCGCGATAGAGGAACGTGTAGTTGCCGTCGAGGAGCCGCCCGTAGATCGTCGTATCCCGGAAGGTGTACGCGTACTTCATATTCTGAAACACGCCGTCGACCGTGGTCTGGTCACCGAGCACCGACGCACCGGCATCGAGCGACTCATCCAACGCCGGCGCGAACGGATTGCACGCACCCGCGAAGAGCGCCGCCGCAAGCGCAATCGCCCGCGTCACTGGCCGAAGATGCCCTTGAAATCGCTCCACGTGAAGTCGTCCGGATTCTGCGCGAGATCCACCCATGATGTGATCGACCACAGTCGTGCCTGGTCGGGTGCGAGCCAGAACTGCGCGCGGCCGCTCGCCGTTGTAGCGACGCCGGTTACGGCATGCGGCACGACGAGGCTGTAGGTCGCTTCGTACTGGGCGGAATCAGCGCTGACCCGCTGGGCCGTGAGGGATGTAAATTGCAGCGTCATCACTCCGCCGGAAAGGAGCTGCGATTTCATCGCTTCAAAGTACTGCTGTTCCGACTGACGGTTCCATGCCGCAAACACGGCCGCGTACTTTGCCCCCGACTGCGCGCTCGGCTCGAACCGGAAGGAGGCGCCTCCGCCCGACGTATCGGAGAACGACCGCACATAATTGACGGTGTTCAGATCATGGAACGCGCTGACCATGTTCTGGAAGACGATGGACGGATCCGTCGGCGGGACGTAGCTGGAACTGACCTGCGTGGGCGGTTCCGGATTGCGCGTATCAAAGATGCCGCATCCGGTCAGCGCGGCAGCGCCTGCCATCATCACCAGCAGGAGTGTGTGGCGCCCGATCCGCATCGGATTACAGAGCGATCCGTCCTTCGATGGCACGGGAGAGCGTGGCTTCGTCGGCGAACTCGAGATCCGAGCCGACCGGCAGTCCGCGCGCGATCCGCGTCAGACGAATGCCGACGGGCTTGAGGAGTCTTGTAAGATAGAGCGTCGTGGCCTCTCCTTCGACATTCGGATTCAGCGCAAGGATGATCTCGTCCGTGGGTTGGGTTTCCAGGCGGCGCAGAAGTTCCGTAATGCGAAGATCTTCCGGTCCGATGCCGTCCAGCGGCGAGAGCGCCCCGCCGAGGACGTGATAGAGGCCCCGGTATTCGTTGGTCTTCTCGATGGCCATCACGTCGTTCGGTTCCTCAACGACGCAGATCACCGACCGGTCGCGTTTGGGACTGGCGCAGATGGCGCACGGATCGTTCTCGGTGATGTTGGCGCACACCGAGCAGTATCGCACTTTTTCTTTGACATCAACCAGCGCACGCGCCAGGACATCGACATCTTCGCGCGGGAGTTTCAGGATGTGAAGCGCCAGGCGATGGGCGGTCTTGCGCCCGATGCCGGGGAGCTGGCCGAAGGCGGCAGCGAGTTGTTCGATCGATTCGGAGGTGTACAACATGCGCGAGAAGTCAGAATCCGGGAAGTTTCATACCGGGGATATTGGGGAGCATGCCGCCGGTGGCATTCTGCATCTCCTCCTGCGCCATCGCGCTGGACTTGTCGAGCGCCTGATTGACCGCAGCGAGGACCAGGTCTTCGAGCATCGCCTTGTCGTCGGGATTCACCACTTCTTTTTCAATCTCGATTTTGAGGACATGTTGTTTTCCGTTCGCGGTCACTTTGACCATTCCGCCGCCCGCATCCGCCGTCACGGTTTTCTGTTCCAGCTCCTCCTGCACTTGAGCCATCTTCTCCTGCATCTTCTGGACCTGCTTCATCATGTTCTGCATATTTGGCATGCCGCCTTTGAACATACATGCTCCTCAATTTTTCGTCGGTGACCGGTGTACGAAGTCAATATACCCCGATGTCGGTGGAAAATCAACGAAGGCCGTTTCTCTTGACTTTTGAGGCAATTGCTTTTATATTGAAGATGAAAGCTCACAGGTTCGTGAGCTTTCGTTGTGAATATTTGTCGGTCTTTCACATCATTCCGCGATAGCTCAATGGTAGAGCATGCGGCTGTTAACCGCAGGGTTGTAGGTTCGAGTCCTACTCGCGGAGCCCTTCGACTCGCCCCGCTGATGAATAGCTGGGCGAAGTCGTTTCTTGGCTGCGGGGCTCGCTCAGGGCTCCGCCCCACCGAGAGGCGAGTCGAAAGGCGCATCAACACTCAGCATCCCCCGCTCTGTCTCTCAGACGTGGGGGATTCTTCGTTTATGGGGGAGGGACTCATGCCAGCCTGGTTTTACATCCTTCGGCTTCAATCGCAGGTTCCTTACTGTGGATATACCAAGGATAGAGTCCGACGATACAGAGAACACTTCGCCGGCCTGGGAGGTCGCACGACGAAACTCGATCCTCCGGTGGCGGTCGTTCATGAAGAGGAGTTCAATACGTATCGAGAAGCCCTACAGAGAGAGAAACAGGTCAAGAGATGGGTTCGCGCAAAGAAGGAGGCTCTGATCCGCGGCGACCTCGTCGAGCTGAGGCGTTTGTCGAAGCGATGTAAGCGATGAACGGATGAAGTGACCATCCAATGAAGATGGGAGGGGACTCCCGCACGACGAAGTCGGGCGGGGAGTCCTACTCGCGGAGCCCTTCGACACGCCCCGTTGCCACAGCATTGGGGTGTTCCCTTTTCGGGACGCACCGGGGATCGCTCAAGGCTCTGCCGCTTCAAAGTGCGAGTCGAAGAGTCCCGAGCGAGCCCCGTAGTTCTTGCGCGGGCCGAGTCGAGAGGCCCACAAGATTCTCCCACTGAAATCACTCCGGTGGGTGTTTTTGCTTTCTGAGGGGGATATGCGTTCCTGGTTCTCCATCCTTCGTCTTCGATCGACACACCTCTATTGTGACTCCACTCAGGCTCTCGAGAAGAGAATCAAAGAACATTTCTCCGGCATCGGCTTGCCGAACGACCAGGGAGGTATGATACCATGGCGGAGAAAGGGCTCTGGTTCATGAGATCTCCGTTCTCCGAGCAAGAGAAAATCTCCGTGCACGGATACTGACCCCGAAGGTTGCACTGCTCTTCCGCCATTTTGAGCCCCAATTCGACCTGCAGAAGGGCTCCCTGCGGAACTTATCCTCTTTGAGAGTGCGTTTTAAAGTAAATAGCATGACCTTTCCACAGGACTCTCGGGCAAGTCTTTCGTCCTTTGACGGAACAATCACATGACCTCGATTCCCCGCAGGTGAGGACATCCTGGCGATTCTACACTGAACCCTGGTACTTCTCGTACGGCTTGCTCGGGGTTTCAGCGGCCGGCCTGGCACCTATACTCCTTCCGCTCGCCGTCGGTCGCCAAGGCGATCTGACAAGCGTAGGACTGGTGATGGCGGTGTTCAATCTGGGCGGGTTGCTCGCGCCGCTCTGGGGCGGACTCGCCGACCGGAGACACTGCTACCGGCTGATCCTCATCGGAGGCTTAGTTACCACCGCAATCGGATTCGCGGTGTTCCCCTTTTCGACCTCTCTCTCCGTCCGATTACCGCTTGCCCTTGCCCAGGGAGCAGGAGCCGCGGCTGCCGCCACGGTCGGCAACATGCTCATCGTCGAAGCGCATCCTCGTGAAGAGTGGGACAAACGCATCGGATGGCTCCAGACATTTTACGGCGTCGGGCAAGTCGGCGGATTGCTTCTGGCCGGGATCATCAGTCAGATCAACATGACACTCAGTTTTCTGGCGGCTGGCGGGGTGACGTTGCTGGGCGTGCTGCCGGCCAGCGTCGTGCGTCCCCGCTCACTCACGCAGATCACTCCCCGTCCGATCCTCGTACACCCTCCACGTCACACCGAGCTGTCTGCCGGATCGCCTCAACGATTTCATCATCATCTCGGGAGCAGCTCGCTGGAGCAGATCCTCGAACCGATCTTCTCTCGTTTCGGGGGATTTCTCGTCGCCTGGTTCCTGAGCTTTGCCGGTGCCGCGGGCTTCTTCTCGCTGTACCCGGTGCTGATGCGCCAGGCCTACGGCGTCTCCGCTTCTCTTTCCTCCACCGCGTTTGCGGTCGCTGCGGCACTCGGTCTGGCGCTGTACGCCCCCGCAGGGAAGTGGTCCGACCGTCACGGGCCGCTCCGCGTGCTGGAAGCAGGCCTCGGCGTTCGCTGGGTGGCGTTCGCGGGACTGTCCGTGCTTGGCTCTGCCGGAATCGCTGACAAGACCCTTCCCGCGGTTGCCGGATTTCTCTTCATTGTACTGGCGTGGTCTCTCCTCAGTGTCACGGGAACCGCGGTGACCGTACGACTCGCGCGATCCGGGGAAGGCGAGGCATTGGGACTATTCAACGCAACCACCGCGATTGCGGGAGTCGTGGGCTCGGCCCTTGGCGGATGGCTGGCGTCCCAATGGGGATACACGGCGGTCCCGGCTATGGGCGTTGCGGGCATCACCCTCGGAATTCTCATTCTGATCGGCATCCTTCGGAAGAACCGTCAACCGTAGGATTCATCAGCCATGAATACGGAGATTCCCTCATGAAAGCGATTGCTGTCGAGAGCGGGACCACCAACGTCCATCTTGTTGACCGTCAGGAGCCTTCCCTGAAGACGCCGACTGATGTCAAAGTCAGAATCCTCCGCGTGGGCATCTGCGGCACGGACCGCGAAGAGGCGTCGGGCGGACGTTCGCACCCGCCCGCCAACACCACCGATCTCATCATGGGGCACGAGATGCTTGGTACGGTCATCGACGTCGGAAAGAACGTCACTCGTGTCAAGCCGGGTGACCTCGCCGTGTTCACCGTTCGCCGTGGGTGCGGGAAATGTCTCCCCTGTCTCATGAACAGATCCGACATGTGCCAGACCGGCGAATTCACCGAGCGAGGGATCTGGGGACGGGACGGATATGAGACGGAATACGTCATCGACGATGAACAGTTCGTCGTTCGTCTCCCGGCCGGATTAGAACCCGTCGGCGTATTGACTGAGCCCACCTCTGTCGTGGAAAAGGCGATCGACGAAGCGGTGCGCATACAGACCAGCCGGCTGCCGGACGCGCTCGCGACACCGGACTGGCTCTTCGGCAAGCGCTGCCTGATCGCCGGATTGGGTCCGATCGGTCTGCTGGGAGCGACGGTCCTCGCCCTCCGGGGCGCCGAGGTGTACGGCCTGGACGTCGTAGACAAGACGACGGCGCGGCCCCAGTGGCTCGCTGCCATCGGCGGCCGGTATGTGGATGGCAGGACAATCCCCGCAGACAAAGTGGACGACATCATCGGCCCGATGGATCTCATCCTGGAGGCGGCAGGGATCGCGTCACTCGATTTCGACCTGCTCGACGCGCTCGCCACGAACGGCGTCTACGTGCTGACCGGCATCCCGGGAGGAGACCGTCCGATGCAGATCTCCGGCGCGGCCCTGATGCGCAAGCTCGTCCTGCGGAACCAGGTGATCGTCGGAAGCGTCAATGCTTCGCGTGATCATTTCGGCATGGCCGTGCGCGACCTGACGATGGCAGACCTTCGCTGGAGCGGTCACCTGCCCCGGCTGATCACCCACCGCTATCCTGCGGCTGATTTCGCCCGTGCCTTCGGTGTCCATCCCACGGATGAGATCAAGGCCGTCGTGGAATGGTCAACCTTCTGAAAACAGATGAGGATGTTTCATCATGAATGAGGGAAGATCCGCTCCCGGCTCGCCCGGCATCGCTGCCCGTTGGACATCGAGCGCGAAGAACGGCATCGGAACAGCCATCCAGCCGACAAGTCGCGTGTGGTTCACCCACAGCCACGGGGTCTTGAACGAAGTCTACTATCCCGACGTTGACCATGCATGTATCCGGGACATGGAACTTCTCATCACCAACGGCCACGACTTTTTCTCGGAAGAGAAACGTGACATCCAAACCGAACTGCTCCCCGGCGAACCCGGCGTCCCCGTCTACCGCCTGCTCAACACATGTCTGCGGAACCGCTACCGGCTGGAGAAGACCATCCTTGCGGACCCGTTCCACAACGCCGTCCTGCAGCGGATTCGCTTCGAGGCGCTTCAAGGTCCGCCTCAAGACTACCATCTGTACGTCCTGCTCGCACCTCATCTGAACAATTTCGGGGCGGGGAACACCGCCTGGACCGGCGAGTATGATGGCGTCCCTCTGCTCTTCGCGGAACGGGACGGCAGTGCGTTGGCTCTCGCCTGCTCCTCCGGTTTTGTGAAGCGATCTGTCGGTTTCGTCGGAACCTCCGATGGCTGGCAGGATCTCTCCCGCAACTTCCGCATGACGTGGGAATACGACCGGGCAGAGAACGGAAACGTCGCGGTCGTCGGTGAGATACCGCTGCCACCCGAAGGGAGCGAGTGCGTACTCTCCTTGGGATTCGGAAGCGACTCTTCCCGCGCAGCGGAACAGGCGCTGGCGGGACTGCGCGCCGGCGTGCCGCCGGCAATGTCGGCGTACGGAGATTCGTGGCGGCAGTGGCAGAGCGGCCTCACGGCTCTCGGCACGGACCTCGCCGAAAGCGACACGCTGTATCGCCGAAGCATGATGGTTCTCCGTTCGTGCGAATCGAAGACACACCCGGGAGGAATCATTGCGGGGCTCTCGATCCCCTGGGGATTCGCGAAAGGAGACGACGACCTGGGCGGCTACCATCTCGTGTGGCCGCGCGATCTTGTGGAAAGTGCCGGGGCGTTGCTTGCCGCCGGTGCGACGGAGGACGCGAAGCGGGTCCTCGACTATCTCAGATCCACACAGGCTCCGGACGGCCACTGGGCGCAGAATATGTGGCTCGACGGCTCTCCCTACTGGAGCGCAGTCCAGACCGATGAGACGGCATTTCCCATTCTGCTCGCGGATCTGGCATACCGGGAACAGGCATTGAACCGCGAGGAACTCTCCGCGTTCTGGCCCATGCTCCGGAAGGCCGCGTGCTACCTCCTGCTGAACGGACCGGTGACGCAGGAAGACCGGTGGGAAGAGGACCCCGGCTATTCTCCGTTCACGCTCGCGGTGGAAGTCTCCGCGATGCTTGCCGCTGCGTCTCTGGCGGAGATCAATCATGACGCTTCGCTCGGCGCCTACCTCCGCGACACCGCGGATTTCTGGAATGCAAGCATCGAACGGTGGACATACGTCACCAACACATCCCTCGCGAAGCAGGTCGGCGTGGAGGGTTATTATGTCCGCATCGCTCCTCCGGACGTGGGTGAAGCATCGTCGCCGGCAAACGGTTATGTCCCCATCAAGAACCGTCCGCCGGGGCAGTCTCTGGAGCCGGCGGCCAAGATCGTCAGTCCGGACGCCCTTGCCCTTGTGCGCTTCGGCCTCCGCGCTCCCGATGATCCGCGCATCGTCAATACGGTACGAGTGATCGATGCCCTTCTGAAGGTTGAAACCCCAACGGGGCCCGTCTGGCGTCGCTACAACGACGACGGCTACGGGGAACACGAGGATGGATCACCGTTCGACGGGACGGGGATCGGCAGAGCGTGGCCGCTTCTGACCGGTGAGCGGGCACATTATGAACTCGCCGCCGGACATCGTGCGGAAGCCAAGCGGCTGCTGAAGGCCTTCGAATCATTTGCCGGCTCGGGCGGACTGTTCCCGGAACAGGTCTGGGATGCGGCTGATATCCCGGCGCGCGAGCTTTCCTTCGGACGACCGTCGGGCTCCGCGATGCCGCTGGCGTGGGCGCATGCGGAGTACGTCAAGCTGCTCCGATCCCTGAAGGACGGGAAAGTGTACGACATGCCCGCTGCGGCGGCCGAACGGTACGCACCGCGGAAGGCACATTTGCCCTTTGCCGTGTGGCGTTTCAATTTGAAGTGTACCTCCATTCCGGAGGATAAGATCCTGCGCATCGAGGTCCTTGCCGCGGCGACCGTCCGCTGGAGTTCCGACAATTGGCACACCGCGCATGACGTGCCAACGCTCGACACCGGTTTCGGTCTCCACACGGCCGAACTCCCTACCAAGAGCCTTCCCGCGGGGACGACAATCCGATTCACGTTCTCGTGGACAGATGCTCGCCGGTGGGAGGGAAGAGATTTTGTCGTGTCTGTAGGGCAGCAGTAGGACCAACGCCTCCGCTCTGTACCTCAAAGCGGCCCATGGGAGATCCCGCCCATGTTCGACGGCAGAGATCCGAACCGCAAGAATTCCGTTCAACTGACACTCATTTCCATGGTCAAACGGAAGAAGGGTGCGCCATGGCTTGGATACGAAACGGCTTCGGACAATGAATTCTGGAGAACAAATCATGAAGAAACGCAGACTTGGGAAGAACGGTCCGGAAGTCTCCACACTCGGACTCGGGTGCATGGGAATGAGCCATGCCTACAGTCAGGCGCCGGACAGGCGCCAGATGATCGCCCTCGTCCGGAAGGCGATCGAGCGGGGGATCACGTTTTTTGACACGGCGGAGGCGTACGGACCGTACATCAATGAAGCACTCGTGGGTGAAGCGCTCGCTCCCTTCCGCGATCAGGTGGTAATCGCCACCAAATTCGGATTCGCGTTCAACGCCTCCGGAGCACAGACAGGAACGGACAGCCGACCCGAGCACATCCGGCAGGTCGCCGAAGCATCGCTCACGCGGCTCCGCGTCGAGGCGATCGACTTGTTCTATCAGCACCGGGTGGATCCGTCAGTGCCGATCGAAGATGTGGCGGGCGCCGTCAAAGATCTGATCGCACAGGGAAAGGTGAAGCATTTCGGCATGTCTGAGGCAGGCGTGCAGACGATCCGGCGCGCGCACGCGGTTCAGCCGGTCACGGCGCTCCAAAGCGAGTATTCACTGTGGTGGAGAAGACCGGAAGCGGAGGTTCTCCCCACGCTGGAGGAATTGGGTATCGGGTTCGTTCCGTTCAGTCCGCTGGGACGCGGATTTCTCACCGGCGCGATCGATGAGAACACGACATTCGACAAGTCAGACTTTCGGAACAACGTTCCCCGGTTCACTGCAGAAAACAGAAAAGCGAATCGCGTGCTTGTCGATTTGCTTCAGACGCTCGCCCGTCAGAAGAACGCCACTCCGGCGCAACTGGCGCTGGCCTGGCTGCTGGCGCAGAAGCCGTGGATCGTGCCGATCCCTGGTACGACGAAAGAACACCGCCTGCTGGAGAACCTGGGTGCGGAAACGGTCACGTTCAGCAGTGTGGAACTGGGCGAGATCGACGCGGCGCTGGCGCAGATCGCGGTCCAGGGGGCACGTTACACGGAGACGCTGGAGCGCGCTACCGGACTCTGACCGGTGTCCCGCAAAGACGGGTGAGAACGCGTCCCGCGTATGCGGCGGGGCATTTGAACAGATCGGTCAGGTCTGATACTATTTCAAGACCTTCAGCACCACCACCGTCATATCATCATATTGCGCGGCATCGCCGGCATACTCCCTGACGCGACCGAACAGCGTATCAAGGACGCCTTTGGAGGAAAGGCCGGCATCCAGCGTCTTCAGAAGATCGAAGAACCGGTCGAGGCCGAACATTTCTCCGTTGGGGTTCATGGCTTCCGTGATGCCGTCCGTGTACAGAATCACGCAATCGCCTGTACGCAGCCTGATGGAGCGCTCCTGGTACTGCGTTTCTTCCTGCACACCCAGCGGCAGACGTTCTCCCTCGACGCGGAGCAGTTCCACGTTGCCCTTTCGGATCAGAACGGGGAATGCCTGACCCGCATTCGAGAGCCGCAACACCCGCTTCGGGATGTCGAGCACGGCAAACGTCATGGCGGTAAACATCCGCCGGTCGGTCTTAAGATACATCGGCCGGTTGATCTTGCGCAGGATGGTCTTCGGCGTTTCCTTGGCGCCCGCCTCGCGATACACCATGCCGCTTGTCAGCACGGCCGTGATCGCCGCCTTCATGGCTTTGCCGCTGACGTCCGCGATGGCGATCCCCAGCCGCGTCCTGCGCTCATCCAGCCAGACGTAGTCGAAGAAGTCTCCTCCCACCTCATGCGCCGGATGGCACAGACCGGAAATTTGAAATCCCCGCACGACGGGATCAGCCGTCGGCATCAGACCCATTTGCATATCATGCGCCGCTTTCAACTCATCCTCGACACGCTTCTTCTCACGGATCTCCGCCCGGCGGCGTTCATGGAACACTCGGATGAACAGCAGAACGAATGCCGACCAGAACGCCGTGAGGATCGGCGGCATCACATTCAGCACATACCCGGTGTGCTCGACGAGCCAGGGATACAGAAACGCCTGTCCGATCACCATCAGGAAGATGATGATCGCGGCGATGACCGGCTGGATGAAGACCATCAGCGCGATCGCGATCAGCTGGACCAGGAGCACGACCCACGGGGTCCAACTGTCGAGGGGGGTCAGCGAAACATCGTTCAGGATCTGGTGAACGATCACCGCTGCGGTCGCTCCATATGATTCTCCTTTGTCCTCGAAGCCGGGAGAACCGCCGGGGTCAAGAACGACGATCTTCCCTCTGAAGAAATTCGTGTGGAGATCGCTGAGAGTGGTGACGAGCTGATTTCCGATGGAGTACCAGATTGTGTCGTCCTCGGCCCTCCACGACGCTTCACCCCCCGACACCTTCCAGGGCGCAAGTCGTCTCACGACAGGCGCAGACCCATCCTCGAACAATCCCGTCACATACTTCCCAAAAACGAACCGGTGACCCTCGACCACTCCGATGCTCGAGTCGGCGCCTCCGCGGAAGAGGCTGACAACCCGGAGGGCGGCGTCCGGGACAATGTCCCCCCGTTTGTAATCCGTGTATGCATGCGGATAGAACCGCATCGCCCAACTCCAGCCCGAGAGCGTGCCGGGCACCGCGCTGGCAACCCCCCACACGAACGGGGTTTCATTCTGCGTCGGATCCTGTACCCAGTGCCAGCGCTCATCGATCGGCCTCATGCCCTCGGTCATCATCGGCGGGACCGCGAAGACGACATTCCCCTGCCGTGCGATCTGCTCCAGAAGTCCGGCCACGCGCGATGATCGTTCGAGGTCCTTCGGCAGCACCACCAGCTTCACGGCGACCCCCTGCCTGTCCAATTCCTCCCCGACAAGCCGAATCCCTTCCAGATACCGGGCATGGCTCATCGCACCGATGTCGATTCCGATGATCGCGATCGAGTCATCGCGCACATTTCCGATTTCCCGGGTACCGACGGTCTCAGTCGCATATTGCGGGTATCCCACCCAGTCGCCGGTCATCGTGGCCGCCGTCAGAAGCCAGACGACCACCGCGCCAAACGCGAGCTTCACGACGAGAAAGATGCGCTCCTTGACGGTGACGGTTGCTGCGACGACCCGCGACCGCCGGCCGATCCATTCCTCATACATCAGCGGAAGCAGATAGGCCACCGTGACCCATGTGAACCAGAACGCGATCGAGGCCAGCCAGTCGCCGGCGTTCGAAACAAGAAGGTGGGAAGAGCGTGACAGATCACCGAACATCAGGCGCTCGGTCTGGCCGAGCCTGATATTCACGAGCGCGCCGAAGAAGAGTCCGACCATGACCGCTGCGATGATCCCCGCGCGACGCACGTGCTTCGTCACAGGCTTCAGTCGACTCTGAAGAGCCCGCACCGCGAGGGCGAATACGCCGAACGAGAGCGCAAGCCCGATCAGCAGGTTGAGGAGAATCAGGGCGAGCATCTGGCCGGTGTGCTGTGTGTCGCCGGTCGCGAAGGCGCCGAGGACCCAGCCGACGACAGCGCCCCCAAGCAGGAGGATGGCAAGTGCGAATCCGAAACGTTTCATAGGTTCCTCGCGATGTTGAACCACGTTCACGGCTCACGCGCTGACAAGTCTCCGCGCTTCCGCTTCACCCTGGTAAATTGTCAGGTAATCGGTCAATCCGATCATGTCGAAGATCTTCTGAAAGTGGTTTGAGAGCCCGAACACGCCGACCTGCCGCTTCTCCTTCCGCGCCTGTGACACGAGCGCAATCAGAAGGGCGATGCCGGCGCTGTTGAGATAGTCCTTCTCGTGAAACTGCAGAAGAATGTTCGTCGCGCGCGCCAGCGCGAGCTTCTGATATGCCTGCGTCAGCGCGTCCTCGGCGGATCCGGTGAGCTCTCCCTGAAACGTCAGGAGTGCCAATGCTCCTTCGATGTGTGTCTGCAGGTCGAATACGGGTTCCATCGCGGGCTCCTTGACCGACTACGTACGGTGTGAGTGTGCTGGGTGCACGTCGAATTCCATGTGGATCACATTGATCCCCCCTTTGTGCGACATGCTGAGACGGTTGCACAGCCTCCGCATCAGATACAGGCCCCAGCCCCGCGGGGGCTGCTCGCCTTCCATCTTCGCGGCCAGATCGGGCGTCGACTCCGGCATCCGAAACGGTTGTCCGCTGTTCCGGACTTCAACGATCAATGCTGTTCTGTGAACCGAGTACCAGACCGTGAAGCTCCGGCTGTCCGAATGCTCGAGCGCATTCAGGCAGGCCTCGTTGACAGCAGTCCGGATCTCCTCGATCCGCTCCGGCTCGAATCCGGCAGCGGCGGCAACGCGCGCAATGTCCTCCCGCGCAAGTGCTTCTTCCCCGGACTTCGCGAGGAACCGGAGTTCTTCACTGTCAGACGATTGTTCCATCGGCTGGACTCCGGCGACGCCACCGGGCGCGGGAAACACGGAACAGGAAATGCGGATCGGACCGTTTCACAGAACCTCCCTGAAAGGATGCAGCAACGATCATGAACCCATCTGTTGCTATCCTACGGAAACGGATGCAGAGTGGCACGCCCCCTTGTGTCAAAACTACGTCAAAAGCCCGGGGCTCACAGCTCGAACCGATACCCTGCGCCCCGGAGCGTCAGCAGATGGACCGGAGCGGCAGGATCTTCTTCAATCTTCTTGCGCAGCTGAAGAACGTAGTTGTCGACGGAGCGTGTCTGCGGCGCGGATTCGTACCCCCAGACATCGTTGAGCAGCTGCTCGCGCGAGACGGCCTCTCCGGCGTGTGCCGCGAGATACCGGAGCAGCCGCAATTCGAGGGCACTGGTCGGAACGGGCATGCCGTTCACTGACAGCTCCTGACGGATGAAGTCCGCATGGAGATTCCCGAACGACAGCTCTGTCGGATCGGTGCGACCGGGTGCCTGGCCCGCCAGCATCGTGCGAACGAACATGCGCAGCAGCTCGATCTCGTGATCGGTGAGTGCGGGAGCAGAACGCTCACGCGAAGGACGAGGCGCTGTCCGACGCGAGGAAGAGAGAAGAGACCGGATCTCCCGAAAGAGCTGTGCGCGGGCGGCGGGCAGAACAACGCATTTCTCCGCTCCAAAGGAAACGCCGAACGGTTCGCCGTTGGCGGGATCCGCGATCGTCAGGAGGAGGATCGGAACGCCGGGAAACGCGCGCTTCAGCGACGAGATGCGGCGCCCGGGCCGGGAGACGACCTGCTGGATATCCAGCACGAGCGCGCGGGGACGCTTGCCGTTCAGCACGCGCGCGGCTGCGACGACATCGGGCGCAACGTGGACACGCCAGCGCAGTGAAGCCGGAGGAGAAGCGAGGTCCCGGATCAGGTCGGGATGCTGAGTGATGAGAAGGATTCGTGAGACAGGACCGGCCATGTGCACGTGCCCGGAGGCGGGCTGCAGGCATCCGTGTGCTATCGCAGCCCGGCCGATGTTGTTGCGATCAGATCGGGAATCCGCTTCGGTGCCGTTGCGGACCGTTCAACTTAGCACCTTTGGACGGGAGAAACAAGAACGTCCCGCTACGGATGGGAACGCGGGAAGGTGGATCGGACGGTGCGAACCGGTCTCTATGCGCCCCCCTTCAGCACGAGGATCTGCGTGGTGCGCGGCCCGTCGGGAAGTTCTTCCAGCACCTCAAGGCCGGATGCGCGAGCCAGATCGTTCAGGCCTCCGTTCCGGACGAAGGACCGGAATCCCCGATAGTGATCCGGCCCTGCGGCGAATTCCACCGCCTCCGTCAGCATGTTGAACCACCCTCGCACCCTGGGCACGCGATAGTCCGCCAGAATGAGGCGGCGGCTCCGCGCGGCAACGGTCTTCAGCAGCGCAACACGTGCGCGTTCATCGACTTCATGAATCACGTACGAGAGCACCGCGTGGTCGTACGGCTCTGTCTCAACAACGCGGATATCTGCCGCCGAGCCATGGGTGAAGATGATCCCTCCCGGGCTCCCCCGTCGTTTCCACACCAGCTCGGCTCGCCGGATGTTCCTGATCGACGGATCGATCGCGTGTACGAGTCGGGCGTGACCGGCAAGCTGGAACGCCATGCGCCCCGTGCCGCATCCGACATCCAGTACGGTGCCGCCGGGGCGAACCGCCTTTCGGATCGCGGCGAAGATGTCATCCTGATTCGGCGCGATGAACCGGTCGAAGAACGCTCCGTCATACCAGTGATCTGTGTCGGTCATTTTCCGCTCCCGATCGTGGTAATCGCCGGTGGCTGACCGGCGTAGTACACAAACACTCCGAACGCGCGTGCCGCTTCTCCCTGCGCGTGGACGGTACCGACCTCATCGACGCCGTAGCCATCCTCTCCACCGAACGGATTCCAGCCGTTCCGGATGCCGTTGTCGGAGAGTCGATGCAGCGTCACGGTCGCCATGCCGTGGTGATTCGTCCAGACGTGCTCAAGCATCCGTTCCACTTTCTGCGGCACTTCTGCAAGCTCGCGTGGCGCAATCGCGTAGGCGTCAAACAGAAAGTTGACGAACGCGCCGTTTCCGTCCATCCTCAACTGATAGAAGTCATCCGGACTAACCCAGCCCGTGGCCGGATCGAGAATCCGATGAACAGTCGCCACCGCAATGTCCTTGAAGGCAGTCCGACCTGTTGCCCGATACAGGGCGGCAGCGATGGACGCGCAGCCCGCTCCGTCCCAGGGAAGTTCTTTCCCGAACGCCGCCGCGCCGGGGCGTCCTTCCCATCGGCCATTGCCGCGGTACCACTTCTGGCGGATGCCGGGAGTCTTCCCGTCACCCTCCCACACGAGCAATGCATCGTTCAAATAGCGCCGGTCTCCCGTCGCGAGGAACAGGCCGCACGCGACAGTCGCCATCTGATCCATATTGCTGTTTGTGAAGACGCGTTCGTTCACCCGGGCCGCCGGAGGCCAGTTGTACCACGTCCAGAACCCCTCGATGTCGGAGAGTCGTCCTTCGCTCCGTGCGCTCTGATAGCGACGTGCCGCATCCATCACCAGATCCATCCGGCGCTTTCCCGTCATCTCCCACCATTTCAGTTCCGCAAGGCAGACCCATGCGGCGTCGTCCACCCAGGTCCCCTCACACAGGGCGCGGAGATCGTGCTCCTGCAGATGAAAGCGGTACAGGCCGGAATCGCCGGTCGCCGCAAAGAGGTACGCGTCACCGATGGCCCCGTACGCACCCTCCCAGCACGGCGTGTAAACCGCGCGGAACGTACGGCTGACGGCGAGAGCCCGTGCCGGCCAGCCTGAAATGTCAGACGATGCCGTGCGATCCGGCGCGGACGGTGGTGCCGCGACGCCGGACGACCGATGCGCGATGACGTACACGAGTGCCGCCGCCGCAACGACCGCAACCGATGCGATCCAGCGCCACCGCAGACGGGATCTCCGCGGCAGCTCTTTCGCCTGCTGCGTCCGATGTTTGCGCCGTTTCGTCATCGGGTTCGTCTCTTCCGGGGAAGCTTCATTTCCATTGAATGTGGGAGAATCACGGCACAGTGTCAAGCCGACGCTCGAATCGAGACCCGGAGACGATGAAGCCCCGGCAGAACATCTCCGGGGCTTCTCATTCGACGGTTGACGATCCCGATGCTCCGGGAGCCCGGCACCAGGCCGGGGATGGTGATCAGTGCGAATTCCTGTGCGAAAAGAACAGGATCCCGCCGAACACCACGATGATCCCGCCCCACCAAAGATCGGGGCGCAGGTTGGCAAGCACGGTCTTGTGCTCCGGCGGCGAGATGAGGTTGAGGATCCCGCCCAGCAGCACGAGCCCGCCGATTATCAGCAGCAGCAATCCGACGACATACCAGATCGATTTCATCTTCACAGTTTCGGTTGACATGCGCGCTCTCCTTCTCACCAGAAGTAGACGTTCAAGAGGACAAGGACAATCAACGAAATGAGGGCAAAGAACTCCGGCCTCTTCGTGAACGGTACGTTGGCCGTGTCCGCCTCCGGCGTGAGTCCGATGACAAGGCCGCGCAACTCCTCCTGCGGCTTCGGTTTGGTGGAAAGGCTGATGAGCACCGTCGTGCCGAAGCAGATGGCCCACGCCCACCAGGCGCGCCAGAAGTTCACCGCCATATCGCTCGCCTGCGGCGACATTGCGATGGCGCTGGAACTCACCCAGTTGAACTTGGACGCCAGGAACATGACGACGGACGAGCCCATGCCCGCCAGCAGACCCCAGAACGCGCCCGCCGGCGTGATCCACCAGACAAACATGCCCAGCAGCATCGTGGCGAACAGCGGGGCGTTCACCCACGAGAAGATCGCCTGCATGTAGTCCATGATGCTCGGGAAGCTCTTGGCCCAGTACGCCGTCACGATGCTCAGCAGAATTCCGCCGATCGTCGCTACGCGACCCATCCAGAGCAGATGCGTGTCCGATGCATTCTTGTTGATCACCGATTTGTAGATATCATACGTCCACACGGTGTTGAACGCGCTGATATTACCCGCCTGGCCCGCCATGAAGCCGGCGAGCAGCGCTGTGACGCCCAGCCCGACCAGTCCCTGCGGATAGTATCGGGCGATGAGCATCGGCAAGGCCGAATCGTAATTGATCTGGCCGCCGTCCTGCAGCAGGGCAAATCCGCTGTTGGGATCCTTCGCGAGCACGAGGGCCACCAGTCCGGCGATGATGACGATAAACGGCACCGCCATCTTGAAGAACGACGCCAGGATCGGCGTCATGCGCGCCGAGCGGAGGTCCTTCGCGGAGAAGGCCCGTTGGACCACGAGAAAGTCGGTCGTCCAGTAGCCGAACGACAGCACGAAGCCGAGGCCCAGAACGATGCCGCCCCAGGTGATGAGCATGCCGTTCTGGGAGGGATCTGCCGACGTGGACCAGAGCGTGTTGTACGCTTCCGGAATGCGCGCAAAGACCTCCTTGACACTGCCGATCTCGATGACGCCCATGATCGACACGAGGAAGAGTCCGAACCAGATGAGGAAGAACTGGATGATCTCCGTGAAGATCGCCGACATCAAGCCGCTCATCGTCACGTAGACGGCGACCGTCGCCGCGGAGGCCCACATGCTGGCATCCCAGTGCCAGCCGAGGAATGTGTGCAGCACCAGAGCCATCGCATACAGATTGATGCCGGAGACAAGCAGGGTCATGACGGCGAAGGCGATGCCGTTCAGCACGCGGGTGCGCTCATCGAAGCGAAGCTTGAGGTAGCCGGGAACGGATTTGATCCTGCTGCTGTAATAGAAGGGCATCATGTACACGCCCAGGAACAGCATGGCGGGAATAGCGCCGATCCAGTAGAAGTGCGCGACATACATGCCGTACTTGAACGTATTGCCGGTCATGCCGAGCAGCTCGAGTGCGCCGAGGTTGGCCGACAGGAATGCGAGTCCGGCCACCCACGAGCTGTTTTTGCGTCCGGCGAGGAAGAAGTCTTCCTCGCTCTTCGTGAATCGCTTCAGGTAGAACCCGAGCCCGATCACGAAGGCGAAGTATGTGGCGATCACCAGCCAGTCGATGACGCCCAGATTGATCGTTACCATGCGGATGTGTCTCCTGCGATCAGTGGTGGAACAGGGATGTGATGATACACACTACGAGCGACGGTAAACCCGCACATAGTCGACGAGCATTTTCTGCGGAAAGACCGTGAACTCATCGGGGCTGCCGGGCCAGTTGCCGCCGACCGCCACGTTCAGGATACAGAAGAATTCGCGGTCGAAGGGAGTTCCCTTTGCCGCCGTAAAGTACTGAATTTCATCCACATACCAGCGGATGGTATCCGGATCCCACTCGACGGCGAAGACGTGGAATGATTCCGAGAAGGCGCCGGAGGGAAGCAGGTAGCTGCCTCCCATTTGCTGGTGGTTCGCAACCGAAGATCCGAAGTGGATCGTGCCGTAGACCTTATTCGGCTGCTGCCCGAGACACTCCATGATGTCGATCTCTCCGCTCGCCGGCCAGCCGCCGTAGTCCGAATAGGTCGGCATCATCCAGATCGCCGGCCACATGCCTTTGCCTTCCGGCAGTTTGGCCCGCGCCTCGATCCGGCCATAGGTCCAGTCTCCTTTTCCACGCGTATTCAGTCGGGCCGAGGTGTATAGCTTGCCGAGGTAGTCCTGCCGGAGAGCCTGGATCACCAGCATGCCGTTTTCGATATACGAGTTCGCCGAATCAGCGGTGTAGTACTGGAGTTCATTATTTCCACCGCCATAGCCGTTGACTTCGTGTTGCCATTTTGCGGTGTCGATGCGCGGGCCTGTGAACTCATCGTTCCAGACGAGCGTCCAGCCGGGACGGTTCGGGACCGAATCCGCAGGTGCAACCGCAGCGACCGCAGTGGTATCCTTTCCGCAGCCCTGGAGCCACGGAAGGACGGACAGCGTGATCATCATCAGGACGTTCTTCACGGCCGATCCTTTGATTCGGGGTTCATCATGGTTCATCGGAGATACATCACCTTCTGCTGCTACTTCACAAGCACCATGCGTCGCATCGCCTGCTGGGAACCGGCATCGAGCCGAACCACGTAAATGCCGGCGGCCAGATTCTGTGCGTCAAACATCAGCCGGTACGTTCGCCCGGCGACCGCCGCGCCGTTGAACAGCGTGGCCACCTTCCGGCCGAGAAGATCGAACACCTGAACCGATGCTTGTCCCGTCTTGTCAACGGAGAACCCGATCGTCGTCGAGGGATTGAACGGATTCGGGTAATTCGGCGCCAGGGTGAAGGACGCCGCCCGGGCCACGTCGCCCGGAACGTTCGTCGCGGATGTCCCGTGCACCTGGAGTTCGTAGAGCGAATATCCCCACGACGTGGCGCGCTGCTGCCCGATCATCCGGATGTACCGCGCTTCGGCCTGCACCGGGATCTTGACGATCCCGCCGTTCCCGTTGGTTTCGTGGACGATGTCCGTCCAGGAATACGAATCTGACGAGCGCTGGACCAGATAGTCGCGCGCATACGCCGATTCCCAGTACAGCGTCACGTCGTCCACCGTGCAGGAATGTTCCAGGTCGACCGTGATTGACTGGGGATCGCTGAATGCACTGCTCCAGCGGGTGCTGAGGTTGCCATCCACCGCGTTTACGGCTTCCAGACCCGCCTTCTCCACCGACGAGGCGCTCACCGGCTTGTTCAACGCGAGGTTGTCCGCCGGGCGGGCGACCGTCGACGAGATGATGGTTCGGGCATTGTTGGATTCCACCGCTTCATCGATCACCTGATCCGGATCGACGGTGGCCGTCACCTGAAATGCGCCGGTGACCGACGGTGTCCAAGTCGCAGAGCCCGTCGGTCCGCCGTCCGATGAGATCAGCGCCATACCGCCGGCGGGAATGCCCGAGGAGAACGTGTTCGACCAGCTGACGACCTCCCCGTTCACACGGAATGAGACAGGAATGCTTACTCCCGGCTGCACGGCAGCCGAACCGAGGTTCCGTACCGAGGCGAGAAACACGACCGGCTGTCCCGGGAACGGATACGGCGGCACCACGCGCACGTTCGCGACGAGCAGATCGGGTTTCTTCTGGCCGTCGAGGACGCTGAATGTCCCCGCCAGGGGCAGATCGGCCGACGAGCCGCCGACGCGGACGACGTACATGCCGGGGCGAACCTGATAGGAAGCGGACGTTTCATCATACGCATACTCTTCGTCCGCGGTCAGCGTGAACGTCACCGTCTTCGTTTCGCCGGGCTGGAGCGCGACACGTCGAAATCCTTTCAGCTGCTTAAGCGGTTCCGACGGCGACGCGCTGCTGTCGCTCAGATAGAGCTGCACCACTTCTTCTCCGGCTCTCGCACCGGTATTTCTCACGTCCACGCTCACGGTCACCAGCTCGCCCGGCTGGATCGTCGCCGGAGCGACAGCGATACGATCGTATGAGAACGTCGTATAGCTGAGTCCAAAGCCGAACGGGAATTGCGGTGTGTACCCGTTCCGTTCAAACCACCGGTAGCCGCGACCGTATCCGGTGTCGAAATTGTCGTTCATGAGCCACGGGGGAAGCTGCGCATCGTTCACCGGCATCGTGACCGGAAGTCGCCCCGCAGGATTGTAATCACCAAAAAGGACATCGGCAACCGCCCGTCCGCCCTCCTGACCTGGATAGAACGCCTGCACGAGTGCGTGGATGCTTCCGGCGCAACGCTCAATGCCGCAGACCCCTCCGCTGAAGAGCACCACGATGACGTTGGGATTGACGGCAGCAAGGGCGTTGATGAGATCCTGCTGCTTTCCCGGCAATTGGATCGATCCCCCGACGCGATCGAATCCTTCCCCTTCCTGGCTCGCATCGAGACCCCCGCAGTAGACCACAACGTCCGACAGCGCTGCCGCCGCACGCGCGGAGACGAATCCGCTGGTGTCTGCGCTGTTGATGTCGCACCCTTTGGCATACATGACGCGTCCCGTCCCGACCTTTTCTTCGATCCCGGCCTTCGGACTGATGGAATAGAAGGGCGACACCCAGCTGCTTCCGGCGCCGTCGGTCTGCGCCACGGCGGCATTCGGACCGATCAGCGCGATGTTCCCGATGCTTGCGCTGTTCAGCGGGAGAATCGAGCCCTGGTTCCGCAGGAGAACGATCGATTTCCGTCCCGCGTTGAGACACAATTGCTGGTGGGCGACACTGTTCAGAGTGGAAGCATCGCCCGGGGGCTGATAATCAAGCATGCCGGCAACGAGCTTCGTGCGCAGGACCCGGCGGACGGCTTCGTCGATCAACGCCTCAGACACCGCGCCGCTGGCGACCAGCGACGGAAGGCTCGTCTCGTAGATCGTTGAGCCCATGCAGACATCGCAGCCGGCGCGAATCGCCCGTCCCGCATCCCAGATCGATCCCCAGTCGGACACCACGTAGTACGGGAATCCCCATTGCATCTTCAGGATCATCGTCAGGAGGTTGAAGTTCTCCGCACACTTCTGGCTGTTGATGAGCGTGTAGGCGTTCATCACTGATAGCGCACCCCCCTGCTGCACCGCTGTCCGGAACGCGAGTCCGGCTTCATCGTGCAACACCCGTTGGCTCGCCGTGATATTGTTGCTCATCCGGCCGTCTTCGCGATGGTTCGCGTTGTAATGCTTGATCGTGGCGATACAGGGAGTCGACTGGATCCCCTGCACGAGTGCGGCCGTGATCTGACCGCAGAGATAGGGATCTTCTCCGCCCGACTCCGGGCTCCGGCCGTTGCGCGGATCGCGGTCGATGTCGAGGCACGGTCCGAGCGCCTGATGCTTCCCCTTCGCACGAAATTCCTCGCCCATCCCGATCCCGACGAGTCGCGCAATGCTGGTATCCCATGTTGCAGCCATGCCGATGCCGACCGGGAAGCTGGTCGCCAGACCGTCCCGCACTCCGTGCGGACCGTCTGCCATGATGAATCCGGGGATGCCCAGCCGCAGATTATCGGCGGTGTTGAATCCTCCTTCCTGATGAAGCTGGAGGATTTTTTCTTCAAGCGTCATCTGACGGAGCAATGAGGTGACACGCTCCTCCAGGGACTGTGCCCCGAGCCGGCCGGGAGACAGCAACACGAGTACCGGAAGAACGGCGACCACGGCGATCCGAGATCGGTTTCCCCTCTGTCGGTCTGCAGTTCTCATTTCACTTCACCAGCATCATGCGCCGGACGATCTCCCGATCACCGAATCGCAACCGGGCGAGGTAGATGCCGCTTGCGAAGTGTGCGCCGTTGAAATTGATCTGATATACCTGTCCGGCGATCGCCGGGCCATCAAAGAGCGTCGCTGCTTCCGCGCCCAGAAGCGTGTAGACCTTGACGCTCGCCTGCCCGTTCGACGGGACAGTGAATTGCAGTCCGGTCGAAGGATTGAAGGGATTGGGATAGTTCTGACCGAGCGAAAGGACGGCCGGGATCGCGTTGTCCCCAGCAACCGCGGTAGTCGCAGAGAATTGTACGTAACTGATGTTGTAACCGGCGATCGGAATTCCGACGGTGAATGTGTGCGTGCCCGCGGTCAGATTGACGTTGCCGCACGCCACCGTCTGCCACGATTGCCAGCCGCCGGAGGCGGGGACACCGACATACCCGTTGACGATATTGCCATCGATCCGAAGCAGCAGATAGCCGCCCGCCGAAGGCGCGGCGACGCGCGCGCTCAGCGCGTACGTGCCCGCGGTCTGCACAGCGATGGTAAATGTCAGGTCCTCGCCGTTGTTCGTCCACCCCACGTCATAGCCGTTCGACGGGAAATCCGAACATCGCTCGATATCGACGCCGTCGTTCCGGTACATCCCGCCCTGATTCCCTGATGCTCCGCCGGGTCCCGAGATGTTCTGGTAATCCGCATCGTGATAGGCGATCCCCACCGGACCCATGTCGTAATTGCTCGCGAAGACGGTGCCCGGAACGGTGTTGGTCGTAAACGGCTTGAGGGCATCCGTGTACGGCTGACGCATGAGGGCATCGATGACATCCGGATGATACACGCAGCGGTCCAGCGCCAGGTTCTCCGCAAGCGCGTTGAGCCCGATCATGGCTTCGTCGACGGTCGGGGCGGTCACTTCTCCCCGCCAGTAGCGGAGCAGGTAGTCGTACTCGCCCGGCTTCGCCACAGACAGGGGGCCGGCAACGGATTCCACTTTCTTGAACGGCCACCAGGCCCAGCCGATCTTGTTCGATTCCATCAGCTTGATACAGTCGGTAAACCATGCGTTCGAGTTCTCACCCGACTCGCCGAGCCAGAGCGGCCGGTTTGCGCTGGCGCGCATATCGAGGAGGTACTGAATGGCACTCGTCGCGTTCGAATTCCAGTACTTGTGGAAGCTGTAGACGAGGTTCGAGTCCCACGCCGGCGTCAGGCCGCTGAAGTCGGTGGCGTACCAGTTCCCCTCGGCGAAGATGATATGCGAAGTATCCACCTGCCGGATGGCGTTCGTGATGGCAATGAACAGGTTCCGCAGCGGCACGTTGCCCGATCCGAGATCGAACGCCGTCTCGTTCAGCAGATCGTACCCGCCGATCCATTGCCGCGTGGCGTACCGGGCCGCGATGGTCTTCCAGAGATCCACCGTGCGCTGCTGATAGTCCGTGCTTTCCCACAGTGACGGATAGCCGCTGTAGTCGCTGATGTTGTCTTTGTTCTGTCCCCCGATGGCACAGTGGAGGTCCAGGATGAGGTAGAGATGGTCGGCCTCGCACCAGCTGAGCAGGCTGTCGATGATCGCGAATCCGCTTTCCAGATACACGCCGGGCTGATCCTTGGGATTCAGCAGCGCGTAATGCATCGGCAGGCGGATGGAATTGAATCCCCACGACGCGATCCGGTCGATGTCGCGCTTCTGCACGAAGTTCGTCCGGTACTTCTGCCAGAATTGCGCGGCGTTCGTACTCCCGACCAGCGCGGCGATCTTGTTCTGGATCGCCGTCGGCGAATTGGCGAAGGACGCGGTCTGCAGCATATAGCCTTCCGGAACGAGCCAGCCGCCGAGGCCGAGGCCACGGAGCTGCACTTCATTGGAAGAGCCGTCCACGATCTTCGTGCCCGACACGTGAAGAAATCCCTGTCCGACCGCGACCGCGCACGATAACGACAGCATCAATCCGAGAGAGTGCCACTTCCGCATCTTCGACCTTTTGGTTTCTGGAGAATGACCCGCGCCTGCGGCGGATCAGCGGGGAACGCTCAGCCCGAGACTGCGGGCATACCCCGGGTTCAGCCGGCAGGAAGAGAACCGGCACAGCTGCAGGAACTGCCGTAGCGCCTCGCGCACTACCGTCGCATCGGGCCGTGCGGAACGAATGCCGGCATAGCTCGAGCGGTTGCTGTTCGCATACTTCACAAGCACATCCCAACCTTCCGGGCGGGGAAAGGTCACGAGGTTTCGCGACGCGTCCATCTTCTTGTACGGCCAGAAGCACCAGCCGATGTCATTCCGCTCCTGCAGCCGGCGCCACGCATCGATCCACGCATCCGTGTTCTCACCCGATTCCCCCATCCACAGCGGTACGTTGTAGCGCGTCCGGAAATCGACGAACTCCCGGATCATCGCCTGCGTGGTATCGCACCAGTACCGATGGAACGTGTAGACCAGCTTCGAATCGAACGGCGGACCGAACACCCGGAAATTCCCGTCCCATTGCGCGCCGCCGAGAAACACGAGGTGGTTCGTGTCGACCGAACGGATGCCCGCTGTGATACGGCGGTACACGGGCTCGAGCAGCGGATTCAACGCCGTCGAGTCGAAATAGGTCGCGATCGGTTCGTTGAGCAAATCGTATCCGATCACGGTCGGCTCATTCCGGTATCGCGCCGCGATGGCGGTCCAGAGCTTCGTCACGCGTTCCTGGCTGCGGGGACTCTCGAACAGGAACGGATATCCACGGCTGTCGTCGATATTGTCGCCGGTCTGACCGCCCGGAGCGCAGTGCATGTCCAGGATCGCCCACAGATGTTCGTCGCGGCACCAGCGGATGACGCGGTCCATCAGACGGACGCCGGGTCCTTCCAGCACCCCGTCCGAATCGCGCACCGAGAACAGCTTCCAATGGAACGGGATCCGGACGGAATTCAGTCCCAGCTCCCGGATGTACCGGATGTCGTCGCGGGTGATGTACGCATCGCGATACTCATTCCAGAAATCTTCTGCCGCATCCTCGCCGATCAGCTCCGCGATGACGTCGTTGATCATGCGCGGCGACGTGGCGGACTCGAACTTGAACATGTACCCTTCCGGCACGAGCCAGTTGCCGAGATTGATGCCACGGAGCAGCAGAGGCGTTCCGTCCGGCGCAACGATTTCCGGTCCGCGTACCGACACGAAACCGCCGGTCTGTCCCGGGGCAGTGCCGGCGAGCGCCATCACCAGAAGCGTCACGCCGACGCCGATCTTTGCAGCCATTGTTGTGTTTCTTTTCATCACTTCAGTGTGACCGGTGCTGTCAGCCGGATGTCGCGCGACGAGCTGCCGATCTGAATCTCGTACGCTCCCGCCGGCACCACCCAGGTGCCCGACGCCACATCAAATGTCGCAAACGCATCACGACCGAGCGTGACAGATACCACAGTCGGCTCACCGGGAGCGAGATCGATCCGTCGGAACGCCTTGAGCTCCTTCACGGGACGGCCATCCGCCGCATTCACTTGATGCACATAGACTTGCGCTACTTCGGCGCCCCGGACGGCACCGGTGTTCCGAACGCGGAACGACACCGTCGCAACTGGATCTGCCACACTTCCGGCACATTCCACTTTCACATCGTCATACTCGAAGTTCGTGTACGAAAGTCCATACCCGAACGGAAAGAGTGGCTCGATGTGCTTCGCATCCGCGAACCGATACCCGACGAGGTTTCCATCCGTGTACTCGGTCACACTGTCGCGCGTGTGGTATGATCCGTAGGCCGAGCAGTCTTCCCACCGATGCGGGAAGGTGACCGGAAGCTTCCCGGACGGCGCCGCAACTCCGGTCAGGAGGTCAGCGATGGCCCTGCCCATTTCCTGTCCGCCGAACCATGTCAGCAGAACCGCTTTCACGTCGCCGATCCATCCGTCCATGAGCACCGGAGAACCGCACGTCAGCACGACGATGGTGTTCTTGTTGATGCGGGCGATGTCCCGGATGAGCGCGTCCTGATTCTTCGGCAGCGTAAGATCCTCGCGGTCGAATCCTTCCGATTCATACGCGCCGGATGTCCCGACGAAGAGCAACACCATATCAGAGTTCTTTGCCGCTTCGATCGCCGCCGCCATCGGGTCAGGGCCCGGCAGCGTCCAGCCGAACCGGATCGCCGCTCCGCCGCCCCGCTGATAGTATTCGATCCGGATCTGATATGACTTCCCGCTTTCGAGGTCCAGCGTGGCCTCGCGGGATTCCACCGCGTGATCACTCCAGTCATCGATCACCTGCCGGTCGTCCACCCAGAGCCGCATGCCGTCGTCCGCGCTGAGGTCGATGACGTACTTCCCCGACTTTTCCGGACGAAGCGTTCCGGTCCATCGCACCGAATAATTGAACTGTGGAAAGCCCTCCTTCGGACTCTCCGTATTGAAATCGAAATTCACCTGCGGATCGGTCCGCACGAACGCCGGCGCCCCCTGCAAATCCATGTTGCTGAAGTACTCTCCCTTCAGTCCGTGCCTGCCGTCCGGAGTCAGAAGATAGTCGGAACCGATCGGCACCGCTTCGCCGTCCAGATGAATTCCGGCAGCATAGGTGATCGTGAGCATCTTCCCAAAACGCTCTTTGAGAATTTCCAGCGGGCTGGGGGCGCTGATCGGATCGACCATCGAGCTTCCGCCTCCGCCTGTCCGGCAGACAGCGGCATCCGGACCGATCACCGCGATGGAATGCAGACGATTTATGGTGAGCGGAAGCGCACCGTCGGCGTTCTTCAGCAGAACCGCGCCTTCCAGCGCCGCACGATAGGCGGCCTCGCGATTCTCCGGAGTACCAATGAGACGCTCATCCTTCAGGGAGGGATGCTCAAAGAGACCAAGGGCGAATTCCGTGCGGAGGATCCGCCGGACCTTCGCATCGATCGTCTCTTCACTCACGGTTCCGGACTGAACGGCCGGCAGAAGCGTCTTCGCCTTCAGATATTTCCCGAACGGCATCTCGAGGTCCATGCCGCCGTTCGCCGTCGGGATCGTGCTGTGCACCGCGCCCCAATCTGACATGACGAGCCCCGGGAATCCCCAATCGTGCTTCAGCCGGTGGATGAGCAGGTCATCGTTCTCGCTGGCGAAATGGCCGTTCACTTTATTGTAGGCATTCATCACGCACAGAACGTTCGCCTCCTGAACCGCGGCCTTGAACGCGGGGAGATAGATCTCCTGAAGCGCGCGTTCGCCAACATGGACATCCACGAACATGCGCTCATATTCCTGATTGTTGCAGGCGAAATGCTTCACCGTGGCGGCGACGCCTTCGCTCTGAACGCCGCGAATGTATGAGACGGCCATCCGGGCGGCCAGGTACGGATCCTCTCCGTAGCTTTCGAAATTCCTTCCTCCCTGCGGAATCCGCGCGATGTTCACGCACGGACCGAGGATGACGTGGCGATCATGCCCCTTGACCTCGCGGCCGATCGCCGCGCCGATCGAATTCACCAGCGTCGTATCCCACGTCGAGGCCATGCAGATGCCTGCCGGGAAGGCCGTGGACCGGCCCCACCGGACACCGAGCGGCCCGTCCGTCATCCGCAGCTCCGGAATGCCCAGCCGCGGGATCGGCTTCGTCGCGAAGCCTGTGCCGCCAAGCAGGTCGATCTTCTCTTCCAGCGTGAGACGGGGCAGAAGGTCCGTTACCCGCGCATCGAGGGGTGCCGACGAATCCTTGTACACCGCTTCCTGCGCCGGCATCAGAACGGGAAGGAGGAGGGACAGCGCACACGTCGCAGCAACGATCGAGCGGTTCATAAAGAAGGTCCGTTAGGGAAGAGGATTGGCTTTCTGGAAGTCCTGGTACCAATCCCATTGGTGCATGAGGATGGGTGCGCCGGACATGATCCCGCCGAAGCCCATGTAACGGCGGGTGAACATCGGGATCATCGTCGGATGAATCTTCCGGAGCGCCGCGTCATCGACCGAGACCTGCTGCTCCCGGGCGCATGCGGCAATGAACCGATTCAGCGCATCGCGCTTTCGTTCCTCCAGAAGCCGCTGTTCCACGTTCCGGCGGAGCGTGGCAAAATCGGTGAGTGCGCTCTTCGTCCGGCGCGTGCCGAGCACGGTGAAGATCGAGTATCCGCCGTCCAGCTTGAACGGTCCCTGAAGCACACCCGGCGGAGCCATGAGCGCACGGAAGCCCAGTTCCGGGTGCTCACGCACCGGGAAGTAGCCCGACTCTCCGCCGCGGGACGCCCATTCCGCTCGAAGAGAATACTGCGGAGCCAGTTCCGCCGGTGTCTTTCCACTGTTCAGCGCGGACAGTACCACGGAGGCTGTCGCAAGATCCTTGCACAGGATCTCGCGCACGTTGACCTCATACGATCCGCCGAACGAGGCCGAATTCCGGACAAGGTGGGAGACGATTTCATCGTCCGTCACGCGCACGGAGTCACGGACGCGATAGAGAAGTTGCCGTGCCGCCCAGTAGTCGGTCCATTCGCTCAACTCGTTCTGCACCGCCGTCGAGAACTGCAGATTCTGGCGTCGCCCTTCCCGTGCCAGGAGCTCGCGCCCCACCACATGGCGCACCTCTTCATTCAACTCCAGCTTCGCCTGCCATCCTTCGTACGCTGAACAGACGAAGTTTTCGTAGCGCATCATTTCCAGAAACTGTCCGAGAGTCACGTCGCCATCGTCGATACGCACAAGCGGGCGATCCAGCTGATCGGCAAGCTCCTCAAGCAGAAGATCGGCCATGTCCGCGGTGACGACATAGCCGCCGTCCCGATGGAAATGCTCCGGATCCGTCCGCCACAGGGCAATCAATGAATCCGCGAAGAGGTTGAACACCGCGGTGTCCCCCCGCGCCGTCCGCGTGGCAAGCACTTGTCGCGCGTAGGCATCCTGCATCTGCATCTCGATCCGCCGCTTGAGAATCTGCACCACATGGTCCCGGCGTTCGACCACATTCATCTTTTGAGCCATCGAAGAGGGGCGCACGTCCAACAGCACCAGCACGGCCCAGCCGAGTTGTTCGGAGTGTACCGGCGCGGAGACACCCGACGCACCGATCCCGTATGCGGCGCGTTCAAAGGCGGAGTCGGGACCATCGAAATGAATGAGGATCGTATCGCGCTCGGTCGCCAGCGATCCGATGATCGAATCGCGTCGTGCAGGCGGCGTCCGCTTGCGCAATGCACGTACCAGGGCCGTCGCATCGTCTCCCGTCCGGGTGAGGAAGCACTCCACCGTCAGTTCCTGTTCGAACCGGCGGACCGCCTGATACACATCGCTTTCGGCGGGAATCGCCTTTTGCTCGATTTCCCTCTTGAACAGCTCGTCGCGGACGAAGAGGTTCTCCAGTTCGTGCCGCATGCGCTGCGTGGTGGCATCTTCCGGCAGCCGCTCGCGCTTCGCCTCATTGGCAAGCACTCGCTCGGCGAGCATGGCATACAGCGAACGGCGTTTCACCTCTTCCGGATCGCCCCCGTGCGCAAGATCCGGATACGGCATCAGTTCCATGCGTCGCAGGAGATCGGCGGCCGTGATCACCGCCGTGCCCACGGTGGCGACCGTATCCTGCGGCAATGAGCGCGGCATCTGCCCGTACAGCAACGTTGCAGAGGTCAGCAGGAATCCGATGATCGCGCGAGAGCAATTCCGCGCTGTTCTCCGGGCATGGGCAGTTCGTCTCACAGCCGTTCGCACTTGTCTGTTCACAGTTTCGTCCGTCCCTTCACGGCTCACCGAACAAGATACGGTGAAAACATCTCAGAGACCGCTCTCGTCACCGGCGTCCGCCCGCACTCGCGTGCACCTGCACACCTTCGGAATTGCGCCGCTCAATATCGTTCCAGATGAGCGCGGCCGCGCCGAGAACGGCGGTGTTCCCATCCGGCAGACCGGACGGCAGGAGCTTGACCTTGTTCCGGAACACGCCCAGCAGGTGTTCTTCCATGGACCGGCGTGTCGGGATGAGGATCAGATCGCCGGCCGCTGCGAGCCCGCCGAACAGGATAATCGCTTCCGGCTGCGTGTGGGCCACCGCATCGGCAAGCTTGATCCCGAGGATGCGACCGACGTCTTCGAACGCCCGGAGGGCGATCCGGTCGCCCCGGCTTGCCGCTTCGTAGATAATGCGCGAGGTGAGGGACTCGTACGGCAAGCGGCGCAGCTCGCTGGGCAACAGCGTGTCACAGATCAGCTGGTGCACGGTGCGGCGGATCCCGTTCGCAGAGGCGTATGTCTCGAGGCATCCTCTCCGGCCGCAGCCGCATTCCCGTCCGTCCGGCTCCACGATCGTATGTCCCAGTTCTCCGGCGAATCCTTCCGCGCCGTACACGAGCGATCCATTGACCACGATACCGCTTCCCAACCCTGTGCCGAGGGTGATGACGATGAAATCCCGCATTCCCTGCGCCGCCCCGAAGAGCATTTCACCGAGCGCGGCGGCGTTCGCGTCATTCGTCACGGAGACCGGCACCTCGGTGAAGCGGCCCACCTCCTGAATGACGTCCACATGATCCCAGCTGAGATTGGGAGGCGCCTCGATGGTGCCGCGGAAGTAGTTAGCGTTCGGCGCACCGATCCCGATCCCGATCAGTTCGATGCCCGGGGTAGACTTCAGCAGCGCCGCTGCGGCGATGTACAGCCGCTCGAAGAACTTCGCAGCCGGCTGATGCGGCGATGTCGGGAGCGTCGTCTCTGCCATCACGCGACCTCTCCGGTCGACAAAACCGATGCTCGTGGTGGTCCCGCCGAGGTCGACGCCGAGCGTGACTTCAATCCGTGCCATTATTCTTTCTCTCTCCAGACGTTCGCACCGCGTGTTTCCTTCCTATCGCACGAGAACCAGCCGGCGCGATTCACTCATCTCTCCGGTGGTCAGCCGGTAGAAATAGACGCCGCTGCTTGCACCGACTGTGCGCGCGTCGAACACCACATCATACTCACCCGGTCTCCGGTATCCATCCACCAGCGTCGCGACAGTGCGTCCGAGCAGGTCCATCACTTCCACGCGCACGGGACCGGACTCTCGCATCCGAAAACGGATATGCGTCGCCGGATTGAACGGATTGGGGTAATTCTGATCCAGCGCCGGTGCCTCCGGAAGACGGCCGCCATCGTCTCCGACCGAAAGCGACTGCGATGTTGCGGCCAGATACCCGGCAACGAAGACGAGCGGCGCATTCCAGTTGATGGCCACTTCATTCGACGCGTAGCTTCCCTGGTCGTCAGCGTAGCAGGCGGCAGGGGGTGTCTGCGGCGTGAATTTCGCCGCGAGTACCGGATCGTTCAGATACTGGTTCGGACCACCCACAAGGAGACCCGGCACCGGATCAGCGACGCGATCGCATGCCGACGGCCGATGATGCGGATAGCGCGGGTTCCGCGTGCCCGTCCCCGTGACGTAGGATCCGCCGAACAGATTCACGCCGAGGACGTAATGCAGCTGGTCGGCCGCCACCCGCCGGTAGGCGCTCGTTCCGAACACTTCCCCGCCGAGAATGAGGATCACCGCATTGTTCAGGGCGCAGGAATTGCTCCCCCAGACGAACTCTCCCGGCACCAGCGTGACGCCGAGTCCGCTGGCGGCATGCCGTGCCACCTGCTCCTGGCAGAACGCCTGCAGGGAGTTCCGCAGCGACTGGGCGATCGCCGGATCCTGACCGCCGATCGGCGCGGTCAGATACGTCGCATGCGCCAGCGCGGTGACATTCGGCCAGGACGGTGCCGCTTCAAAAAGGCCGCGGTCGGAGAAATGCAGATAGTAGTAATCCCGGTATGCGTTCTCCCCGGTCGTCGCGTAAAGCTCCGACGCCGCCCAGAGCCGCTCATCCCGGTCATCCCCGTCGCCATACTCGCCCGTTCCGGTATCCGTCGGATTGCGGAAGCCGCCGTCCGGAACGATCGACGGGTGCGCCTGAAGATACGTCCACCCTTTGCGGGCCGCCGAGAGGCAGGTCGCGGCAAACGTCGTGTCGAACGCCCGGTAGATCCGCGCTGCACGCGCGAGCATTGCCACCGCATCCCCCGTCGCGGTGGATGAGATCTGGTAGATGTATCGCGTGCCGGTATCCGCGTCCGGCATGACGAATCCTTCGAACTGCAGATGGGTCAGCTTCGTGAAGAATCCACCGCCGGACGACTGCATACGGAGAATCCACGCAAGCTCGTACCGGGTTTCGTCGAGGAGATCCGGTACGCCGTTCCCGCTCTCCGGGATGCCGACATCGTCTCCGGCAAAGAACTGCGGGAACATCTCGTACGCCAGCAGCAGCGTCCCGACCGTCACGCCGGCGTTGACCACGTACTTGCCGAAGTCGCCCGCATCGTGCCAGCCGCCGGTCGCGATCACAACGCCGGACGATTCCGCGGTTGGATGGAACGCAGCATCGGAGAGATGGCAGGCCTGGTGCATGAAGAAACCGGCATTCGCCATCGAGAGTGTCATGCCGCACCGCTGCAGGTAGAACGCCTTGAGCGCCGCGCGCGCAAGCGGCCGGAAGACGGTGTCCGCAATGCGAAATGCCGGGGAGAGCGCCCCGGTCCTGAGTCGGATGGTGTACGTTCCGGGAGCCGTCACGCCGCTGAAATCGCCGCTCCACAGCGTGAGTCCGGTCGCCGGATCGTTGGCGACGCCGGGAATCAGCGCACCCGCAAAGCATGGTGATCCGCTGGAATTGTCGATCACCTCGAAGCTGTCCGCCGCCGTGGTCGAACGGACGATCTTCGACCCGTTCGGACGGTAGCCGATCTGATCGACGAGAACGGTTTGAGCCGCAAGAGAGGCGACAGCAATGAGGGTCAACAGCGGGATGCAAATGCGGATTCCCGCGACCGCCTGCCGGCCCCGATGCCGCACCGATTGAGCGGTCTCCGGATGCATGGAACGCCGTATCTCCTTCCCGCCCGCCATCCGAGCCCGTTGGTGCGCACGCGTGCGTCGGAACCCGGACGGCGATGCAGCGGTTGCATTACTTCAGTTCAAAACCTTCCGACAGCGGACCGACGAAAAGCTCGCATGCGCCCGGCTCGATCACCCGCGTGTCCTTCAGTCCGACGAAATCGAAATCCTTCGGCGTGAGCGTGAAGCTCACCGTGACCGTCTCGCCGGGCTGGATCGCGACTTTTTGGAATGCCTTGAGCTCCCGCGTCGGCGGGCTGATCGTGCGATAGAGCTGACGGCCGTACAACTGCACGACCTCCTTGCCCGGCCGGGAACCGGTATTCTTCACATGGACCGTGGCTGTAATCGACCCATCGCGCGGCAGTGTCTTCGAGCTCAGCGACAGATCCGAATACGCGAACGTCGTATAGCTCAATCCGTCGCCGAACGGAAATTCCGGATCGTACGCGTTGACATCGGCCGCTTCGATCGGTTTGTGATCGTACATCGTGATCGCGTTGGGATATTTCGGATAGCTGAACGGCAGCTTTCCGGACGGCACGGCGTCGCCGAACAGGATATCGGCGATCGCATGCCCACCTTCCATTCCGGGCAGATACGCCAGGAGGATCGCGTCGGCTTTCCCGACGACGCGGTGGATCAGACGCGGGCGCCCTTCCGCCAGTACCAGCACGATCGGCTTGTGCGCTTTCGCCAGTTCCTCGACCAGCGTCAGCTGTGCGTCGTCGAGGGTGAGGTCGTTGATGTTTCCCGGCGTTTCACAGTATGCCTTCTCGCCGAGGCAGGCGATGACCACATCCGCGGTCTCCGCGGCCGCCACCGCGGACTTGACGTCCAGCGCCGCGTCGAACGTCGTCCCCGGCCGGTACACCACCAGTCCGTCGCCGATCGCCTCCTGAATCGCCTTCAGGATGGTCGGCTTGTTCTTCGGATAGCGATCTTCCTCGTTCCCCTGCCAGGTGATCGTCCACCCGCCGTTGAGGGAGGAGAGCAGGTTGGCGGTCGGCCCTGTGACGAGGACGCGGGCGTTCTTCTTCAGCGGCAGGAGCGATGCGTTGTTCTTCAGGAGCGTGATTGATTCCCGGGCAACGGTGCGGTTGAACTCCGTATTTTCCGGCGTCGCGAATTTCGAAGCAAGCGAGGCGTCGGGATACGGCGCATCGAAGATGCCGACCAGATACTTCACGCGCAGGATGCGGCGGACCGCGTCATCGATGCGCGAGACCGGAACGGCGTTCTCTTTGACGAGCTGCAGCAGCAGATCATAGAAACTGTAATCCAGGGGCACCATGCTCATATCGACGCCGGCCATCACGGCCATTCGCACGGCTTCCTTCGGCGTGGCCGCCACATGGTCCCGCGTGTGGAGGTTTTCGATGTCCCGCCAGTCCGAGTCGACGAAGCCCTGGAAACCCCATTCGTTCTTCAGCACTTCGGTGAGAAGATGATAATTGGCATGGCCCGGGATTCCGTTGACCTCCGAAGAATTCGCCATCACCGTGGGAACGCCGGCCCGCACCGCCGCTTCAAACGGCGGCAGGAAGTACTGCCGCATCATCCGCTCGTCGATCCACGCCGGTGTGCGGTCCTTGCCGTTGAACGGATACCCGTAACCGGCATAATGCTTCACGCAGGGCGCGACTTTCGCGGGAGCGCTCATATCCTCGCCCATCATGCCGTCGATATACGCCTCGGAGATCGCGATCGCCAGGTTGACGTCTTCGCCGTAGCTTTCCCACATGCGCGGCCAGAGCGGCTGACGGCCGAGGTCGAGATTCGGCGAGAAATTCCACGGGATGCCCGAGGCCCGGATCTCGAGGGCAGTCACATCCCCCACGCCTTTGGCGAGTTCCGTGTTCCAGGTCGCGGCGATACCGATCGGCTGCGGGAACAAGGTCGAACCGCCCGTATAGGTGGCCCCATGGATGGCATCGATCCCGTAGAGAACCGGTATGCCGAGGCGTGACTTCTTCGCACAATCCTGGATCTGCGTGACGACCTCGCGCCAGTGCTCCACCGGATACCCGGCCGGTCCGACATTCAGAATGGAACCAACGTGATATTTGAGCACCGCCTCCTCGAGCTTCGCCGGATCGATGGCATGCGGCTCGTGCCGGCCGTCCGGACCCACGGAGACCAGATCGATAGTCACCTGGGTCATCTGCCCGACTTTTTCTTCGATCGTCATCTTGCGCAGAAGCACGTCGATCTTCTTGTCGATCTGCTTCATGCGTTCCTTGGAGACGGGAGAGGCGCTCAGGGCCGTGCCGGCGACAACCACGAGAACGGCCGCCAGGATCGTGCGAATGGAGAGAGTTTTCATAGACATAGGAGAGATGATTACTTCGTGATGAGAATTTTCTGAACGAATCGTTGTCGTCCGGCAAGACAGACGGCCAGATACACGCCGGAAGGGACCGCGCCATTGGCGGCATCACGCGTATCCCAGGTCCACCGATGAATCCCGCGTTCCCACGCTCCCTGCGCCAGCAGCCGGACCTCCTGGCCCAGAAGATTATAGATCCGCAACGAACCCGTGACGGCTGCGGGGATTGAAATCGTGCACGTCACAGCGCCGTTCGTCGGATTCGGCGAGGGCGGGAGAAAGACGGTTTCCACCGCGGGCGCCTGCACCGCCGAGGCCACCGCCGTAGTCGGCACTGCGCCGAGGAAGTAGCTGTCGGAGACGGCCTGCGCATAGCCTGTCAGTGTCGCAGTGCCGGAGTTGATGCGCCAGTCCGTCTCCTTATTGATATTGAACCAGGTCAGCGCCTTGATCTTCGTAAACAGACCCTTGGTATAGAGGAACGCCTCACGGATCCACTGCCCTTTGTCGCCTCCCACCTCCGCCGAGGCGAATTCGGCGATCATGAATGGCTTCGTCGATGACGCGAAACGGTTATAGATATCCTGAAACGTATTGTAGAAGCTAGCCCAACCGGACCACGTCTGGGATGTCCCCCAGTTGTAGCCGTCAAAACCGATCCAGTCCACCACGTCATCACCGGGATAGTACGCTTCCGGTGCGTTCCAGGCATCAGCCGGCGTCGAGAAGTTGTTCGGTGCCCAGATCCATGAAACGTTCGTCACCCCCACCGAATCGAATATGTGGCGGATGTGCCGGAACGCCGCGATGAATCGCTCGGGCCCGTCGGCCTTCGCCGGATCGCCGAAGCCGGTCAGCGTCGCGCCGCCATTGAGCGCTCCGCACCAAGGATACCAGTTGCCGTTCATTTCATGGCCGACACGGATGAACAGCGGCTTTCCCCACTGCTTCGTCTGCTGCGCATATCCGATCAGGTACGCGTCCCACGATCCGGACAGGATCGCGCTCAGGGCATCCGAGGAACTCCCCGTCCATGGTTCCCACGTGATATGCGGAATGCTGCCGTACTTCACGATCGTGTCGCAGGTGGCCGAGGGGAAATCCGGCACTTTGTTCGTGGGCCAGCCGGTGTAGAACATTTCAATGGCGAGCGACTTGCCCGACAGCCGCACGAACTCGGCGCGACCGTACACTCCGTGTGCCGGATCGTTCGGTGCGAACGCGGCGTGGTAGCAGCCGGTCGGCGGAACCGGTACCTGCGCCGGCGCTGACAGCACCGCAGACAACACCAGTCCCGCGGCGATACCGATCCGGTGTCCTGTCCAGTGCCGACGATTACTCATGCGTCGCTCAGAAACCGATGCCCAGGGAGAATTTCTGGACATTCTTCAGTCGGGAAAAATCCTGATACGCGTAATCGACCGAGAACTCGACATTCCCGAGCACGAACTGTTTGATCCCCACGCCGAAGGTCAGGCCTTCCTCCGACTGCGTCTGGAAGATGGACTTCATGCCGGCGCGGAGGTACAGGAAATCCTGGAACACGTACTCTCCGCCGGCATTCACGCTCTCGTAGTTGTCGTTGGGATGCATCGCATCCGCCGCGATGGTCAGACGGCCGAGGGAGCCGATGGGCACATCGTACGCCAGGCCGACGGTGAAGTTCAGGGGGAGTTCCCATTCGTTCGTCGAGAGATACGCCGGGATATGTCCGTTATTCCCGGATGACGTGGGATCGGGATCGTACAGCACGAGGCCGTTCTCGCCGGTCATCTGCATCTTCGAACCGAAATTGGTGACCGCCATGCCGAGCACGATTCCTTTGAACGGCGTCCGGTACTTGATGCCCAGGTCGATCCCGAAGCCGGTCGCGCTCATCTTCCAGATCTTCTGATAGATGACCTTCGGGTTGAAGCCGATCGCGAAATTGTCGGTCAGTTTCAGCCCGTAGGAGAGCCCGACGGCGAGATCCGTCACGCCGAACACTTCACCGGTGCCGTCCTGCTGGTCGACGGTGGTCACCTTCATGTCACCGATGTTCGAGACCGTCACGTTGACGCCGACCGCGCCCATTGTCCCCAGCCCCACGGTGGCACCGAGGTACTCGTACTGGATGTCTGCGATCCAGTTCGTGTGTTCGACGAGCACCTGAACGCCCGGCACCTCGGTGATGCCCGCCGGATTCCAGTACATCGCGGACGGCCCCTCGGCCGACGCAACGAATGCTCCGCCCATGCCGAGCGCTCGCGCGCCCTGGGGGATCTTCAGGAACGGAGCGGCGGTCGTGCCGCGCTTCGACACGTTCGACGATTGGGCCGCGGCGGTCGAAATTGACACGGCCAGCAGCACTGCCAGAACAGAAATGCGTGGTGTCATGGAGTTCCTCACTTCACAACCGCGAATTTGCCGATGTACTCACCGATCCCCGGCGCGTCCACATGGAAGATGTACAGACCGTAGGCGATATCCATGCCGTCGTCCGACACCAGATTCCACGACAACGCACCGTTCGTCGGGGACGAATCCTTCACGAGCGTCTTCACCAGCGCGCCGGTGATCGTGTAGATCCGGATAGTGCACTGCGCCGGCAGCTTCGTGAACTGGATCAGGCGTTCCCCGCGACCGGTGGTGTACAGGGTCCGCGGCTCCCAGGAGGCAGTCGAGATGTACGGGTTCGGGACCACCGTGATCCGGCTCAACTGGTCGCGGGCGTTCGCGGCGTTGACCGAGGAGGCGCGCATCATGAAGTCGAAGTGATCCCCCGTCAGGAACGGCCGGTTGGTCCTGATCACGAACCGGTCTCCCGCCTGCGGGTACTGGACCGTGCCGAACGGCTGACCGTACGTGAGCTTGTAGGCGATCTTGAAATTGCTGAGGTTCACAAATCCGTCGATGATGCGGATAGTATCGCCGAGCGTCAGCGATCCCGAATTATCCGTGTCGAACACGATGCACTTCACGCGCTGACCGGACGTCGTGTTGGTGATCGTGAAGTTCAGCGGCATCATCGGATAAGTGGGCGGAAGATCAAACAGCGTCGTGTCCGCCGGTGTGTCGGTGAACCGGATTTCATAATCGGCCGGCCAGGCGACGTTGCGGGAGGCGATGGAATTGTCGATGGCGGCCCGCATGCGGACGTTGCTGGTGCCGACGACCCAGCCGGTGCCTGTGTCATTCACGGTGACAGCCGTATCGTTCAGCACCGAAACGATCATGCCGTCGAACGGCGGCGACGACTTGGTGGCGCCGATGGCGGAGGTGTCGATTCCCTTCCAGAGGGTATCCGTGGCTCCGTTGCGTGTCCGGAGAATATCGTACGACTTTGTTCGGTACGGTGCCGTCAGCGCAGTGGAGGTGAACGCCACGGAGTACTGATCGCCGTCCTGGATCTGTGTGGGATTCAGCACTGTCAGCTGAAGCCGTCCGGTACCGATGCCTCCGGCCACATGGTCAAGCCCCGAGACCGCACGCGGCGCCTCGTAGCCCAGCGCCGGCTTCTGCGGGATCACCACCGCGCAGTTCATATCGACGAACTTCACGTTCCCCACGTTATCGGTGGAGATGACTTTGGCGCACTCGGTTGGCTGCAGTCCTCTCGTGCCGCGGTTCGGATCGCCCTTCGAGTACGAGCAGACGGCATAGTAGTACGTCACGCCGTTGGTAACGGTCGTGTCGATGAATGAATGTTCGAGACCTGTATTCGCTCCGCGCCAGAAATGGGCGCCATTGATCCCAACAGGATCAGGACCCGCGATGCTGTCCACGAGATCGAATTGGGCGATCGGCTTCCAGTAGCGCGGCGTGCCCTGCGAATCAGTTATCTTCAGATCGTCTTCGAAGAACGGCTCGCCGCTGCGATAGATCGTGTATCCTTCAAAGCTCTTCTTATACTGGGTCTTTGTCGAATCCTCGAAACCCAGGAACCGGTCCACGGACGATTCAGCGATGTTGTCCCAGTACAGGAACACCCGTTTGTCACCCGGCACCGCCGTCACGCGCGGCTTGTATGGTGGTTTGGAGAAGTTGTAGTTCGCGTTGTACACTTCCTGGACAGTCTCCTTGTTGAAGATCAATCCCGGAAGGTCATCGCCGAAAGCCAGCGCCATCGAGAATCGTTCGCGCTTCGTCTGCTTCCAGGGGAACGGTCCCGACGAGAAGACCATGCTGATGTTGGTATTCTGGATGGTCGTATCCTTGAAGCCGTTGTTCATCTTCCCCCACATCACATTATCATTCTTGGGCCATCCGCCGGTCGGGCCCTTGTCGGCCAGGATATAAATGGAGACCGCGCTCAGGCCGATCATATCGGATTCGTGGATGTCGGTCTCGTCGAAGTCCGGCTCGCCGTGCGTCGGGATTCCGTCGCCTTCACCTTCATCCGGTCCGGTATACTGCGGATCGGTGGGGCCGACGCCGTCACGGCCGACGTCGTCATTCAGCGGCTCACCCGGATCCCATTTCCCGTTGTGATTCAGATCGCTGTACGGAACCCAGTCATGGTCGTCATCGATGTTGTTGTCCCGCCGCTCGTCGACCATACCGTCCAGATCGTTATCGATCCCGTCGTACGGATTTCCCGGACTCTCGAGATATGCATATCCCAGATAGCCGGTCTTGTAGTTGCCCGGGACGCCCAACCCGCTCGTGCACCACGCGTAAGCCATATCCAGCGACTGGCCGCCGACCTTGCTTCGCGAGAACAGCGCGCTGTTGCCGGAGTTGTTCGTGCCGCCGATGCCGGGATCGGAGTAGAATCCGAAACAGGTGGTATCGTAATCGTGGTCGGAGATGTTCACGATATCGTAGTGCCAGAAGATGATATCTTCCGCGAGCACATGCGACCATTGAAATCCGCGAACCTCGAGGCGAATACCCAGACCGGCGCGATTGGAGTCCGAGGCGATCGGGAAATACTTGTACGGGGGAAGCGTGAACTCCTTGTCCTTCGAATCATCAAGGACGAAGAACGTCTCGAAGTCGGAATTGGTCACGCCACGGCCGAAGTACCCGTACCAGAATCCGTTCCATGCGGGGGTCAATCCGAGGGCGACCGGCCACGTCGGAGGAAATGTCGTCGTGTCCACATTCACCGCCGGCCGTGGCTCGGTGCCGGGAGGCGGCGATGCGTTGAGGTAGCCGGGGACAGGCTGAAGCACCCATTGTTTCCCCGTGACCGGATCGGTCGAAACCTCCTCCCGATACGCTGACATGATGGGGGTGATCGTCTGTCCGTTCCCCGGGGCGGTGATCTTGGCCCCGATGAGGAGCGCAACGCCGTCCAGGTACGAGTGGTTTGTTCCTTTCGGCCAGACTGCCGACGGCTGATTGGGCCAGTCGCCGACTTCGCCGTCATTGCGGAACAGCGTCACGACGCGGTTCCCGTCCATGATTCCCTGCCGACGATACAGTTCATCACCGTACGGATCGTCGCGATAGGCCTGCGTGCGGGCATCGACGATGTTGCCCTGCAATCCGAATCCGATGACCTGGAGCGAATCCGGCGAGTGCGGGCTGTTGCTCGTGACGACCATCCAGGCCGAATCCGGTCCGGGCACCGTCGGGAAGAAATGGAGCGTATCGAGCACTGACCCGACAGGATCGCCGGCGAATTGCCGCGGCGGGATCACCATCGTGGTCTGATTGGACGTGAAATGCGCTCCGGTGAACGTAATTGCGGTTATGCGCAGGGTATCGGTTCCCGTATTCGTGAAGAGGATGATCGCCTCGTTCACATGCGACATCTCGCCCACGCGCACGTTGCCGAAGTTGACCGCCTGCGTGTTGAAGATCAGCTGCGGTTGTCCGAGCGCTCCGGTCGTACCCGCCGCCAGAATCGCGGCCCAAATGAAAATTCGACGCATCATGGATATGTCCGATCTTGAAACGGTTCTAGAAGTCAAGACTCAAGCCCACCCGCACCTGTCGGGGGGTTGAGATATTCGCAGGATTCTTCACATACTCGTCGATCGTATTCAAACCGATCACGCGACCGGCGAGATACGTGTACAGGTCGATGTTCGCGCGTCCGCTCGCCGCATCCACGTTCAGTTCGTTCCTTGTGTCGAGGAGATTGTACACCAGCGCGAATGCCGTCAGGTGCACGCCACTCACCGAGAAGGTCTTTTCCGCGCGCAGATCCATGTTGAACGTCGACGGCTTCACGCCGCCGTTCTGGAAGCGAAGACCGTTCGAGACGCGGATGTCCTCGGTATAGGGGAATCCCGATCCGAGCTGCGTGATCAGTCCGATATTCCAGTCCTGCGGCTGGCCAACGGTAACGGAAATGTTCAGGGTCGAACGCTGGTCCCAGTTCAGCGGAACAACCGTGCGGTTCGATTCCGTCGGCGGGTTCGTCTGGTTATTATAGTACACTTCACGCGGATCGGACGTGTTCCCTGAGGCCAGCTGGTAGGTGTAGTCCATCCGGATGCCGAAGAAGTCGGAGAACTGCCTGTCCAGGGAGAGCACAAATCCCTTCACATTCCCGTAGTCGCGATTTACGAAGCGGGCATACTGATATCCTTCGTAGGTACGAAGGATCTCCATGCCCAGCAGATTTCGGATATCACGATAATACACCGTGAAGTTCAGTCCGATATTCGTCAGGATCACCTGCTGGAGACCCACCTCGTACATGACGGTGCGCTGCGCATCGAGGTCCGGATTGCCGGCAAGGTTCGACAGTGTGCTGCTGGGGGTCACCAGGTAATCGGAGTTCGTATAGAGATTGTCAAAGCTCGGGATCTGGAAGAAATGGCCGTATGAGAAGTGAATGATCCCCTGATCCGTGATGGGGAACGAAACGCCGAGCCGCGGACTTACCTGCACTTTGGCCGTCGCCTTCTTCCAAACGTCGGCGCCGGGGAACAACGGATTTTTCGTCGGGTTGCGCAGGTCCGTGGGATAGGAGGAATTCGCGTCGAAGTAGTCCACCCGAACGCCGGCGTTGATGATCATCATGTCGTATTCGATCTTGTCCTGCACGTAGGCAGATGCTTCGATCGGACATTTGAGGTAGAACTGGTTTCCCGGCGCACCCGGCTGCGGATACCCGACCACAAACAGCAGGGGATTTCCCGGCTGCGTCGTGTCCGGCACCGTCGTGTTCACGTTGATCATGGACATGCCATGGCTGTAAAGTTCGTGCTGACGAACCTCGACGCCGACGCCCACCTTGTGCCGGCGCGTGATCTGCGAGTTGAGCGCCCACTGGGCGATCATGGACCGGGTGTAGCGGTCGTACCGGCCCGTCTGGTTCCCGCCGGTGTTGAATGTGTACCCCGACTGCGGCGTTCCCAGACTGGGATCCACGTAACGCGGATCGAACGGATCCGCATAGAGATATCCTTTGTAGTTGAACCAGTTGTAGCCCAGCTTCAATGTCTGATACGTATTCGCCGATGGCGTATGGGTCAGCTGGAGGGAGTGAATCCAGTCCTGCCGATAGTGGTTCATGATGCCGTCGGGCGCCCACGCATAGCCATGGTCGTAATACTTATTCCAGTTGTCATCCCACATCGCGCTGTAGCTGGCCTTGAACGTCCCGAACGACGCGGATAGCTTGCCGTCAAACGATGTCCGGTGGGATGGGTTCATCGGCACGTACGCGCCGTCCCCGGTCGCCGTGATGACGTAAGTCGGGTTGCCGGCCTGATCGTACACCGGAAGTCCGTCCGCCGCGATCAATGGATAGGTGCGATCAGTGATGTTGTACACGCGCTTGCCGAACAGATAGCCGTCGTCGGCATAATAGCGACCCGACACGAAGAAATTCAGGAACGAAACTCCCGGGACATATCCGCTCAGGTTCCCCTGCACGTTTCGGGTCCGCATCTGACTGATGCTCCCGACGTTCGGGAAGAGGTCGGTATGACCGGTCATGTACCCGCCGGTATAGACCGACACACCGCCGTGGAATGTCGATGAGCCCTCCGGCGTCACGATGTTCACGATGCCGGACATTGCCTGACCGTATTCCGCGTTGAAGGTGCCGCTGATCACTTCCATCTCGCGGATCGAATTGTTATCCACCTGCATGGCCATAGCGCCGTTGTATGGATCATTGACGGCGACACCATCCACCAGATAGGCCACTTCGTCCGATCGGCCGCCGCGGAAATGACCGCCGACCACTCCCGCCTGCAGATTCACGACCTGAAAGACGTTCTCGGTCGGAATACGCTTGAGCTCGTCGCTGGAGACGGTGACAGACGAAGAGGTCAGGTCCTTCTGCACCAACGGACGCTGCGCCACGATGACCACTTCGCTCGCCTCGACTGCCTCCGGCTGCATCGCCACGTCGACCTGTGTCGTCAGATCGATCCGGACCTGTACGTTCTCGACCACCGTCTTGCGGTAGCCGACGAAGCTCACGGTCACGGCGTACACATCCGGCGGGATATTATTGATCGTGTAGAACCCGTCCGTGTCGGTCGTAGTGCCGATGGTCGTTCCGCGGAGGATCACGGAAGCCCCGATCAAGGGCTCATGGGTGGACGCGTCCGTAACGCGGCCGGCGATTTTTCCTGTCTGCCCCGCCCACGCGAAGACCGGCAGGAGGCCGAGGGACAGAATCAGCAGACCTCGGGTGATGGATCGGAAGAACATTCTCATGGTCACAACGCCTGATAGAAGTAAGTGCCGTTCGCGACTTGCTCGCGAACAACAAGGAGGTGGGGCACACGCATCCGTGCACCCCACCCCGACGGTTGGTTACTTCAGAAGCAGCATTTTATGCGCGGCAACGAACGAACCGGACTGCAAGCGGTAGAGATACACACCGCTCGACAGGCTCCGGGACGCCGCGTCCACGGTCACGACATACGAGCCGGCCGGCTGGTACGTATCGACCAGCGAGACAACCTCGCGACCCAGCATGTCGTAGATCTTCAGCGACACATCGCCCGCCTTCTGGATGCTGTAGCGGATCTGCGTCGACGGATTGAAGGGGTTCGGATAGTTCTGCGACAGTTCATACGCACGCGGAACATCCGACACCTGGTCCACACTGAGGACCAGGTTGCCGATCCACGTGTCCGTCCAGTTGTACATGTTCTGGTACGAATTGTCGTTGTTGTTGATCGAGTAGCACAGTTCGCCCTTGCGGGAATCGGACGGCTTGGTCGCATCATCACGATCATTGAACTCGAAGTCGATCGGAATGTGCATGCCGTTCGCCGGCACGAACGCCGACGTGCCCATCGCCGCTGCAATCGAGGCCCAGGAAATGCGCGCCTTGACCACATAACCCGGCGTCAGGCTCTTGGTCAGCCAGATGTAGTCCGGATTCTGCGCTCCGCCACCCGGAGTCGCCCACATGAGAATCTTGCCGCCGTTGTCGATCTTCAGGCGGTTCTGCGAAAACCGGAAATGAACGTCCGTCGAGTTCAGGCCGCCGTGGAACTTGCCCTGCCAGTCATACAGACCGATGAACATGTCAGGCGAATCCTGCTCCCAGTCGTTCGCCGAGGAGGCGGTATCGACCACCACATGATCATCCGTGACGTCGAAGGCGACATACAGATACGTGTTATCCACCGCCACATACACTCTGGCGGAGCAGTCCGCGTCGCCCGCCAGCGAGCTGGCGTTCGGCTTCGCGTGTGCCGTGCCGGAGTCCATCGACACCAGGAACGGACGGATGTTGGCGGCCTTCCACTCGGTGAGACTTTCATTGGCCAGGATGCTGGTCGGCGGTGTCAGAGAGATCGTCGGCACGCCTTTGGCCAGCGTGGTCACGGGCGTCGACATCACCGCTGCCGGGCTCACATTGCCGGAACCGTCTTTTGCGATGACGCCGTAGTAGTACGTAACATTCTGATCCGTGTTCGGTGAACGCAGCGCGTGGATCGCATTCGGCGATGTCAGATTGTACGGCGGAAGATCCATCACCGTCGGATCCGTCGGATCCGTCCACGGATGCGTGGCGTAGAATACGTTGTACGTGATTCCGGACTTGTTCGTCACGGGATTCCAGCTGAACAGGTTCGAGTAGTTGCTGCCGATCGCGGCGAGGCCCGTCGCGGAGTCAGGCGGAACGAGATCGAACACCGGATTGCCGGTCCAGATGTCGGTAATGTAGAGTACTTTCCCCGCCTTACCGGTCCCTTCGGCCATGATGCCGAACTTCGTGATCGCGGAGGAATCGAACGCCGGCGCACCGTCCTGGACGGTCATATCGCTCAGCTTGAACGCGTAGTCGTGCCATGTATTGTCCGTGATCGGGGCAAATACCGTTCCGCGTTTGCCGGTCGCAGACTCGATCTGGACACGCAGGTTGCCTGTGCCGGTGTCCGCCTTGATCTTGAACTTCATGCTGTCCACGACCCAGCCGCCGGCGAGGTTGAATGCCGGAGCAACATCTACGCCCCATCCCGTCCAGCCGTTCCCCCATTCGTCGCCCTGTACCCATTTGATGGCATTCAGCTTCGGCGACGTGCCCGCACCCGTTTCGATGGACGCACTTGACGCACCCCACGACCACGGAGACGTCCCCGTGTTCACCACATTGGACTGCAGCACTTTTCCGTTGAAGATCACCATCGGGATCGCGCGCATGCCGGTCCGGATGTAATTGTCAAACGTGACATCAACAGAATCGGCCGGAAGGTTCGCCGCCGGATCCCAGCCTGACGTGATGATGCCGATATTCCATTCGACGATTTTGTCGCGGTTCAACACATGATCGTTCCAGGTCATTCCACCCCATCCCGACGGCGTCACCACAAAGCCGGTGGTATCCGGCACGGTCGTTCCATCCGACACCCGCTCAATAAGGGGAACCTTCAGGTTGATCCAGCCCGATGCATTGCGAAGGATTGTCGGATTGTCATAGATGTACTCTTCCTTCGAATCGCTGGGATTCGGCCGATCCGCAATCTGCAGACGGAGCACGATGTTCGCCGGAACGCTCGCCGGCATGTTGACCTTGAGCCAGAGGCTGATCGTGTCGCTCAGGCTCCAGTCCCACGGCGCAACAGAATCGGGCAGCGAATACCCGAATTGCGCGTAGGTCCCCCATTGATGCAATGAGGCGAGGTTCGCATGCACTCGCCACGCTCCCCGACCCTCTACCTTGTCCACTGTGTCCATGGCAATGGTCAGTGTCGTGCCGCCCTCGTTCGCGATCCATGTCGTCGAATCGCGCTCGACGTTGAACAGGTTGATCGGCACTGGATTGTTCGATTGCCCCAACGCGGTCAACGAGACCGCCGCCAGAACAACCAAGAGAAAGAGTACCCTTCGCATAGATAGGACTCCTTTATTTGGTGTGTACAGCGAGGATGTGTTGAAAAGCAAAACGGGACCTTCGGTCCGGGGTGATTCAAAACTCAGCGCGGGAATATGCTCAAGCGTTGTGCCACGAATTTTAGGAGGATTTTGGCGCGGTATGCTTATCGGAAGAATTGAAAATTATCAAATCAATAACCCATCCTTTCTCATAGTTAGGAGCGAAGGGGTGCATAGAGACGGGAGGAAGCGGTGCGATGGAACGGTGGGACTCAGTCAGTCCTTCAAGCCAAGCTGTTTGCACATGCGATAGTAATTCGGGGGCGCCAGGCCAAGACGACGCGCAGCTTCGGCATCGGACGAGGAACTCTTTCGAATGTACTGGAAGTACTTCTTGCGAAACTCGTCTTCCATCTCGCGCAAGCTGACGCCGGTGCCGCTTTCGCGAAAGAACACCGCATCGCTCCGAGGGGCTGCCGGGGTTCCGAGGAAGAGCAGCACTTCCTGAATCACCTCAGCCGTTATGGGATTATCGTCACGCAGCAGCAATCGCTGCACGACATTCTTCATTTCCCGCACGTTCCCCGGCCATGGATACTGGGTCAGAGTGGTGAACGCGGATTCCTGGGTTTCCGGCGCGGGCTTCTGCATATCGGAGCTCATCTGCCGGAGAAAATGCTCCCACAGAACCGGGATATCCTCCGGCCGGTCCTTGAGCGGGGGAACGTAGAGCGGCACGACATTCAGCCGGTAGAACAGGTCCTCCCGGAATCGGCCGGCCGCCACCTCCTTTTGAAGGATCCGGTTCGTCGCCGCGATGATGCGCACGTCCACCTTGACCTGCTCCGTGCGGCCGATCTTCTCGATCTCCCCTTCCTGGATCACGCGGAGAAGTTTCACCTGCGCCGGAAGCGGCAATTCCGCGATCTCATCGAGGAACAGCGTCCCGTGGTTCGCTGCTTCGAAGAGGCCCATCTTGCGTTCCTGCGCCCCCGTGAACGCGCCCTTCTCGTACCCGAACAACTCGCTCTCGATCAGATCGTCCGGAATGCTGCCGCAATTGATGACAACAAAGTTCTCCAGCTTGCGACGGCTCTCGTAATGGAGCTGCTGCGCCACCAAATCCTTCCCCGTTCCGGACGCTCCGGTCACGAGCACCGTGGCGTCGCTGACGCTCAGCTGCTTCACCTGCGCCCGAAGATTCTGGATCTGCTCCGAGACGCCGAGAATGCGCGTCTGGGCAAGCTTCTCTTCGACGTGCCGCAACAACTTGCGCTGCGATTGCGACCGTTCCCGTTCCAGCATCCGGCGCTGAGAGGCGTTGACAAGACTCAGGATGAAATCCGTCGGCTGATAGATGTACTCTTCGATGTCAGCGGGATACTTCGTGCAGTACCAGAAGGCGCCGGCGCGCAAAAGCTTGTTGGCGAAATCGAAATCGGTGATGTTGATCGTCATCTTCGTCATGACGATGATCTGCACCGTCGGCGCGATCTGCCGGATGGCCCGGATCAGCGCCTCGCCCATGATCCCGCCGGCGATCTGAAGATCCATCACGACGATGTCGATCTGATGACGGCGTTCGGTGAGGATCTTCAGCGCTTCATCCCCGTTCGAGACGACCGCCGTGATCCGGATCTGCCGCTCGAACGGCTTGATCGTGCTGCGCAGACGCCGCACGTCGTACTCCTCGTCCTCCACGACGAGCAGGTGAATGGTTTCTCCGATAAAGAGATTCGTTCCGGTCACGGGCGGGTTCTCAATGGGGGACGATAAACGTGAACCGGGCACCACCGCCCGGGCGGTTCTCTGCCTCCAGCTTCCATCCGAACCGTTGCGTCGCCAGCTCATGGGCAATGTAGCAGCCGTAGCCGGTGTGCTCCTTGCCGGTCTCGCCGGACGTCACATGTTCCAGGAACAGCTTCTGCACGCCCTGCGCATCACGCTCCAGCAGCTCGGCTGGAATCCCCCGTCCGGTGTCGGTGATCACGATCTGCGATACGTTCTGATCAGGCAGATACCGCGTCTGCACGGTGATGACGTTGTGCGCAACGCCCGCATGGTCGACACTGTTCTGGATGATCGGTTCCACGGCTTCCCAGATGACGAACTCGTTGATGGCCACGCGCGGCACCGCCGGGTCGAGATCCATAACAAACTCCGCGGCGTGCTGGCCGCCGGTCACCCGACGGAAGATGTTGTCCACGATGAATCGGAGGATCTCATTAATATCCGTGCTGAAGAGCGGGCCGCGGATCGTGTGGATCGGCGGATCGTACCACTTCATGTCATAGATCACCCGCGCGACGAAACTGGCGTACTTGTTGATCCGGTCGCGCACGGGCACCATGGTCTCCGGGGTGAGCTGCCGCAGATCCTCTTTGATGAATCCGCCGATCTTCTCCGCCTTGTGGTGCGCATGATAGATGCGCTTGGCGAACATCGTTTCCTTCTGGCGCGTGATCTGGTCGGCGAGATGCTTCGTTTGCTCTTCGAAGAGCTGTCGCTGCGCGGAGTTCCGTTCGCGAAGCGTTCGGGAAGAGATGTAGAACATGGCCAGCAGACCGACGATGATCAATCCCGAATACACCAGCGCCGTCTGATCGTAATTGGCCGACATTTCCCCGGTCAGGAATGACAGATCCGGCGCGGCCTTCATGTACTCCGCACCAACGAGCTCGCCGTACGGCACGAACGGCGTGAAGACATGAAATGTCTGTTGTTGCTCGACCACGGTGAACGTCTGCTCCGACGACCGCAGCGAATCCGCGAACCGGCGAAACAGCCGGAGCGCCTCCGGATAGCGCGCGCCTGCACTTCGCACACGGGCCGGATCTCCCAGGAAGTATTCAAACAGCTGCTGGCCGTCATCGATCACAATCACCGAGTCGCCGCGGGGGATCAGGATGCACAGGGCCTGGACGTTCTTGTCCAGCAGCTGCTGACTGAAAATGATGTTGAAATCCTGTATGATCCGGCGGGACTCGTTCTCCGAGAGCCCCCGGCGCAGCCCTTTAGACTCGAGCAGCATCTCGAACGATGTCGCCGTCAGATTGGCAATTCGCTCCGCCGCGTCCTGCTGGTACCATTCCTGCGATCGGGTGAACACCGTGTGGAGCGACGCGCGGTTCATGAAGAGCATCGCGAACTGAAACAGGATCAGCACGAGGACGACGACCGTGAGGTGCCGGATCTCCAGGTGATACTTCTGGTACCGTTCCCGGATCCGGGGGGGAAGACGGAGTCGGAACGGATTCATTTGATCAGCACCTCGTCTGCCCGGATCATCGCGTCCGCCTTCTTCAGGGCGTCGCGGACCGGGAGTTCGCCCGTAATCGCACGGCGGGCAAAATACGAAAGAATATCCGACGCCTTCGTGTAGTCCACAAAGGCGGGGCGATGAAACCCGCGATCCACCAGGGTCCGGTAGAACCGGAGTTCCGTATGGGCGCTCAGGTAGGCGCTGTCCGCGTACACGGAATTGAGGATGGGAATATAACCGCCGTTCTCGAACATCAGCCGCTGAATGCGCGGAGACTGGAGGAACCGGATGAACTCCTTCGCCTCCTCTTTTTTCGATGACGACTTTGAGACCATGAGATCCCAGCCGCCGAAGACCGAGGTGGGGGGCTCGCCCGCGAAGTGCGGCAACGGCGCCCGTCCGATCGCATTCAGCTTGACCGTGTCAGGGTAGAACCGGCGAAAATTTTCGATGAAATTCGGCCAGCCGCGCACGAAGACGGCGTTGTCGTCAAGCATCACGGTATAACTGAGATTCTCGTCACACTCCACAACATTCTGCGGACTGAACCCTGTCCGCACAAAGTGCACGAGCATGCCCAGCGCATCCTGCATCGGCTGTGCCGTCACCGGGAGCGTGTGTCCGGTCAGATACCTCGGATCGCGGCCAACCGCAAGTTCGAGGAGATTGCACACCAGGCCCTCGTAGTCCTTCGCCTGAAAAATATAGAAGGGACGATGACCATAACCAAGCCGGCGACGGAGCGTCGTCATTTCGTCCCACGTCAACGACGATTGGATCCTCTGCTCAACCGCCGCGCCGTCCGGAAGCCGTTCGATGATGTCTCTTCGATAGTACATCATCCCAATGTCGATGTACATCGGTGCGGCGAGCATGCGGCCGTCGACGATGCAGGAGCGGAGGGCGTAGGAAAGCAGACCCGAACGCTGCTCCCGCGGGAATGCGGAGTCGAGCGGCTCCGCCCATCGTGCAAAGCGGGGGACCCAGATCACGTCGACCGCGAAGACGTCCACCTTGTCGCTCTTGCTTCGAAGGGAGCGCGCCAGAAGCTCCTTGCGCTCGTTCGTGCTGAACTTGTCAAACGGGAGATCGACCGGAATCACTTCGATCCGACCCCGGTGTTCCCGGTTAAACTCCTCGATGGCCAGTTGGTGTGCCGGTGAGATGTGATCCGCGAAGTAGACCCGCGTCGGCTCCGCCGGCGATGGAATGTGCCGGACGGACGGCCAGGTAATGACGCCGATGGTGACGATCAGAACCGTCAGTGCGAGTGGAATGAGTGTGCGAAGTTCGCGTCGATGCATCGGGGTGCAAGTGTTGCCGGAAGGTCCGGACAGCGACAATGTACCCGCCGAGGGCTCAACAATCAAGCAACCCCCTGGGGATTGCTCTGACCGCCGGAATTGCGCCACGGGTTTGCCCCAGCGGCCCCGTTCTTTCCGCCGCCTGATCCCGAATGACGATGGTCGGATGCGATGCGTGGCGCGTGGAATGGGAAGCCCCGTCCATCGTCCGGGGTCTTCGGGAGACGGTTCAACGGAACATCACCGGCGACGACAGATCGGCTACCCGGGAGAATGGTCGCGCGGTCCGACGAAAAGAGTGTCCAGCTTCCAAGGTTTCCTCGGTAGAGATCGGATGATCGCGGATGATACGGACGAATTTCAATCACAAGGGTCTCCAGCTGATGCAATGGTGGGCTCCGGATGGCTGCAGCACGCCTGCCTGCACGGTCGATGTGCGGATCGGCGGACGGTTCCACTACTGCATGAGACTTCCCGATGGAGGGAGCGTCTGGGGACTCGGAATCTATCGGGAGATCGTCGCACCCGAACGGATCGTCTACACAGATATGTTTGCGGATGCGGCGGGCCGACCCGTCCCCCCGACACACCACGGGATGAGTGCGGCGCACCCTCGAGAGACCCAGGTGACCGTCATCTTCGAAGACCTCAAAGGATCAACGCATCTCACGATCCATCATGCTGTGCCGGCAGCGTTCCAGGAACGTGAGGGTATGGGACAGGGATGGAACGAGATGCTGGACCGGATGGCTGGACTGCTCGCCGGATGACATGTACCCGCTGCGCGATTGGACACGCAAGACCGAAGGCCGTTGCGTGCTGACGCCGCCATGTTCGTCACATCGGGCCTCCAAGGAGATGCACACCACTCCCATGAAGAGATGAAGGATCGATTCGGGGCGGACGGTCGGGGGCAGATCCGGGGCGGTCTATTCGGTTAGAACGGCGGAAAGGGCACGTACCGAGCGTACCTGCCCCTTCCGCGTAAAGGTGGATTTAATCGTGAATGTCGCGGCTACTTCGCGCCGACCAACGCAAGGCGTTGGACCTGATCGGCGGGGCATTCGGCGATGAGTTTGTCGCTGCTGTCAAAGATCCGCATGCCCCCGGTTTCCGTCATGGTGCAACGGGCAAGCTCGTTTCCGTCCACATCCTTGACCACAGTCCCATCCGGTGTCTTTTCAAAGACGTACCGGCTGACTCCGGCGTCTGTACGGGCTGTCAGGAGGATGGTGCCGTCGGATCCGCGGAGTGTGAGCGATATCGTCCCATTGAGAGGCACCACGGTCTCGTTGGACGCGGAGGACGGATTCTTTCCGGTCCAGAACTCAATGGAGTTGAGGATCACCGCATCGATGAATGCGGCAACTTCGTACACCGGAACGATGTTCATGGCGAGGAACCCAAGCTCGTTCACATACTTGTTCCCCAGCGTCCCGTTGAACTTGTGGACCTTCTTCACCAGTTCGAAGGATCCGTAGCATCCTACTGCCGTCACCAGCATTGCGGCGAGAACCAGCACAGAGGTCCACCGGAACCACTGACTCTTGTTCATAACGCCTCCATTGATGTGGTGAATGAATATCGCGGCAGACGCCGCGACCGGACTGTGGCTGCTCTCCCCTCTTGAATATGGAGAAGCCCGCGACAACTGTCAAGGAATCCCGTCCAGTGTCAGGCAGACATCGGTGTGCCGTGCCCCAAAGCGGCTGGCAGAGTGCGGGATCTGAAGGTTTCCGTGGCAGAGACGGAGAAAGATTTTTCTTCGAGCAACCGAGGGAACTTCACAGCTCGTCAGTCGAGCCAGTCGGGCATTCCCGATCATCCCACGCACCTTAGGTGCGTCGCACATTTCGTGAGCGTAATACGCGGCTGCTGCAGTGATTTCCCGGCAATAATCCGGAATTCACGCTCTTATCGGGCAAGCACCATTTTTCGGGTTTGCACCACCGGAGTTGCGTGCGCGTCGGCCCGGCACACATAGCGCAATTGGCAGAAGTACGGCCCGCTGGCTAATCCCTCCCCGTCAAATGCGATGACGTGACCTCCAGCGCTCATCTCCCCTTCCGCGAGCGTGACCACCTCCCGTCCAAGAAGATCGAACACCGTCAGTCGAACCTCCGCGACCGATGGCAACGCGAAACGGATCGTGGTCCGGGGATTGAAGGGATTCGGGAAATTCTGAGCAAGGCCGTAATCACCCGGCACAGCCGCGACAGATCGCTCAACATCCGTCGGAGCATCTCCGTAACGCGGGATCGGGATAACGCCCTCATCACTCAGCAGAATGTAAAGCGCGGTGTCTTCCAAGATCGATGAGACGGTCGTGGGTGCTCCGCCATACGTGACGGCCTCCTGCACGAGGCGAATGCCATGACTATAATCCGCGTAGGTTTCTTCGTGGCCATTGTAGAGCGGTTGCCACACGGTGCCATCCAGTTTGTGCCAACCGTAAATGACCACCGGCTTCGGCACATTCGTCTTGAGACTGGTGCGGATCTTGTTGGAGATGACCACATCTTTATGCGTTCCCCCGACGAGCGTGCCGAATGGATACGTCATCCGCACCGGATCGCACTGCGCGTGCACCAGCGAATCGTGCGTCGCGAAGACCGGGACCGTGATCATGGCGGCGCTCGGCGGGATCGTCATGGGAGCGAGCTTGAGCCCGGCCGCGGCGTAGATATCATTCACCATCTTGCGCGTCGGGAGCGTGCATTGCAGGGCATCGGCGATGCGCTGCGCGAGCGGCGCCGACATCGGCATCAGGAAGTAGTTCTCATCAGATCCGAGGCTGAGATATTCCGGCGTGACGTAGTAGGTCACGGACTTCATCACGCCGCCAATGGACGCTGATGAGGTGACCGGGACGAGATGGCGCATGAACTCGGGGACATTGCCTCGCATCACTTCCGTGAACACCCGATCCTCCCGGCTCGCCCGTGAAAGGGACCAGAGCGCCTGCATGATCTGACGTCCACTCAGAGCATCGGCGGGACGATCCGGCAACGGCAGGACCTGCGCGGCCAGCACCGCCGGTACGAGGAGACCAGCGGTGCACAGCAGCAACCGGAGCGACTTCGAGGATGATCGGCGAGTTGAGTCAGACATGGCGTTGTGATCGGTCAGCAGATCGATCCCAATATCCGCCGCTATTCCATCTTCTGCAACACTTCATTCACTTCAACTCCCCGCCGTCGCGGAGAATTGCGCAAATTCCTCCGACAGCCGTGTCAGTTGTGCCACATCAGCGTCCGAGAGATTGATGTCCGCGGCACCGGCCGTCTCCTTCACCTGCTCCGGCGTCCGACCGCCGACGATGGCCGCCGTGGTCGCAGGATTCCTGAGCACCCACGCGATCGCCAGCTGGCCCACCGTCGCATGGTATGATTTCGCCATTTCGTTCAGCGCTGACACCATCGCCGTTGCACGGGTGAAGCGCGGTTCACGGAACATCTGGTTCCTCCGCCGCCAGTCGTCCGGCGCGAGCTTCGCAAGATCGAACGTGCCGCTCAGCAGACCCGACTGCATGGGGCTGTACGCAACCACGCCGATGCCGTTGTTCCGGCAGTATGGCAGGATCGAATCCGCCACGGCAGGATTGAGCAGACTGAAGGGCGGCTGAAGCGACTGCACCGGCCCCGGCGCGCCGCAACGCTCCAGCAGCGGGACATCGAAATTGCTCACGCCGGCATACCGGACCTTTCCCTCCTGCTGAAGCTTCAACATCGCCTCCCATGAGTCCTCCACCGGAACCGCGGGATCGGGCCAGTGAAACTGATACAGATCGATCGTGTCCACCTGCAAACGTTTCAGGCTCGCGTGAACCTCGCGGCGGATGCTGTCCGGGTGAAGATCGTTCTTCACGTTTCCCTTGTCGTCCCACACCAGCCCGCACTTCGTCGCCACGAACACACGTCCACGCACGCCGTCGAGCGCCCGCGCAACGATCTCTTCGGAGTGGCCCAGTCCGTACACCGCAGCCGTGTCGATCCAGTTGATCCCCAGATCAATCGCGCTCTGAATGGCTTTGACCGACTTCGCATCATCGACCGGTCCCCAGCCGAACAGCCAGGGTCCGCCAATCGCCCAGGCGCCGAATCCGATCACCGTCAATTCCGGTCCGTTCGTTCCCAGTGCTCTCGTCTTCATTCCAATCCTTTCATCGCCCTGATCAGGAGACCATTCAGTGATTGACGAGGGGTGAGATCGCGCGCATGCGAAACGCGGATCGCACCCGCGTCTCATCCAGATGCGTCTCGAAGCGGATCCGTCGCGATTCCCCCGCTTCCAGGTCCACGCAATTGTCCAACCATTGGCCGTCTGCGCCTTCGACTTGCAGCCACAAAGCCCGGACATGCGCATTTGCCCGGAGGGCGACCGTGAAGCCGCCGGTGATCTGCTCAAATGCGACCGTGATCTTCGCCTTGGGCAACTGCAGGTGCTTCGGCTCGGAAAAATACAAACGATTCTCACTTTCTGCTCCGTTCACTCCACGCAGCTGCGTGTACAGATAGCACGAAGCGGAATCAAAGCCACTGACGGTCGACGGATCAATGGACAAGAGTTGCGCGGATGCGTTCGCTTTGAGAACGACGTTCTTCTCCGCCCGCCAAAGTTCGTGACCGTCGAAGGTCAGGGCGCAAACAACGAGTTTCGCCCGCACCGGTGAGAGACGATCGTTCACGCCCCACACCTCCACGCCGTGCGCCGTGCGTTTGAACGACACCAGGACGGGCGCGAAGAACCGTCGAGCGTAGAAGTACGCCGGCTTCGGACGCAGCGCGCTGTCGATGACAGACCAGCTGCTGACCGGCCAGCAGTCGTTGAGCTGCCAGAACAGCGCTCCGGCCGTGCGGAACTTACGACGGCGCCAGTGCTCCATCGCCGTCTTCAGCGCCTCCGCCTGCACCATCTGCCCCTGAAAGATGAAGCGATCGAAATCGTCTGTCAGCGGGAAATGCGCGGCCTGGAAGCGCGCGAGCCGTTCCGGTCCCTCCACCTGTCTGTTGTGATGCTCCATCACGGGGCTGTGGGGGGACAAATCCTCCGGCGCGAACACTTCCTCGTACGTGCGCCGGTTCGCCGGCGCCTGAAAGCCGAATTCCGTCACAAAGCGCGCATGGTCCTGTTCGTAGGCGGGATAGTCTTTCCAGGCGCTCCAGACAGTCCACTGATGATGATTGCCGTTCGATTCCGCATTCGGGAATCCCCGTCCGAACGGCGAGCTGCGCCAGTACGGGCGTGTGCCGTCCAGCTCCCGGCACACGGCGGACAGGACGTCGCGAAAGATCGGCGCCCCGGTCATATCATTCGGCGTTTTGCCGGGATTGTCGTTGCAGAAGAGCCATTCACACTCGTTGTTCCCGCACCAGACCGCAAGCGAGGGATGGTTGCGCAGCCGAACGACCACCGCTTCCGCCTCCGCGCGGACGCTGCGGAAAAATTCCGCGTACTGGGGATATTCACCGCAGGCGAACATGAAGTCCTGCCACACAAGCAATCCGAGCCGGTCGCAGAGCTCATAGAAACGATCGTCCTCATAGATGCCGCCGCCCCAGATGCGGATCATGTTCATGTGCGCATCGCGGGCTGCCGTGAGCAGCCGCTCGTACGTCCCGTCCGTGATCCGCGGGAGGAATGAATCCGACGGGATCCAGTCGGAGCCCTTACAGAAAATCGGGACTCCGTTGACTTCGATGATGAATGAGCGGCCTTCGGCGTCCCGCTCCTGCACCAGACGAACACTCCGGATGCCGAAGCTCGTTCCCGCGGCATCGCATTCCGATCCGCCGACGGACGCACGAACATCCGCGCGGTACAGCGGCTGCTCGCCGTACCCGTTCGGCCACCAGAGCTGCGCATGCGGAAGCCGGACACGAAGGGACGCCGCGGCACCTGTTCCCTTTATCGTTTTCGAAACGTCGCATCCTGGTCCTGTGATCCGGATGTCGAGCGAGACGGGACGCGACGTTGATTTCTGAAGGGCAACATCGATCCGAACCTCGGCGGCGTCATCCGCAATGCGCACAGTTCGTACGCGGACGTCTGCGACGCGACATGCGGAGAACGCTTCCAGCCTGATCGGACGCCAGATGCCGGAGGTCGTCAGCTTCGGGCCCCAGTCCCAGCCGAATGAGTACTGGGCCTTGCGCACATAGACACGATGCGGCTCCGGTGCGGCGGTAAGCGCACCGTGCTTCTGCTCGAGCGCCTTCGAGCGTGCAACCGGCGAATCAAAACGGATCTCGATCACGTTTTGGCCGATCTTGAGAAATCTCTTCACATCAAACCGGTGGGCAATGAACATGTTGTCCGTCTCGCCCACAGCTCTTCGGTTGATCGTGATATGCGCGTACGTATCAAGGCCTTCGGCGACAAGCTGGATCCTGTCTTCCCGCAGGAAATCTTCCTCGAGCTCGAAGACACGTCGGTAGATCCAGGACTCGTGCTCCACCCACTGCGCGTCAAGCTCGTTCCGCCGAACGAACGGGTCGGGGATAATGCCCGCCGCCATCAGATCGGTATGAACCGTTCCCGGAACGACGGCACTCATCCAGTGTGACACATCCGCGTGCGCACCATTTGCCCGCCGTGCCGCGACACGAAACTGCCATTGACCGCCCAGCTCAATCCGCCTCATATCTCCTCATCGCAAGAGAGCATTCTGTGAAAGCAGAACTTCCGGTAAGACGCGGCTTCCCCCGGGGGGAAATGTACTCACAAAACTGTCTTTCACAATGGATCATGATTCCCGCCGTCGTCCTCCGGCACGCACTCAGGATTCCCGAGTACGAATCTTTCCCGTGCCCTGCCACGCGAGACACCCGCCTCTTCTCTCGCCTGATTTTCACCCTCTATTGGCCGACAACTCGCCGGCGTCACCCCCGTTTCGTCACATTCGCGAAGCGCGTGGGACTTCCGCACTCCGTCCTTCTCTCAACACCCGCACGCCGAGCCAGTTTTATTGACATTCCCCTCGGAATTCGCTACTCTATAGAAGAGAATGGTTTGTGCAGATGGGTGATTCGTGCGCGACTGCAAGGACCCGGGAGCCACGAAGCCTGGGTCTGTTCATCTTCACCCTGCCTCCATCACTCCGCGACGACTGCAGCTGTTCCGTCGTGAGAATTCGCCCGGTTCCTCTGACGCTCCATCGCCGACGGCACAACCGGCGAAGCGACTGTCCGCGTCAACCGACATTATTCCATTCATCGAGAGTGCGACATGAGTTCGGCGTCACCCCATACGTTCCACATTCCCGTCCTTGGACTGGCGTTCTCGATCGACACACCCGTCCGCGTCGCCCGCTTCGGCATTTCGTCCGTCATCTCGATCGTCGACGACGTGCTCATCGAACACATGCGGCGCCAGTACGCCGGGCTGCACCGCGAGCCGTACGTCCCCATCGGTCCGCACGAGCACGATGCGCGCGCACGGCGGATCACGGCGTATCTCAATCTCGTCCATCGCATCGTTCGCACGCAGCTGGCGGCGCTGAAGACTTCCGCCTTCGAGGCCGGCGGCGATCTCACGAAGTACTTCGAGATGCTCGCCGACTCCTCACCCCTCAAGAAACTGTATCGCCGCATGACGGAGACGCCCGACACCGCCGAACGCCGTCGCCTGCAGGAACAGCTCCGCGAGCGGATCGTCCCGGGCGAAATCGACGTCAACATCATGACAAAGCTGGACAAACAGAATACGGACCGGCACAAGCAGCCGTTGCCGCCCGAGTTCTCCGATGCGCTGGCGGCTCTCCGGGGATTCGCGGAAAGCGAGCTGCGCTCATCCGTGATCCTCTCCGCCGGACTCAATCAGCGGCTTTTCTCTTACATCGCCAGCCGTCCGGAATTTCTGCCCGACGCCGACGGCGTCATCAAGAACCGCGTTGTGCTCAAGGTCAGCGACTACCGTTCCGCGCTCATTCAGGGGAAACTGCTCGCCCGCAAAGGCGTGTGGACATCCGAATTCCGGATCGAATCGGGGCTGAATTGCGGCGGACATGCGTTCGTGTCCGGCGGCGACCTGCTCGGACCGATCCTCGAGGAATTCCGGACCCATCGCGATCCGCTTCGCGAGGAACTCCACTCGCTGTATACGGACGCCCTCCGGAGCCGCCAACTTCCCGTTCCGGCGCAGCCCCTCCCGCAGCGCCTCACCGTCCAGGGCGGTATCGGCACGGCGGACGAAGACGCGTTCCTGCGCGAACACTACGGGGTGGACGGTACCGGCTGGGGATCGCCGTTCCTCCTGGTGCCCGAGGCGACCAATGTGGACGATGCAACCCGCGAACAGCTGGCCCGCGCATCCGCGGAAGACTTCTACCTGAGTGACGCCTCACCGCTCGGCGTTCCGTTCAACAATCTGCGCGGAAGCGGCAGCGAAGAGCTCATTCAACGACGCGTCTCCGACGCACGACCGGGAAGTCCGTGCACGAAGAAGTTTCTCGTCTCCAACACCGAATTCACCGCCGAGCCCATCTGCACGGCCTCGCGACAGTATCAGGCGCACAAGATCCGGCAGATCGTCGACCTGGGCCTCTCCGACGAAGAACGGGACCGCCGCATTGCGGCCATTACGCAAAAGGCATGTCTTTGCGAGGACCTGGCCGCCGCCGCCCTGATCAATGACGACCACCCGGAAGAAGAACGCCTCCCGCTGGCGGTCGCCGTCTGCCCGGGCCCGAACCTCGCCTACTTCACCCGAACCGCGTCACTCGAAGAAATGCTCAGTCACATCTACGGACGGATCGATCTGCTTCGGGGCGTGGATCGGTCGCACGTCTTCGTCAACGAGCTGAGACTGTCCGTGGCCTACCTCCGCGGCGAGCTGATGAAACGTCTGGATGCGCTGACGGCAAAGGAGCAGAAGGAATACGAGGCGTTTCGGGAGAACCTGCTGGCGGGGATCGCGTACTACCGTTCGCTCATACCGCAGATTGCGAAGCTCACGGAGGAATACCGGCAGCGGATGGCGGAAGAGTTGCGCGATCTTGAGGAAGAACTCGCCGGCCTCTTCGACCTCGCGCCCGCGATCGGCTGACCGGCGTGCCTACCGTCGGCGGCGCTTGACCGGAGCCGCTTCATACACCGGATCCACGCCGTACTTCCCCGCCGCCCAGAGCATGAGGATCGCGGTCAGACCCGCGATGGCGCGCTTTTCATCTTCCTGGTGGACCACCAGGCCGTAGGTGTCGGCCACGAGGTGCATGTTCTCCAGGATCTTCCGCGCGGCCCGGCGATCGACGCGCCCGTGCCAGAACTCCACCTGATCCAGAATCATCGCTTCGTGCCGTCGCAGAAATTCCCCCAGCGAGAACACATTCTCGGACAGCGGCGTGCGCGCTTTGCAGATCGAGAGCAGATCCTCCAGGTACTCGTCCCACAGACGCGCAAAATTCCGATTGTTCTTGTGACGCAGGTACCGCGCCCGCGCCAGTGACATGTTCGCCCGCGTCTTGATCCGAACGCGCGGAATCACCGGATGCAGATCGTAGATCGTGTGCACCGATTCATCGTCGTACGGATCCTGCTGGTGATAGACCCAGGTATTTCGCAGCGTGCTCCACGACGAGATGGTCAGAACGGCGGGATCGACGCTGTCAAGCAGGATAAACTTTCCCTTCTCCTCCTTCACAACCGCGATCCAGTGGCTCCATTCCTGAACACACAGCAGCGTGGGGATTCCCTGCCGCAGGAATGAGGTGAGCACGCGGCGTGCGCGTTCCGCCTGGTACTTGCGCACCATCTGCAGGTCGCAACCGAACGCCCGCGCTGCTTTCGCAAGCTGGATCTCGTCCGTTCCGCTCCACCAGTGCGTGCCGGCGATGCGCGAGATCTCCTTCTCGTCCACCATGATTCCGTGGATGATCAGCGCGTTCTTGAGGGCAAACGGCCCGCACGTCCACTCGTTTGGCTGTGGATAGAAGCTCATGGCAAGAAGATCGGTCCCGTGAAGTGGGACAGAAACTACCCATTCTTCGATCCAATAGCAAACCGCATCGCCTTGCCAATCGTCCGAATGTTCCGGATATTCGGCAGGAAGAACACCCCATGCCCCGTAAACAGCCCACAGTCGCGATCCTCTTCAACCTGACCGGAGAGGACGAATACGAGAAGCTCCGCGATATCGATCCCTCCACACTCGGGTTCAAACCGGAATACGACATCCATGTGGCCACAAGCATGGAGGAATATGAGGCCCTGGCAAAAGCCCTCCGAGCCGAAGGATTTCGCGTCCGCCTGGTGAACGTCGAGGAAAACCTTCCGCGCCTCCTGCACACGCTGGCACACCGGCCGCCCGACGTGATCTTCAATCTTGTCGAACACTTTCACAACAACCCGGAACGGGAGATGGATGTCGCCGGGGTGTATGAACTGTTCCGCATCCCGTACACCGGCGCTCCGCCGTTCGGTCTGGCCGTCTGCCAACGGAAAGGTCTGACCAAGAAGCTTTTGACGGCTCATGGCGTCCCGACACCGCGAGCCCGGCTGCTCCAGACCTCCCGCCAGGACCGGGACCACGGTCTGCGCTTTCCGCTCATCGTCAAGCCGGGCCGCGAAGATGCTTCGTCGGGCGTCGAGGGCGGCTCCGTCGTGTACAACGACCGGCAACTTCGCCGGCGGATCGACTGGGCCTTCGCGCGATTCGCGCCTCCCATTCTGGTGGAGGAATACATCGACGGCCGAGAACTTCACGTCTCGATCCTCGGAAATGGCCCTCCCGTCGTGTTGCCCATGATAGAGTTTGACTTCTCCGCCTTGCCGCGCGGATATCCCCGCATCATCAGTTATGCGGCAAAATGGGATCCCCTCGACATCGTATTCCACCGCGTCCACGCGGTCTGCCCCGCCAGATTGTCCGCGACAATCCGCAAGAAGGTGGAGCAAATGTGCCTCGAGGCGTACCGCATCACCGGATGCCGCGACTACGCGCGCATCGATGTGCGCCTCTCCCCCAACGGCCGAGCATATGTGCTGGAGGTGAATCCAAACCCGGACCTCACGGAAGGCGTGTCGTTCATGGAGTCCGCGGAGAAGGCGGGATTCTCATTCCCCCAAACGCTCCGAATGATCGTCGAAGAAGCACTGGCCCGTCGCCACGCGATGTCAGAACCCACGGGAACCGGCGAACCACATGCCCCCAGCGTCCGCTAGCGCCACCAGA
>JAKAJH010000006.1 GCA_021813905.1 Bacteroidota bacterium | reverse complement strand
TGTGGCATGGTCCGGTTCTCCCATTGGTGATGTTGGTAGTATGAGAACCAGATACCATTTTCGCAATGACGAATTCTCTTATTCTCTCAACCTCCTGGCTGTCTCATCGTCGTGGGGGGCAATATATACATCTCCCGTATGCTTGCAGCCATCAACGAGTTATACTCGAATTTTGTCTTGCCGTCGTCACCACCTTCTATGGCTTCCAACTGGCGATCTTTTCGAGTAACCTTCAGGTCCAGCCAAGCGTTCCACATGACAGACAAATCAAGGTAGGGGATCTTCTTACCATAGGGTGGGTCGGTGTAGATGTAGTCGACACTTTCATTTGCGAGCCAATGCAAATCGGTGGCGCTTGCCTTCAGTGTCGATGCGTTGCCGATTGTCTCGGTGTTTATCTTTGGTTGAATCTCTTGTTTTGCATTGAGTAGTTTTCTGAATTTCGTTTCGAAGCTGGTCCATACGTCTAGCTGAACTTCGGTTCGGGCAATGCGATATCTGTAGTATCGAAAGGCTGCGCAATCGCCTGCATTCTCAATGCGTTGGCCTGAATTGTGGTACGTTCTGTTGATTTTGGTGACGGTGCTGGAAAAAGCTAGAAGTAGTGACTTACGGATTGCAGCATCTTTCTCTTTGGCGATAAGATGTTTAAGTAGGGCGAGTTGTGCAAGTTGTTGGCGTGTGAATAGTTGTTCTACGGTGCGGACATCCGAACCCTTGGGGAGCTTGTCGCCATGCGGGTACGAATATTGAGACAATGCCTTCTTCATCTCGCCTGCTGTGTGCGGTACGGATTTCTCGTATTTCTGTTTAATGCGGCTAAAGGCATCTACTAGCTCGGATATCTTCACCGGGGCAATCAAGCCCTCAGTCATAAATACGGACATGGGATTTAGATCTACGTGAATGGCCCTTCTGTCCGTCATCAACGCCTCTACGAGCGTGATTCCTGATCCGCCAAAAGGATCGAGTACTAGATCGCCTGGTTTCGTGTAGTTCTTGATGTACTCGCTCACGACATTCCAGGACTGTTTTGTGAAGTAGCCATGCACACCGAAATGCCGTTTCGCCTGTTGTTTCTTTACCGGTATTTCATTGAGTAAAGGCCTGTGCGCGTAGTCAAATGATGCATCATTCTTGATTGAAGCGCCGGTGTTCTCGTACGTGAAGGACTTGCCAAAATGAAAGCTATCCGGTGAAACGTATGCGCGGAGTCTATCCCAGTAGAATTCGAGTTGGTCCACCTCAAACAGGAGCAACGGCTGATTTGTGAACTCTCTTCGAAAGAGCGCAAATTGGAGTCCATTGCATATGGCGAAGTACGTACTGCGAATCTCTGGATGAGATGAATAACTATACACCTGTTCAATATTGTCGGCATCCATTACTGCTTCTGTTATGGTCTTTGCATCGAGCACCCAAGGGTACACTCCGTCGACACGAAGTGTATAATCCGGAACTAAGGTAATTGGTCTCTTCTTGCTACCGATCCTGAGAAATGGATGCTTCAGAGCCATGCTTCTTATAATGTTTGCTTGGCTGTAGCCTAGCGCCATCAGTAGAGGAAGAACGATAACTTCGCGTACACTGTCTTCCTTGAAGCTTGGATTAAGGTGGAGTCGCTGGAAGTCGAGCTCTCCAAACAGAGATTGCTTCGTAACTCTTTCCATCGGTGTGGCCCCGCAGGTGGGACTGAGAATGTGGACAGTTGAGTTGCGCTGCAAATGTATCAACAATTCACAAGGTTTCAAATCATGTTAACGTTCCTTGGTCCGAAGTGGATGGTCGGTGCTTGGTCGATAAGTAGCTCCCAGTCGATGATCGGCGTAATTGAAGGCCGAAACGATAGGCCAAACAGAGATTGTGCCGAGCGATGCACGTCATGGGCTCACTGCCGGGACAGGTTGTAACCGATCGACCGTTCCCGTCATACGCGGCAACCGATACGCCCACCGATCCGCCGCAGACGAGCTCGGCCCCATTCGGTTGCACGTCGATCCGCGCAACTTCGTAGGCAGGGTCGACCGAGGCCGACACCCTCACCGTGGCGACGATCGGAACAAGTCTGGCAGGATAGACGTCAAGATCGGTCAACATCCCCTCGAGCGTGTAGGTCGCTTCGTTGCCGCTGACGGTGAGCGACGTCCCGGAACCCGCCCAAGCACTTGAGCAATAATACGTGTAGGTGGATCGTTTCAGCAGACGGAGTCCCGCGGTGATCGTGCCGCACAGCGGGATGGTTGTGGGAGGGAACGCTGTGGTTGCCTGCTGGCGCGAGTAGTCGCACAAATACACTCTGCGATCGATCACGACAGACGTGCTGCCGGCCCCCACCTCCAGCTCGTACCCGGTTCCGCGCGGCAGTTCCCCGATTTCGACGATCCCGGACATTGTGATCCGCACGCCGGAACGGGTCGTGGTGATGTACTGTCCCCCGTATGAAGTTGTACGCTTTTCGAGCAGGGCGCGCGACGATGAAACCGAAAGATTGGGCGGGGACTGCGGAGGTGAGGGAGATATTGCGATGCGTTCGCGAATGACAACCTGCGCCGTTGCGAACGGACCTGGCAAGACCAGCAGAATGACAGCCACCGCGGTAAGACACCCCTGAGTGCCCCCCATGCGTCCCCCTTGTCGGACAAATGGTGATCAGCTTCTGATAGGACCCCTTGATCCCCGAATGATGGCGCTATGATGCAGCGGCCGGGAGAGAAAGTCAAGAGAAAAAAAATTCAGGATCAGCGATGCGTCAGAACACGACGCATGCAGCGTGAATTCCCTCGGCTTACACAGGCGAGGGATGGCGCTGCCCACGGAGGAGGATCGTACGGCCAATTCGCGCATCTCATCGGGAGAAACAGAAGCAATTCCGGCGAAAGGATTCAACCGATGGTGACAAAAGACGTGCAGATCGAAGATCTCGTCCGCGACGTTCCCGGCTCCGTCGCCTACCTGATGGATCACGGCATCAAATGTCTTGCCTGCGGTGAGCCGATCTGGGGTACGCTGGAAAGCGCCGCGCGCGAGAAGGGATTCGAGGACGCCCAGATCGCTGCGTTCGTCAACGATCTTAACGCTCTCTCCAACGCCCCCTGAGCCGCACCTCACACACGCACTCACCGACGCACCGTCGAACCGTCCCACCGCTTCACCGCCTTTCGCTTTCATCTCTCTCCTCTCATCCGTATCTTCTTCACAGTTCGCTCCAATTATTGAAGAAAGGATGTCCGATGAAGCGCGTACTCGCGTTGCTGCTGTGCGTTTCGGCGCTGGGAATGGCGCAGAAGAAGCCGTTCACCGTCGCCGATCTCTACAAGATCAAAGCTGTGGCAGGCCCGCAGATCTCCCCCAACGGCAGGATGATCGTCTTTTCGGTGACGGAAAGCTTTCTGGAGCAGGGGAAGACGAACGCCGATGTCTATGTCATGAACCTCGACGGCTCCGACCTGCGAAAGCTGACCACCAGCCCGGCCGCCGACTACTCGCCGGCATGGATGCCCGACGGCAAATCCATCCTCTTCATCTCCACCCGAAAGGACGGTCCGCAGGTATGGCGTCTCCCGATCGACGGCGGCGAGGCCGAGCAGGTCACGCACATCTCGACCGGCGTCGGCAATCTGGTCGTTGCGCCGAACGGGGACGGATTTCTCTTCGCAAGTGACGTGTACCCGGAGTTCGGCGCGGATGACGCGCTGAACAAAGAGCGGGACGAGCTGCACGACAGCGGCCCGGTACAGGCGCACCTCGCGGACGGATTGCTCTACCGGCACTGGACCGCCTGGTCGGACGGAAAACGTACGCACACGTTCTACTACGATCTGGCGAAGAACAGCGTCACGGACCTGACCTCCGGCGATCATGATGCGCCGGGATTCGGCGAAGCACAGGCCGTGTTCGCGCCGGATGGCAAGCAGGTCTGCTTCGTTTCGAATCATGACGCGGTGGAAGCACGCTCGACGAACAAGGATCTCTTCACCGTCCCGGTGGATGGGGGAACCGCAACCGACATCACCAGGAACAACACCGCCTGCGACGATCAGCCGGCGTACTCACCCGACCGCAAGTACATCGCCTACATTGTGCAGCTGACACCGGGCTACGAGTCCGATCTGAAGCGGCTCGCGATCATGGACCGCTCCTCCGGCGAGCGGATCATCCTCACCGAAGGGCAGTTCGACAACTGGATCGATGCGTTCGCCTGGGCTCCCGACTCGCGATCGATCTACTTCACGGCCGACGTGAAAGGCCATGTGCCGATGTACCGCGTTGACATCGCGTCGAAGAAGATCACGCCGGTGCTCGACGTGAAAACCATCGACGCGTTCGACATTTCGCCCGACGGAAAGACGCTCGTGTACACGCGACGCGGCATTGCGGATCCGGTCGAGATCTGGCGCGCGACGCTGGGCAAGAACGGCGCGGCGAATCCGGTGCGGCTGACGACGTTCAACAAGCCGGTGGAAGACGCGGTTGACATCCGTCCGGCGGAAGAGCTCTGGATCACCTCGCCGACAGGCGTGAAGGTACACACGTTCCTTGTCAAGCCGCACAATTTCGATCCCAACAAGAAGTATCCGCTGATCCTCAACGTGCACGGCGGGCCGCAGTCGCAGTGGGAAGATGCGTTCCGCGGCGACTGGCAGGTGTATCCCGGTTCCGGATACATTGTGGCGTTCCCCAATCCGCACGGTTCCACCGGCTACGGACAGTCGTACACCGCGGCCATTTCAAAGGACTGGGGCGGGAAAGTGTATGAGGACGTGATGGCGGTGGCGGATTCGCTCTCGCATCTGCCTTACGTCGATGCCGACCGGATGGGCGCGATGGGATGGAGCTTCGGCGGCTACATGATGATGTGGCTGGAAGGACACACGGCGCGCTTCAAGGCGATCGCCGCGATGATGGGCGTGTATGATCTGACCGCCATGCACGGTGCGACGGAAGAACTGTGGTTCCCCGAATGGGATCTCAACGGTTTGCCGTGGGAAAGCGACCTGTATCTGAAGTGGTCCCCGAATCAGTACGTGAAGAACTTCAGGACCCCGTGCCTTGTCATCACGGGCGAACGTGACTACCGGGTGCCCTACACGCAAAGCCTCGAGTTCTTCTCCGATCTCCAGGTGATGAACGTGCCGTCGCGCCTGATTGTGTTCCCCAACGACGGGCACTGGCCCAACAACGTCAAATCCATGCCGCTCTATTATGATGCGCATCTCGACTGGTTCCACAAATATCTGGGCGGAGATCCGGCGCCGTACGATGTGATGAAGATGGTGCGTGAAGCCAGGGTGGGGAACTAGGGAAAACATGAGCGTACGTGGGTACGAGCGTACGCAAGGAACATCAGGTTGGTCAAATGAACTGAGAGTCCGGCTGCGTCACGCGTTCGGATGCAGCCGGAGTTCCTGCCGGTCTTGAAAGCCGCGACTAGATTGTTCGCGGCTTTCGTCTGTACGCGGCGACAAGCAAGTACGCGAGGATGGCCGCGATCGCAATGCCCGTTCCGATCACCGCCCACCAGTTGATCACCCGCGATTCCACGTCCAACGTGACATCGCGCAGTTCGTTCAGCGCAAAGGCATCCTTCCAGTGAGCGGTGTTGCCCTCGACACCTTCCGCGTTGGTCGTGACGATCAATCCGGGCATCGTGACCGACGCGGTGAAGTTCGACCCATGCCCTGATTCCTCAAAATCGAGCAGGGCCTTCAGTGAATCGAACCCGGCGGCATTGGCCCGGAAAGCATCCCGCGCGGCGGATGAGCCCAGAACGGCGCCGAATCGTTTCGAGGTTCTCTCGAGGTTCGTCTTGTTCGCAACAAGGTCGGCCGCGAGGCTGTCATAGAGCCGGTGCCGCTGCCGTTCGACGTCCGAAACCGCCAGCCGCGGGGAATGCAGCGACTGCACTCCGCGAATGAACTCCCGGTAGTATGCTTCGAAAATGTTCCGCTTCTCCCATTCCTCGTATCGCTCCTTGATGGCCTCCATGCGGGTGCTGTCTTGCGCGGTGGTGGAATCCTTTCGCACCTCGTGCCGGTACGCGAAATCGAGATCGGCGTCGGAGAGATAGGCGGAGAGCGGCACCGCATCGACGACCCGATAGCATTTCCATGTCTCCGTGTACCGGTAAATGGTGAAGAACCACCGAAAACTCTCGTCCAGGTCAGACACGGATGTCAGCGTTTTGCCGCGGGTGCCGGCGGCGCCCCGATTCAGGTCCCGCACATGCGCAAATGTCCGCTCGGCGCGATACACGAGTGTCTTCTCGTCTTTCCGTGCAATACTGACCTGCCACGAAGAATCGAGCGGCAGCGGATAGTGACCGCTGTAGACGGACGCAGAGTCCCCCGTGAAGAAGATCGTCCGCGTGACGGATCCGTCGCGGTGAACGACTGTCGACGTTTCCACGTCGAGACAGGACGAGAACAGCACGGCCAGAAAGCCGCTGACAAGGACTCGGAATGTCGTACTCATGGCTCTACTCTCCTTTTCCGAACAGTCGTGAGGCCGCTGCCGGATGGGCCCGGAGCATCTGGAGGACGGTGCGGGCCTCGGGCGTGTCGCCCAGGATTCCGCGGACGGCTGCATCCACGGATTCTCCGGAGAGGAACGGCCGGAATATCCGATCGATGCCCGCGCTGGCGATCAGCCGCTCCGAGGATGCCCGCGAATAGCCGAGCGACCGCAGCGATTCCTTCCGGGCCGCGGTAAGCGGCATGTCGGCGGGATTGCCGCCGAAGACGGACGGTGCCGAGGAAACCGGACGGCGATCGGCGAACCGCATCTCCAGCCGGTGCATGTCCCACAATGTGGTGCTGACCTCGAATCCGAACATCGTGGCTGCGATCAGCACGCCGGCGATCAGCGCGAAGCGAACGGCCGGCGCTTCCGCGGGACGAAACAGTGCATCCGCGATCGGGGAAGCGGATGGTGACGATTGGCGCAGTCGGCGGATCACCTCTTGTGCGGCGATGCTGCGGTCCGGAACGACCGGCTCTGCGCCGGCGATCCGGCGGAACCCGGCGACGGTCGCCCCGATCGCGCTCTGCTCCTTGCGACAGGCAGGGCATTCGGCGAGATGATGCTCCAAATCGTGCGTCTCGCGGTCGCTTCGTTCGCCCGGGCGCGCGAGGAGCATGAGGCGCCGTGCGGTCGTGCAGTTCATACATCCTCCTTCCTGATGCCGAAGCGGGATTGCATCAGGCTGCGGATCCTCGCGCGCGCATAGTGCAGATTCGTCTTGACGCTGGCGACGGAAATGCCGAGGATTTCCGCGACCTCCTCCGTCGAACAATCCTGAAGATCCCGAAGCACGATCACCGCCCGTTGGCGCTCGGGGAGATCATCCGTGAGCGTGCGAATGATGCCGGCGAGCTCGGCATTCGCACCGGCGGACTCGAGTGTGGAGGGATCGGCCGCGTCGATCGCCCGGCGGTCCGTCCGCGGGAACACACCCCAGCGGCGCTTGCGTGCCCGCAGGCGGTCCATCGCGACATTGGTGACGATGCGGTAGAACCAGGTTTCGAAGCGCTGCGTGGGATCGTAGCGGTCGAGATGATCCCAGAGCCGGATGAAACTCTCCTGAGCGGCGTCACGGGCGTCATGGTCGTCGGCGAGCAGCCGGAAGGCGAGGCGAAATGCCATGGGATGTGTCCGTTCCACGAGGCAGCGGAACGCACCGGCATCGCCTGCCTGAGCCGACACGGCAAGCTGTTCGACGGTCTGTTGTTCGGTTTGCGTGGTCATCCGGTGCGGTGATGCTGCAACGGTGATACGTCCGGCCGGCCGGAAGGTTAAACGGGCTGAATTCAGCGCTGTTTTCTGGCCAAACCGGTCACGTACATCCGGAAGGCGTCCGGCTGTCCCGGCGGAGCGATCTCGAAGTGAATGCGGACACGGTCCTCGCCCGCAAACACGTAGCTCAGCCGGAACCGAGGCGCTGTCTCTGAGGCGGGACTCACGAATGCGATCGAATCGCCCGCTGCACTCACCTCATAACGGATCGCGTGGCCTTCGTTGTCGACATAGAATGCCCGGAGCGCTCCCCCGTCGCGGTAGATGATCATCAGATCGTCGTGGTCGAACGCCGGACGGTTGTTGGCGGCAGGATAGGAAGTGTGGCTTTTCCGCACCATCACGCTGTTCTGAAGGTCCATGGTGAATGCGGATGATCCGACGCCTTGACCGGGATCGCCGCCGCCTTCGCCGATCCATGTGCCGAGAAGGGGCATGAGCTTCTCCAGTTCCGGTTGCGGATGCGCCTGAGCGGCGAGCACGACAGGCGCGAGAAGAAATGCAACGAAAACCACTGTACGTCGGGACAATTGCTGGAAGCACATGGAAACCTCCGGAGAGTTGATGAGCAGCCGCTCATGAAGTGAAAGAATCGGTGCAGAAGAAACAAGAGCGATCGGGTGACCCCGCACGCGTGTTCGAGACGGATACAGTGGGCGACCCGATTCGTGAAGACGCGGATTGTCCGAGGACCGGTCCCTGCTCCCACGCGGCGGAGAGGAGGAACTCAGATTCCAGGCGACCATGCATCGGTGTGATCCCGGCGAATGGACTCGGTGCTTTCAGGATGATCGCCGTGCGCGTTGCATGGATGTCCACCGGCCGACGGTCGAGGACCGCGTCGATCGCGTGTCGTTCGCCGCTGTGCGGCTGCCGGTCATCTTCCCTCGTGCGGTCACCGCATGTCTTTCACGGCGCGGAAAGCCCAGTCGCCCATGCGGGACTTTTTGTGCACCAGCTGTACGCCGCCGTTGTACACCGCGCGGTAAGCGGTCGATTCCGTCGGCGTCGTCGCGGTCCACCAGTAGATGATCGGCGAGTGCGGATCCCAGAGCGGCGTTTCCTTGTCGGGCGTGACGGTGTACGCTGCGTGATGGGTCGCCGCATCCCACGAGCCGCCGGCGTTGGTGCCGTGACGCACCATGGAGCGCACTGCCTCGTCCACGGTCGGAAGGCGCCAGAGGTTCTGCGGCACGTCGGAGATCCCTGTCCCGTCCTCGGTCAGATGAGCGCAGATGTCCCGCGCATCTTCCCACGTGTATCCGTGGGTGGTGGCGGGCCAGCCGGGTCCTTCGGGGGCCCAGACGAGCATCACGCCGTTCCCTTCGATCGCCCGCGCGCTGCGGATGCCGTCGTCGACGCGTCCCGCCACGCGCACCGCCGGTCCAATGGCGAATCCGACAGCGATCAGAAGCGGCACGCCGGCCACGATCCATTGTGCCCGTCGCACCGGCGTCGGTCGGCCGAACCAGTACAGCAATCCCAACAGGCCCAGCGGCACGCCGATGACCGTTACCGCGACAGTGGTCCGCATCAGCAGCGTCGGCAGCAGCGCACCGACGAGGATGTGCGCCCCTCCGCCGGTTCGCGGCCAGCGGAGGCTTGCCAGGGCGAGCGCCACGAACAGGAGCATCGGGCTGAGATACTGGATCAGCATGAGCCCAAGGTTCTGCAGGAGAGACGTCGAGTACCAGCCTTCGTGGAAATTCTCGATGGCTCCCCAGAATCCCCAGAACCCTGCGAAAAGGGTGGAGCAGATGACCGCCATCCATCCGAGAACGGCGGGACCGCGGACGGTCCGGACGGATAAATCGGTGTTGAGTTCGGAATGTGCCACGGGAGAGTCCTTCATGCGCGACGGGGCGGGCCGGACGCCGCGTTCCCCGGCAGAGAGTCCGCGTTCAGCGCTTCCATGCATTCCTTGCCTTCGTTCCGCGAATTGCTCACATAGCGGGAGACGGGATAGGCATTCATCGCCTCGGAGGGATACGGAACAAGCAGTTTGTTCAGTTCATTCGTGTCCTTGAATTCCCGGTCGAGCCACTGCGCATGGTGCTTCTCCGGAAGGATCACCGGCATGCGCGAGTGAATGCCGGACATCAGTGCATTGGGTGTTGTCGTGAGGATCGTGAAGCTGGGAAGTTCTTCGCCCTTCTCGTTCTTCCAGACGGAGAACAATCCGGCAAACATGAACGGCGACCGATCCTTCATCACGATGCACATCGGCTGCTTCTCTTCGCGCGGCTTCTTCGGGCCGTCGGCCACGGGAACGATCTTCGTCCACTCGTAGAACGCATCCGCGGGAACGAGGCATCGGCTCGCCCGGAAGTACGGCGCGAACAACCGGCTCTGCGCCACCGTCTCCGCCTTGGCGTTGAATGTCGTGGCCGAGGGCTTTCCGTCCTTCGACCAGTGGGGGATGAGCCACCATTGCATCTTCCGGACGACCAGAGCCCCGTCACGCACGGCGAAGACGGGGAGCTTCTGCAGAGGAGAGGCGTTGTACCGCGGCAGGTCCGCGAACAGAGCGGTAGTGTCCCGCACCGTCAAGCGGGCGAAGGTGTCGAGAACCTTTCTTCCGTCAATGATCGCGTATCGGCCGCACATGGCAATGGAGATGTGTCGGGCACCCGAACGACCGGCATGTTCGCCGTCAATCGCAACGGACAACAAGCGGCGCCGACGCTTGCCGGCCGGTCACCGTTCAGCGCTTCGCGCCAGCGCCATCCGGTCCCACGCCCGCATCATCAGCGGCGCAAGGGCGAGACCGATGAACGCCGTCGCGATGCCGACCACCGCGTCCGTCATGTAATGATACCGGCCGTAGAAGGTGGAAACGTACAGCGACAGCACGATGGGCGCCAGCACCCAGAAGGAAGGCCGGTGATACCGGTACGCCATCATCCACATGATGGTGGCCGCCGCCGCGTGCGGACTCGGGATGGTTCCGCCGATGTAATGCAGGTTGTGGCGGATCGCCTCGCCCAGCCATGTGAAAACGTATCCGTCCAGCGGCACGGTGTAGAGATGCCCGATCGTCGGCAACGGGCCGGCCACGGGGAACAGGATGAATCCGATATCGCACAGGATGTTCGTCAGCCCCAGCGTGAAGAAGTAATCCTCCATCGCCAGGTCGCCGCGCAGAAAATAGATTACGCCGCACAGGACCGGATAGAGCGGAATGTACACGACGTACGTGAACATCATCCACTCCGTCAGCCCCTTTGACATGTAGTCCTGCAGCCAGAGCGTCGGCTGGACGCCGAAGATCCACTGCTCCATGTCCATGACGTGATAGTCGAACCACGTTCCCTGCCCCCAGATGAGCGCCTGCAGCTTGTCCACCGCCCCGAACAAATACGCGTACGAGAGCGTCACCGCGGCCACGCGCAGGAAGAACTTCCAGAACTTCGTTGCGGCCTTCTCGCTCCAGCGATTGAACAGGATGTATACGATGCCGACCGCGACATTCTTCACGATCAGCATCCACCATCCCTCCACCCGCCAGAAGAACACGAGCGCGAGGAAGCTGAAGACCGCCAGGGTGCCGAGGATCAGGCCGTCCGTGGCGCGAAGCTCAAGAGAACCGATGCGGATACGGGAATTCGTCATACGGGAGATAGATAGTTAATTGCCCATTGCCAATTGTCAATTCCCCACAGTCCCTCAGAAGAAACAGATATACAGATCCAGTGAGACCCCCAGCACCCAGTGCGTGGCGATGGTGGAAATGAGCGAGCGGCTGCGGAAGGCCAGAATGCCCCACAGCAGTCCGCCGAGGATGGAGCTGAAGATCTCCCCGTCCGGCTTGCCGATGTGGATGACGCACGAGAGCGCCGTCTGGACAAAGATCGCGTTCCAGTCTCCCAGGGCGTCCCGCAAACCGAACTGCATGAACCCGCGGAAGAAGATCTCCCATCCCGCATAAAAGAAGAGATACGCCAGCGCATGCCACGCGAACGCTCCCGCGGACACCGCGGCGCCCTTGAAGATCGGATATTCGGCGAGGAACTGCGGATCCTTCGACGACGGGAACGACAGCAGCGCGAAGACCGGCGCCACCACCAGGATCGCCTTCAGCGTGAACTTCCAGTCCCCCAGCCCGATGCCGTAATTCGCGAGCGGCTCTTTGAAGATGAATCGGATGGCCAGCAGCGACACGACGCCGAGAAGCAGGAACGCCGAGCCGAACGTGTACAGCTCCGCCGCCTGCGCGGGATCGCCGGAGCCGAACGTCGACGCGAGATGCGTCAGATAGAACGGCCGCGTGCCGTAGTACTTCCACACGATCATGACCACCGGCGCCCAGAGCAGAATGAGCGTCGCCTTGCGCTGAGGACCGGACAGAAGTCCGGAGAACATGCCCGTGCTGAGTCGGTTCATCCCTTCCTCTTCGCTCGTGTGCGTTCTGCGAGGATCCACTCGTACGTCATCCGGACGCCATCCTTCAGCGGCGTGATCCGGTAGCCCAGCTCCTGCTCCGCCTTGGCGCACGTGTAGGCCCAGTCCTGCAGGAACGTTTCGACCCAGCCCGGCGTGATTTGCGGATAGATGCCGAACGTATCGGCGACGAACTTCAGCACGCCGCTGTACGTCATCGCCAGTCCCGGCGGGAGCGACATCTGGAAATGCTTCTTCCTGCTCACCTCGTCCACCAGCCGGTAGAATCCTTTCAGCGAAATGTTCTCGCCGCCGATGATGTAGCGCTCGCCGATCCGCCCCTTGTGCATTGCCAGGATGTGTCCCTGCACCAGGTCGTCCACGAGCACGTAGTTGCCGACATTCACGCCGCCGTTGAGCAGCACCGGCACCTTGCCCCGGTCGTACTGATCGATCATCAGGCTCACGGAGTTGCCCTCGGTGAGTTTTCCGGGACCATAGACGCGGGTGGGGTTGACGATGACGACGGGGAATCCGTCGGCCGCGCGGCGCATAGCCTCCTGCTCGGCGATGGCTTTGCTCTCTTCGTATTCGGTATAATACTTCGGCGTGATGCGGGGCATCGTCTCATCCCCCACGGCGCCGGGGCGCGTCGGTCCGAAGGTGACGATCGTGGACGTCAGGACGAGGCGCTCCACGCTGTTCTGCTTCGCGGCCTCGAAGACGTTCCGCATCCCCTGGATATTCTGGTCGAAGAAGATCGTACGGTCTTTCGCCCAGTTCTTGGCGTAGGCGGCCAGGTGGAAGACATGCCGGCAGCCTTCCATGCCCCGCACCAGCGACGCCTTGTCCATGATGTCTCCCTGGACGAAGGTAATGCGCTCGTGCTCGAGTCCCGAGCGGTTGCTCGCGGCCCGCGTGAGCGCCCGGACGGAATGTCCCTGGCGAACAAGCTCATTGACGAGTTTTGTGCCGATGAATCCGGTGGATCCGGTGACGAAGACGGTCGAAGAGGGTTCCATAGTGAAGGGGAGTATAGAGAAAAATGGGGGAAGATGGAACTGGGGAAACAGGCAATTGACGATCACCGCTGCCCGATGAACGAGGCGACAGGTTCAATCGGTTCTGATCGATCGTATGGTCGAGGAGCCTGTGAGGAGGCGGAAGCATTTGGCGGTTCGGCTCATACCGCCGGCGGAGTCGGAATGGCGGGCAGGCACAAAACGCGCTAACGACTCGATCTCAAAGAACTTGCGACGCCTCGGTCGTGACTGTGACGGGGCGATCAGATATATTGTGCGTGAGCGCATGGTAGCTTGGTTGAGTCCGACGAGTCGTTCTTTGAACATGATCGTGAGATGAGTCTTGGCTTCTCGCCAGCAGATCGGCGGATTCCATTTTTGGGATGCGTTGGGCAAGACGAACCGAAGGAGCTTCCCGGCTGTTCGGCCGTTGGGAAAGTGTCCGCGCACCAGCACAGCTTTGCGCACCCGACCATTGAGACTCTCGATGGCATTGGCGGCATAGATGGTTTTGCGGATCGTCGCTGGCACCGGAGTGATCGCGGCAGGCGTCGTGGTGTTTCTGATCCGGTCACGCGTGCGGGGAGAAAAACCGGCTAAGACGGGGCAGGTGTAACTGTGGGTGGGTGAGGGTACGAAAGCACGCGGGTATGTGTGTACGTGGGAACGTGTACGGGAGAGGATCGGAAGAGAGCTGAGCTACGCGATGATCCGCGGTTGCAGCGGCTCGACATCAGCCCATGGAACATGCCCTTCCTTCTTTCCCTTTTCCCTTTTCATTTTAACTTCTCATGATTCCACCCTCTTCAAAATCACCAATGACAGATCGTCGCCCGACGCCGTGCTGCCGACGAAGCGATCGATCTCGCCGATGATTTCCTGCGCCATCTGCTGAGCGCTCAACCGGCGGAGCGACGTCAGAAGCTGCCTGAACCGCTCCGCGCCGTAGAATTCGCCGTTCTCCCGACGCGCTTCAACGACGCCGTCCGAAATCGCCACAAAGACTTCGCCGGGTTGCAGTTCGAGCACATGCTCCGTGTAGTGCGTCCCTTTCGCCAGACCGAGCGCCGGTTCACCCTTTGCCAGTTCGTCGATCCCGCTTTCCTTCAAATGGTACGGCGGCAGATGCCCGGCGTTGACAAACCGGAGTCCGCCCGATCCGGGACGGACCTCCAGGGTCAGCAGCGAGGCGAACATCGACACGGGGCTGTCGCGGCGGAAGATCTCATTGATGTGCGCCACCAGGTCGCTGATCGACGTATCTTCGGACGCCAGGGCGCGGATGCTCGCCTGCAGCTTAACCATCAGCAGCGCCGCCTGCAGACCCTTTCCCGCGATATCGGCGATGGAAACGGCCACGCGATCCTGACTGATGCGCAGGATGTCGACCAGATCTCCTCCGACCTCGTTCGCGGGACGCGACGACAGCCATACATCCCACCCGTACACCGCGGGCGTCGCTTCGGGCATCAGCGCACGCTGCACCTTCCGTCCGGCTTCCAGCTCGTCGCGCATCAGCAGCTTGTCCTTCACCTCCAGAATAATCACGAACAGCAGAATGAGGAGCGCAAGGATCACCCGACCGTCAGCTCCGCCGCCGCTTGAGTCCGACTCCGACAGGAAGATCAGCACGACGGCCGCTACCACCAGCAGACGCCGGACGGGCGAGAGCCGAACGACCATCTCCTTGAGCACCCACCAAGCCGTCCAGATCCATCGCTTGACGCGGTGCCGTTTGCCCAACGCAGCGAGACGCTCTTTCTGGGCATCGCTCAGATAGTACGCCTCGATATCCTTCAGGTCCCGGCGAAGCGTGGAGAGATAGTCACCCTGGTGAAGATCGTCGCGGAGCACATCACGCAGCCGCGGACCGGAGGAGCGTTGTGAGGAGGATGGTTCCATGGAATTCCCGGAGTGGATTCTGCAGAGTACTACGCAAAACCGCCGGGAATGTTCGGCGGCTTGCGGCGCATCCGAGCCGCGAAATCAATGTTCCTTGCGGTTCGCGTAGAAGTTCATCAGCAGGCCGGCCATCAGGAAGTTCGCCACAAGCGCCGAGCCGCCGTAACTCAGGAACGGCAACGGGATGCCGATGACCGGCATCAGCCCCATGGCCATGCCGACGTTTACGGCCACATGCGTCGCGAGCACCGCCGTGATGCCGATGGCACCGATACTGCCGAACCTGTTCTTGGACAGGCCGGCGATGCTGATCCCGTGAAAGATCAGCGCCGCAAAAAGCCCCAGAACAAATGCCGCACCGACGAATCCGAACTCTTCTCCCGGCACGCAGAAGATGAAGTCGGTCCACTGCTCCGGGATGTAGTTCAGCTGCGTCTGCGTCCCGTGCAGATATCCCTTTCCCGTCAATCCGCCGGAGCCGATGGCAATCTTCGATTGCACGACGTTGTACCCGGCGCCGAGCGGGTCCGCTTCCGGATTGAGGAAGGTGGCTATGCGCTTCTGCTGATACGCCGGCAACCGCTCGTAGACAAGCTGCGCCGAGAGGCCGACCGCCAGCGCAATGCCGAAGGCCACTGCGACGGCGAAACGGTTCTCCCGGAAGTAGTACAGCGTCCCCGCCCCGATGGCCGCAGCGATCAGGAACGCCGCCGTCCCGAACAGCGCGCCGAATGCCACCAGGATCGGCACAAGGATCGCGATCAGTATGAAATTCGACGCGCCGGCCCAGAACAGCACCGGCATCAGCGCCGCGAAGAAGACGATGGTCGTTCCCAGGTCGGGCTGCGCGAGAATGAGCACCATCGGCACACCGAAGATCACAAGCGTGACGATCAGATCCTTCAGTCGGGTGATGGACACTTCCGTCCGCGACAGATACGCGGCTGCCGCGAGCACCGTCGCCACCTTGGCGAACTCGGACGGCTGTCCGCCGAGACCGCCGACGCCGAACCAGCTCTTCGTTCCCTTGATCGTGCTTCCGACCACCAGCACCACCAGAAGGACAAAGAGGACGACGCCGTAGATCACGAACGCCAGCCGCTGGAGCGTGCGGATGGGCAGCAGCATCACCACGATCATGCCCAGGAAGCCGATCCCCGCCCATACCGCCTGCCGATGGAAGTTCGCGGCATTATTGATGTCGAACGTCGCGCTGTAGATCGAGAGCAGACCCATGCCGACCAGCGCCAGGCAGATCAGCAAGGTCTTGACGTCAAAGTATTCTTTGAAGTACTGATTCATGGCGCGGCGGCAATCGTCAGTGGAGCAGATTCTCGGAGGCCGCGGCGTACGCGCGCGTGCTGTCCGGCTTCGCTTCACCCATCAGGTAGCGTTGCATCAGTTTGCCGGCGATCGGCGCGGCCTTGGCACCACCGAACCCGGAGTTCTCCAGCAGCACTGCGATCGCGATTCGCGGATTGTCGAACGGCGCAAATCCGATATACCACGCATGGTCCGCGCCGTGCGGATTCTCCGCCGTGCCGGTCTTTCCGGCCGATTCGATCCCCGGAATCCGCGCGAGTCCTCCCGTTCCTCCCGGCTCCTGCACGACCTCCCGCATACCCTCCCGGAGGATGCGGATCGTCTCGGGCTTCAGGCCCAGCGAGACCGGCCGCGGATCAACGTCGCTGGAGCGGCCCGTCCGACGATCATAGATCCGTTCGACCGCATGCGGATGGAGCAGCGTACCTCCGTTCGCCAGCGCCGCCGCGTAGCGGGCCATCTGCAGCGGCGAAACGCCGATCTCTCCCTGTCCCACTCCCAGGCTCACCACGTTACCCAGCGTCCATTTGTTCTTTCCGTATACGCGATCATAGTACGCCGCGGACGGTAACAACCCGGCGGTCTCCTCCGCGATGTCGAATCCGGTAGTCTTGCCGAAGCCGAAGCGCCGGCCGTACTCGTTGAGCTTGTCGAGTCCGACCTTGAGCACGAGCTGGTAAAAGAAGACATTGCACGACTTCTCGATCGCTTGCACAACGTTCACCGACCCGTGGACGTGCAGATCCTTGAACAGCCGGCGGCCGAAGCGGAATCCGCCGGTACACGTGATCCGGTACTGCTCGTCGACGATCCCTTCTTCCAGAGCCGCTGCTGCAACCAGCATCTTAAATGTCGATCCCGGCGGATAGCGCGTCATCGTGGCGCGGTTGAACAGCGGCTTGGCCTCGTCCGTGTTCAGACGATTCCAGTCGTTGGCGGGTGTGACACCGCTGAAGATGGATGGATCGAAGTCCGGCTTGCTCACCATCGCCAGTACGCCGCCCGTGTTCGGATCCATGGCGACGAGCGCGCCTCGATAGTCGGTCATCAGGGATTCCGCGTATGCCTGCAGACCGGCGTCAAGGCTGAGCACGAGATCGAAGCCGCTTTGGGACGGCACATCGCGCTGTCCATGCTCGAGCGGCCCGATCTGCTGTCCCCGCGAATTCACGGCGATGTATTCGAATCCCTTTTCCCCCCGCAAGAAGGTCTCGTAACTTGCCTCGAGTCCCGTCGCGCCCACGAGATCTCCCGGCCGGTACGCGTCCCCCCCTTTTGCCAGCTGCGCATCGGTGATTTCCTTGCAGTAGCCGAGCAGATGCGCCGCGCGGATGGGATAGTCGTACAGCCGCTTCGACTCGACGTCGTAGCCGACGCCCGGGAGTGCGTACAGATTTTCCTCGACCGCGGACAGAGTCTGGAAATCGACATCCCGCTTGATGCGCACCGGCGAGAAGCGGGAATACTGACGCCCCTTGTTGACGCGGTCGATGACCACCGCCGGATCGAGGTCCAGCAGTGTCGCGAGCTCGCGGGCGGCCGCGGAGTCGAACGATGCCGGCGTGGCTGTAATCGCAAACGACGGACCGACATCGACGATCAGTTTGCCGGTACGATCGTACATGTAGCCGCGCACCGGTTCGGTCACGATCGTCCGGACGCTGTTCTCCTCGGACTTCCTGCCGAACTCGCTGTGCGAGATGAGCTGAAGCTGATACAAGCGGACAAAGAGTACGCTGAAGACGATCAGCGTCACCAGGCGCAGCACACCTTGCCGCCGGCGGGATCCGAATTCACCGCTGTCGATCACCGGGCCCATGACGTGTTGTACCGCCGCGAAAAGGCAAACATGGGAAGCACCGCGATGACCGCCGTGTAGAGCGCCATGCCGGCGCTCAATTCAATCGAGAGGAAGAAGATCGGCTGCTCCGTTCCCTGGAGGAACACGAGGAAGAAGACGAGATCGTGCAGAAAGGAGCCGAGCGCGACGAGCATCACGAACCGGTACGAGCCGAGCGTTTGCTCGACCATATTCTCATTATAAAAGTAGCCGAGCACGAACGCCGCGATCGTTTTCGAGAGGGCCGCCAGGCCGAGGAACTTCGTGGCCACGAGGTCCTGCAGCAGTCCGGCGGCGAATCCGGTGACGGTCGCTTCGATCTGGCCCCGCTGGAGCGCCACAACGACCAGCCAGATCATCAGCAGATCGGGAAGGAACCCGCCGAGACTGATGAGCGGAATGAACGTGGTCTGGACCAGCAGCAGGACAACGATGATGGCGGCGGATTGAAGGGCGCGTTCCATGGTCAGTGCACTCCGGCGGGTGCTTTCTGTTCCAGCAACTGCCGCTCCGCATCGGAACGGTACTCAACAACGAAGACCTCCTCCAGCCGGACGAAGTCGACGCTGGGCGCAATCGTGATGGACTTGAACATCGAGCTGGGCCGGTCGCGCACATCACTCACCACGCCGATCCGCACGTCATCCGGGAACATATCGCTGTATTCCGACGTGATCACGACGTCGCCGGGCTTCACGTCGCGGGACTTGGGGACATTCTTCAGGATGAGCGACTTTCCATCCCAGGCGACAATGCCGTCCACCCGACTGCGCTGTACCTTCGCGCTGGCGCGAAAGTCAGTGTTCAACAGAATGTTCACGACCGCGTAGTGCGCGCTCACGGCGACCACCAGCCCGACCAGACCCGCATCGGTCACCACCGGCATCCGCTCTTCCACGCCGTCCTGAGAGCCGATGTCGAGCGTCAGGGTATTCCGCAGGAGCGTCAGATTCTTTCCGACAACGTTGGCAGCGATGAGCCGGTGCGTGGCGTGATCTTTCAGTCCGATGAGTCCGTGGAGGCGCAGATTCTCCAGCTTCGCTTCGCGGAGCCGGTATGCTTCATCCGCAAGGTCGACATTCATGCGACGCAGGAGCTCATTCTCCGCACGAAGACCAAAATAGGAAGGGATGAAGTTGACCTGTTCCTGCACCACGCCGAAGACGACGCTCGTGACGGCGCGAACGCGCTTGACCTGCGGATTGTCGTTCAGCGCCAGGAGAATGAGAGAGAGGATGACGAGACCCGCCAGGATGGCGTATTCGCGGAACTCGAACAGAATATCGTAGACGCGCTGGAGCATGGCTCCCGGGAATTTCAGGACTCGCGGCAGGAAACAGATGAGATCACGCGAAGAGACACGCCGGACATCCGGGCACGGGCCACCGCTGCACCGCCCCTCTCCCCGACGCCGGGTACCGCACCATCACCCACCACCCGCACCGCACACCTCGATCAATATCGTTTACTGCGCAGCAGAACTTTCGAATAGCGCTCGAGGGTCTCGAGCACTTTGCCGGTTCCCCGGACCACCGCGAGCAGCGGCTCCTCCGCCACATGAACGGGCAGATTCGTTTCCAGTCGCAGCCGCTCGTCCAGTCCCTTGAGCATCGCGCCGCCGCCGGTCAGCATGATGCCGCGGTCGAGAATATCGGCCGACAGCTCGGGGGGCGTACGCTCCAGCGTCACCTTCACGCCTTCGACGATCTGCGCGATCGGCTCGTTCAACGCCTCGCGGATCTCGACCGAACTGACCTCCGTCGTCTTCGGGACGCCGTTGACGAGATCGCGGCCTTTCACCTGGATCGTGATCTCTTCCTTCAGCGGCATCGCGGAGCCGACCTCGCACTTGATGGCTTCGGCCGTCCGTTCGCCGATGAGGATGTTATGGTTCCGCTTGAAGAACTGGATAATCGCGTTGTTCATCTCATCCCCCGCCACCCGGCGCGATTCTTCGTTCACGATGCCCGAGAGCGCAATGACGGCGATCTCCGTCGTGCCGCCGCCGATGTCGACGACCATGTTTCCCACGGGCGCATCCACATCCAGGTTGACGCCGATGGCGGCCGCCATGGGCTCGGCCAGCAGATGCACCTCCTTGGCGCCTGCATGCTCCGCTGAATCGCGCACCGCGCGCTTCTCGACTTCCGTGATGCCGGAGGGCACCGACACGATGATGCGCCGGCTCGGCACCCAGCCGTTGCTGATCTTCTTGATGAACTCCCGCAGCATGCCTTCCGCAATCTCGAAATCGGCAATCACGCCGTCCTTCATCGGGCGGATCGTGCGGATGTCTTTGTGCGTGCGGCCCAGCATCTCCCGCGCTTCATTGCCGATGGCAATGATCCTCTTCGTGTTCCGGTCGAACGCCACAATGGACGGTTCGTTCAGGATGATCCCCTTGCCTTTCATCCAGATCACGGTGTTGGCCGTTCCCAGATCGATGGCAAGGTCGGCAGAGAAGAGCGAAAAGAGACCCATGGTTGTCCGTCAGTACCGAATGTGAAAGTGAGTGATGAACCTGCTTGATCCGTTCCGGAGAGCCTCGCCGCGCTCAGTGCCGGAAATGCCGTACGCCCGTGAAGACCATCGCCAGGCCGTGCTCGTCCGCCGCCGCGATTACTTCGTCGTCACGCACCGAGCCGCCCGGCTGGATGACTGCGGAGGCACCAACCTTGACCGCCTCGAGCAGTCCGTCCGCGAAGGGGAAGAAGGCATCCGAAGCCACCGCGCAGCCCTCGAGCGGCAAGCCGGCTTCCGCCGCCTTCATCGCGGCGATCTTGGCGGAATCGACCCGCGACATCTGTCCCGCACCGATCCCGAGCGTCCGGTCGCCCGCCGCATACACGATCGTGTTGGATTTCACGTGCTTGGCCACGCGCCACGCGAAGAGCAAGGCGCTCATTTCGTCCCCGGTCGGCGTCCGCTTCGTTACCACCTTCACGTCGGAGGCGTGCAGACGATGACGATCCGCTTCCTGCACCAGCACGCCGCCGGCCACGCGCCGGAGATCGAGCTCGTTCAGGGAGCGAAGATTGACCGTCTGGCGCATGAGCCGCCGGTCCTTCTTCTTGGTCATCAGTTCCAGCACGCCGTGGGCGTAGTCGGGCGCGATCACGACCTCGGTAAAGATCCCGTTGATCGCCTCGGCGGTCGCCCGGTCGAGCGGGCGGTTCACGCAGACGATGCCGCCGTAAGCCGACTTCGAATCCGTCGCCAACGCCTTCGCGTACGCGTCGGCCAGCGTCTCGCCCGTCCCCACCCCGCACGGATTGTTGTGCTTCACGATGATCGCCGCCGGCTCGTCGAACTCAGCGCACAGTTGAGCCGCGGCGTTGATATCGAGAATGTTGTTGTAGGACAACTCCTTGCCGTGGAGCTTTACGAAGTATTCGGAGAACTTGCCGTACAGCGCGCCCGCCTGATGCGGATTCTCGCCGTAGCGCAGCGTCAGCGACTTCGGCTCGGAAAGCGTGAACGACTCCGGCAGATTCTGCCGGCCGGTCATCCCTGAAAGATAGTCGGCGATCACCGCGTCATAATGACTCGTGTGCTCGAATGCCGCACAGGCCAGACGGAACCGCGTTTCGGCTGTGATGCATCCGTCGTGCGCGCGCATTTCTTCCAAAAGAATACCGTAGAGATCGGGATTTACGACGACCGCCGTGTGTCGGAAGTTCTTCGCGGACGCACGCACCATCGCCGGTCCGCCGATGTCGATCTGCTCGATGGCATCGTCGAGCCGGACATTCTCGCCGGCAATCGTCTGCTCAAAGGGATAGAGATTGACCGCCACCAGATCGATGGACTCGATACCGTGCTCTTTCATTTGCTTCACGTGATCAGGATTGTCCATCACGGCGAGCAGGCCGGCATGAATGCGGGGGTGCAGCGTTTTCACGCGCCCGTCGAGGATCTCGGGGAATCCGGTGACATCGGAAACGGCGGCAGCAGGGATCTCGGCGTTGCGAAGCGCCCGGTGGGTGCCGCCGGTGGAGATCAGCTCGACGCCGAACTCGCGGAGGCCGCGGGCAAACTCGATGAGGCCTTTCTTGTTCGACACGCTCAGCAGCGCGCGCCGCACCTTCAGCAAACCATTCGAAGCATCGCTCACTCGATCCTCGCTGTTCTTCCTTCCACCCGCACACGTCCCTCGGCGAACGCCTTCAACGCCAGCGGAAAAATCTCGTGTTCCACCGTCAGCACGCGCGCGGCAAGCGTCTCCGCCGTGTCGTCCGGCAAAACCGGGACCGTCTTCTGCAGCAGGATCGGTCCGCGATCATACTCTTCGTCCACCAGGTGGACGGTCGCTCCGGAGGTCGAGACGCCGCTCGCCAGCACAGCCTCGTGGACATGGTGACCGAACATCCCTGGACCGCCGAACGCCGGCAACAACGCCGGATGGATGTTGACGATCCGATTGCAGTACATCGCGACCACGCGCCGGGGGATGCGCTTGAGATATCCCGCCAGCGCGATCAGATCCGCGCGATGCGCCGCCAGTTCTGCGATCATGCGGTCGGCGAACGCATCTTCGGAATCGAACATCGTCTGCGAAAGATGAAGCGTCGGAATGCCGCGGCCTCGTGCCGCTTCGATCGCTCCGACGTCGGATTTGTTGCTCAACAGCAATGTCACCCGCGCCGGCAGCAGGCCGCTGTCGATGGCTGTGAGGATCGCGAGGAAATTCGAGCCGCGTCCTGATGCGAATACCGCGAGATTCATCGTTTCGGAACGACAAAATGTAACGATTAGTTCAGGGAGAATCAACGAAACACCTTGATTTTTCAGGCGGTTGGAGGGATTCCGGCTTGAATGTACCGACATCGGTGACGATATTGTGAGCATGAAAAGATCGAACTTTCTGTGGCTGGCCGGCCTCGTCGCGCTGTGCCTGCCCGCCCTTGCCCGGGGGCAAAGCGCGGACAGCGGACGCATCAGCATCCCTGCGCTCAAGGCGGCGGAACGTCGCTGGGACGACCTGAAAACCGACCCGGACGTGCCCGAGCTTCAACGGGCAAATGCCCTTGCACGCGACGGCAAGCTCGACGAGGCGGTGGCAATGTACCGCTCCCTCACCCGCCGGTCGAATTCGCGCGCCCTGTTCAACCTCGGTCTCGTGGCGTACCAGCGCGGGGATTTTTCCAACGCCTTGCTCTGGTTCCGCGCATCCTACGGCGGACACCGGGATCACGCCTGCCTGGAGTACATCCGCAACACCCGACGTATCCTTCAGGAACGAACTCCGTCGCGATGAAACGTGTCCTGCTTTCTCTTCTTATGACCGCCACATCGGCGACGCTCGCACAGGACTTCGGGCCGCATCCGGGAATTCATGAGATGGAAAGCCGTCTGCACGCGGCGGATACCACCGCGGCATCGGCAGACACCGCCTGGGCAATTCCGCGACTATTGACGCTGGCGAAGCGCGCCGCCCTGACGCGGCATGTGCTCGGTTGGCATCCGTGGTGGGCCTCGTCTACGGCGTATCTTTCATACGATTATTCGGCGATGACGCATATCGCATACTTCAGCTACGAGACGGACACGACGACCGGCGGATACAAGAGCATCCATTCCTGGAACTCGACGCCGATCATCGACTACGCGCACGCACGCGGCGTGAAAGTGCTTTTGACCGTCACCAACTTCGGCAACGCGCAGAACTCCGCGCTTCTGAGCGACACGGCGCGGCAGAACACAATGATCACAACACTGATCTCCCTCCTCAAAGCGCGGAACGGCGATGGAGTGAATTTTGACCTCGAGTCGATCCCGGCCGCGCAGCGGAGCAATCTCGTCTCCTTCATGCGCCGCGCGGCGAATGCCATCCGCGCGCAGGTGCCGGGCGCAGAAATCTCCATGGCGACGCCGGCCGTCGACTGGTCGGACGCGTGGGACTACGCACAGCTCGGACAGATCTGCGATGCGCTGGTCATGATGGGATACAACTACTATTGGAGTGGCAGCACAACTGCCGGTCCCGTGGCGCCGCTGGTCGGCGGGAAGTACAACGTCACCAATTCGGTGATGACCTATCTGAACGCGGGCGTGGCGCCGGAGCGGCTCTGGCTGGGTGTGCCATGGTACGGATACGACTTCGTGGTCACAAGCAGCGCACGCATGAGTCCGACCGTGAGCGGCTCAACGGCAAGCTCACGGACATATGCCGTGGCGGAACCGATGGCGGCGACGTACGGAAAGACGTTCGACGGGATTTACGATGTCCCGTGGTTTTCGTACCAGAGCTCGACCTGGCGGCAGGTGTGGTACGACGACAGCATGAGCCTCGGCATGAAGTACGCCATGGCGATTGCGAAGAATCTCGGCGGCATCGGCATTTGGGCGCTGAGCTACGACGGCGGACGGCCGGAGATCTGGAGCGGGATCAAGGCGGCATTCACACCGGTGTCCTCCGTTTCCGAACCGTCACCGGTTCCCGTCTCCTGCACGCTTGAGCCGAACTATCCGAATCCTTTCAATCCCTCCACCCGCATCACGGTCGACGTGACATCGCCGCAGGAGATCACGCTCGACGTCTATGATCCGCTCGGACGGCGCGTGGCAGTACTCTTTCACGGAGCCGTCGCCGCAGGTCGTTCTGCATTCGAATGGAACGCCGCCGGCTGCGCGAGCGGCGTGTACTTCGCGCGACTCTCCGCCGGCGAGATCTCTCAGACACGCCCGATGCTGCTGATGCGGTGAGGAAGATGATGGGTCGTCCCGCGATCATCGTCGGCATCTGCACCGCGCTCCTGGGTCATTCCTTGCTCGGCCAGACGCTGGCATTCCCGCCGCGACCGGCCGATGCGCCCGGCGGACGGGAAGTGCTGACGTCGCTGACTGATGTGCCATTGGCGGTTCGTGAGGATTCCCTCTTCGCCCAGATCATCCGCGGCAACGTGCCGTCATTCATGCGCGAGACGATCGCCGTCAGCGCCGTCGATCCTTCTTCGCCGGACGGCCCACCGGCGACATTTTTTGCGGCCGCCGATTACCTTTGCGCGGGATCGGACAGCGATTGGGTGTACGTGCCGATGACCCCCGATTGTGCACAGCGCATCGCCGCGCGGGTACACGCGTCACTTCCCACCCGGCGCATGGTCGATCTGATCTATCAGCAGGCCGCCGTACGGCTGCGTCCGCAGCCGATCCCTCCGGGCCCCGCCATGATCACGGTGCCGGTGTTTCTGCAGCATACGGACTCGGTGCAGACACAGATGGCGGAAGCACGGATTCGCCGGAAGCCCGGCCTGCTCATCGCCGGACACAAGAAGGACGTCATCATCTCCAACAGCATCCGGAGCGGATTGCGCCCCGGCGTTCCGGCTCCGGTCGTGATCTACGGCTGGCATCGGCAGGACGGAACGCCCATTCAGCCCATGTACAACGGCCATCAGCACACGTGGGCGGACTACAGTCATGGCATCCGGTTTGTGAGTGACACCGTGGAGATCGGCGGGAGGCGTCTGCTGCTGCGCGAGGCGCTGGCCGATTCCGTTCTGTGCCGGTTCTTCAGCGACGAAGGCCCCATTCCGCATCCGTTCTATCCCATCGACACAACATCCGCACGATGACGACACCGATCCGAAATTTCATCTTCGATGTCGACGGGACACTGCTCGACTCCAAGCATGACATCGCGGCTGCGCAGCTGCATGTGCTCAGGTCTCTCGGCGTGTACGACCGCACCGAGGAGGACATCTTTCCTCTCATCGGCAAGCCGCTGGCGGAGATCTTTGCGATCCTTCTTCCGCCCCCGCTGCATCATTGCATCCCCGACGCGCACACGATGTATGTGACACTCTACCGTGCCCACGCGCTCGACACCACGCGGCTCTTCCCCGGCGTGGAATACACGCTGGCCGAGCTTCACCGTCGCGGCATCCGGCTCGCGGTCGCCACGACGAAATCGACAATGACCACCACGCGCGTGCTCGGTCATTTCGGCATCGCGCAATACTTCGTTCAGGTGCAGGGAAGCGACAACCTCCCGTTCAAGCCCGATCCGTTCATCATCAACAAGATCGTCGCGGAGCAGCAGTGGGAAAAGGAAGAGACGGTGATGGTGGGCGACACGGACGCCGACATTGCGGCGGGGAAGAACGCAGGCGTGCGTACGTGCGGCGTGACGTTCGGCGCCCTCACACGCACGCGGATCGAAGCGGCATCGCCGCAGCTCATCATCGATCGGTTCGATGAGCTGCTTCGCCTGGTCGGCGACAGTCAGGGATCCTGAGGCCCGCCGGACGGCAGGCAGCGATACGATTCCCAGTGGTGGACCGCCACGCCGCGATATCCCGGAATTCCTCGGAACGCTTCATCGACCTCAGCAGCAACCTTCCGTACCTCTGCTTTGTTCCGACGCGCAAAGGTGATGCGATCCGCCGGAACGCTCGAGAGGTACGAACGTTCCCACACCGCGATTCTTCTTTCACCGGCCGCGATCACCGGAAGACGTTTCACTTCATCGATCCGGTCGGATGGAGCGAAGACCACGTCCGCTGAATCATTCCGATCGCACATGACGACGATGGAGACGCCCGGCTTCGGCTGAGGCCACTCGTCGCGCGGTGCACCCGCCACGGTAACGACGTGCTCATCCGGCAGCGGCGTCGTCTCCACCGCCACCCAGATCCGCTTTCCCGCAGACGAGGCACGCGCAACACCTCCTGACGCGAACCGGATCACCCCATCCTCTCCCCCCGCACGCGTGCGATAACTCATCACACAGATCTCATCCACCATCGGCAGGAGCCGATCGAGGATCGTCCTGTCATCGCTCAACGCCTCATCGTCGAACCAGAACGGCGCATCCGCTCCCAACGGAAGTGAATCCCGGCGGCACGCCGAGCGAACCGACGCGAACAGATCAAGATACTGCTTCACGATCTCTTTCCGGCGAACACTTCCGAATCCGGGCAGGAGGTACGGTTCGACATCTAGATGAAGCGCATCGAAGCGCGATTCCGACGGTACGCGGCGATTATACTCGACGACGGCGTTCGCGATCGCGACCGCTGTCCCATGAGCGGCGGGACGCGCGTAATCCGCACCGCCGTCCAGCGCCGCAACCTCCGCGCCGGACGAGCGGATCATCCGCACAAGCTCCGGCAGCGCCGTGAGCGCAAGCGACCGTGTGCCCGTCGAGTCGATCGTTGATTCCGGAAGCTGGAGGAAGATCCGTTCGAATCGATCGGAACGCAGGAACGCCGCGAGCGACCGGCGGAGTGAATCGCTCTGCAGAAGCGCGGCGGTGTTCCACACCCATGTCGCCCGATGCGCGATCGTATCGCCGGCACTGACCGATTTCGGCGGCATCTCCGGCGAACGCGCAGGCTTCGGTGCCGGTTCCGGCGACGGCAGGAGCGACTCGATGGTCAGCCGATCACCGGTCGAATCGTGAATGATGGCGATCGTCCCCGAGCGGATTTCGCGCGCCGAGAGCAGTCCCCAGTCCGCCAGCGAGATCGTCGCCCGCACGATCGCGGACGGCCGCTCCTGCGACCAGGCCGCCGGTGCGGCAAAAGCAAGGAAGGCAAACGTCAGCGACACGACGAACAGTCGCCGGCTCACGGACGATTCTCCGCTGTGGAAAGAAGAGGAGTGAAGTCGCGCTCTTCCCCGATCCGGAGCGGGAAGATGCGCTGTTCGAGATGATCCGCCGCAATGTCCTGCTTCAACCAGTCAAGGGCCTCATGCTGGGTCGAGTCGAGTCCCTGGAAGAACGTTTCGTAATGCATCGGGATCATGAAGCGGGCATTGAGATCACGGAAGATCTGCACCGCGCCGTCGGGATTGGCGTGGACGCGACCCATCATGCCCCGCGGTCCGATGGGTGCGATCGGGATGAGCGCGAGATCGATGGAGAACCGGCGTCCGATCTCTTTGAACATCTCCGGATTGTACGCGGTGTCGCCCGCGATGAAGATCGTGATCCCGTGGTACTGCACGACATATCCGGTGTAGCCGATGCGGTTCATCCATCCCGCATCGAATCCGTACCGGCCGCTGAAGTGCTGCACCGGCACGGCGGTCACGCGCATCCCGTCATGCTCGAATGACTGCCACCAGCGGAGCTCGACAGTCTCGGCGAAGCCGAACTCCGGCGCGTACTCCGCCCCGCCTGCCGGCAGCACCAGCGCCCCCTCCTTCGGAAGCATCCCCACGCTGCTGTAGTTGAAATGGTCGAAATGCAAATGGGAGATGGTGACCAGATCGACCTTCCGGATCGCGCGTGGATCGAGTCCCGGCTCCACCGATCGCCGTGCGAAGAGCGCCACCGTGTTGACAAAGACCGGATCGGTGAGAATCACCTTGTCGTCCATCTGGATGAAGAAGGACGCGTGACCGATCCACACTACCGCCAGGCGGGCGCCGGGCCGGAGGGGATCCGCGATGCGGTTCTGCAGCGTATCGATGGGATCGCCCATATGCCCGATGGAGCGCACCACGAAGCGACTGACGAACGAACTGCATCCGTCGACGGCGAGACTGACGGCCATGATCCAGAGAAACGCGCGAAAGCGGCGAGCGGTCGATCTCATGTCAGAACATCCGGACTGCGATCTGGTGGATCCAGAGATGGTCGCGGGGCGCACAGCGAATGTTGTATTCGAGGAATCCGAAGAGCACCGACACGCCCGCCACCGCGAAATCTTCCGGGAGGCCGGCGATCCAGTGACGCGCTGCGCCGAGGTTCAGCCCGAGGTCCTCGCCGTATTCGATGAGCGGCACATGGCCGAGCAACGTTACGGACGCCCCCGTGTGCGTACCATTGAAGCGACTGGTGTAGACCTGTCCGGCAACGATCAGTTCCACGGAGCCGGTGAACCGCGCCGGGGGGCGGACGAAGAAGAATTTCCACGGAGAGACAAGCTTCGAGATGCCGAAACTGTAGAGCACCGGTGTGGCTTCCCACTCCAAAGCGAAATTCGTGCCGCCGGGATGGCTGGTCCAGCTCATGCCCGGAATGGCCTGGTCGATGTACCAGCCGGTGGAAACCGACACGGTGCCGGTGGAATCCTGTGCGTCGGCGAGCGACGGGAGCGCCACAGCGGTCGCGCTCATCAGAAGGAAAGCATGCAGTGCCTGCGGAAGCCTCATACGCCCGAAACTACCGATTTCTTGGCGCATGCACAAGCATCCGCCGCTTGTCCCGCGCGGGCGCCGTTCGTCGAAACGTCCGTTGCGCCCGTACGCCCTTCTTCGTACATTGTTGCCCCCCACCACATAGCGTTCATTCACAATCAATCAGAGGTGTTCCATATGATGCGTTCACCGGTCAGACAGATTGCGGTGTTGATGCTGCTGGCGCTCGCGCTCTTCGCCGGCTGCACGACGCAGCAGGCGACGCGCTCCGAAGCGCCGCGCGGCGTCAACCTTGATGCCGTCCAGGCAGGTCCCTACGACACGGGCAAGATGTGGACGTTCGATTTTCCGCCCATGGATTACTTCGCCAAGACCTACAACTTCAATCCTTCCAAGGAGTGGTTTGAGCAGGCGCGTCTGGCGGCCCTGCGCCTCCCGAACTGCAGCGCTTCGTTCGTCTCCGAAGACGGACTGGTGATGACGAATCACCACTGCGCCCGCGGTCCGTTGGACCTCGTGACGCGTGAGGGCGAGAAGCTCGCGTCGGATGGATTCTACGCCGCGACGCTCGATGAGGAACGCAAGGTCCCGCGGCTGCACATCGATCAGCTGATCATGATCGAGGATGTCACGGCGGACGTGCAGAAGGCATTCGACAGCGGCAAGACCGACGCGGAGAAGGTCGCCAACCGCATGGCGAAGATCAAGGAGATCCAGGACAACGCCGCGATGAAGTTCAAGGAGACGTCCAAGGATTCCATGGTATTCAGCGTCGTGACATTCTACAACGGCGGCCGCTACTCGTTGTACGGCTACAAGCGGTACACCGACATTCGCATCGTGTATGCGCCGGAAACGGACATCGCGTTCTACGGCGGCGATCCGGACAACTTCACCTATCCGCGGTACGACTTCGACTGCTCGTTCTTCCGCGTGTATGACGACGGCAAGCCGCTGAAGACGAAGAACTTCTTCCGCTTCAGCCCGAACGGCGCACAGGACGGCGAAGCCGTGTTCGTCATCGGCAACCCCGGCAGCACCAGCCGTCTGCTCACGTTCTCGCAGCTCGAGTTCATGCGCGACTACGCATATCCCACCACGCTCACGATGCTGAACGACCTGGTGAAGGTGTACTCCGGCTACGTCGAGAAGCACCCGGACACCAAGCTGAAGTACCAGACGCAGATCTTCGGCCTGGCGAATTCGCAGAAGGCCATCGGCGGCTATCTGGGCGGCCTGCAGGATCCCGTCCTGATGGCGAAGAAGGCCGACTTTGAAAAGAAGTTCCGCGCGGCGGTGGTCGGCAATCCGACGCTGCTCGCCAAGTACGGCGATCCGTGGAAGGACATCGCCACGTACCAGGCGGAGCGCACGCCGTACTTTGCCAAGGTCAATGCGTACACATTCCGCGGCTACGGACGATCCCAGGCCCTCAGCATGGCATCCGAAGCGGTGGAGATGGCGTACACGCTGAAGGGACCGGAAGCCAAGATCCCGCCGACCATGCGCGGATCGATGCTCGATTCCACGAAGGCCCGCATGTTCCCGCGCACCTTCGTGCCCGAGATCGACGAACAGCTGCTCGCCCTTCAATTGAAGGGAATGGAGAAGGCGTTCGAAGGAAAGAACGCCGCGTTCAACGCCCTGCTGAACGGCCGCACGCCGGCACAGGCCGCGGCGGATATCTTCCGGACCGGTGTGACGACATCACGGGATCGCCTGGAGAAGCTGCTGGCCGGCCCCCCCGACGACATCCTGCATTCCACCGATCCGCTGATCACGTTCATCGTCGCCACGCGCGACGAAGCGTCGTCGATCCGCGGGAAGCTGGCGGAGATCGGCGAGAAGCTGGCCGACCGGGTGCAGGTGCTCGGCAAGGCGATGTACGAGGTGTACGGCACCAAAATCCCGCCTGATGCCACGTTCACGCTGCGCATCGCGGACGGCGTCGTGAAGGGATACGATTACAACGGCACGATTGCGCCGCCCGTCACCACGTTCTACGGACTGTATGACCGGTACTATTCCTTCGGGAAGAAGGAACCGTGGAATCTGCCCGCGCGCTGGGTCAATCCGCCGGCATCCTTCAACCTGAGCACCCCGATGGATTTCGTTTCCACATGCGACATCATCGGCGGCAACTCAGGCAGCCCCGTGATCAACAAGGACCTTCAGGTCGTGGGTCTGATCTTCGACGGCAACATCGAGAGCCTGCCGGGCAACGTGATCTTCGACGAAGTGAAGAACCGCGCCGTAGCGGTGCACTCCGCCGGATTGCTCGAAGGACTCGACCAGATCTACAAGGCCGATCGCCTCGTGAAGGAACTGCGCGACGGCAAGATCGCGCAGTAACCGGTTCATCGGACGCAACACCGACAGGGCGGGCGCAAGTCCGCCCTGTTTCATGTTCGGGCTACGGCTCGCGGCCGCCGCGAGCGCGTTCAGTTGCATTCGGCAGCCGGCGTTCGTATCTTGCAGGCGCCTTCATTCGAATTTCGGGGAACGCATGGCAGAGAAGAACAAGCGGCACATCCTCGTGGTGGACGACGAGCCGACGTGGCTCCAGATTCTTTCCCGGTTCCTGACCACCCGCGGATACGCCGTGCACACCGCGCAGAGCGGCACCGAGGCGCTTCGCGAGCTGACCGGCTTCACGCCCGATCTGATCCTGAGCGACGTCCGCATGCCCGACATGAACGGCTTCGAGCTGCTGGAAAGCATCAAGAGACTTCCCGCCACGAAATTCACCCCTGTGGTGCTTCTCTCTGCCATCGACGATTACGACGCCCGCAAGATCGCCAAGGAGCTGGGAGCGCTCGACTACCTCGTCAAGCCGTTCGATGAGGGCGAAGTGAGTTCTCTCCTGCAGAAGCACCTCCCCGGGTAATCCGCCCGGAATCCGAAGGCATGACGCGCAGCATCGGTCCACCTGAATCCGAACGCAGGCACTGATGGCAAACAGTTTTCTCCGCCGGTTTCGCACCTCCCTCGGTCCCGTTGAGCAGGCGCAGGTGGTGGTCTCCACCGCCGTCGTCGTCACGCTCGTCACCATCCTGCTCGTCCGCATGTCCGGCGGCATGTACCGCACGCCGGAATGGCTGCTGTTCGGCAGCATCCTCACGGTCGGCGTCTTCGGCTTCATCATCGTGCTGCTCACGCTGAAGTACGGCCGTCTGCTCGAGGAGCAGAAGCAGGAGCTTCTCGCGCTGAAAACGCTGGCCGAATCCGTCAACCGCGCCATCGATCTCTCCTTCCTGTTCCAGAACGGCCTTGAGACGATCAAACAGCTGCTGGACGTCGAATTTGCCTGGATCTACCGCATCGAAGGAACGCGCCTGTCCATCTCCGCCTCCCGCGGGGCCGAACGGATCGAGCGACCCATCATCGATCCCACCCGCGAGCTGACGGAAGACACCCTGCGCGAGCTGCGGACGCTGCAGATCCGCAAGGCCATGGCCGGACCGCGCGACGATGGTCAGCCCGGCTGGCCGTATGCTCCGATTCAGTCGTGGGCATCGGTGCCGATCATGATGAAGGACCAGCTCTTCGGTCTGCTCGTCACCGCCAGCGACCGGAGGGATGCGTTCACCGGCAAACAGCTCGACCTGATGATGGCGTTCGCCAACCAGATCGGCGTGGCCGTGGAGAATGCCGTCCTCTTCGATCGCGTGCGCAAGTCCGAAGAGCGTTACATGGATCTGTTCGAACACTCGCCGGACATGTATCATCTGGTCAATCGTGAAGGGATCATCGTCAGCTGCAATCAGACCGAAGCGTCGTGGCTCGGCTACCGCAAGGAGGAACTCGTCGGCCAGCCGATCCTCCGGCTGTATCCGGTGAACTACCACGCGCAGGCCTCGACGCTGCTGCGGGAAATCTTTGAGCAGAACCGACAGCTCACGGGGTTCGAGGAGCGGATGGTCAAGAGCTCCGGCGAGATCATTGATGTAAGCGTCAACACGACGATGGTGTATGACGAACACGGCGTGCCGATCCTCACGCGCGTGGCCGCCCGCGACATCACCGAGAAGAAGAAACTCGAAGCGGGCATCATGCACGCACAGCGCATCGACAGCATCGGCAATCTGGCCGGCGGGATCGCGCACGACTTCAACAATATCCTCACGTCGATCCTGGGATCCACCGCGATCATGAGACGGAAGATGAAGCCTTCGGATCCCTGGTATCACTTTGCGGATATCATCGAGACCGCCGCCAAGCGCGGCGCCGCGCTCACGCGCCAGCTGCTGACCTTCGCCCGCAAAGGAACCGTGCATTTCCGCCCCGTCGTCGTCAGCGACATCCTCGACGAGACGCTGCACCTCTTCGAGCGCAGCATCGACAAATCCATCATCATCCGCAATCAGCCGTCCGCGGAGTTCAGTCTCATCAACGGCGATGACGGGCAAATCCAGCAGGCGCTGCTCAATCTGCTGATCAACGCACGCGACGCCATGCCGGATGGCGGGACGATCACCATCCAGAGCCAGCGCGTGCACCGCGAGGCGCCTCTGTCCGGTGAAAGCGCTCCGGCATCCGGCGGTGAGTTTATCGCCGTGGGCATCGCGGATACCGGCGTCGGCATGGATGCGGAGACGCAACAACGCATCTTCGAGCCGTTCTTCACCACCAAAGAACAGGGCAAAGGCACCGGTCTCGGACTGTCGGTGGTGTACGGTGTAGTAAACTCGCACGGCGGATTTATCACGGTGGACAGTGCCCCGGGAAAGGGCACGACGATCACGCTGCATTTCCCGCTGCTAGCCGGACATGAGGGGTTCCGCCGGCCGTCACGCCAGCCGCGTCTGGCGCGCGGTGAGGAGCGCGTACTCATCATCGACGATGAACCGCATGTCGGCGAGGTAATCAGCGGCATGCTCGAGAGCCTCGGCTATCGCACGACCGCCGTCGACAGCGGGCGCAAGGCGCTGGCGATCCTCCGCAAGAAGGAGCGGTTCGATGTCATCATCCTGGATCTGAACATGCCGAAGATGAGCGGGAAGGACACGTTTCTCAAGATCCGGGCGATCGAGCCGAAGGCTCGCGTGCTCATCTCGACCGGTTACAGCGATCAGGCCAGCGACATTGCCGCGCTGCGGGAATCGGCGGACGCGTTCATCCAGAAGCCGTACCAGCTGGTGGAAATCTCGCGCGCCATTCGCTCGGTCCTCGACCGCTAGCTTGAACCGGAGTCAAATAATCACTACCCTGCGTTCGTATGGATCAGCCGTCCCCCGCAATGAATCTCGCGCAGTTCGGTGAGGTGCTGAAGAAGCAGCGGCTCGAGAAGCACATCTCCCTGATGGATATTTCGGTGGAGACGCGCATCAACGTGCGGTTTCTCGAGGCGATCGAAGCGGGCGATTTTCACGTCCTGCCGCAGACGTACGTGCGCGCCTTCCTGCGCGAGTATGCGGCCTTTGTCGGCATGAATCCCGACGAGGTCATGCAGATGTACACGGCCGCGCGGGGCGAAGCCCGGCCTGCAGCAGCGCCGGCACCGGCCGCTGCTGCGCCAACCCGACCGCAGTCCGACGAAACCTCTCCCCCGCTGACGCAGCGGTTCACGGCCTCCCAGAAACGCCTCGCCCTCATCGGGTTTCTGGTGGTTGCGGCAGCCGTCATCGTCATCCTGTCCCGTTCCAATCGCGACATCACCGGCCCGCAGCCGGTCCCCGAGATCTCATTTGACCGGGTGGTGCGAGAATCTGCGGCAGCCGTGGCGGTCCGGGATTCCACGCCGGTTGATACGCTGCCGAAGCCGCGCGCCGTCGACGACAGTCTGCGCCTCCAGATTTCCACCACCGATTCTGTCTGGATCAGTCTTCTGATCGACGGCAAGACATCCGAGTCGTATCTGTTCGGGCCGAATCGCAAGCGCGTCTGGGCCGCCGAAGACAAATTCCAAATCACCATGGGAAATGCGGGGGGCGCCACGTTCACGCTGAACGGAAAAGACATCGGTGTGCTCGGCAAGCGGGGGGCGGTGCTGCGCAATGCCGCCATTACGCGCGAACTGCTGAACGCGCACTGACCGACGGTTCCCGCGCCATGGGTACCCCCGTCGAAAAAGAGATCAGCTCCCTCCGGCAACAGATCCTCGATCACGATTACCGCTACTACGTCCTTGCCCGCCCGTCGATTTCCGACGAGCAGTACGATGCGCTGATGCGCCGTCTGCGGGACCTGGAATCACGGCATCCGGAACTCGCGTCACCCGATTCCCCCACGCAGCGCGTCGGCGGCCAGCCGACGAAAGAATTTCCCACCGTCACGCACGCTGTCCCGATGCTGAGTCTTGCGAACACGTATGACGAGGCGGATGTCCGGGATTTCGATCGTCGCGTGCGCGAAGCGCTCGGGTCGGGTCCATACCGGTACGTCTGCGAGCTGAAGTATGACGGCGTGGCCGTCAGTCTGGTGTACCGGAACGGCATGCTCATCCGGGGAGCAACACGCGGGGACGGTGTGCAGGGAGACGACATCACGCCCAACGTGCGAACGATCCGGTCCATTCCCCTGCGGCTCCGCGCCGCCACGCCCGTTGCCGGCACGGTGGAAGTGCGGGGTGAAGTGTACATGACGCGCACGGATTTCGACCGGATGAACCGCGAACGCGAGGAGGCCGGGGAGAAGCTGTTCATCAATCCGCGCAATTCCGCCGCCGGGACCCTCAAGCTGCAGGATCCCCGCGTGGTTGCGCGGCGTCCGCTGCATTTCGTGGCGTACTTTCTGCGACGGGAGTCGGGCGACGCGGCGGGCCACTTTGAGCATTTGCAGTTGCTGCGGGAGTACGGATTTCCGGCCAGCGACCAGGCACGCCTCTGCGCGTCCGTCGACGAAGTGATCGGGTACTGGAAAGAATGGGAAGCGAAGCGCGACAGCCTGCCGTTCGACATCGACGGCATCGTCGTCAAGGTCGACTCCCTGCGGCAGCAGGACGAGCTCGGAGCCATCGCCAAGAGTCCGCGATGGGCCGTGGCATTCAAGTTCACGTCGCGCAGCGCGGAAACGACGCTGACCGGCATCACGCTGCAGGTGGGGCGCGTCGGGACGGTCACGCCGGTGGCCGAACTCGCACCGGTCTTTCTCGGCGGCACGACGGTGACGCGGGCGACGCTGCACAACGAGGATTACATTCGCGAGCTGGACATCCGGGTCGGCGACACGGTGATCGTGGAGAAAGGCGGCGACGTTATTCCAAAGGTCAGCGGCGTTCGCAAGGAGAAACGCCCCCGTGGAACGCGGGCATTCAGATTCCCCGGACGCTGTCCCGTCTGCGGTGACCGCATCGAGCGTCCCGCGGACGAAGCGAACTATTATTGTGAGAACAGCGACTGTCCCGCGCAGGTGAAAGGACGCATCGAGCACTTTGCCGGCCGCGGCGCCATGGACATTGAGGGGCTGGGCGAAGCGGCGGTGGATCAGTTTGTCTCGGCCGGACTCCTGCGCACCATTGCAGACATCTATGATCTGCATCGGCACCGGGCGGAACTGGTGAAGCTGGAGCGTTGGGGGGAGAAGAGCGCGCAGAATCTTCTCGGGGCGGTGGAGCAGAGCACAAAGCGGCCGCTGGCGCGTGTTGTGTTCGCGCTGGGGATCCGGCATGTCGGTGCCGGTGTTGCCCAACTTCTTGTCCAAAATTTTCGTACCATGGAGGCACTCCGGGATGCTCCGGCGGAGGAGCTGGAACGAATCCCCGGGGTCGGTCCGCGCATCGCGGAAAGCGTCGCGCGATATTTTCGCGACCGGCACAATCGCCTCCTCGTCGAACGGCTTAGCGCCGCGGGCGTCACCATGGCGGAACACAAGCCAGCCGCCGCGCAAACGCAGCCGTTGGCGGGCAAGGTATTCGTGATTACCGGAACGCTTGAGTCCATGTCCCGCGAAGCCGCGAAGGACAAGCTCGAAGCCCTGGGAGGCAAAGCGGCCTCAGGCGTGAGCCGCAACACGGATTTCGTCATCGTGGGCAGCGAACCGGGCTCAAAACTGGCGAAAGCGCGTGAACTGGGGATCCGGATACTTGACGAAAAGGAATTTTTGCGGTTACTTTCAGGTGCGAACCTCTAACTCACCTTCACTCATTTAGCAGAGGGGATCGTATGACCACTCGAATGCTTCGTCTCGTTGCCGTATGCCTTCTCCTCGCGACGGCAGCGGGAACGTCTTTCGGCCAGTTACGCACCGGCAAGTTCGGTGTCGGAGTGGCGGGGTCTACCTATCTCTTTACCGGCAGCAATCGTGCGACGAAGCTCACCACATTCGGCGGAGGAATTTCTTTGTCGTATTCGCCGATGGAATATCTCGGTATCCGGTCGATGTGGGGGTACGGTCAACTCGGTTGGCAAAATGACGCGGGCGGAAAAGAATTCTCGGATATGTTCAGCGGAAATTTCTACGCAAGTCTGGACATGATGCCGAACAGTGAATTCAATCCGTTCCTGCTTGCCGGTGGAGGGTTCGTCCTTTTCGCACCGAAAGGATCCGACGGATCATACCTCCTGGCGACTGGTCAGACAAATACGGACATCCACTACTTGTTCGGTGGTGGCGTGGATTACTTCCCGAGCGAGTTCATCTCCATTACCGGACAGGTGGAGTACGCGATGACGAACCTCAAGACCTACGCAGCGTATCCGCGGGAAACGAGCAACAACGCGTACATGCGCGTGAGTCTCCAGGTGCGGTATTACTTCTTCGATCAGGACTTCATCACGCAGCTGCTCGAAGCGCTGAAAGCCCGCTACGAAGGACAGAAATAAGGGTGTTTGACGGCGCGCGCAGGAGAATCGGGCTCTGGTATGCCGGAGTTCATTTCCGGGGAAGCCGGGACCGGATCCTGAGTTTCACTGAAGCCTTCACCCGGGCGCGGCGCGCGCTGGTGCTGTTCCCGGAAACTCCGATCGATACTGATTCATCGTCAGCGGTTTTGAAATACATCGCCCGCCGGTACGCCGCCGGCGGGGTGGTGGTTGTCATCCGGCACGATCTTAAGGCGGCGGTGAGTCCGGTCCCCTGGGTCAAAATGGTCACGTATGACCGGGACGACATCAGCACCTGGCACACACCCCGCAAAAGCCTCGTGCAGCGAATGAAGGGCACGACGTACGACGTGGCGTTTGACCTGAACGTCGGGCTCTCGCTCCCCAGCGCGTTTCTCTGTAAGGCGTCGAACGCCCCTTTGCGCGTCAGCTTCCTGAAGAACCACGGCGACCGGTTCTACAATTTTCAGGTCCAGACCAAGGGGACCACGAATAATCCGGCATCCTACCGCAATCTTCTGCGATGCCTCGATATGTTCTCCTGATTCCGGCAAGGAGGAAGCATGCGTGTTGACGTGAAGAAGAACGAGGGAACGACCGTCGTGAAGGTAAAGGAACGACGGCTCGATGCAAGCGTATCGCCGGACCTGAAAGGAGAATTTCTCGTCATCTGCAAGCCGAAGCTCAGAGAGCTGATCGTCGACCTGACGGATGTCGAATTCTGCGACAGCAGCGGCCTCAGCGCCCTCCTCATCGCCGAGCGCAAGATGCGGGAGAACGGCGGCGTCGTGAAGCTCGCCGGTGTCCACAAGAAGGTGCTGTCCCTCATCAAGATTTCCCATCTCGACCGCGCGTTTCAGATCTACGATACCGTCGCGCGCGCGACGAAGTAGCCGGCTCTTTCACCCCCTCCTGTTCGCGTCCTCCGTGGCGCCGGCGATCCGCTGAACGGACCGCGGCTGCGCTCGCGCTTTGATTCTTTCCATCACTCCCCGTCACCGATGCACGGGGAGACCTCCATGAAGATCCTCTCGCTGTTTCTCGTCCTCGCGGCCGCGGGATGCGCCGTTCTCAGCGGACCGTCCGCACCTTCGCAAACCCGCACGATCACACTCGCCGCGGACTACGACCGGTCGTTCACCGCGGTTCTGTCATACTGCACCGAGCATTCGTATCCCGTCGTCGTCACCGACTACCCGGCCGGTATCATCAGTACCGCCTATCGCCCGACGAATCCGCCGCTGCGGGGGATCGGCGCAGCATTTCGGACACGCTGCAAGTTCCGCCTCTCTCGCATCGAAGCGGACCGGACGTGCGTTGTGGCGCTCGCGATCATCGAACAGGCCGGACGCAGCGGCCAATGGGAAGAAGCACGGGCGACAGAAGCAGCGGTGCAGGAATTCTACGACGGCGTCTTCCGCGATCTCGTGCATCGCCTTCCGCAGACACGCTGAGGCGATCCGGCGGCGATGTCGGGGCTCGGAACCTGCTCCGGCGGGTGGATTTGCAGCGAGTTTCTGCTATCTTTTGACATCGTCTTTACCACCGCTCAGGAGCCTGCTCGTGGGATTCGCCGCCATCGATTATGCCATCGTCATCGTCTACCTCATCGGCGTCACCGTCGCGGGAATCATCATCTCCGGACGCCAGCGCTCGTCACGCGATTACTTTCTCGGCGGCAAGGAGATGGCGTGGTGGTCGGTGGGATTCTCCATCGTGGCCAGCGAGACGAGTACGCTGACGTTCATCAGCATTCCGGGTCTGGCGTTCAAGGGGAACATGTTCTTTCTGCAGCTGGCGGTCGGCTACTTTGTCGGGCGGCTGCTCGTCAGCTTCATCTTCATCCCCGCGTATTATGCCGGTGATCTCGAGACAGCGTACGATTTTCTCGGAAAGCGCTTCGGGACGTGGCTCCGGAAGTTCACGTCGTCCGTCTTCATCGTCACGCGGGTGCTGGCCTCCGGCGTGCGGCTGTTCGCCACCGCCATTCCGGTCCACCTCATCACCGGCCTGGATTATCCCACAAGTATTCTCATCATCGGACTCTTCACGCTGCTCTACACGTATCTCGGCGGCCTGAAAGCCGTTGTGGCCATGGACGTGGTGCAGTTGTTCATCTATCTGGGCGGCGCCGTGGCCTCGATGCTGCTGATCCTGCACCATCTTCCCGGCGGATGGTCGGATGTGGTGCGATTCGCCACGGCGAACGGGCAGAACAAATTCGCGATGGTCAATCTGGACTGGGGCGCGGGTGTATGGGAATTCCTTTCCGCGCCGTACACGCTGCTCGGCGGGCTGCTGGGCGGAACATTCCTCACCATGGCCTCGCACGGGACGGACCAGCTGCTGGTGCAGCGGCTGCTCGGCTGCCGGTCGAAGGCGGAGAGCCAGCGGGCCCTGATCCTCGACGCCAGCTTCATCGTGATTCAGTTCGCGTTCTTCCTCGTGCTCGGCCTGTGCTTGTACGCGTTCTATAACGGCGTAACGTTCCAGCAGCTCGGGCTCAACACGTCGGACGAGGTGTTCCCGAAGTTCATCATCGAGAACCTTCCCACCGGCATTGCCGGACTGGTCGTTGCCGGCGTGCTGGCATCGGCGATGGGGACGCTCTCGTCCTCCATCAGCTCACTGGCATCCTCGACCTTCCTCGACCTCTTCAAGAACACCGCGCGCGGACGCAATCTCGATCCGCACAAAGAGATCGTCTGGTCGCGTCTCTTCACACTGTTGTGGGGCATCGTGCTGATCGGCGGCGCCATGCTGTTTACCGACACCCGCAATCCCGTGGTCGAGCTCGGACTGAAGATCGCCTCGTTCACCTACGGCGGATTGCTGGGGACGTTTTTCCTCGGACTGCTCTTTCCCCGCACCGATCAGCGGGACGCCACCATCGGATTCATGTGCGGCTTGCTGGCGATGACACTCGTGCTTACGATGACGACGATCGATTTCACGTGGCATACGCTGATCGGCTGTGCCGTCACAATCGGTGTCGGCAATCTGTCGCACGCGATCCGACCGGCCGGCCGCGCCGCATCCTGACCCGGAAGGATCCCGATGGGAACACGGCCTTCACCGTCGGACCCCGCCGCAACACTCACGCCGCTGGACCGGCAGCTTCGCCGGTATCTCGACTTTCTGCGGCTCGAGAAGAGTCTCTCGAAGCATTCCATCGCGTCGTACTCGTTCGACTTCGCCAAGTATCGCTCTTTTCTGCTCACTCACGAAGTATCGGACGCTGCCGCGGTGACCGACGCACAGGTCCAGCAATTCATCACGTCGCTCCATCGTCGCGGTCTCTCGGCCCGCAGTTCGGCACGCGCCCTGTCTGCCATCCGGGGCTTTCACCGCTTCCTGCTGGGAGAAGGACTCGCGAAGGACGATCCCACGCAGATCATCGATTCTCCCAAACGAACGCGCCCGTTGCCGGACGTGCTGACGATCGCCGAGGTCGATGCGATTCTGCTGCAGCCCGACGTGACGCATCGGTTGGGCATTCGCGACCGGGCGATCCTGGAGACGTTGTACGCCACCGGCGTGCGCGTCTCGGAGCTGGTGAACCTTCATCAGGGGGATGTGCTGTTCGAAGAGGAGCTGGTGCGGGTGTTCGGCAAGGGATCGAAGGAGCGCCTGGTGCCGATCGGCGGCTCCGCGCGCAAGTGGATCCGGGAGTATCAGAAGAACACGCGCGTGCATTTGCGCAAAACGGGGCGGTCGCAGGATGTGCTCTTCCTCAACACGCGGGGGACGAAGCTGACGCGGATGTCGGTATGGAAGATGATCGTGACGTATGCGCGGCGGGCCGGCATCACGAAGGAAGTGCATCCGCACACGTTCCGGCACTCATTCGCGACGCACTTGCTCGAAGGCGGCGCGGATCTGCGGGCCGTGCAGGAGATGCTGGGGCACGCGGACATTTCGACCACGCAGATCTACACGCACATCGATCGCGAATATTTGAAAGAAGTGCACCGCACGTTCCATCCGCGGGGATAGTATCCGCAGGCCGGGCTCCGTGCCGCGACTTGCGAGTGTCTTCGCGGATTCGTAAGATACATCGGGGATGTACCGTTGTATTCCTGCTCACCGTCCTCGGGGGACATCATGAAGCGGGTTGGGATTCTTTTCGTCGTCTGTGCTCTTTCCGCGCTGTTCATCGCCGCAATTCCGGCCATCGCCAAAGAAGGCGCAGGGAAGGACTCCGTGTTGTCCAAGCGGACCACAAATGATGACACGAAGTTCATCTGCATCAACAATCTGTTCAATATGTATCAGAACAACGGGGGCGGATCGTACAATTTCTTCACGGGCAATTCCGGTCTGGAGTATCCGAAAGGAACCGGCAATACGGTGGTCTTCGAAGACGGGCTCGTCTGGGGAGGCCGACAGAACGGCTCGTTGAAATGCGGAGGCTCGACGTATCGCTATGGCCTGCAGGCGGGGCGCATCCTGGTTGCCGGACCTCCCGGCGCCGGCGCAGTTGCCGCAGATCCCGCGGATGCACACAATCGGCTTTACGCCGTTCGTCGCGACATCACGCCGTCCACACCGTCCGATGTTGCGGAAGAGGCCCTTGCCGAGGAATCGCGCATGAGTCTCCGGTATATGTCAGGCTGGAGTGTGTCGTACCTTCGCGAACGCTACGTGCGGGACTGGAACGATTGGCCGGCGAACGAGGGGGCGCCTTTTGAAGATGTGAACCACGATGGCCAGTACGACCCTGCGGTCGACATTCCCGGTTTTCCCGGTGCCGATGCAACGCTCTGGTACGTGTCGAACGATCTGGACGGCCAACGGACCCGCTATTTGTATGGTTCCGACCCGATGGGATTCGAGATGCAACGGACGATCTGGGCGTACAATCAGCCGGGGGCCCTGGGAAATACACTGTTTGTCCGTACCGTGCTCGTGAACAAGAGCGGCAGCGCGATCGACTCGATGTACCTCGGACAGTGGGCCGATCCGGATCTTGGAGACGCAGGGGACGACCTCAACGGCGCCGACACATCCCGAACGCTCGTCTATGTCTATAACGGGCGAAGCACTGACTCGTACTACGGAAAGCGTATTCCGGCGGTTGGCTATCGCTATCTCCAAACGCCAGTGGTTCCCGGGGCAAGTGGAGACACTGCGAATTTCATGGGACGGCGACTTCCGGGATTCCGGAATCTGCCTCTCTGTTCGGCCAATAATATGTTCAAATGCTGCCTCGAGATTTCAGAACCTTCGCTCGGAATCTATAGCGGCACGATCGGCTTGTACAATGCGCTCATGGGGCTTCAGACTGGCGGCGGGATGTTCATCGATCCATCGACGAATCTGCCGACGTCCTTCGTGGATGCCGGTGATCCGATCTCGCGGATCGGATGGATTGACGGCCTCATTCATCCCCCGGGCGATCGGCGTGTATTCATGAGCACGGGGCCGATCACGTTTGCTGCAGGAGACACACAGGATGTCGTGATCGCCGTGGTGGTTTCTCCCCCGGGGGATCATATCTACGGAATCCGCGGGCTCCAGTTGTACGCGGATCAGGTGCAATCGGTCTACCGCAATGGTTTTGTCGTCACAACGCCGCCACCGCCGCTTGTCCGCTCCGGCGGCCTGGATGCTCAGATCGTCCTTGACTGGAGCGAGCCGTCGTTGGCGGATTCGCTTGAAGCGTTCGCCTTCGGTGGCTATCGGTTCCAGGGGTACAACGTCTATCAGGCGGCGTCAGCCACGGGGGACGGTGCCGTCCGGCGGGAAACGTATGACATCGTTGACAACACCGGACTCATTGTGGACGCGTGTATCGATCCGGTCTCGGGGACCGTCGTCGAACGCGCCGTGCAGTTCGGACAGAACAACGGCGTGTGCCGGTTCTACGCTACCTCGTGGGACACGCTGACCAACACGAAGCTGGCGAATTACCGCCCGTACTACTTTGCGGTCACCGCGTACTTCTACAATCCTGCCGCGAATCCGAAGGTCGTCGAGACCATCCCCCGCTGGGTTACGATTGATCCGGAGGGCGTGGTCCCGGGATCGCGATACGGCGCAACGGTCGGTCAGAGCATCCCGGCAGATCATGTGTCCGGACATTGCGACGGGGATGTCCGTGCCGCCGTCGTGAACCCCCTTGCATTGACCGGCCACCGGTATCGCGTGTCGGCGGACACGGGTGGAGGTCAGGTGCGCTGGACGGTCACTGACTCGACGGCGGGGCAAACGCTCCTTGCCGGACGCGCAGACCTGAACGGGACCATCTCATCTCCCGTCGTGGACGGGTTGCTTATCCTGACGCCCGGATCCGGGATGACAGGCATGAAGGATTATAGCATTCCATCCGGCACGCGGCGCTGGACGTGGGCGTATGGAGCCGATTCATTGAAGATGGAGGGATTCAACGGCGCCATTGGGAACGCGTATCAGCATTGGTACTCGGGATCAACGGTACCTCTGACCGCATTGAAGAACGTGCAGATCCGGTTTGGGACAGCCTGGCAGCCCTGGAATCCCGATTCTGCCATCACCGATCCGAACTATTCGTTTGCCTATCGGTACCTTCGCAATGCGGACCAGCCTGCCACGAAATCATCATTCGCTCCGTACATCATCCATGCGGCGAGCGGGATGCCGTATCAAGCGTTTAAGAAGAGCGTGCCGTTCTCGGCATGGGACATGGAAAGCACACCACCGAGGCGACTCGCGGTCGGACATCTGGAGAACAACGTCGCCGCGGGCCTTGTGGACGGCGTCTACTTCCCTCCTTGGGGCAGCGAGCCTGCGCCCGGAGGGGACAACGGGACATCCGCCGGGCCGCAGGAATGGTTCTTCATCTTCGACGCGGACTATAGCGAGACGCCAGACCCGTCGCTTCAGATAGACATCCAGTCTTCGAAAACCGCGATGATGTGGGTCGGTACACCGGCACTACGATCGAACCATTTCCTGTCCGGCGATGAGTTCGACATTGCGGCGTTTCATCCGCCGACGCCGAACGACGTGTACTCCTTCACCGCTCCCGCGAACATTACCGGCTCTCCGGAGCTCGAGCGCCAGGATGCCGCGCTCATCAACGTCTTCCCCAATCCCTACTTCGGGCTCAACCTCAACGAGACCTCCAAGTATCAGCGTTTCGTCACCATCACCCACCTTCCACGCAAGGCTGTCATTCGCATCTGGACCCTCGGCGGGCACCTCGTCCGGACCTACGTGAAGGACGACGATCTGCAGACGCTGCGCTGGGACCTGCTGAACAGCGACGGCATCATGATCTCGTCCGGCATGTATCTGATCCGAATCGAGCTGCCGGAGCTCGGGATCGTGCGACATCTGAAGCTGGCCGTCATCGTCGAGGCGCAGATCCTCGATCATCTGTAGGTTGAAGTCGGGGCGCTGAACCCGTTGAAACCAGGATTGAATCGGTGCTGTTGGGCTTCAGCGTACTGCGAGCGGGAGGGCGTACCGGCCACGTTTTGTTGAATTCCTTCCGTTTTTTTGGTACATAACATTCACGACGCGACCGTCCCGCCTTCGTAGCGGGACGTCCCGTTTCTGAAAGGAATTCAACGTGGATGCATTGTACGTCCTGCCGGTCCTCCTTTTTTCCGTCGTGGTGCACGAAGTTGCCCACGGCTGGATGGCACTGCGTCTCGGGGATCCGACCGCCCGCGACATGGGCCGACTGACGCTCAATCCCATCCCCCATATCGATCCGATCGGCTCGATCGCCATTCCGCTCCTGTCGTATCTGACCGCCGGAGCGGTGTTCATCGCCTGGGCAAAGCCGGTGCCGGTCAATCCGATGTACTTCCGCAACCAGCGCAGGGACGACATACTCGTCTCCGTGGTCGGTCCGCTGTCGAATCTCGTCGTGGCGCTCGCCTGCGCGCTCTTTTATGTGCTCACGATCCGGCTGGTCGGTCCGATGGAAAACATGAACGACGGCCTGTCGCAGAACATCGCCGTGTTTCTTCTGCGCATGTTCGCGGCCGGCATCACGCTCAACATCTTTCTCGCGGTGTTCAATCTCATTCCCGTTCCGCCGCTCGACGGATCGCACGTGCTTGCATCGCTGCTCCCGGCCGACCTGGGCGAGCGGTACCGCCAGATCGGATTCTTCGGCATTCTCATTGTGCTGGTGCTGATGCGGGTCGCCCCGGTGCGCGACGCGATGTATGCCGTCGTCCTCACGATCCGTGAGCCGTATACGTGGCTGGTGAACACGCTGTTATGACAACGCCCCGACGCATCCTCGCGCTCGCGGAAGGACGTTTCAGCCCGCTCAAATCCAAGACAGCCAATGCGGCGTTGCGGTATCTTCCCGAAGAGGTCGTCGCGATCGTCGACAGCACGAAGGCGGGTCAAACAGCAGCGCAGGTGCTCGGGTACGGCGGGGGTGTACCGGTTGTAAGTACCGTGTCGGACGGAATGATATTTCGTCCGACAGATTTACTCATCGGCATCGCGCCTCCGGGCGGCTTGCTGCCCGACGCCTGGCGCGACGACATCCGTTTCGCGCTCGGGCACGGCCTGCACATCCTGAGCGGCCTGCATACGATCCTGTCGGATGATCCGGAATTTTCGGCGCTTGCCCGTACGCACAGCGTGACTATCACCGACTACCGGAAGATCCCGCCCGAGGCGGAGGTCATCCCCGTCGGCAGCTGGAAGAGTCGCCGGGCGAAGGTCATCCTCACCGTCGGCACCGATTCGAACATCGGCAAGATGACGGTGTCACTCGAGCTGCAGCGCGAATTCGTCCGCCGCGGCCTGAACGCCGACTTCGTCGCGACGGGGCAGACCGGCATGCTGCTGCGCGGACGGGGAATCGCCGTCGATTCGATCATCAGCGACTACATCTCGGGCTGCATCGAGCGTGAGATCGACCGGTCGGTGGCGGAAGGATACGAATACATCTTTGTGGAGGGACAGGGCGCGCTGACGCAGCTGGCGTATGCCGGCGTGACGCTCGGACTTCTGCACGGCTCCATGCCTGACGCGCTGATCCTTTGCCATCAACCGACGCGCACCGTCGACAATTACGGCTCTCCGCTCATCACACTGACGGACGCGATCCGGCTGCACACGGAGGTGCTGCGACACTTTCGCATCGCCCCGGTTGTCGCCATCGGACTGAACTCAATCGGACTGACCGACGCCGCCCTCGCCGATGCCGTCCACTCTGCGGAAGCAGAGACCGGTTTGCCGGCGGCGGACGCGCTCCGCTCAGGCGCCGGACGGCTTGCGGACGCCGTGCTGAACGCACTTGCGCCGTCTTCTGCCCACGCTCCATTGCACCAGGAAACGCACTGACGACATGACCCACACCGCCTACAAAGACCAGGATCTGTGCTGCGAGGATGTACCCGTTCGGGAGCTGGCCGAGGAATACGGTACGCCGCTCTACGTCTACAGCAAGAACGACATCCTCACCCGGTACCGGAGCCTCAACGGCGCGTTCGGTGAGCAACCGCATCTGGTCTGCTACGCCGTCAAAGCCAACGCCAATCCGACGATCCTCCGGCTGTTCGCCGACGAAGGCGCCGGCGCGGATGTCGTCTCCGCCGGGGAACTGCACCAGGCGCTCAAGGCCGGCTTCCCGCCCGAGCGGATCGTCTTTGCCGGCGTAGGGAAGCGCGAAGACGAGATCGAGTACGCGCTCCAGCAGAAAATCTTCGCTTTCAATGCCGAATCGACGGGCGAGCTGCAGACCATCTCCCGCATCGCGCTGCGGCTTAACACTTCCACGCGCATCTCGCTTCGCATCAATCCCGACATCGACGCCGAAAGCCATCCGTACATCACGACCGGACTCCACTCGAACAAGTTCGGGATCGAATCCTCCAAAGCGCTCGAGGTGTACCGCTTTGCCGCGGGTTTGCCGGGCCTTCAGGTGACCGGCATCCACACGCACATCGGCTCGCAGATCACCAAGGTGGAGCCGTTCACGGCCACAGCCCAGTTCGTGGCGCAACTCGTGGGACAACTGCGCGACGCGGGCATTCATCTGTCGCACATCGACTTCGGCGGCGGCATCGGGGTGCCGTACCGCAACGCCATCCGGCATGAGATGCTGCCGGAAGAGAACGGCACGGCGGAATCGATGACAGATCCGGCGGATGTGCTCCGTTCGATCCTTCCCATCCTGCAGTCCACGGGCTGCACGATCTGGGTGGAACCGGGCCGCGCACTGGTGGCCGAAGCGGGTACACTGCTGACCCGCGTCCTGTATCTGAAGGAGAATCGCGAGAAGAAGTTCGCCATCGTCGATGCCGCAATGACCGATCTCATCCGCCCCAGCCTGTACCAGGCGTATCATCAGATCGTTCCGGCGGTGCTTGACACCTATGAGCACCTGCCGATGGATATCGTCGGCCCCGTCTGCGAGACGGGAGATTTTTTTGCCCGCGATCGCGTCATGCCGAAGGTCAAGCCGAATGACATTCTCGCAGTGCTGACCGCCGGCGCGTACGGCTTCGCGCTCGCATCGCAGTATAACGGACGTCCCCGACCGGCGGAAGTGCTCGTCAACGGCGACCGGGTGCGATTGATCCGTCCGCGCGAGACGTTCGAGGATCTGGCATGACCATGTCCCGCACTCTCACGTTGGCCGTGGCGCTTCTCGCGACGGGCATTGCTTCCTGCGCCAAGAACGCGCCGCAGCCCCCGTCCACCTTTCCGATCCGCGGCGAAGTGGTGCGGATCGATCTCTCCCCCGCCCGCGTAACGCTGTCGCACGGCGCGGTGCCGGGATTCATGGACGCCATGACGATGGCGTTCGAACTCAAAGACAGTTCTGTGATCTCCACGCTGCGCATCGGCGATTCACTGGCGGCGATCCTGAATGTCCAGGGCTCCCGCACGTGGCTCGACTCCGTCACTGTGTTCCGGCACGACACCACCGCGTCCCGCTAGACCATGCACCCCGACTTCCGACAACGACTGACCCAGGGTCCCATCCTTTGCGACGGCGCGATGGGGACGATGCTCGATCTGTACGAGTACTCCGAACCGCCGCATGAGCTGCAGAACCTGAAGAATCCCGACATCGTCGAGCGCGTTCACCGGGAATACATCGAGGCCGGTGCGGAGATCATCGAGACCAACACCTTCTCCGCCAACCGCATCCGACTTTCGGAATTTCACCTCGAGGACCAGGTCGAAGCCATCAACCGTGCCGGCGTGGAGATCGCCCGCCGTGCGGCCGGAGACGCGGCGTACGTCGCCGGGGCCGTGGGACCGACGGGAAAACTGCTGGAGCCCGTCGGCAAGTTGCGACATGCCGATGCACGCGAGGTGTTCCGGGAACAGATCCGCGTACTCGTTAGCGCGGGCGTCGACCTGCTGATCCTCGAGACCTTCGTGAGCCTGCAGGAACTGGACGAAGCGATCGCCGCGGCAAAGGAACTGACGTCGATCCCGATCGTCGCACAAAAGACATTCCCCGAGGACGGGACCATTCTGTCCGGCAGCTTCCCCCTCGAAGTCGTGGAGCACCTGATCGGCAAGGGGGTGGACGTGGTCGGCGCCAACTGCACCGTCGGCCCGCAGCGGATGTTCAGCATCATTCGCGGCATGTACAAGGACGGCGTGGTGCTCTCCGCCCAGCCGGCGGCCGGCATCCCGACGCTGCTTGACGGACGGTCCATCTATCACGCGACGCCGGAGTACCTGAGCAAGTATGCCGGCGAACTGCTGCAGGCCGGCGTCACGCTTATCGGTGCCTGCTGCGGATCCACGCCTGCCCATACCCGCGCGATGAGACTCGTCCTGGATGAATTCAACCGTCAGGCCGGCACTCGTCCGGAGGCGGAACCGGCCGCGGACCGCCGAGAGCGGGAAGTGCCCTCACCGGCGATCATTGAGATCGCGGAGCCGACCGCGCCGGAGCACCCTGCCGAGTTGTCCGTCTTCGCGCGGAACATCGGCAAGAAGTTTCTGACAAGCGTTGAACTGGATGTCCCGCGCGGGCTGGACATGTCGACCGTCGTGGACGGCGCGCAGTATCTGAAGAAGTTCGACATCGACGCCGTCAACATCACGGACGGTGCCCGCGCCCGCCTGCGCATGAGCCCGATCGCGCTTTCCCACCTGGTGCAGCGACACAGCGGCATTGAGGCGATGATGCACCTCGCGACGCGCGACCGGAATCTGATCGGACTGCAGGCGGAGCTGCTCGGCGCACACGCGCTCGGCATCCGGAACATCCTTCTCGTCACCGGCGATCCGACGAAGGTCGGTGATTATCCGCAGGCGACATCCGTGTTCGATGTGGATTCGGTGGGACTGATCCGGGCCGCCGCCGCGATGAATCAGGGCCGCGATCTGCTCGGCAATGCGATCGGGCAACGGACCGCATTCTGCATCGCCTGCGCGCTGAACGCCACGGCATCGAACATGGATGGCGAGATCGCGAAGCTCGAGAAGAAAGTCGCCGCCGGGGCGCACATCGTCTACACGCAGCCGATCTACGAGCTGCGCACGCTGGAGGAAGTTCTCCGCCGCATCGAGCCGCTGCGCGTGCCGCTGATGGTCGGACTGCTGCCGCTGCGCTCCGCGAAGCATGCGGAATTCCTGCACAACGAGGTCCCGGGCATGCGCATTCCCGGGCGCATTCGCGAACAGCTCCGGAACGCCGGATCGTCCGCGGCTGCGGTCGGCATCGAGATCACGGTGGATTTTTTGGAGAAGATCAAAGGCCTGGTCGCCGGCGCATACCTCATGCCCCCCTTCCACAAGTACGATATCGTTCCGCGCATCCTCGAAGGCGCCGGGTTGCTTCAGCCGGAGCAGCGGAAGCGCTGACGGCGGAGACTTAGCCCCCGAACATCAAAAACGCCCTTCCGTGGAAGGGCGTTCGTGTTTTCTGTGCTGCGACGAGATCAGAAGAACAACAGCTTGATCGCGATGAGGATCGCGGCAAAGCCGACAACGGCAACAACAATCCCGACAACGATCTGCGTGCCCGACTGATACTCCTCTTTTCCGGGTTCAGGGGTTTCCATGGACGGACGTTCCTTGATCGAATGGTGGACGTACCGGTGTCATTCGTCCGGGGAGGTTCCCGAACGCCAATCGCAGACCCGGCGTGATCGCTGGAAAATCGTCCGTCAGAGGAACGACGAGGTGACGCGGGTAGAGAGAAAGCCGAGACGCAGGGGCGTAAGCAACGGCCGCACGACCGCCGAGCGCATCGCAATCCGGTGCCTGAGCGGAAGCAACGCCGCCACCGAGAGGATGAGGAACGAGAGGAGGATGCGACCGCTTGCCTCCTTGACAATGCGAATGATGATCGTCCCGGAGTCCTCTACCAGCGGCTGGATCAGTTGGGCGTGGCGGAGCGGCTCCCGCGTACCGGTTCCGGCCATCGGTGCCGATGCGAGGAACAGCGTGAAGAACCCCGCGGCGGTCAACCGCAACACGGAGCAACGGCCCAGACGAAGGATGGAGATGAACGCAGTCGCCGACATAGCGGACGCAAGATACGCAAAACTCCCCTCCCTTCCACCTGCCGCTTCGTTGCGAGTGGCGCCTCTTTTCCCTATTATGGCTCAGCACTCTTTCCCCGCAACCCGCGTGTCCGACCGAAACGATATCCTGCACCTGCTTGTGGACGTCAGCCATCGGCTGGCCGAACACGGGTTTGTCGCCGCAACGGACGGAAACGTCAGCGCCCGCCTGCCGTCGGGAAACATCCTCATCACGCCCTCCGCAATGCCCAAACGCCGCGTCACCGTTGCCGACGTGATCGAAGTCCGCCGAGACGGCCATCCGCTCGATCCACACCGGAAACCATCCACCGAGCTCGACATGCATCTGTTCGTGTATGAGCAACGGCCGGAGATCCATGCGGTGGTGCACGCGCATCCCGTTCATGCCACCGCATTCGCCGCGGCACGAATCCCGATGACCGGCGCGGTGTTTCCGGAGGTCATTCTCGGTCTGGGCGGTGTGCCGCTGGCGTTCTACGCCACGCCGTCGACGGCGGAGGTGCGCGCATCCATCGCACCGTTCATCGACAGCGCCAACGCCATCCTGCTCGCGAATCACGGCGTGCTGACCGTGGGACGGACGCTAGAGGAGGCGTATTTGCGGATGGAGAAAGTGGAACATGCGGCGCACATCCTCAGCGTCGCCGCTCAACTCGGCGGCGTGCACCGATTGACCGCGGGTGAGCTGGAGCGGCTCCGGGCCATCAGTCGCCCGAGCGAGGGCCTCGACCCGGACGCGGTCTTTCCCTCCGAGCCGGGCGCCTGAAGGATTCACGAAAGGAATCAGAGTCCGTGGAACGAAAGCTTCGCGTGGGAGTCATTTTCGGAGGACGGTCGGTCGAGCACGAGGTCTCGCTCGTCTCCGCCGCCTCCATCATTGAGGCACTGGACAAATCCAGGTACGACGTTGTGCCGATCGGCATCACGCCGGACGGACGCTGGCTCAGTTCCGGGGAAGCATTGCGGCTGCTGACGGAGAAGCGGTCCGTGGAGCGTGAGCCGGAGCTACTCGTCGTGCCCGATCCCCGCAAGCAGTCGCTCGTCGAGCTCAACGCCGCATCGCATGCGGGTCCCGCGTTGGATGTGATCTTTCCCGCCGTGCACGGGACGTTCGGCGAGGACGGTACACTGCAGGGACTGCTTGAGCTGGCGGACATTCCGTATGTCGGAGCCGGCGTGCTCGGATCAGCCGTCGGCATGGACAAGGCAATGCAGAAGGACGTGCTCCGGCATGCGAAGCTCCCGGTGGCGCCCAGCATCTGGTTTCTCGCCCCCGAGTTCGACGCATCGCCCGCGCGTATGATCCGGGCACTGGAGCGGTCGCTCCGATATCCGATGTTCGTCAAGCCGTCCAACTCCGGCTCCAGCATTGGCATCAGCAAGGCCCACGATCGCGCGGAACTCATTGCCGCGATCCGTTTGGCGGCCGGGTTCGACCGGAAAATCCTGATCGAGCAGGGCATTCGCAATGCACGCGAGATCGAATGCAGCGTGCTCGGCAACGATGCGCCGGAAGCCAGCCTCCCCGGCGAAATCATCCCCTCCAACGAGTTCTACGACTACGACGCGAAGTACGTCGACGGCAAGTCCACCGCCGTGATCCCGGCGAAGCTTCCGCGCACGACCGTGCGGACGATCCGGCGGCTGGCCGTGGCGGCGTTCCGCGCGCTCGACGGGAGCGGCATGGCGCGCGTCGATTTCCTCGTCACCCGGACAACCAACCGCGTCTTTCTGAACGAGATCAACACGATCCCCGGCTTCACCTCCATCAGCATGTACCCGAAACTGTGGCAGGCGTCCGGCCTGTCGTATCCGGCACTGCTGGACCGCCTGATCACGCTCGCGATCGAGCGGCACACCGCGCGCAAGGCGCTCAAGACCCGATACGAGCCCAAGAAGGAATGGTACCGCTGACCGGTGTCCGGCGGCTGATTGCACTCCCGCCATTTTTCCGTTACGTTGGATGCGATGGAAGACCGATTCTACCGAAATCTTCAGCCGCGACGGTTTTTGAAACAGATCGGTCGCGCTGCCTCCCGCAACAAACGGCGCGCACTCCTCATTGCCGTCGGGACTCTCGTCTTTCTCTACTTCTTCTTCGACAACAAAGGGATACTTGCCCGGATCCGGCTCGAGCGTGAACGCCAGGCGCTCATCGAGCAGGTTCGCGCCGACAGCGTTCAGATTCGCGCACTGCAGGCGCAGATCAACGCCCTGCAGGGGGACAAGAAGACCGTCGAGAAGATCGCCCGCGAGAAGTACGGCATGATCCGGGAGGGGGAGACGGTGTACAAGATCAAGAAAGAGCAGGAGTGAAGGGAACGAGGGTACGAGAGTACGAGCGTACGTGGGTGGGTGAGTGAGTAGTTGAAGATCATGGTTTGGGCTGTCGAGCATGTCTGAACTCTTTCCACGGGAACAGTTCCAGAAGAAACCGCTGGCGGCGAATGCACCGCTGGCGGAGCGGATGCGTCCGGCCACGCTGGAAGAATTCCTCGGTCAGGATCATCTGATCGGCGAGGGAAAGCCGCTTCGGCTGATGCTGGAACAGGGCGACCTGAGCTCAATGATCCTGTGGGGACCTCCCGGCGTCGGCAAGACGACGCTGGCCCGTCTGGTTGCGCGCCATATCCAGGCGGAATACTTTCAGCTGAACGCGGTCTCCTCCGGCGTCAAGGACGTGCGCGAGGTGATCACGACGGCCGAGAAGAACCTCCGGGCCCTGCGCCGGCGCACGGTGCTCTTCATCGATGAGATCCACCGGTTCAACAAGGCGCAACAGGACGCGCTGCTGCATTCGGTGGAGGAAGGCATCGTCACGCTCATCGGCGCGACGACCGAGAATCCGTCGTTCGAGGTCATCGCCCCCCTGCTTTCCCGCTGTCAGGTCTACATCCTCGAGCCGCTCGACCGGGACGCGCTGGACGCGCTCATCACTGCTGCGCTCACGAAGGACTCCATGCTCTCGCAACGCCGGATCACGATCGAGGACCGTGAATTTCTCATGCTCCTCTCCGGCGGCGACGCCCGCAAACTGCTGAACGGCCTCGAGAACGCCGTCCGACTCACGAAACCCGCACCGGACGGATCCGTGATCATCACGAAGAAGAAGACCGAAGAGGCGTTCCAGCGCAAGTTCACGCTCTATGACAAGGAGGGGGAACAGCACTATGACATCATTTCCGCGTTCATCAAGAGCATCCGCGGCAGCGATCCCGATGCGGCGGTGTACTGGATGGCGCGCATGCTCGACGGCGGAGAGGACCCGAAATTCATCGCGCGACGAATGATCGTCCTCGCGGCTGAGGACATCGGCAACGCGGATCCGTACGGCCTCACACTGGCGACATCGTGCTTCACAGCCGTCGATTACATCGGCATGCCGGAAGCGCGCATCGTGCTGGCGCAGACCGCTGTCTATCTCGCTTCCGCCTCCAAGAGCAACGCCGCTTATCGGGCGATCGAGGACGCGTGGAGCGATGTGCGGTCGCTTCCGAATCTTCCGGTTCCTCTTCATCTGCGTAACGCTCCGACGAAACTGATGGACGAACTCGGCTACGGCGCGGATTACAAGTACAGTCACGACTTCGACGGTCATTTCACCGAGCAGCAGTACCTTCCGGACAATCTTCGTACGAAGCTCTATTATCATCCCACCGACCAGGGGCGTGAGAAGGATTTCCGCGACCGGCTGGCGCGGTGGTGGAAGAAACGCCGTTCCTGAACTTCGGAGGCAACATGAGCGACCTCCTTTCGATGGCGATGGATCTCCGCACGCGGATGCACAACGCCTCGGGCGCAGAGGCCACGCTATTCGCCGACGACCTCCTCGTCTTCCTCCAGCGGCTGAACGCCGCATTCATCGTCTATCCGTCAAAACTCCCGGCTGGAACCGCATACGGCCCGAGTTTGCTCCGCAGCTGGATGGACCGCCTTGAAGCGTCGCCCGAGCGGGCATGCGGTGATGACGCGTTCCGTGCGGATGTGACGCAGTTTCTGGACGAATTATGTGACGGGAGCGTGCCCGTCCGCCCGCGACACGACTGAAAAACCGCAATTTCTTGACATTCTCACAAAAATGAGAAACATTGGGTCGTCGGGAGGTTGCCACCACGTTTCACCAGCCTTCCGGACTTCCGCCGCCCGGCATTGAGCGTGCCCACCGGAGCGGGCAGGTCGTACAAGCCCGTTTGACCCCTGACACACCGGTTGAGCAGAAGGATCGCTAAACTCCGGGTGAGCCTGCGCTGAAAGGAGATTGGACCATGACGTGCACACGCTTGTGCCTGACGGTCATCGTGCTGCTCTGGAGCAGCGGTGTCGGATTCGGCCAGAAGCAACTCTACACGGAGGCGGCCGGTGACGCCGAAGCATTCAAGGCTCCCATCGGCCGTGCGGCGCTAAGCGCAACGTCGGGCCTCCTCGCGGTTGCGTCCACCGAAAAAGCTGTAAAGCTGTTCGATGCTTCGACACTCCGCGAGCGGAGTGTGCTCCCGGGCATCACCGCACGCGTCAGCGCCCTCACCTTCTCCGCATCCGGCCAGTCACTCTTCACCTGCACACCCGACGGTCAGGTCGCCGTCTGGAACACCGCCACCGGCACACAAACCAAGTCCTACGAAGTGCATACGGGCGGCATCGTCGGCGTCGCCGTGCAGGATGAAAATCTCGTGTTCACGGTCGGACTGGACCGGACCCTCCACGTCTTCGATGCGGTCACCGGCAATTCCATCGGAACGCTGAACGCCTCCGACGAAGATTATTCGACCATCATCCTCCATCCGACGAACCGGACCTTTGCCGTCGGCATGACCTCCGGAAAAGTGTCTATCTACTCGATCGCCCAGTTCGCGCTGATCAAGACCATTGCTGACATGAAGGGGCGGATCTCCGCGCTGGCGTACAGCCCGGACGGGAAGATGCTTGCCGTGAGCACGGCTGACGGAGCGGTGGGACTGTACGAGACGCAGGGATACACGCTTCTGAAGAATATCGTCCCCCATCGCCTGACAATCTCCGCCATTGCCTTCGATCCGAAATCCCGCTGGATGGCCACAGCCTCCGCGGATAGCACCGTCCGGATCATCGACGTCGCGTCCGGGACGCAGGTCGCTTCCTGGAATTTGCCGGATCAATACGGCACCGGGCTCGGATTCACGAACGAGAAGACGCTGCTTATCACCACGAGCAAGGGACTGTTGAAGCGCTGGACCGTCCTTACCGAACCGCCCGACACAACGCCGCCGGGAATCGCGCTGGAGTATCCGGTTATCGGCACAGATGGGGCGCCCGTGAAGGTGTTCGGGACACAGTGTGAAGTCCGCGGAATCGCGTATGACAATTCCGACGTCAAAGAGCTCCGCATCAACGGCAAACCTGTTCCTCTGACCGCGGCCCCTGCCACGGCGACACTCCCGCCGGGGACGAAAGGAAAGCAGTTCAAATTCACGCTGACGCTCGATTCCATCGGCGTGAATCCCGTGTCAATCACCGCCGTGGACCCGTATGGACTTTCGACCACCGCCACGTGCGCGGTACGGCGCCTCGCGGATGATCAGGCGGTTGAAATCACGTACCCCACGGACAACGCGGAAACACCGAACACGTCGTCGCCGATCCGCTTCCGTTGCTGGTTCGACATTGCGTCCTACTCGATGTCGGTAAACCTGACGGACATCGTCAGTAACCAGTCGGTCTTCCTCAAGAACATCGGCGATGAAATCACCGAGGAATTTCCGCTGGTCGCCGGCTACAATCAGGTCCGGCTCCGGATCGTCAGCACGACCGGGAAGGAATTCACGAAAACGATCGGCATCAACCGCAGTTCGACGGTCAGCAGCACACCCATTGCATCCGGGCCGGCCACAAAGCGGGACAAGAGCACGGGTCCGCAGGCGTGGGCGGTGGTGGTGGGAGTGTCTCAATACGCCAATCCCGGCATCCCGGCGCTGAAATTTGCCGACCGCGACGCGGAAGCGTTCGCCAACTTCCTCCGCCGGCCGGAAGGCGGCGGGTATGACTCCGATCATTTGCGACTGCTCCTGAACAAGGATGCGACGCTGCCGAACCTGCGCGATGCGTTGATCAACTTCCTGAATCAGGCCATCGACATCGACCTGGTCATGATCTATTTTGCGGGCCATGGCGCTCCCGAACCGGCCCGTCCCACCCTTCTGTATCTGCTGACCTACGATTCGGACCCGAACATGCTCGGCACGACGGCATTTCCGATGTGGCAGATTCAGGACGTACTTGCCCGGTACATCAGCGCCAAGCGGATCGTGGTCTTCTCGGATGCCTGCCACAGCGGCGGCATCAGCGTCAACTACGCGACACGCGGGCTGGGCATGACGGAACAGAACCTGATCAACCAGTACCTGACGGATCTGTCGAAGACGAAGGAAGGAACGGTGGTCTTCACGGCCAGCGCGGCCGGCGAGGTTTCGCAGGAATTCCCCGAGCTCGGCCACGGCGCCTTTACCTATTACCTGCTCGAAGGGATGCAGGGCAAGGCGGACTACAACAACGATTATACCGTAACGATCAATGAGCTGATGCAGTACGTGGAGGAGCAGGTCAAGCGCAAAACGCGCGGCGCGCAGAACCCCACGCGCAGCCAGACCGAGTACGACAAGGAAATGACGATTTCCACGATTCCGCATTAAGGAGGATGCGTTCCATGACCCGACCGATTCTGCTGTTGTTGCTTGCCGCCGGCTTCGTGCTGATGGGAATGTCACCCGGACCGGGACCGACACCGGATCCCGCCGTCCAGAACCAGGCCAACATCGGCTTCCAGTGGGCGTTCGGGGCCGTGATCGGGAAGAGCCACAAGTTCGTTTCCATCACCCGCGACACGACGCTCAACTCCGGCGAAGAACTGAAGATGTTCGTCCAGCTGACGAAGGAGTGTTTCGTCTACGTCGTGCACTACGGCTCCAAGGGCGAGATCGATCTGCTCTTCCCGTACTCGTTCCGTCAGTTCCAGTCGGATTACGAGACCGGCAAGAACTATTTTATCCCGAAGGGCCGCGATTGGATCCGGCTGGACAAGAATACCGGCCGGGAGACGTTCTTCCTCGTCGCCTCCACCGAGCGCCAGCTCGATCTGGAAGCGAAGCTCGGCGACTATCTCTCCGCCGACGCGTCGAAGAAGGAGACACTCGCCAAGGCGATCGTATCCACCATCCGCGACCTGCGGCGACGGTACACGACCTTTGCCACCATCGCCGAGAAGCCGCTGACGATCGGGGGCAATATCCGCGGCACAGAGAAGGTTGAGGTCTCGCAGCGGCCGGATGTCACGACGATTGCCACCGAGGTCACGGCCCGTAATTTCTACAGCAAGACCATCACCATTGATCACCAGTAAGCAAACGACAGTGCGGGACACGGGGATCATCCTCGTGTCCGCTCTGTTGTTCGGCCACCTGCTGTTCGGGCTCCTCCCGTCCGTCTTCGAAACCTGGAACGCGCAGGCTTTCGACCAGTTGTTCGTGCTCCGGGCCTCCGAGTTTCCCTCCCGAATTCCGTACGACAGCACCATCGTGCACGTCGATGAGACGGACAGCACCGTCCAGGCGCTGACCGGTTCCTACCTGACACGTCAGCAGTACGCGCAGGTCGTCCGGAATCTCGGCGAAATGAAGACGGCCCTGCAGATCTGGGACTACATCTTCCGCGCCCCCGCATCTCCTGAAGAGGATCAGTACTTCTTCGAATGCAACCGGAAGGCCGGGAATGCGTACTACGGTCTGGCCTTCAGCCTGCTCAACGAGCCTCCGGTCGTGCGGCCGCCCCGCCCCGAGACCGACTGGGAGTATCTCTCCCGCACGAAGTGGTATGTGCGCATGGAGGGCGATCCGCGCACGATGTATGTCGGCGGCAATCCAATCCTGACGTTTCCCGAGCTCGCCTCTTCAGCCCGCGGTCTGGGCTATCTCAGCCTGCGCATCGACCGTGACGGCGTGTTCCGGCGCGCGCCGTTGCTCGTGCGCTATGAGGATGCGTACTATCCGAGCTTCGCGTTCCGCGCCGTCTGTGATTATCTGCACGTCACGCCGGACCGCGTGGTGGTCCGTCCCGGCACCTCCATCATTCTGGAGGGGGCCTGGCGGCCCGGGGGAGAGCCGCACGACATCACCATTCCGGTGGATGCGCGGTGCAATCTCACCATCAATTTTGTCGGCCCCTGGCGCGGCTCGATGACGCATTACCAGTTCGCGACGGTATACCACCTGTCCGACGACCGCGACGCGATGGAAAACGACTGGATGCCGCTCTTCCAGGGGAAGATCGCGGTCGTCTCGGTCGCTTCCACCGGCGCCGCCGATGTGGCTCCGGTGCCGACCGACAACGACTTTCCGCTCAGCGGCGTGCACGCCAACGTCATCAACACCATCCTCACCGAGAACTTCCTGCGCGATGTGGGTTCCTCCGGTATGCTGGTCGTCGAGCTGATCACGCTCGGACTCGTCGGGCTGTTCGCGCTGCAGTTTTCGTCCCGCGGCATGTGGGTCGGCGCCATCCTGATCGTCGTGGGCTACATCGTCGCGGCCGTGGCGCTCTTCCTCTACGGCAACGTCATCCTGAACATTGTGCGACCGGTGCTGATCAACGTCCTGGCGGTCTTCGCCGTTCTGGCGTACCGGTTCATCAACGAGGAGCGTGAGAAGGAGACGCTGCGGCAGTCATTCGAGGCGTACCTGCCGCCCACCGTCGTCAAGCGCATGCTGCAGCAGCCGGAATCGGCCTTCGAAGTGCAGAAGAAGACGGTCACGATCCTTTTCAGCGACATCAAGAGCTTCACCACGTATTCGTCCACGATGACCCCGGATCAGATCCAGAAGATGCTGGACGAGTACTTCACGGCCATGGTCGACATCGTGTTCAAGTATGAAGGAACCGTGGACAAGTACATCGGCGACGGCTTGATGGTCTTCTTCGGCGCCCCGGAGCCGCAGCCCGACCACGCACTTCGCTGTGTGCGGGCCGCGATCGAGATGCAGCGCAAATGCCGTGAACTGAAGGAGCAATGGGTCGTCAAGGGGCTATTCCCGCTCCGCGTTCGCGTGGGCATCAACACCGGCGATGTCGTCGTCGGCAACATGGGCACGCGGAAGAAGCTGTCGTACACCGTCCTCGGCTCCGACGTGAACCTGGCCAACCGGCTCGAATCGAACGCGCCGGTCGAGGGGATCCTCATCTCCGAGCGCACGTGGCAGTTCGTAAAGGACCAGGTGCCGACCCGCCGGCTGGAGCCGATCCTCGTCAAAGGCCTCGAGACGCCGATCCAGGTGTATGAAGTGCTGGTCGAAGACGCTCCCACAGCGTCCTGACCGTTATTCCCCCGCTTCGCTCATCTCCCTTTGCCCGAAACTTCCGCGGACCTTTCCCGGTTTAGGTCCCTGGAGGCGGTGCGTTCGCGTTATCTCACCGGTGCCCCCTCCGATCACAGTGTCACCCCCGCTGGAATATTCATCAACCACAGATGAATGATATGAATCAGACCCTCGTGGATCTCTTTCTGCAGACGCGACGGACGGTGCTCTCCGGCGTGATTCTGCTCCAGGCAAGCGCCCTGACGCCAACATTCTCGCAGAACGCGATATGGTCCCGCGTCACGGAGCTTCCGGCGTCCTCATTCTACGTATGCGGGATGATCGACGGCATTCTCCGGGCGGCGGACGACTTGTGTGCCTACCGGTCGACCGACGGCGGGCAGAGCTGGTTCGGGATCTCTCCGTTGCTGTCGGACGATCAGGGGTTCACCGCGCTGACAATCCACGGTGGCTGGTTGTACGGAGGGACCTACGCCGGCGGCGTCGTGCGCAGCTCCGACGACGGGACGCACTGGACCCATCTGACCGCCGGCCTCAGCACATTTGGCGCAACGCAGATCCAGAAGCTCGCCGTCCGGAACGATACGCTGTATTGCGGAACGGGCGGCGGTGCATACCGCTGGTCCGAATCCGCCGCGACATGGATCCTCGAGAGCGACAGCCTGCTAAGAAGCATTTCGGGCGCCGTCGCCGCGCTGGCAACATATCGTGGAGATCCGCGATTTGGCTGTGGTGGGATCACGGGTGTACGCCGCACACAGCGACGGTCTTTTCTGGACCGCCCGGTCGATCCCTTCTCACGTCACCGGGAGATCAGCGCCGTCCGGGCTCACTTTTTGCATCCGGCGTATCCCAATCCGGTCAACGGCCCGACGGTTATTTGATTCACGCTTCCGGTCCGCAGCAGGATCCGGCTGGCCGTGCATGATCTGTTGAGTCGCACCGTGGCGGTGCTGGCCGAGCGGGAGTTCCCGGAAGGGACGCATCACGTTTTCTGGGAGGCGGCCGTCGCGTCGGGTCTCTACGTCGTGACGCCCGATGCATCGGTGCCGGGCAGGGCCGGGATGCTGCGCCACGCACAGCAAATCGCCCTGGTGCGTTAACCGCGGGCGCTTGCTTTTCCTTGCGCCGTTCTTCATATTCAACCCACCACGATGGCCGATCAATCCGCCATCGGCTCCGAATGAACGCACCGGAACTTCACATCGCGCGCAAGCACTGGACTCTGGCGGAGAGTTTTCGCCACTGCGAGCACGTCACGCGCAGTCATTACGAGAACTTTCCCGTCGCGTCACTGTTTCTGCCGCGGGACAAGCGGCCGTACGTCAGCGCGCTCTACGCGTTTGCGCGCATCGCGGATGACTTCGCCGACGAGCCGGGCTGGACGCCGGCGGAACGGATCGAAAATCTGAACTCGTGGGAACAGCGACTGATCGACTGCGTGAACGGCCACGCCACGCACCCGGTCTTCATCGCGCTGGCCGACACGATCGAGCGGTTCCAGATCCCGGTGGAATTGCTCCAGAGCCTGCTCATCGCGTTTCGCACCGACGTCACCGTGCATCGGTACGACACCTTCGAGGATTTGCTGGCGTATTGCGAGAACTCGGCCAATCCGGTCGGGCGGCTGGTGCTGCTGCTGTTCAACTACCGGAGCGATTCCATGCAGGCTCTGTCGGACTCGATCTGCACGGCGCTCCAGCTGGCCAATTTCTGGCAGGACGTGACTGTTGACCTTTCGAAGGACCGGGTGTATCTTCCACTGGAGGATTTGGACCGGTTCGGCTTTACCGAGCAGGACCTGTTTGCGCGCCGGTTCGGCAAGCGCTTTCAGGACCTGATGGCATTTGAGGTGGGCCGGACTGAGGAGATCTTCACCGAGGGCGCCCCGCTGCTGGATCTGGTCGGGCGAGACATTGCTGCCGAATTGCGGCTGACCTGGCACGGCGGGATGCGGATTCTCGGAAAGATCCGGGCTCAGAATTTCGACGTTTTTCGCCGGCGGCCGACGCTGTCGCCGTTCGACAAGATTGGCCTCCTTTGGCAGGCACGCAAACGCTAGTTCATGCACACCGCCGACACCATCATACCGGACATCACGCAGAACAGACAGAGTAATTTCTACTACTCCTTCCTGATTCTGCCCAAGCCCCAGCGAGACGCGATCGAAACGATCTATACGTTTTGCCGGGTGACGGACGATATCGTCGATGAAGGGCCCGACGATACGGAGAAGCATGCCCGCTTGCTGCACTGGACGGATGAGCTGAAACGAGCACTGTACGGCGTCTCGACGTTCACGCTACTGAACAAGCTGGGGACGATCATTCACCGGTTCAGGATTCCGGTCGACCACTTCTACGACCTGATCAAGGGAATGGAAATGGATCTGACGCAGAACCGCTACGGCACCTTCAGCGAACTCGAGCAGTACTGCTACCGGGTTGCGTCGACGGTGGGATTAATCTGCGCAGAGGTCTTCGGCTACCGCAACGCCGAGACGCGCCAATATGCAATCAATCTGGGCATCGCGCTTCAGTTGACGAACATTCTGCGCGACATCAAGTCGGACGCGAAGCGGGGACGCATATATCTGCCGCTGGAAGATATTCATCGGTTCGGGTACACGGAAGAGGAATTGTTTGCCGGAACGTACAACGAACGATTCGTGGAACTGATGAAGTTCGAGTGTCAGCGCGCGCACGAATATTTTCGCCGTGCAAAATCGTCGCTCGCCGAGGAGGACAAAGTGCTCTTCTCTGCCGCCCGAACGATGGGAAACATCTACTACCTGCTCCTTCGGCGCATCGAGCGGTCGCACTACAACGTCTTTGACCGCCGCATCCGGCTCTCGTCGCCGATCAAGCTGTTCGTCGCCATCGCGTTGCGCGTGCGGAACAAGTTTCCCAAGAACTTTCATCGCTACATTCGCACGCAGCTGCCGGCATAGATCGGATGTCAATTGACAATTGACAGTCAAGGTTGTATGGCGGGAGTATGGAGACGCTTCGCCTGCCCACCGGTTCCAAGGCCGCCCGATGATTGCTTTCGTTTGCCAATCCCCTCTCTCCTTTTGAATTTTGAATTCTGACTTGTGCCTTCTCCCGACGTTCTCATCCTTGGTGCCGGTCTCGCGGGTCTCAGCGCCGGCGTAGAGCTGACGCGACGCGGCATGCGCGTGCTTGTGCTGGAACAGCGCCCGTATGCCGGGGGACGCACGCGCTCCTTCGTCGATCCGACGACGGGCGACACGATTGACAACGGCCAGCATCTCCTGATGGGGTGCTACGCCGCCACGCGGCGGTATCTGTCGCTGATCGGCTCCGAGCATTTGACATTCCTTCAGCCGTCGCTTCGCATCGATTTCATCCATGCCGGGGGACGCACCGCATCGCTGGCCTGTCCGTCACTCCCCGCCCCCCTGCACGTCGGGTTGGGCATGCTGGATCTGTCCTCCCTTTCTTTCACCGACCGCCTGAAGCTTCTCACGGTCGGAGCCGCGATCGTCGGCACGTCACCGCGCAAAGAGCAGTGGCTTGACACGATAACGGTGGACGCGTGGCTGAGACAACTCGGTCAATCCGAAGCCGCTCGCCGACATCTGTGGGACATCATTGCCATCGGCGCACTGAATGAACGCCCGGAGCATGTGTCGGCTCTGCTGTTCTTCCGCGTGCTGCGTGCGGCTTTCCTGGGCAATGCGCAGAATGCGAGCATGCTCATCCCGCGCGCCGGACTGAGCGAGGTCCTGGTCGATCCGGCGGTCCGGTTCATCGAGCAGCACGGCGGCGCCGTTCGCACCGGCGAAGATATCTCAGCCGTGGACATCCTCGGCGACACGATCCGTGCTGTGAAGACCGAACGCGGTGCGGTCTATTCCGCTTCGGCCTGCATCAGCACGCTGCCGTTCTTCGCCTTTGAGCGTGTGTTTCCTTCACTGGTGCTGAAGGCCAGGAAGCCGGTTCCACCCGGGGCAATGTCGCAGCACTATCGTCCGTCCACGATCCTGGGGATCAATCTCTGGTTCGACCGCGATGTAATGACGCAGGAGTTCGCCGCACTGCTGGGCTCACGCATTCACTGGGTCTTCAATCGGACGCGGATGACGGGAGCCGGAGCGCCGGGAATGCAGCTCTCCCTGACGGTCAGCGGTGCGGATGAATACGACAACTGGGAAAAGGACGCGGTGGTGCGGATGGGGGTGGAAGAACTGCAGCGCTATCTGCCGCGCGTCAAGGAAGCGACGCTGCGACACGCGATAGTGATAAGAGAGAAGCGGGCGACCTTCGTACCGGAGCCGGGACTGGAGGCGTTCCGGCCGCGCACGGACACTGCCCTGGCGAATTTGTTCCTTGCCGGAGACTGGACCGACACCGGATATCCCGCCACGATCGAAGGGGCGGTATTAAGCGGACGGAGAGCCGCGGAGCGGATGGGCGGGTAAACGGACGGCGCGGTACGAGCGTACGACGGCACGTAAGTGTGTGAACGGGGGGATTTCCCCGAGTCGTGCACGGCACAGATCAACGCATCAGCACCACCATCCCGTAGGCTACGCAGAGCAGGATCCCGGTCACCGACGTTAAGGCAATGGCTTTCGTCATGGCCCCGGTGTAATGCGCGGTGTCGTGGTACTGGCTCGTCGCTTTCACCACCGTGAAAGCGAGCGGAGATCCCAGCAGCGCGATCAGACTCCACGGCGTGAGCACATTCAGCGCGACCCCCGCGACGATCACCGCATACGCGAAGACCGACCCGGCCGCGAGTACGCGCACCGCCGCCGCCTGACCGAAGCGAACCGGCAGCGTGCGCTTGCCGGACTTCACATCGTCATCGTGGTCAAACGTATTGCTGACCAGTCCGACATTCATCGTGAAGATACCGAGCGGGATCGATGCCAGCAGCGGCTCCCAGTCGAAGACCGGACGCAGGACGTACGAGATCCCGCCCACGATCATCGGCCCGAATGCCACGAACAACGCCGTTTCACCAAGGCCCCGGTAATTCAGCATCAGTGGCGGCGAGGTGTAGAAGAAGACGATGACGGTACCGAGGATCGTCAGCCACACGACCGGCATGCCCACCACGGAGAACGCGTAGATCCCCGTCGCCAGCGCAATCGCCACGCACAGCAGCGCCGCCACCATCACCTGCCGAGCCGTCACCGTACCGTCGATCAACGGGCTGTCGTGAAACTGCTTCTCCTTGTTCCCCAGATTTCCCTTCTTGAAGTCGAAGTAATCATCCACGAAATCTCCGGCCGAGTGCGCCATCACCACGCCGATCGTCACCAGCCAGAACAGCGTTGCGTCGATGGAACCATGACTCCACACGATCAGCCCCGCAAGAATGGACGGAATGATCGAAACCACCAGAAACGGCGCTCGGGCCGCTTTGAACCAGACGACAGCGTATTGCTTCAACGTCATGACGGATCCTGCGATTATGAGATTGGAATGACGAATGCGGCTGCGATGAAGAGTCCGACGACCACCGACACGACAATGCTCCGGACCGTCGCCCACAGATATTCGGACACACGGCTGCTGGTCCCGCGTACCACGCGCACCACGCCCACCGCCAGCGGGAGCGACACCAGTCCGAGCAGCGACAGCGGGGGCAGCACCCGCGCCACGACTCCGACGATCAGGCTGAGATAGCCGAGCGCCAGCAGCACAATGATGGCCGCACGGCTGAGCTTCAGCACCACCGACTCGCCTGCCGCGTCCACGACATCGAACCGCGCGCTTTTCAGATAGGCCACCACGGTGATAAAGATCCCCACCGGTACGGAGGCCACAAGGGCCGGCACGAGGATCGCCCAGCTTCCGGTGAGGGCGAACGCCATACCGACGATGCACAGCGGACCGAACGTCACGAAGATCACCGGCTCCTTCAATCCGCGCAGCATGAGCGGCGTAAAGAAGATCGCCACCAGTCCGCCGCCGAGGGCAAACCACAGGATATCCGGACCGAGGCGCAGTACAAAAAATGCTGCAATCGCGAGGTCGAGCGCCAGGCACACAATGCCGGCGTGCAGCGTTTGTTCCGGCTGGATGACTGTTCCGGTGAACAAGGGCCGCCAGCCGGCAAAGATCTTCGTGTGGGCGTCACGCGCGTCGGTGTGAAAGTGGGTGAAATAGTAGTAGAGATAGTCGCCGCCAGCCTGACCGATGAACAGTCCCGCTGTCGCGAGGAAGAAGAGAAACAGGCTGACGTGCGCCACAGAAGCCGCAACGGCACCGCCGACAATCGCCGCGACGATCGAGGCACTGAAGAGAAGGATCTTGATGGCACGGATCGCTTTTTCCCGGTCGGGGGCGAGCGACGGATCTGCTTGTGGTTCGGACATGGTTGCTTTCGGGAATCTGATCGTGACACTCAAATTTCCGAACAAATGTCCTCCGGTGCAAGACGCGCCTGCGTGAGTTCTACCGGCCGGAGGACAAGACTTGAGACAGCGAATTCGCGAAAGGTTCCCGGTGCGGGCTGGGAGGTTCGGGAAAGCGGAGCGACGGGACCTGACGTGAACGGCGAAGGGGCCCGACCGATCGTCGGCCCCTCCATCCGTCATCCGACATCAACCGTTGACGCGCGCCATTCCCGAGGGAGCGTATCGCTCTCCGGAGGCCACGCCGGGCGGGAACGCTTCGCCGAGTGTTCGAAGGTCCTGCGGCGAGAGCCGCACGTCCAACGCGCCGAGATTCTCCTCCAGGTATTTCAGACGTTTCGTTCCGGGGATCGGCACAATGTCTTCTCCCTGCGCAAGAACCCAGGCAAGCGCGATCTGCGCAGGAGTCTTCTTGCGCTCCGCGGCAAAGGCCTCCAGCACAGCCACCAGTTGCGTGTTCTTCGAAAGATTCTCCGGCTGGAACCGCGGATGGTTCTTGCGAAAATCGTCCTGGGAGAAATCATCGGACTTCTTGAAACGTGCCGTCAGGAATCCCCGCCCAAGCGGACTGTACGGCACAAATCCGATTCCCAGCGCACGACACGTTGCAAGGATCTCCGTCTCCACGTCGCGGGTCCAGAGCGAGTACTCGGTCTGGAGCGCGGTGATCGGGTGGATCTTGTACGCCCGTCGGATCGTTTCCGGGGCAGCTTCCGATAGACCCAGGAACCGGACCTTTCCGGCCTTCACCAGTTCCGCCATGGCGCCCACCGTCTCTTCGATCGGCGTATCCGGATCCACGCGGTGCTGATAATACAGATCGATTGTGTCAAGGCCGAGCCGTTTCAGGCTTGCATCGCACGCGGAGCGGACGTACTCCGGCCGGCCGCTCACGCCGAGGAAGCTGCCATCCGCTCCCCGCACATTACCGAACTTCGTGGCGATGAACAGCTGGTCCCGCTTGCCGCGGATCGCCTTGGCGACGAGTTCCTCATTCCGTCCGACGCCGTACATATCCGCCGTATCGAAGAAGGTGACGCCGAGCTCGATGGCCCGGTGAATCACCCGGATGGATTCTTCATCGTTCCGTCCGCCGTAGAAGTCGGACATGCCCATGCATCCGAGTCCCAGCGCCGAAACGGCGGGACCGGAGCGCCCAAGATGACGTTGCTGCATCATGATCCTTTCGATATCAGGTTCATACTGTGTGGAACGCTTGCTCCATTTCTTTCAACGATCGCGGAACGTGAGGGGTTCCACCCGATCAGCCGACAGGCGGTTTGCGCTCTGCGAACACCGGCGGCATCAACGGTTGCGGCGGTTTTCGCAATCGCCGCAGGTAGACCAGCAGTGCGACCGTCGGGATCAGCCACAGGATGAATCCTGCCAGGATGAGCACGAGGCCGAACGGATTCCAGGAGAGGAATCGCACGCTCATCGGTCCGACGAGCGATGTCAGGGCCTGCTCCATCCGGTTCCACAGCATCATGCTGACCGTGGTGTCGGCGATCCCGTTCGCGATCCCGACCCAACAGGCGATCGCGAGCAGTCGTCGGCCGCGGGGATGATCGCGCAGGAACAGGACCGACGCGGTCAACGTGAACGCAAAGTAGACGATCGCATACACCGACCAGGCGCGATCATAGTGCATGGTCGCAAGCGCGGTTGCCGTCGCGGACGCGCCGCCGCCCGGCATCGTATTCAGGACATTCACGAGATCCTCCGCTGCGCTGCTGGTCAGAAGTCCGACGGACTCCCAGAGCATCATGATGACGGAGAAGATCGCGATCGACCAACCGACGGTACGGGAAGGGGACATGGGAGATGGGGAATGAAGGATAGTGAATGATGAGTGGTACGTCCGTGTTTCTTTCAGAATCTGCTTACATCAGTCCCTGCGGATCGACGTCAACGACCATGCGGACGCCTTTCATGGTTCGCAACGCTGCCTCGTGCTGGGCCGTGGCAGTTCGGATCGCACGGCGGATGATTTCCCCCGACGGATCTTTTTCCTTCACATCTTTCACGAGCACATGTTTCCGGAACCGGTTGCGAACACGGGGGATTGCGGCGTCGGCCGGACCGAGCACGGTGAACGCGTTCCGCTGGTTCGTCTTTGCAAGCAGATCGGCGAATCCCGCCGCGCATCGCTGCACCTGCACTTCCTGCTCGCCGCTGAATTCCACGAGCACCACGCGGGAGAACGGCGGATAGCGAAGCTCGCGCCGGTACGCCAACTCCTCCTCGTAGAATCCCCGGAAGTCGTGTCCCACCACGTGCTTCAGACTGTAGTGTTCGGGCTGCAATGTCTGGATCACGACCTCGCCCGACAGCGTGCTTCGTCCCGCCCGGCCGGAAACCTGCGTGAGCAGCTGAAATGTCTGCTCCGCAGCCCGGAAATCCGGCAGCAGCATCTGCGTATCGGCTGAGATCACGCCGACAAGGGTCACCCGCGGAAAGTCGAGTCCCTTCGCGACCATCTGCGTTCCCAGCAGAATGTCCGCTCGGCCGTCTCCGAACTGACTGAGGATGCGGTCATGGGCGCCGCGTCGCGCCGTGGTGTCCCGGTCCATGCGAAGGATGATCGCCTCCGGAAAGAGCGCCGCGAGTTCTCCTTCCACCTGCTGCGTGCCGAATGCGTGCATCCGGAGGTCCGTGCTGCCGCACGAAGAGCAGACCGACGGCGGCTTCTTCACGAGGCCGCAATAGTGACAGCGCAGATGTTTCTTCGTCGCATGAAACGTCAGCGTCACGTCGCAGTTATCGCAGCGCTCGACGGCGCCGCACTCGAAACATTCCACCACATGCGAAAATCCGCGCCGGTTCTGCAGCAGGATCACTCCCTCCCGCCGCTCCAGGCGCTGCCGGATCTGCATCTCCAGTAATCGCGAGACGGATGTGACGGGCAGTCGCTTTGGAAATTCCTTTCCGCCGGATCGCACATCCGCTTTGATGGCCTCGAATCGGTCCCGCCGCTCCCGCGCCATATCCACGATCTCGATCGCCGGCATCGTCGCGTCGTCAATGCGTTTGGGCAGCTCGAGCAGAGTGTACTTGCCCGATATGGCATTGGCGTAGCTCTCCACGGAGGGCGTGGCTGATCCCAGCACGACCACGGCCCGCTGGCGCAGCGCGCGAACAATCGCCACATCCCGCGCGTGGTAGCGCGGCGTTGCATCGTACTGTTTGTACGATCCCTCGTGCTCCTCATCCACGACGATGAGGCCAACGTTCGTCAGCGGCGCAAAGATCGCCGAACGGGGCCCGATGACGATCCGCACACGCCCGTCGTGCGCCTGCCGCCAGGCGTCGAAGCGCTCGCCGACCGACATCTGGCTGTGCATCACCGCCACATCCGCCCCGAAATGTGCCTTGAACCGCCGTACGGTCTGGGGCGTCAGCGCGATCTCCGGGACCAGAACAATGGCCGTGCGACCCGTCGGCAGAAGGGTCCGGATGGCTTCAATGTATACCTGCGTCTTCCCGCTGCCGGTGACACCGTGGAGCAGAAATGTCCGATACGACCCTCCGCTGATCGCATCACGGATTCGGTCGAGGGCGAGCTGCTGCTCCGGATTCAGCGTCACGGGGACGGCCGGTTCGACATCGTCGTACAGCGACCGTCGCAAGACCTCCTGCTCGAAGATTCGGGTCAGCCCGTTCTTTGCCAGCGTGCGAACAGTAGTTGATGACACGCCCGCGAGCCGAAGGAGGCGTTTCATCGCGATCGGACTTTCTCCCGCGGCCAGCGCCGCAAGTACTTGCTGCTGCTTCCCCCGTAATCGCGACGCATCAGCGCGCGCGGCTTGCGTGCCATCTTCGGTCAGGGCGACCATCGTTTCCGTCTTCGGACGGGCTTCCGCTTCCTCGACAGATTCTTCGATGCGGATCCAGCCGCGGGCCGCGAGCGACGCCAGCACGGCATGGATGCCTTTTGCCTTTGTCCGCAGGGCAATCTGCTCGGCGCGCAGGATCTTTTCTTTTGATAGAAGCATGAGAACTGCATGTTGCTTTGGAGATCGCGTCGCGGTCGCCGCCAGCGCGCTGCCGACCTCGTCCTCCACCACCGTGACCGTTCGCTTGCTTTCCCGGCTCAGGCCCTGCGGCATGGCGGCGCGAAGCACTTCTCCCCACGGCGCCATGTAGTACTCCGCAATCCATTTGGTTAACTCCAGCATTTCCGCCGAAAAGGTGGGCGTCGCGTCAAGGATATCGCGGATGGCCTTGAGATTCGTCAGCGGCGTGCGGACCGGACGGTCAACAACCACGCCGGTGAGCGTTTTGGAGCCGAACGGCACGAGCACCCGAACGCCCGGCACGGCCTGCGAATCAAGCTCATCCGGCACCAGATAGGTGAACGCATGCGGGACGGGAACGGGAAGGGCGATATCGGCGTAGCGAGAGAGCACTGGGATCACATCCGGAGATCGAATATCGAGATACGAAGGAAGAAGAGCAAATGTGGAAAATACGAAATCCGAATGTCGAAACTCGAAGGAAGCACGAATACCGAATTTCGAACCTCGAGGGAAGCACGAACACCGAAGCCGCGGTAAACGACTTCTATTCGATCAACGCTCCGGCGGACGGGTCACGGAAAGCAGCTGACGGACGACGGAGAGGTCGCGTGAATTCGCGAGGACGAGCAGCGTGTCTCCTTCCTGCAGGATCGTATTCCCCCGCGGCACGATGAAACCGTCGTTGCGGCTGATGAGCACGACGAGACTTTCCTCGGGAAAGCCGACGCTCACGAGCGGAGAACCGACGACGGCGGCATTGTAGGGAACGATCAGATCGACCAGTTGCGTGTCGCTGCCGGGCGCCGGCGTGAATTCGAGCAGCGAGCGGCGACGCTCCATCGGCCTGTCCAGGCGCAGCCACCGTGCCACCTGCGGGATCGACCACCCCTGCAGGAGCACGGACATGAGCACGACAAAGAAGATCACGTTGAAGATCATTCCGGCCTGCGGCACGCGTGCCAGCAGCGGAAACGTCGCCAGAATGATCGGGGCCGCGCCGCGCAATCCCACCCACGCAACGAATGTCTTTTCTCGCCATCCGAAGCCTGCGCCGTGCAGGCACAGGAACACCGCGACCGGTCGCGCGATGAAGATCAGGAATGCGGCGATGCCCATGCCCATGCCGACGACCGGAACGATGCGTGACGGAAACACAAGCAGCCCCATCGTCAGGAACATCGCGATCTGGCTCAGCCAGGCGAAGCCGTCGAAGAAGCGGATGAGACTCTTCTTCTGCACGAAGTCGCTGTTGCCCGCGACCAGACCGGCCAGATACACCGCCAGAAATCCGCTTCCTCCGATCGCGGCAGTACCGGCGTAGATGAGCGCGGCAAATGCGATCACGAAGACCGGATAGATGCCTTCCGTGTACAGATTCAGGCGGTTGACGAACGCCACCAGGGCCCTGCCGAGAAGGATCCCGCAGACGGCTCCCAGCGACATCTGCTGCAGAAAGAGGATCCCGATCGTGCCGAGCGTCGTGCCGGGCGTGGTGATGTACTGGATCATGCCGATGGTCAGGAACACGGCCATCGGATCGTTGCTTCCGGATTCCAGCTCGAGCAGCGGCGCGACCGTTCCGCGGAGGCTGACCTGCTTCGACCGCAGGACCGAAAACACTGCCGCCGCGTCGGTGGAGGAGACGACCGCGCCCAGCAGCAGACCCACCGGGAGCGGCAGATCGAATACCTGCCAGGCGAACACGCCTACGGCCCCCGTCGTCAGCAGCACGCCGACGGTCGAGAGGATCGCCGCCTGAGTCACGACGGGCCGCACCGCGCTCCAGTGCGTATCGAGTCCGCCCGCGAAGAGGATAAAGGCCAGCGCGACGGTTCCGACCGACTGCGCCACGGCCGCATTGTCGAAATAGATCCCTCCCGGTCCCTCCGATCCGGCCAGCATGCCCATCGCAAGAAAGAGCAGCAGCGCCGGAATACCGAGCGTATCCGACAGCTTCGTGATCGCCACGCTGAGAACGACCAACAGGGCGCCGATGAAGAGCATATGGTCGAGGGGAAGAGGAGACATTCAGATCCTGGTGCAAGAAGTCAACGATCACGTATCAAGAGACAATGAAACAGTCAAAATGGAAGATGCAATAGGCTATTCAAGTCCAGACAGTGTATTGCCATGTTTCCGTTTGAGATGTTCCGTCTCTTGCCGCAAGCGCGCATTGCGGATCATTGCTCCAAATATCCTCGTGAGCTCAGAGGCTTCTGCGATGAGTGATTCCCGCTCTGACTCGAGGACGGTCTCGCAGGAGATGAGGCGAAGCCAGTATCTGCTTTCTTTTGCTTCCTTTGCGCAGATGCGGATGTGCATCATGAAGTCCTTTTTGCCCAGTGATTCACCGGCCTCGATGTAGTTCGCGCCCACCGACCCGCTTGAACGGACAAGTTGTCTGGCGATTTCCACATTCGCCACGCCATAGCAGACTCGATCCACAAATCGTACCGTCCGTTGCGCGAATAAGAGCGTCCGCTCACCCAAGTCGAACGGCTTCGTTCTTCCGGAATCCATGGTATCCCCCTTGTCGACTTCCAGGCGTATGCGGTCACGCCCCCTTGTTGGTGATTACGCTGTTCGGTGGGTTTTCTGGTGCGTGGAGCTTAGGAATTGGGTTTTGCCTTCAGTTCGGCGTCAACCTGTTGTATGACATCCACCAGCGCCATGTTCTTCTCGGTCGCAATGCGTCTGCAATCTTCGAACTCTGCGGCGAGTTCTTCCCGCCCGTCCCGGATGACCGCTTTCACGGTCACCATCCCCAGCGAGGTCCGCACCCGGCGTTGGCTGCGTTGCAGCTTGCGTCGCTCGACCGGCTGAAGGCGGACGCCGAGGGTCGTGGTTTCGCGGAAGATTACCGCGAGGATGGCATCCAGATGCAGACGGCTCACAAGCACCGACAGCAGCATGCCGGGGCGGCCTTTCTTCATCTGGATCGGTGCCAGGTATGCGTCGTTCGCGCCGGCCGCCAGGAGCTGTTCGACGACGTACGGATAGATCTCCGGATTCATGTCGTCGATGTTCGTTTCGACGCTCACGAGTTCGTCGGTCCGATAGTCAGGATCGAGTGTTCCGATGACCACGCGCAGCAGATTCGGCAGTTGCTCGATCTCCCGCGATCCCGCGCCGTAGCCGATCGCCTCCGTCGAGAGCAGTTCGGTGGCAAGCACGCCGGACGACAGCGCTTTGATGATCGCCGCACCGGTGGGGGTGGTCAGCTCGTACGGGGCTTCCGTGAACATCAACGGATATCCGCGCAGAATTTCCATCGTGGCGGGGGTCGGCACCGGAAGCTTGCCGTGCTGGGAGTCCACCAGTCCGCTCCGTCCGACTTTCATCGGCGAGGAATAGACGGCCTCGATCCCGAGCATCTCCAGGCACACCGCGACGCCGACGATATCCGCGAGCGAATCGAGCGCGCCGACCTCGTGGAAGTGCACCTCCGCAATATCCACGTTATGCACTTTGGCTTCGGCGATCGCCACCTCGCGGAAGATCTTCTTCGATCGCTCTTTCACCCGGCCGGTCAGGCCGCTGCCGTCGATGATGGTTTCGATGTCGCTGAGATGCCGATGATGATGGTCGTGCGCCCCCAGCACCACATCCACTTTGGTCGCGACGATCCCGCTGCGCTCGATGTGACGCGCTTCCAGCTCAAAGCCGGGGATGTTCAGCGACTTCAGCGCATCCGACAGCTCGGTCAGCGGCACGCCGGCGTTGACCAGCGCACCGAGCGCCATGTCTCCGCTGATGCCGCCGATGGTATCAAAATAGCAGACTCTCATAGGTCGGATGATCGAACAATTGGCAAATCACAGTGGGCGATGGATGGCGCTTCAGCGCTCTGGTCCGCAGAATTGTCAATTGCCCCTTGCCAATTGACAATTCAACCCGGTTCCTCTACGGCTTCAGTACTCCTTCCATCTTCTTCACAAACCGCTCCGTGGCGCCGATGTTTTCTTTTACGAGGGCGAGAGAGGCGGCGCCGGCGTTGCTGCGAACAGCATCATCACCCAGCAGCGTCCGAAGCGTGCGGTAGCATTCCTGCTGGTCGCGCACGACGAATCCCCCGCCGCGACGCACGAGTTCCTGCGCTTCCTGGGAATTCTCGTGCTTCGGACCATACACCACCGGAATGCCATAGACGGCGGGTTCCAGAACATTGTGGATCCCTTGCCGAAAACTTCCCCCCACGTACGACACGTCGGCGTACTGGTACAGGGACATGAGGATGCCCACGCTGTCCACGACGATGATCGGCTCGCTGTTGTAGTCGTTGAGGACCGAAAAGCGGATGGATTTCGGACGCTGACCGAGCGACATTTCGATGGCATCCAGCGCTTCGACGGTTGGCTCGTGCGGAACGAGGATCATCAGCACCCGCGGATCGTACTTCAGTATCTTGCGGAAGGTCGGCAGCAGCACCTCTTCATCGTCCGGCCAGCTGCTTCCCACCACGATGACCTTGCGCTTCCGGATGATCTGCGGCGGCATGACATGTTTCTGCCGCGCATCCTCGCTGCGCTGCCAGACCTGGTCATAGCGCGTCTCGCCGATGGCTTCCAGCCGTCCGTTGCTGATGCCGAACCGCCGGAAATTCCGGACGTCTTTCTCCGACACGGTCAGAATCGCCGTCAGATTGTTATACAAGGCGCGATGGAAGCTGCGGACAATCGGAAGGAACCGCGACGAGTTGTCCCGCATGGTCGCGTTTGCGATGAACGTCGGCACATTCCGGCGGCGCAGCTCCCAGATGTGGTTGGGCCACACGTCGTAGCGCACCATCACTGCCGCCGTCGGACGGATCAGGTCGAGGAACCGCCGCGCCTGCGTCCGCGAATCGAACGGAATGTACGTAATGACATCCGCCAATTTGTAGTTCTTCGAGTGATCGTAACCGGAGGGAGAAAAGAAACTGACGATGATGTTCAGATCCCTGAACCGGGCGCGGAGCGCCGCGATGATCGGCTTGGCCTGCTCGAATTCTCCCATGGAGGAGGAATGGAACCAGATGCGCCGCGTACTCGTCAGCCGGCCGACATCGGCCGCGAGCTTGTCGAACATCGTCTGTCGCCCGCGGATGGCCCGCCGCACTTTCGGGTTGAACCATCCGGCGATGTGCACCAGCGTCCAGAAGACCGGAATGACCAGCGCGTTATAGAACCAGATCCAGAATGTCTGCATGATTGTCCGACGATCCGTCAGGGAGTCCCCTGCCGATAGAAGGCTCCATTGTAATACGGCGCTAATGCGCAGAGCAGCGCGGTCTCAAACGATTCGCGCCGCGTCAGCAGATCGCGCGTGAGCACACCCCACGTGCCTTCATGGCTGCGGATGTCTTTTCGCTCCGCCAGCCGGTCGATCACGGCGGAGAGGCTCTCTCCCCGGTCCAGCACCGCCCCCGCGATGGCATCCGACACCGGGACCGCTCCGCTGGACCCGAACGTTGCACGGCTGCCGTCGCTGACGCACGCCCAACTCTGCAGGAAGACGGTATGATCGGTGCGCCAGAGACCGCCTTCGAGTCCGATGATCAGGTCGGCATGCTCCGCGCGCCCGCGCAACACCTGCTGCACTGCGTCCACACGGTTCCGTGCGCCGGTCATGAGGTGTTCAAGGGATCGGGGTGTCTCGTCGACGCCGGAGGAGACGTCGAACGTCAGGAAGGCGATGCCATCGAACGGAATGCCGAACAGCGGAGCCAGTCGCTCCAGAACGGCGCGCACGGCATCCACCTTCGGCCGTCGCGTGCTTCCGATGGCGATGCGCATCTGTGGGGAGTCCGGGGTGCACACGTCGGCAGCATGGTACAGCAATGTTGTCCGAAAAGCAACGCTCGCCATCCGGCCGTTCACCGGTCAGTCACCGGCAGCGCCCGCATGGCGGCGCGATCCTCAATGCGCACGACCGGATACATGCCGAGGCTTGCATCCCGGTACGGCGACCGTTGGTAGAAGAAATTCAGCCGGGCGTACGGATTCTTCGCGAACACGGAATCGGACGCGACCTTCGCGTCGAATGCTTTCTTCAGTTCCGGGTCCTTCGCGATCATCTCCCGCGCCAGCTTCTCCAGCACGTAGCTCTCGCCGTACTCCTTCTGCTCGAAGATCGCGTCGAAGAATCCCCATCCCACCAGCGCATCCGGAGCCGACGGCTCCAGCAATCCCGCAACGAGCGCGGCGCGCCGTTGATCGGCGGGGACAATGACCGTGCCCGCAGCCAGACGAGAGCGCTCGTGCAACAGCTCCGGTGTAAAGCTCACCGCGTGGTGCCCTTCGAAGGGACGTTGCTGCCATTGGGGATTGTTCAGCCGGTAGATCGACACCGCGACATCCGTGTCGCGCGTCAGACGCTCGGTCCGGATCCCGTGCCAGTGCAATCGCTCGATCACTGCGTTCCATTCCTTGGGGATGGCGTACGCCGCCGGCAAACGGACAGAATCCGTCACGCGAAACACGTCGAAGTACGGGATCACCGTGTCCTGCGGCTCCGACGTGTAGATCCGCCGGACCGTACCGGAGATCTCGCTCGGTTCGAATCGGGCAACGACGCCCTTGAACGGCACGAGATGAAACGCAGGAGTCAGCTCGTAGCGCAGGGGAAGAAACGGCCGGTCCGACGCGTCAGCCATCGTCTTCGTCCGCGCATCAGCCTCGGCGATGACGCGATGCAATGACGCGGTGTTCTCATTCACGAACGAGAGCGTGGACACAAGGATATCATGAGTTGCCGAGACGCGCTGCCGGTACGGCTTCAGCATGTGCGTTTCAATCAGCAGCGCCGGACAGTTCTGCTTGGCGCAATACCCCGTGGAGAGCCGGGGGCCGCTGGTGCTGCAAACGAGGCCCTTCGACAGATCGTTGTCCTCGCGGGCGACGACATACGGCGCGATCAGGTGACCGGCGTTTTGCACGTCCGCGATCATGCGCGGAATGAAGGTGCGCTCGTACCATGCGGCGAGCGTGCGATCCGCATTGGGGTACGGTTCCATCTCGAAGGTGACATCATACTGGAAGTCGATGCCGTCGGTGACGTGGCAATCGACGAAGAAATCCGGCATCCACGCGTTGAACAGCTTCAGCCACGCCTGCATCTCCGGCGCGTCGGCTTTCATGTAGTCGCGGTTCAGGTTCAGATTCTGCGCAGTGACGCGCCAGCCCATCTCCTCCGGACCGTTCTGGTTGATGCGGTTGGAGGGGCCGAAGCGTTCATGTCCGTCGACATTGAAGATGGGGATGAAGAGAACGACGGCGTGATCCAGGAGCGCGGCGCGCTCTTTCGTGATCGCAATCTCGCGCATGAGGATGAGCGACGCATCCTTCCCGTCGATCTCCCCCGCGTGAATACCGCTCTGGATCATGACGATCGCCTTGCCGCTCTTTCGTGCGGCCTCGGGGGTGAACGCCCCGTCACGCGAGAGAATGACCAGCGGCAGATCGCGCCCTTGGGGACTCGTACCGAAGCTCTCGTACCGCACCCACGGCGAGGCGTGGGCAAGGCGCTGACAGTACGTGACGGTCTCCGCGTATCGGCCTGTGCGAAGGTATCCGCTTGTTTCGTACTCGGTACGCCACCGGTCCGGCGTTTGGGCGAACAGAACAACAGGGAGAAGCAAGACAGCGAGGATGCAGCGGGTCATGTCGGGTCTCCGGAGATTCGGACGGGTAATATAGCAGATAGATCGTTGCCGCGCGACTGATCCCGCACGAGAATTCGTTGCCCGTCCGGACACATTTCTGTATCTTGCCTCACCCTCACCACCCGGGAAACGCCGATGAAACGTCCTCTCCTCCTGTTTGTCGCTCTCGTCTGTTCCGTTCTGCGTGCCTCCGCCGAAGAGCCGGTCGTCCGCGTGCAGATTGTTCACACCGTTCCGCGCATCGTTCTGATTCCGCAAGGCGTGTGGGAAATTGAAGACGCCACGCGCGCCGTCCTCAGTCCCGGCCAGGCGCTGACCATTTCGGTCTCGAACGATCACGTCGTGCTGGAATCGACCGGCGCCGTCCTGTTCGACGATTCACTGCTCGTGCTCGAATCGCTCGAGGCGAGCGGCCAGATGAAGATCCTGAGCGTTCCGTACGGGATCGGCTGGTGGTGGGAAGGACGGCAGGACCGCTTCTACGAAGGGACGCTCCGGATGCGGGCAATGCCGGACGGCAATCTGTCGGTCGTCGTCCAGCTGCCGCTCGAGCAGTACCTCGGCGGCGTGGTGCCGTACGAGATCGGAACGGATGCACCGCTGGAGGCACTCAAAGCCCAGACGGTCGCCGCGCGATCCGAGACCGTGGTGGCACTGCGCGATGGACGGTACCATGGACCCGATTTCGATCTGTGCGCCGATGTCGAGTGCCAGGTCTATGCCGGCGTGGCCCAGCGGACCCCTGAGGTCAAGCGCGCGATCCGCGAAACCCGATCGCTGGTGCTGACGGCCAACGGCCAGCCGGTCGGCGGGTATTATGCCTCCACCTGCGGCGGCTTCACCGAGAACGTGGAGAACATCTGGCCCGAACGGAGCGGGCCCGAACCGTACTGGCATGCCCACCCGGACGCCGACACGGTCGTCGCCGGTTCGCTCAGCGACGAGCCCACGCTCCGTGCCTGGCTCGCCTCCAATCCTATCGCGAACTGCAATCCCGCCATGCATCCCGGACTTCCCGCGTCGAGCGCCGGCTACTGGCGCTGGAGCGTGGTCACGCCGGGCGATTCGCTGACCGCCTGGGTCAATGTGAAGGCTCCCGTCGGCCGCGTGCTGCGGGTGGATTCACTCGTGCGCGGCGCCTCGGGCAGGATTCTCAAGGCATCATTCGTCGGGGAGCGCGGGAGATATCGGGTGCAGAATCAGCTGGCGTTCCGCCAGATCTGGTCTCCGCCGCTGCGCAGTTCGTGCGTGGTGATCGACACGAACGCGGCCGGCGACTTCATTCTACATGGTGCGGGATGGGGACACGGTGTCGGGATGTGTCAGATGGGTGCGATCGGGATGGCGCAGGAGAAGAAGAGCTTCCGCGACATCCTGCGCTTCTACTTTCCGACGATCGAGCTGCAGCCGGCGTACTGACCGTGCGGATCAGCGCGTGAACACGTACTCCGTGGGATCCACCCACGGATCGACGGTCAGCACGAACGACACCGCGCGTCCCTCCGTCACCGTGAACGGCACGATGCTCCGGCCGAAGATCGGATCGCTGAATGTGCAGATGAACCGGTCGCCGCTCTGATGCGTCAGCACGCCGACCAGCGACGGATGCGCGGAGAAATGCATGCGCAGTCCGTCTTCTTCCTTCCTGACGTCCACCGTTCCGTACTGCTCATGCCGGTAGGTGCCGGCATACGCGTCCAGCGACGCGGAGAGAGCCGCCGGCTGCGTCGGAACGGCAAAGCGCTTCGCTTCATCCGCTGCGGCCGCTGCGTTCCGCCGGGAGACGATCGCAAAGATCTCATCCTCCCAGTCCCGGGAGGACCGATCCAGATACGCGTCGAGCACCTGAAAGAAGACCGGCCACTGGAATTCGTGCCCGAGCGAGTTCGTGAGCAAAACGAATCCGAGGCGTTCTTCCGGCACGACGCAGGTGAGTGAGATGAATCCGTCCACTTCTCCGGTGTGCCGCACGACGAGGCGTCCCGCGTAATCCATCACGGTCCAGCCGAGGCCGTAGGTCTTAAGGTGAACCGCGCCGGACATCCGCTCGTACTCACTCGGCTCCCCCACCACCATCTGCGGCGTGCGTGTTTCGCTCAGGGCGCTCCACGGAACGACCGGTCGCCCGTTGTATCGACCGCTGTCGGTCTGCATGAGCAGCCAGTGCGCCATTTCAGCAACGGAGGAGTTGATGGCGCCCGCGGGCGCGGAGTTATCGATGTTGCCGTAGCGGATCGGCACCGACCGGCCGCCGATGAGCATGTGCGGACGGGCGGCGTTCGATTCTTTTTCCAAGACGGTGACCGAGGTGTTCGTGCGGCGCATACCGAGCGGCGTGAGGATGCTGTCGCGCACGAAGGCATCCCAACTCACGCCGGCGGCACGCGGAATAATTTCGCCGGCGACGATGAAGGCGCTGTTGCAGTACGCATAGGTGCTGCGGAAGCTTGTCGCCGGCTTCATGAATCGCATGCGCCGGACGATCTCTTCGCGGGGATACGTGGATCCCCACATCACAAAATCCCCCTCGTATTCGCCCAGGCCGATCCGATGGCACAAAAGATCCCGGATCATCAGCTCACGGGTCGCAAGCGTGTCAAAAACACGGAACTCCGGCAACCAGCGCGCGACCTTGTCGTTGAGCGTCAACCGTCCATCGGCCTGCAGCATCGCCATGGCCGTCGCGGTAAAGGCTTTGGTGTTCGATCCGATGCCGAAGAGCGTGTTGGCGTCGACCGGATCCGGCTTGCCGGCTTCGCGGACGCCGTAGCCGCTCGCAGTGACGATGCGGCCGTCCTTTACGATGGCGATCGCCGCGCCCGGAATGCGCCACTGCGCCAGAGATCGCTTCATGAACGCATCGAGCGAATCCCGGATGAATGACGGCTGGCCGGGGCTGATGGATTCAATGGTGAGCACAAGACACAGCAGGGTAATTCCGCGCTTCACGGGCAGTCTCCCGACAGCTGAACACCTGGTGGCCCCCCTATCGTACGTACTCTCGTACCCTCGTACGATCGTACCCTCGTACGCTCCCCTACTTCTTCCCCTTCTTCTTCATCGCCTTTTTCAGTTCCTTCTGGCGCTTCTTGTTCTCGAGCTGACGCTTCATCATGCCGGTATTGGTCTGGCGCGTCATGCGATATTTCCGCTCACGCAGCAGTCGTACAAAGCTTTCGTACCGGCCGCTTTCGATGCGCCCATCCTCCATCGCCTGCTTAACGGCACAATCGGGCTCGTGCGTGTGCGTGCAGTCGCCGAATTTGCACTCGCGGGCGATCTCGAGGATGTCGTCGAACGTATCCTCGACCGCCGCCGATTCCTCCATGAGGCCCAGTTCCCGCATGCCCGGGGTGTCAATGAGGATACCGCCGGTCTCCAAAATGATGAGTTCGCGGGAGGAGGTGGTATGGCGGCCTTTGGCGTCGAATTCGCGGACCTCGCCGGTGACGAGCAGTTCCTTCCCCGACAGGGCGTTGATCAGGGTGGACTTGCCGACGCCGGAGGCGCCGATGAGGCAGAAAGTCATCGCGGGCTTGATCAGGGCGGCCACCGCAGCCACTTCCGTGGCGTCGAACGCGCTGTACGCGATCACCGGAACGTCCGCCGAGACGCCCGCAGCTTCCTGCCGGTGCGTCTCAAGATCGTCGGGTGCGCAAAGATCCTTCTTGCTGAGCAGGATGATGACGCGGGCTCCGCTGTCCCGGGCGACGGTCACAAAGCGTTCGATGCGGCGCAGATTGAAGGTCTCGTCCAGCGATTGTACGACGAACACCGCATCGATGTTCGTGGCGATCAGCTGGTTCTCGAGCTTCTTGCCGGGCGCCTTCCGTTGCAGCACCGTGGTGCGCGGCAGCATGGCATGAATGATCGCGTGGGTGTCGTTGTCATAGGTCGTGACCGCGACCCAGTCGCCGACCGCGGGATAATCGATCCGGCTTTCGGCGTCGAACATCAGCCGGCCGGAGACCTCGGCGGAGACCTCGTAACGGTCAGTGCGGATCGTGTATCCCCCCCGATGTTCCTGGGTCACGCGCGCAATGTCAAAGCCCTGGGCGCGGTGGGATTCAGCGGCGGTATCGAGTGCGGGTGTCCATCCAAGCGGTGCGAGTTGCGACATGTTCTGTATGAGCCCTTTCTTTCTGCAAGATACCGGAGAGTGTTCTCAAAGGCAACGCGAATCCCCCCGGAATGGCATTTCTGTCATTTTTGTCAGAACTTCCTGCGTCATCCGTTCACTCACCTCCGGAATTCACCATGAAACGTCTTGTCCTCGCGCTGGCGTGCTGTCTTTCTCTCTCCCTTCATGCCGAAGAAGGAATGTATCCCGTCACCCAGCTGCAGAAGCTCGACCTGCGCACGATCGGGCTCACCATCTCCGTTCAGGATATCTACAATCCGCGCGGAGTCAGCCTGATCGACGCCATCGTCCATCTCGGCGGCTGCACGGGCTCATTCGTCTCTCCGGAGGGATTGATCCTGACGAATCATCACTGCGCGTTCGGTTCTGTGGCCGCCGCGAGCACGCCCGAGCACGATTACGTGACAAACGGTTATCTCGCTGTGCGCCGGGACGACGAACTCCCCGCCCGGGGTCAGACGGTGCGGCTGATCGAATCGTACCGCGATGTGTCATCGGAGGTGCTGTCGGGGATCACGGACACGATGGATCTGGGCGCGCGGACGCGCTCCATCGAGGAGCAGATCCGCCGGATTGTGCGGGAGACGGAGAGCGCTCAGCCGGGCCGACGCGCGGAAGTGGCCGAGATGTTCGCGGGAAAATCGTACGTGCTGTTCATCTCGCTGCTGATCCGCGACGTGCGACTGGTGTACGTTCCGCCGCGGTCGGTGGGAGAATTCGGCGGCGAGGACGACAACTGGATGTGGCCCCGGCATACCGGCGATTTTTCGTTCCTCCGCGCCTACGTCGGGCCTGACGGCTGTCCGGCCGCTTATTCACCGCAAAACGTGCCGTACCATGCCCGCAAATTCCTGCGGGTCAATCCGAACGGAGTGGATGAAGGGGACCTCGTCTTCATTCTCGGCTATCCGGGACGCACATTCCGTCACCGGACTTCGCACTACCTTGCGTACGAGGAATCCGTCCGTATGCCCTTTGTCGCCGACCTGTACGAGTGGCAGATCGCGACCATGGAACAGCTGGGCAAGGACGACCGCGCCGTGGCACTCAAGCACGACGCCTGGATCAAGGGCCTCGCCAACACCTCGAAGAATTATCGCGGAAAGCTGAAAGGCATGGCACGGCTCCATCTCGTGGCACAAAAAGAAGCGGAGGAAGCGCGGCTCCGGCAGTACATCGACGCCGACCCGGCACGGACGGCCCGCGCGGGAACCGCACTTGCCGACATCGCTGCTGTGTATCGCGAGATGACTTCCCGGGCACCCTCCGAGCTCGTGCTCGATTATCTGCGACCTTCCTCGACACTGCTGAGTCTTGCCTTCTCGCTGCTCGACGCCACGCACGAATTCCAGAAGCCCGACAGTGAACGGGTGTCCCGCTACGCGGACCGTAACCGTGACGCATTGCGGGAATCGTATCAGCAGACGATCCGCGATCTGTACGCGCCCACGCAGCGACTCTTCCTGAAGAAGATGCTTTCGCTGGCCGGCGCCCTGCCGTCCGATCAGCGCATCGCCCCGCTGGATTCCGCGCTGGGCAACGATTACTCCGATACGTCGCTCGACCGGTTTGTCGATACCGCCGTCGCCCGCACACGACTCAGCAATGCAGACTTCATCCTCGGCGCGCTCGCACTGAGTCCCGAGGCGCTGGAACAGACGAACGATCCGTTCATCCGGCTGGCGCTTGCCCTCGAGCCGTCGTACCGGCAGCTGCGCGAGATCCGTCAGCGACGTGAGGGTGCCTTGTCGAAAGCCATGGCCGTGCTGGTTGACATGAAGTCCCGCTTCCAGCAGGCGACGTTCATTCCCGACGCTAACAGCACGCTCCGGTTCACCTACGGCCATGTGCGCGGCTATTCGCCCGCCGACGCCGTGTGGTATTCGCCCATCACCACGCTCCGCGGCGTCATCGAGAAGACGCGTGATCGTGACCTCTATAACACGCCCGCGAAGATCCGCGAGCTGGCGGCAAAGAAGGATTTCGGCCGCTTCCGGCACCCGAAACTGGATGACGTGCCGGTGGCGATCCTGTACGATACGGACACGACCGGCGGTAACTCCGGCAGCCCGGTGATGAACGCCCGGGGCGAGATGATCGGCATCAACTTCGACCGCACGTTCGAGGCCACGATCAATGATTTCGCCTGGAGCGAATCGTACAGCCGCTCCATCGCCGTGGACATCCGGTATGTGCTGTGGGTGACGGAAAAGGTGGGAGGAGCGGGATTCTTGCTGGAAGAGATGGGGGTCGGGGAATGAAGAATGAAGAATGAAGAATGGAGGATGGAGGATGGAGGATGGAGGATGGAGGATGGAGAATGACGAATGAGGGGGAGGGAGAAAAAAGAGTGCGTGCGCCGCGCACAATGAGGTCCCTGCCGGTGTCGAAAGCGGCACGAATTGACGTCTTGCGGAAGGAGCAGTCATGAAGCAACACTCTCGGATCGCAATTATTGCCCTGCTCTGCGGCCTGTCCGTTACAGGCCGGGCGCAGGATGGGGGACAGAATTCTGATCTCCAGAAACAGATCGATCGGCGCTTCGAGGCGCTGGATCACCGGCTCGACCAGCTGGCGAAAGCGATCGACGATGTGCTCTGGTACGACAAAGTGGGCGACGTGGCGACGATCGAGAAAGTCTTCATTGCGGGTCCCCCGCCCGCCCATGTGAAGAATCCCACCGCCATGGGCGCGAAGAATCCTATATTGCCCCCCACGACGATGAGACAGCCAGGAGGTTGAGAGAATAAGAGAATTCGTCATTGCGAAAATGGTATCTGGTTCTCATACTACCAACATCACCAATGGGAGAACCGGACCATGCCACAC
>JAKAJH010000047.1 GCA_021813905.1 Bacteroidota bacterium | reverse complement strand
TCCCTTCCGAAGATTGTGGGACCCGCCGGCGGCAGTTTCCGAATCCGTTCACAACCGTCACCTTGTCACTCGGAGGTTCCCATGCAGCGCAAAGTCATTCTCAGCGAACACGACATCCCGACCGCGTACTACAACATTCAGGCCGATCTGCCGAATCCGCTTGAACCACCGCTCCATCCCGGCACGAAGCAACCGATCGGTCCCGACGACCTGTCTGCCATCTTTCCGATGGAACTGATCAGGCAGGAAGTGACGCACGAGCGCTTCGTCGAAATTCCCGATCGGGTCCGTGCGGCCTATGCGGTCTTTCGTCCGAGTCCGCTCATCCGCGCGTTGGACCTCGAGCGTGCGCTCGACACGCCCGCGCATATCTACTACAAGTACGAAGGCGTGAGCCCCGCCGGCAGCCACAAACTGAATACGGCGATCCCGCAGGCGTACTACAACAAGGAGGCGGGAATCAAGCGGCTGACGACCGAGACGGGGGCCGGGCAGTGGGGAAGTTCGCTGAGTCTGGCGTGCAACATGTTCGGACTCGAGTGCAAAGTCTACATGGTCCGGGTCAGTTATGAGCAGAAGCCCTACCGGCGCTCCATGATCCGCGCGTGGGGGAGTGACGTGGTGGCGAGCCCGAGTCGTGACACCAACGCCGGCCGCGCCGTGCTGAAGAAGGATCCGGCGTCCTTCGGGAGTCTCGGCATTGCGATCAGCGAGGCGGTGGAGGATGCGGCCACCCATAGCGACACGAACTACTCGCTGGGCAGCGTGTTAAATCACGTCCTGCTGCACCAGACCATCATCGGTCAGGAGGCCATGAAGCAAATGGAGATCGCCGGAGAATACCCGGACGTCGTCATCGGCTGCGTCGGCGGCGGATCGAATTTCGGCGGACTCGCGCTGCCGTTCATCCGGGAGAAGATTGCCGGCAGAAAAATTCGCGCCATCGCGGTCGAACCGGCGTCGTGCCCGTCGCTGACAAAAGGCGAGTACCGGTACGACTTCGGTGACACGGCGGGACTGACGCCGTTGTTGCCCATGTACTCGCTGGGCCATGATTTCATGCCGCCCTCCATTCACGCGGGCGGACTGCGCTACCACGGAATGGCGCCGATCATCAGCCGTTTGTATCGGGATGACCTGATCGAAGCCCGGGCGTACGAGCAAAATGATGTCTTTGCCGCGGCGATCCAGTTCGCACGCACCGAAGGCATCATCCCCGCTCCCGAATCTTCCCACGCCATTCGTGCGGCGATCGATGAGGCCCTCAAGGCGCGCCAGGAAGGGCAGGCAAAGGTCATCCTGTTCAACCTCAGCGGGCATGGTCATTTTGATATGACGGCGTACGACGCCTATCTGGCCGGTCAGTTGCAGAACAGCGCCGTCGAGGCAGGCCGTTCGCCGAACTGATCCTGCCGGCGTCCCGGGTCCGTCTCGCCGGCAACGGGCGGGACGGATCCCTGCCGGAGGGGGCATCCGCCTTCCCATCCCGCCGCCATCCTTTCCTCGAATTTTGCACCTTCAACCCGGTTGCCGCATCCCAAAGGGATGTGACTTCGGAATCATTCTCTCCGTGCCGGCGTTCAGTTCACCGGGGCGTGAATACCTGTTCGGCGATCATGTCCGATCCGCGCGAAAAACGTCATGAGTGACGAAGATCCTCCCGTGCTCCGAACCCGGAATGCCTCGATGTCTCTCTGCGCGATCAGCTCCATGCGCATCGGTCCGGCGAGTGCCAGACCCGCCGACGTCATTTCGGCAATCAGCCAAGAAAAGACTTGCACTTCAGAATCTCCAGTGACATCTTCTCTCATGAAGCGGCGCGTGACCACTGAGTCAACCATTGTTCATCACTGCAGGAGGCTGATCCTATGACGGCGAATCCCAATCCCGAACCGCTGCACGGCGAAGTCTATCGTCCGGCTCCCCACGTTGTGTTATCGGCCAATGTGCCTGATCCTGAGGCGGTGTACGCAGAAGCCGCCCGCGACCTCGAAGGTTACTGGGCGCGACGCGCAAGTGAGCTGGAGTGGTTCAAGCCGTGGGATCGGGTGCTCGATGATTCAAAGAAGCCCTTCTATCAGTGGTTCGTTGGCGGAAAGACGAATATCGTGCACAACGCCCTCGACCGTCACGTGCGCACGTGGCGACGGAACAAACTGGCATTGATCTGGGAAGGAGAGAACGGTGATCTGCGGACGTTCTCGTACCACGCCCTCAGCCGTGAAGTATGCAAATTCTCCGTGGTCTTGCGGAGCATGGGCGTTTCCAAAGGAGATCGGGTCACCATTTACATGCCGCGCATTCCGGAAACGTGGATTGCAATGCTCGCGTGCGCGAAGATCGGCGCGGTGCATTCGGTGGTCTACGGTGGATTCTCGGTCGAGGCGCTGCACGGGCGCATCGAGGACAGCGCATCGAAGCTGATCATCACGGCCGACGGCGGGTATATGGGGGGAAAGGTGGTTGAGCTGAAGCAGATCGTGGATGAGGCACTGAAGCGGACCGCGGTTGCCGAAAACGTCATTGTCGTCAAGCGCACCGGCAAGCCCGTCAATATGGAGGCGGGTCGCGACTTCTGGTATCACGAACTGATCAATCTGCCGCTGACGCGAAACATGGGAAAATGCGAAACGGAAGCGATGGATGCGGAGGATCCGCTCTTCATTCTCTACACGTCCGGCACGACCGGGAAACCGAAGGCCGTGCTGCACACGCACGGCGGATATCAGGTCGGTGTGTACGCAACGCTCAAGGATGTCTTCGACCTGAAGGAGGAAGACCGCTGGTGGTGCACGGCTGATCCGGGCTGGATCACGGGTCATTCCTACATCGTCTATGGACCGCTCCTGAACGGCGCCACGTCATTCATGTACGAAGGCGGACCGTCCTATCCGTTCCCCGACCGGTGGTGGTCCATGATCGCGAAGTACGGTATCTCGGTGTTCTACACAACACCCACGGCCATTCGCGGACTGATGCGCTTCGGCGAGGCGTGGCCGAACCGGCACGACCTCTCATCGCTCCGGCTGCTCGGCAGCGTCGGCGAGCCGATCAATCCGGAGGCGTGGCGCTGGTTCCACAAGCACATCGGCAAGGAGCAGTGCCCGATCATGGATACGTGGTGGCAGACCGAGACGGGCGGATTCATGATCACTCCCATGCCGGCCGTGCCGACGAAACCCGGATCGGCCGCGAAGCCGTACCCCGGCGTTGCGGTGGACATCGTGGATGAGCAGGGAAAACCGGTCAAGCCCGGCGAGGAAGGATTCCTCGTTCTCAAGAAACCGTGGCCCGCGATGCTCCGGACAATCTACAAGGATCCCGAACGGTACGTACAGACATACTGGAGCAAGTATCCCGGCATGTACCTCGCCGGCGATTCGGCGCGACGCGATGAGGACGGATACTTCTGGATCATCGGGCGGGTGGATGACGTGATCAAGGTCAGCGGCTATCGGCTGGGGACCGCCGAACTCGAGTCGGCATTCGTCAGTCATCCGGCGGTCGCGGAGACGGCGGTGATCGGCCTCCCGCACGAAGTGAAAGGCATCGCGATTCACGCCTACGTGATCCTGAGGGCGGGGTACGAACCCAGCGAGGCGCTTGCCGAGGAACTGCGCAAGCACGTCGCGCACGAGATGGGTCCCATTGCGAAGCCGGAGAAGATCGAGTTCGTCAAGTCACTGCCGAAGACCCGGAGCGGCAAGATCATGCGCCGCGTTTTGAAGGCCCGGGCGCAGGGTCTTTCCGAAGGAGATCTGTCGACGCTCGAAGAATAGCTCAAAACGGCTGCCAACGGCTCGAAGGCCCCGGAAGGTACTCCGGGGCTTTCCTTTTTCCTCCTTCCGCTTGAACCTGAGCGCATTTTCAGTCATTTTTCCGGCCACCACGCACCAGCAGTCTCTTCCACAAACTGACCCGGAGTGAATGTATGAACTGCCGCACTATGCTTGCCCTGATCTGCGTGCTGTCCCTGGCATCGCTCGCCGTGGCGCAGCAGCCCGACGAGACAACCGCACGGGTTCCTGAACTCGATGCGTTCCACACACCGATCTATGCCATCTGGCATGAGGCTTGGCCGGCCGGAAACGTTGCCCGACTGAAGGAACTGCTTCCGGATGTTGAGAAGGCGTCTGCGGCGCTGTCGAAGGCAACGCTCCCCGGGATCCTTCGCGACAAGGAGGGGATGTGGAAGGAGAAGATGAAGGGACTGGCCGATGCGGTCGACGCATACCGGGCCGGCGTTGCGGCGAACGATTCCGCGGCCGTGATGCAGGCCGCCGAGCGTGTCCACATGTCGTACGAGATGCTCGTGCGGACGATCCGGCCGGCGCTCAAGGAACTCGATGCTTTCCACCAGGTGCTTTACGTCTTGCACCACTACGACATGCCGGGCCGGAACGATGCCAAGATCCGTGCCGCGGCCGACACGCTGGCACGACGAACGGAGGCACTCAACGCAGCGGTGCTGCCGAAGCGTCTGGAGAAGCGAACGGAGCAGTTCACCAAAGCCCGGGCCAGTCTTGCCGAGGCGGTCGCCACGTTCGCCGCAGCTGCGCGGAGCGGGAAGTCGGTGGACGAACTCCTTCCCCTCGAAGAGGCGGTGCACGGGCGCTATCAGGTGCTGGAGAAAGTGTTCGATTGAGTCGGAGCGGATGTCAACGGAAACGCCCGCTTTCGGAGCAGCTGAGAGCGGGCGTTCGCGTTTTGTGAAGCCGGCGGCGGATCAGCCGCGCTGCTGATTCCACCAGCGTTCCATCACCTCGTTCACGTCAGTCTTGGCGCCGGTCTGCTTCCATTTGTCGAAGAAATGCACGTCCGTGCTGGTCGGCTGCGGATCGGGGAAATCGATCTGCACACGCTGCGGCATCGGCATGGCGTCGCCGACGATGACCGCTTCTCCCTGGCGAAGCAGCGGAATGACGCTGTCCAACCCGGAGAATGAGTCGGGCACCAGCCTGCGAATGTACGACTGGTCGGTCGGATTCAGCAACCGCAGGATGACGAAGCTGTTGCATTGCGACAGGATCGTCTCCGAGATTTCGGACGGCCGCTGGCTGACGATCATGCAGCTGACGCCGTACTTGCGACCTTCCTTCGCGATGCGCTCCACCGTCTTCCGGGCCGCCTTTGATCCTTCCGCCGTCATCGAAAGATAATTGTGCGCTTCTTCGAAGACGAGGAGGATGGGGAGCTCGTTCCGGCGCGGATTCCAGAAGTTGAAGTCGAAGGTGATCCGCGCGAGCAGAGCGGCGATGGTCTTGACGATGTCGAATGGCACGCCGCTCAGGTCGAGGATCGTCACGCGTGCCTTGCCGGTCAGCCCGAAGATCATCATCATCAGTGGAATGACCGATTCGGTGTCGTTGCAGATCTTCGGCTCGAACATGAAAGCGTAGCGGGGATCGTTCATCTTGCTCTCGAGACGGACGAGCAGACGAGTGAACTTCCCGTAGTACGGTCCTTCCTTGGTGATTCCGCCGCTGACGACCTTCTCGGTGTCGAGGAACTGGAGCTTCGCCCGGATTTCCTTGAGATCGAAGAAGACGGGGGAGTCGATGGTGATGACGCTTGCCAGCCGCGGGTTCTTGGACTTCTTCGACGCGTAGATCAGGTCCTGCAGTACCGAGCTCTGCACCGAGGCGTTCTCATCGTTCGGATCGACGAACATCTCGAGCATCTCTTCGGCATTCATCAGCCAGTACGGAAGCTCAAGCGAAGTCAGCTCGCAATACTGGCCGTTGTCCTGGAACGCCTGCCGGTATTCGCTGTGCAGGTCGAGGATGACGATGTGCGTGTCCGGAAACTTCGCGACCTTCTGCAGGATGGAAGCGACGGTGTACGACTTGCCCGAGCCGCTCGACCCGAGCACGGCGACATGCTTGCCGAAAAAGCGGTTGGGATCGAGGTAGGCGCGCTCATTCTCGAACAGGGAGAGCTGCCCGATCGAGAAATTGAACTGCTGATACGCCGAAAAGGCGGCCTTGATATCCTTGTCTTCGAGTAAATACACGACCGTGTCGGCGGTCGGGAGGAGGGAAACACCCGTTTCGTACCGTCCCTTCTTGATCGTGCCGATCAGCGTCACTTTGAGCACGTACCGCGCGCCGGTCTGGCCCGCATCGGGCACGGACTCCTTGCGCGTCTGCGAGACCATGCCGATGGCGTACGTTGCGCCGATGGGGATGAGCACATACGTCCCGATCTGGCCGATGTAGTATGTCTTGTCGCCGATCTTGCGGGTCATGGCGGTGATGTCGGGGTCGAGCATCACAGACACCGTGTTGCTCGTGACTTCGGTGACCACTCCCAGCCGTTTCTGTTCCCACATAGAGCCTGCCTCGCCTGTTCCTCGGTACGGTCAGATATCGTCGTCCGGCGTTTCGGGAGATGCGTTCGATGCTGTGATCCCGCGCCAATACAGCTGATAGTCCCCTTCGAGCTCGTTCAGGCTGCTGTCCACGTAATACTGCAGTCCGTCGCCGAACGTGTGCAGAATGACGAGCGCGTTCACATTCGCGTCGCTTTGCGTCGCGGCGATGAGACGGGCCGACATTCCCTTGTTCACCTTTGTGACCTCCCGGTAGAGCTCCAGCAGCGCCACCAGATTCGGTTCCATCGTTTCGCCCCTGCGTCCCGCAAAGAAACTGGCCAGCAGGTGCATCGAGATCGAGCGCACGAACGTCTCCAGGCCGGAGGCGAAGGGGAGATGGAAGCGGACGTTCGGACGGAGCCGGTCAAGGATCGGGCAGCCGCTCGTGGACATGTAGATACCCATCATCGAGCTCAAACCCTTCTGCAGGGTCGTCTCTTTGACGTAGTCGCGCGCCGCCGCGTGGACGACCACCCGGACCGGTTCAAACGATTTCAATGCTCCGAATTCTTCGACAAGGTCGATCAGGTTGACGGCGATCGGACATCGCGGGACTTCGTCGGACAGCGGGCAATTGCCGCACTTGTTGAAGGAAAGCAGCGTCCAGTCCGGGTACTCGGACCGGGGTGTGGTCAGGAGATGAAGATCGACGGGATCGAGCTCGATACGGAATTCTCTCTTCGAGCCATCGCCAAAGAAAAACTCATACCGGAATTGGACCGGAAGTGACGGGTTGCCGGTTGTATCGGTCATTCGCGCACGACATTCATTGGAATCCCCGGGTGATCGGAATCAGTTGCCTCCCTGAACCACGATGACGCCTACACCAACGGCAGCGAGAACTCGACGGCGGTCCTGCCCGAGCCGCTTTCCACGCGGAACGCGCCGCCTTGCGCTTCCACGATCCGGCGCGAAATGGCCAGATTGTACGTGCCCACGGCGATCGAATCCCGCAGCTCCTTCCATTCCTTCTCATTGGCGTTCAGGACCTTGCTGATCTCTTCGGACGAGAATGCCTTTCCGCTGTGGCTCACCCGACACACGAGGTAGTCCGACGGCTCGCCATGCAGCCCGACCGAGGACTTTTCCACGGAGACCTGAATCTGGTCGCCCTTGACGCCGGCGCCGATGGCCGTCTCAAAGATGCTGTTCATGACCTGCTCGATCCGGTCGGCGTCGCAATGCACGCGCGGAATCCCTTTCGCGATCGTTCGCTGGAACTTGATGCTCTTGCCTTCGAAGCACGGTTCATAGCGGTCGCAGATCTTGTCCGCAAGGGCGGCGAAATCCGTGTCATGCTGCTTGAACAGCACGGTCCCTTCGGCAAGCTCGGCCACCTTGACGCTTCCTTTCAGCGTGGCCACGACCCGCTCATTCAGCGTTCGTGCGTATTCGAGAAGTTCGAGATCCTTCTTTCCCGTCTTGGACCGGGCCGCTTCGATGGCGTGGCCGAGAATGAAGTTGACGCTGCGCAGTGATCCGAACAGGTCAAAGAGGACCGTGGACTGCCAGAAGCTGCGCAGTTCATGATAGGCGCGTTCGGAGGCGCGGGCGCGGAGGAAGGATTTGAGCCGGGCGACCAGTTCGGACGTGTCGATGGGCTTCACGAGATAGTCCTTCGCGCCCTTCTTCAGGCACTCCATGGCGAGGGAGAAATCGGAAAAGCCGGTCAGCATGATGACGTCCGTCGACGGGTGTTCCGCGGTGAGATACTCAAGCACCTGGATCCCGTTCATGTACGGCATGTTGATGTCGAGCAGGACCAGGTCGAAGTCCTTCTGCTGGACCTTCGTCATGGCCTCCTCGCCGTTGGCAGCGGTCTCAACGGAAAATCCCTGAGATTCCAGCCGGGCCTTCATGCCGAGGCGGAGGGTGTCTTCGTCGTCGACGACAAGTATTGTGCTTTGCATGGTCTGTCTGCCTTTCTGATAAATTACATTCCTGTCCCGCGGGTCGGGAGGGTGAACCGGAACGTGGTGAGTTTCCCCGGCTCGCTCTCCGCCGTGATCCGACCCCCATGCGCTTCCACAATGAGCTTGCAGATGGCCAGGCCAAGGCCGGTCCCCTTCTCCTTGGCGACCTTTGCGGACGACATCTGCTTGTAGCGTTCGAACAGCGCGGGGATCTCGTTCGGCATGATCCCCGGTCCCTCATTGCTGACCCACACGTCGACCATCGCTTCGCCGCTTGGCGCGGAGGAACCTTCCGGCAACCGTGCGCCCACGGTGATGACACCGTGCGCCGGCGTGAACTTGAGGGCGTTGCTCAGCAGATTCATCAGCACTTGGCCGATCTTCTGCGGATCCGCCGAGACCGACGGCAACCCCTCGGGGACGTCGGCCCGCAGATCGATCTCCTTCTGACGGAGCTGGATGCTCATCTGCCGGATCGTGAATTCGACAAGATCCTTGACCGACACCGGTTCCGGGTGAAGGTTGATCTTGCCCGCCTCGAACTTGGACAGGTCGAGCATGTCGTTGATCAGCGCCAGCATGCGGTTGGCGGCGTCGTGCGCCGAGTGCACGAGGTCGAGATGACTCTTCTCGAGTACCTTGCCCTGCATGATCGGCTCACGAATGAACTCGAGGATACTCCGGATACCCATGATCGGGCTGCGCAGATCATGCACGAGCATCGCGGTGAAATCCGCTTTGGTGCGCTCGAGCTCGGCTTCGATCCGCTTGATGCGCACGAGCGTCTTCGTGCGGACGATCAGCTCTTCCGTGTCGATGGGTTTGGTGAGATACTCGTCGGCGCCGAGCAGCAGTCCCTGTTCGATGCTCGTCGGGTCCTTGCGCGCCGCGGTCAGGAAGATCACCGGGATGTTCGCCGTTTTCGGCGATTCCCGGAGACGTCTGAGCGTCTCGAAACCGTCCATCTCGGGCATCTGGATGTCGAGCAGGATCACGTCCGGCAAATGCTGGGCCGCGAGCGTGAGGCATTCCCGGCCGCTTGTGGCGCGCAGCATCGTCACCGGCTTGCGCTTCAGTGCGAACTCGAGAAGGTCAAGGTTGTCTTCGGTATCGTCAACGACAAGAATGGTCGGTTGAATGTCTTGCATGGGGTGTTCCTTACTCAGACCGTCGCCGGACGCGGGACGATGCGCTTCAGGGTGTTGGTGATGGCTTCGCGCGAGAAGTGTCCCTTCTCGATGAATTCCTGGATGTGGAGGTTCAGCTGTTCGCGATCCTGCGGGCTCAGTTCCTTCCCGGAGAGGATGACGACCGGGATCTCTTTCCATTCGGGCTTCATGCGCAGCCGCCGCACGACCTCGAATCCATCCATGCCGGGCATGGTCAGATCGAGAAAGATCAGCGCGGGCAGTCCGTCGTTGACGGCTTTCAGGGCTTCATCGCCGCTGTGCGCCACGGCGGTCCGATACCCTTCCTGCTGCAGGATGGTCTGCACGTAACTGGCGAAATCCTCGTTGTCGTCCACGATCAGGATGCGATGATCCTTCGACTTCATCGCCCGGCTGACGATCTCGAGAATGCTCCGTGCCTCCGACGGCTTCGGCAGCACATCCAGCGCGCCCAGCGACACGGCCAGCGGTTTGTTGTCCACCACGGAGTGGATGACGACCGGGATATCCTTCGTCTTTGGATTGGCTTTCAGTTCCCGCAGCACCTGCCAGCCGTCCTTTTTCGGCATCATGATGTCCAGTGTGATCACGGAAGGATTGAGCTCTTCGGCGAGCTTCATGCCTTCGTCACCGTCGAGCGCGCCGCGAACTGCATATCCCTCCGGCGACAGGTAGCGCTGCAGCAGCTCGATCACCTCGGGCTCATCGTCGATGCAGAGCACGAGCGTCGATCCCGGAGCGGCCGGCTGAAGCGGCGGGAGCGGTGCCGGTGTCGGCGCAGGAGCCGACGGTGCGGCCGGAACAGGAACCGGGGCCGGCTCGGGTTTTGACTGGCGCTCCTTCGGGAAATCGAACGGGATCGTGAGCGTGAAGGTGGATCCCTGGTTGAGCGCGCTCTGCACGGTGAGATCGCCGCCGAGGATGCGCGCATAGCTGCGTGCGATCGGTAGGCCGAGTCCGGTCCCTTTGTATTTCCGGGAGCTGCTGCTGTCGATCTGCTGGAACTCCTCGAAGACCTTGTCCAGGTTCTTCGCGTCGATCCCGATGCCGCTGTCTTTCACGCTGATCGAGATGAGTGCGCCCGATTTCCGGGCGGTCACCGTGATCGTGCCCTGGTCCGTAAACTTTGCGGCGTTGCTCAACAGGTTCAGCAGGACCTGCTTCACCTTGAGAATGTCCGTGTTGAGCAGCGGTAGACCGGCTTCGACGTCCTGCACCAGCTTGACACCCTTGGCGTTCACCATCGGTTCGACCGAGACCATGGCCGTTCCGATCACGTTGCTCACTTCGTCCGTGTCGATGTTGACAGAGGCGCGGCCCGATTCGATCTTGGAAAAATCGAGAATGTCGTTGATGAGTTGCAGCAGGTGCTTGCCGTTCTTGAGCACCTTCTCCATCGCCTTCTTCTGATCGGCTGTCAGTGGATCGCCGTGGGGACCCAGGAGCACGGAGGTAAAGCCGATAATCGAATTGAGCGGCGTGCGCAGCTCGTGCGACATGTTCGAGAGAAAATCGGACTTGACACGGTAGGCTTTCTGAAGCTCCGTGTTCTTTCCGTTCAGTTCCTGGTTCTTCGTGGCGATCTCGCGGGAGAGCTTCTTTGTCGCATCGTTATTCATCGCGTTCATGATCGCGACGCCGATCTGCGGAAGGGAGTTGCTGATGATCTCGCGCCGCATCTCGTCGAACGATTGGGTGGCGCCGAGCACCACCACGCCGATGACGTTCTCCTGGAAGACGATGGGAGAGGCGAGGATGGTCGACGGCGCAACGCGGACGAGCCCGGTCTCGATGGCGAATTCGGCCTCGGGACCGATGTGGTCGATCTCCAGCGTCTGGTTCAGCGATGCGCACTGTCCCGGGATCCCCTGGCCGAGCCGGTACTCCTGCAGGCCCACCCAGTCGCGCAGTGCATACCCGCAGGCGAGTTTCAGCACGCCCTTGTTCAGATCGAGCAGATACAGCGCCCCGACCGATGACCGCGTATGCGTGCACAGGATTTCCAGACTCTTGGTTTCGACATCCTGAAGACTCTCGTATCGGTTGAGCGTGGTCATCAGCTCGGAGTACGCCGTGAGCCGCGTGTAATTATTCTGCAGCATCGTGGACATGCGGTTGAAATCGTCGGCGAGTTCGCCGAACTCATCCTTCCGCTTCATCTCGATCGGTTCGAAGTTCCCGCCCATGATGCTGCGGGTCCCGCCGCGCAGCAGATCCACCGGCTTCGTGATCGAACGCGTCAGGACAAATCCGAGCGCGATGGAGAATACCGCCAGCAGCACGTTGATGACGATGATGTACGTGCTGATGTCCGTCGCTTTCCGGATCGCGATGTCGATATTGATGGGGACGACGCCGATACTGGCGCGGTACATGTTGTCCACCAGATCGCGGGCGGTCTGGATGTAGCGGATGCGGTGTTCCAGATCGGCCAGACCGCGGATTTCGGATTCCAGGGCGGCGCCGTGCACCTCGCTGTCCGCGAGGATGATCTTCCGGTCGCCGACCGCCGCGATCCACTGATAGAACAGCGTGCGGACCCGCCGCAGGTCTTCCTGATCGCTTGAATCGGTCAGGGCCCGCTGGGCGGTCGCAAGCTCGATATCAAAGTCCTTCCAGCCGTTCTCGTACGCGCGTTTTTCGTCGCCGGCACGGGTATAGAGATACGCATCGGCCGCACGGGGGACATCGGTCAGATAGGCTCGCAACCGATCGAGATTCTGGACCCCCCGGAGATTCAGGGATGCGATGCGGAAGTTCTTGTCGATCTGCGACAGGTTGAACAGGGTCAGCACCGTCATTACCGACAGGATGGCCAGCAGCAGCAGGAAGTTGGAGACGACGCGCCAGAAGAGTCGGGATTTGAACATAATGGTCCTTGTCGTTCTCGCCGGGCGAGATTCCGTACCGTGATCAGTTACCCACGTACTTCTGGATGAGGGCGAGCAGTTCCTCAGGGTCCATCGGCTTGGTGTAGTGTTCCGCGCAACCGATTTCCCGTGTGCGGTCCTTGTCCTCCGGTCGGGCCTGCGCCGTGAAGGCGATGATCGGAATTTCCCGCACCTCGGGATCGGCTTTCAGGATCGTGACCGCGGTGTATCCGTCCATGACCGGCATCTGCATGTCCATCAGGATCAGATGCGGGTGTCGGGCTTTCACCATCTCGATCGCCTGCTGACCGTTCTCCGCGGAGATCAGCTCCACGTCCAGGCCGCTTCGTGCGATCACGAACTCCATCAGATCGCGATTGTCCTCATCGTCTTCGACCAACAGGATCAGTTTGCCCATACGTCATCCCTCACGATGCTCACGCGCAGTGACCGTCCCCGCTTCAGAGGCTGGAGATGTAGTGGCGGACCTGGTTGAGCTTCTCATTCATTGCCGCATTCAATTCGTCAAAATCGATCGGTTTCGTGATGACCCCTTCATTGGGCCGGAGCTCCGACGACTGGAGCTGCTCAGCCTCGTCCGCCTCACACAGCAACAGGAACGGTACAAATCCGAATTTCGGGTTGGAACGCAGGATGTGCAGGAATTTCACGCCGCTCAAGCTGCCTTCCCCGAACGCGGATTCGCAGATGATCACGTTCGGATTGAGCTTGTCCACCTTTTCCAACGCGCTTTCCGGGTTGGGGCAGCTCACGACGGCAAACCCCGTACCTTTGAACCGCGGAACGATCTCGTTCTGGAGATGGGAATCCCCCGCGATAAACAGCATCGAGCCGCGGAACTGGTCAGACACCAGGTCCATCAGGAACTGGGATTCATACTCGAGATATTCATTGAGCGAAATCTGGTAGACCTTCCGCAGCCACTCCAACGTTTGCGAAGAGCTCTTGAGCACCTTGCGCTTGGCGATCACCTCTTTGACCGCGCGGCCGTACATGGACAGTTTCACCTCCCGCACGACGGACGTCTCCACGTCCGGGGGGATGCTCATCGATTGCGCGAGGCGACGCAATTCCTCGGCGTCCTTTGCCTTCGGCGCTCCAAACTGCCAGGCCTTCTCCAGCGCGGTGCGGAACTGACGGACCGTCGCCTCCAGCTGTTGCTTCTGGACCTCTTCGCGCGCTTTGCGCTCCTGCGTGAGGGCCTTGGTAAGATCTTCAAGCTGTCGCCGCATCTCCGAGATCTGCTCGTTGATCACCGGGTCCGCGCGTTCCGGACGGGGCGGCGGAGCGAGGTCGGCGGTCACGGCTTTCGTGCGCGTCACCACGTCGCTTTCCGGTGCGGACGCGATCCGAAGCGGCGGCTCGGGCGGAAGCGTCACCTTTGGCATCGGCGGGGGGGGAGAAGTTTTCGGAGGCTCCGGTGTGTGAGTTTGTGCCGGTGCGGGCGGCGGTGGAGCGGTATGAACAGCCGGCGGAGGCGTCGGCGGCGGTACCGGTTTGGTCTTCTGAGTTTCGAAGAAACGGATCCGCTCTTCAAAGGCAGGGATGTACGGATTCGCCGGATCCGCCAGCTTGGCTTTCTCGATCTGCTCGCGCGCTTTGTCGTACTGGCCTGCCTTGACGTACTTGTCTGCGGCAAGCAGGTACTCCTTAGCCATCGCCTTTTCTTTCAGCGCTTCTGCCACGGCAGTCGAGTCAGCCTAATCGAGTGAGAGAACCGTTTGATCGTTCCGGTCGCGCGGCGCAGTGGCCGCCCACGCGGTGCTTGCCGCTGGCAGGAACGCAATGGTAAAATTCCGTGGATGAAGGGAACGGATGTCGGTGTGATGAGCGGCTGATGTTCCGCGGGGCCTGGCAGATCCGACGCGAAACCCGCGATACCATGCGACATCTCACCGTCGTCCATCCGCTCCACGGCGAGGTCGGAACGGGCGTCAACGGTCTGCGCAGTGGCGTTCTCATGCTCCCCGGAATCCACTTGACGCGTGCGAGCGGCCGGATTCCCCGGTGGCGCGTACCGGAATCCTGTAACTCATTAAACTCACTGAATTTATTAGTACCCCCCTACAAATGCAAGTGTCTTTCCTTCCGCGGGATCTCCACGTCGCCATCACCCTGCCGAGGGACCGAAGAGCAGACCGCTCCCTCTGCGGCGGGCAGTGCTCTGCGCAGACGCAAACGAAATCGCCGACTGTTTGTGAGGCGGAGAGGGCAGGAGTGAAGACGAAAGACTACTGGAAGTCACCCGTGAACGACCAGGAGCCGAGTTTGCCCTGATTGTTCAGGACGACGGACATCGTGTTGGTCGCGGATGTGCTGGACACCCCGATCAACGTCACGTCGGTGACCGTGGGATTGACGCTGTAACTTCCGTTCGCGGTCGACTGCAGCTTGGTGGGAATCGTGAACCCGACGAACGATCTGCTTCCGCCGCCCATTGAGATCGGCCGCACGTAGTATCGTTTGGCGTAAATGCAGACGTTCAGGATGTCGTGGATCATCGCCTGCTTGTTCTGTCCGATTTCTTCCGATTCAAACAGACCGAACGACGCGGCGATCGCGATGCCGATAATCAGAATCCCCAGCAGAACCAGCAGCATCTGTTGCTGCCCCATGCGCGATTCCTCGGATGATGAACTGGACGATGAATGAGACCGCTCACCGCAGACAGCTTCTGGTTACCCGTGGGAGAAGACGGAGTGATGCAACGCGGGCCTCCTCCACGAGGCAATCTAAGCCATTCTCCCCAGATTCGCAAGCCGGATGTTGTTGGGATGACGCGGAGTACATGCACACCTGTGATACCGTCGACGGCATTGGAACGCTTCTGCGGGTGTGGCCTTGACAATCTGGCGAGGAAGAGGTAGATTTTCGATGAAAATCGGATTTTCATGCATTGCCGGTTTGTTTCCGCACATCAACGGCACCGCGGGAGGCGAGGTCGTCCGTTCCCCATCCTCCGTATGCGTACTGCCGTCAGGTGCCGGGCGAGCTGGATCCTGACCAACAACGACCGAGACGCACATGCCGCCGGTGGGTGGCAACGAATATCGCATACTGATCCGCGACAAGACCGGACGCATGATCCAGCGGCACATCATTGCCGCGTCGATGCGTGAGGCACGCAAGCGGGCCAAGGCGTTCCTGGTGTTCCATTCCGGGCGCGTCCACTCGGTCCGTCAGAAGCGCCGGTATCACTACCGCGTCAGGCGCGGACCGAAAATCATCGAGGGATCACAGACCGCCTACTCACGGTCCGAAGTGGTGACGGCGCTGCAGCGTCTCGGGTTCGAAGTGAAATCGGTCCGGCGCAATTACGCATTCATGCAGAGTGCGCCGCCCACCGAGGTCGTCGCGTTCGTCACTCAGTGCGCGAAGCTGTTGGAGCAGAAGCTCCCGTTCCATGAGGTCCTGCATCTCATGGCAAACAACACGCGGGAGAAAAATCTGCGCGGCGCGTTGCGGGAAATCATCAACGATCTGCGGAACGGCACGGATTCGCGCGAGGCGTTCATCCGCCAGGGGCCGGTGATCGGCTACCACACGGCGCTGATGCTGGGCATCGCGACGAAGAGCGGCGACATGAAGTCGGTGTTCGAGAGCGTGGCCAGGCTGGTCGAACGCCAGGCCGACTTCAAGAAGGGGCTGATGAGCTCGCTGATGCTGCCGGGCATTACCATGCTGACCCTCGTCGGTGCAATCGGATTTTACGCGCTCTATCTGCTTCCGAAGATGATGGACCTGCTGGGTCCCATGATCGAAGAAATTCCTCCGATGACGGCGTGGACAATGGAGATGAGCGACTGGGTCAAGGGCCATCTCTACCTGATCGTCGGCATCACGCTGAGTGCGCTCGCGGGGTTCTATTTTTGGGTCACATCGGGAGAAGGCCGGATCCAGTACCACCGGATCGTGATCAGGATTCCGTACTTCGGGCGTATCCTGCGGAACACGAGCATCGAAATCTTCTGCCGGGTCCTCGGCATCATGTACACCTCCTCGGGTGAAAACATCGACGTCATCCAGATCGCCGCGGATGCAAGCGGCAATTCGTACTTCGCGCGGCAGATCAAGACCGTCGCGGTGCCGATGATGCTGAAGTACGGCACGGAACTCGCCAAGGCGCTTGAGGCGACGAAGTTCTTCCCGGAGATGGTCGTCTCACGGTTCAAGACCGGTTCCGAGACGGGCAGCGTCAAGGCCACGGCCGTCCAGCTGGCGGATTATTACCAGATGGAAAACGGCTACGCGATGAAGAACCTGACGAACGTCATCGAGATGGCCATCACGCTGATGATCACATTGTCGCTGGTCTTTCTGACATATCTCTCGTCGGAAACGGCGGCGATCCGCATCAACGGCATGTAGCGGCGAGAGGGGAGAAAGCGCAGGCGGTATGGCGGTCAGCACCAAGGATTTTACGTCACTGGCAAAGAAACGCGAGCTCGGCGATGTCCTTCTGGAGAAAGGCATCGTCACGCCGGAGTTGTTGGCCGAGGCCATGCGCCTGCTGTCCTCGGATGAGAATCAGAAGAACCGCCGGAATCTCCCCTGGGTACTCGTCAATGTGCTGAAGGTGGACCGCGACCTGCTGTATCGTGAGGTCGCGAGCTTCTACGCATTCCGGACCATCGATATTGCCGCCGGAAAACTCACCGACGACACGCTTGCCTTCATTCGCAAGGAATTCAACGGCCTGCCTGATTCACTCAAGGATCTCGCGGTCGAGCATCACACGCTCCCGTTCGGTCTTGACCCCGCCCGCCCGGATCGGCTTCAGGTGGTGACCAGCGACCCGACCTCCCGCTTTGCCGTCATGGTGGCCCGCGGATTTCAGTACGGCAAGTTCGAAATCTGTTACATCGCCCTCAATCAGTGGGAGGAACTCTGGCGTCGCGTGGCGCTGGACCGTTCGTCATACGGGAGCCATGCCGAAGGGGGTGAGGTCCGCTACGAGGACGAGTCCCAGGAAGAGGTCGCGGAGTATGAACAGGCCCTGGAAGACGAGATCAACCGGAGCGGACTCGTCCAGCTGGTCGAGAAGATCCTGGTGGACGGCGTGCGGGTGGGCGCGAGCGACATTCACATCATCCCGCGCGGCGAAAAGACGACGGAATTCCACTTCCGGGTGGATGGCAGACTGACATTGTGGTACACGCACCGTGACACGCGCGCGGAGGCCGTGTCGGCTGTGGTCAAGGACCGGGCCAAGAACCTCGACCGGTTCGAACGCAACATGGCGCAGGACGGTTTTGCGCAGATGATCATCGACAACAAGACGATCCGCTTCCGCGTGTCGGTGATCCCGGTGGTCGGCAAAGAGCTGAAGAGCCGCTACGAATCCATCGTCATCCGGATCCTGCAGGAGCCGAATCTCAACATCCGCATCGAGGAGCTGGGCTTCGGATCATACGTTGAGAAGGTGCTCCGCAAGGCGCTCGAGAAGCCGCACGGTATCGTGATCGTAACCGGCCCGACGGGAAGCGGCAAGAGCACGACACTCGTGGCCGCCCTGCGGGCGGTGATGGATCCGTCGATCAATATCCTGACGGTGGAAGATCCCGTCGAGTACTTCATCGACGGCGCCCGTCAGGTGAAGCTGAACCCGAAGCTGGACTTCGAAGGGGCGTTGCGTTCCATTTTGCGTCACGATCCCGACATCGTGATGGTCGGTGAGATGCGTGACCGGATCACGGCGGACATTGCCATCAAGCTCGCGAATACCGGTCACCTGACCCTTTCCACGCTGCACACGAACGATGCCCCGAGCGCCATTGCGCGGTTGTACAAGATGGGCGTCGAGCCGTTCCTGATCGGCTACGCCATCAACCTCATCCTCGCGCAGCGGCTTGTGCGCAAGCTCTGCCCGCGCTGCAAGAAACCGACGGAGTCGCTGGACAAGGACGAACTGATGCGCATGGGAATGTTGGAGGAGGAGGTGGCGACGGCCAAGATCTACGAGCCGGTCGGCTGCTCCGAGTGTTTGCAGGGTTACAAAGGCCGGATGGCGATCCACGAAGCGCTGTACTTCCACAAGAATATCCGGAAACTCATTCTGCAGTCCGACTCATTCGTGGACGAAGACGCGCTGCGAACGACCGCAGAAAAGAACGGCATGCGCACGCTCCGGCGTGCAGGAATCGATCTGCTGCTCAGGGGGATCACCTCGGTCGAAGAGATCGCCACGGTGACAATGGAAGAGGACTAATCTCCTCTTCCGGGAATAGAACCTATGAGCCTTGGGCAGTCGATACTGACGACCGCCGCACTGATCATCATCACGCTGGTGGTGATCTCCGCCAACCGATTGATCCTCGAGAGTCAGCAGGATGAGCTCATGGGCGAAGCCTATCATCTCGCCTCGGAGATCGCCAATTCCATGCTGACGGAGGCCTCGCAGAAGATGTTCGACCCGAATCCGTGGTACAGCTGGAACAGCGCGTCGGAATCCTTCACGCCGGTGTACATGTTGGGACCCAACTCCTCCGAGATGGCTGCCGTGCCGCTTCCCGACCGCTACCCGTTCAAGTCCATCGCCGGATACAACGACTTCGATGACTATCATCTCTACACGCGAGTGGTGGATACACCGATCATCACGGGATTTCAGGTGCGGGACAGCGTCTTCTATATCTCATCGAGCAATCCTGATACGCCGTACGGCTATCCAACGGCGCTGAAGAAGATGATCGTGACGGTGACCCACTCCCTCTATCTCCCCAAGCCCCTTCTCTTCAGCACGGTGAAGTCGTACTGAGCCATGGTCGCCCTCCTTGATCTGATCGGCGCGGCCGTCATTCGGGGCGGGATCATCATGATCCTGCTGCAGCTCACGCTGTCGATGCAGGATGTGCTTTACGAGCGCACGGAGCGCGCGGCGATGGACCAGGCGATGTATGAGGGAACGACGCTCCTGAGCCACGAATTCCGCCAAATGGGGTATCGGGCGACGGGCACCGAGATCACAGAGCTTGACACGAGTGTCATCACCTTCAAGATCGACGTTGATAATGACGGGTCGGTCGATCAGATTCGTTACTCGCTGTCGCAGATGAGCGGCATTCCCGACAGCCTGGGCGTGAAGAAATATTACCTGAACCGGAGCGTCAACGGGGCAAGCGCTCTTCCCGTACTCCGCTATGTGACCAGGTTCCGAATCCAGTGTTTTGATGTCAACGGACAGTACACATTGACTCCGTACCAGGTGAAATCCCTCAACGTCATCCTCCAGACCCAATCGAACAACTTCTTCAATGGTCGCTACCCGTCCTCGGCGTGGCAGGGCCATTTCTTTCCGCAAAATTTGTGATACCCGTCACGGGCCCGGGACTCCCATTTTGAGCTGTTTTTTGCTACTATTGTTCCACGATGGGAAGTTCGAAGATCATACTCGTCAGTGGATTGTGCGTGATGCTCGGCTTCTATGCGTACGTCATTCAGAAGGCGAGCCAGGCAATCCTCTATTCTGCAACGGATCGCCAAGCCCGTACATCTGCACGGCTTCTCTCCCTGGCCGCTGTGAATTTCGCCGTCAGGCAGATCACGTACGCGAACTCGGAAAAGTACGATGTGTCGAATTTGTCCGTTTCCGGGGGGAGTGTCTCGTGGAGAGTGACCGCGCTAGACCTGAGCGCGGGAACGTCGAGCGTCACGGGCATCGGCATGTTCGGACCGGATACGGTCACTCAGTACGCCTCGCTGGTGCGGATCTCCGCCCCCCTTGTCCACGACCGATGGAGCATCACAAGCGTGTACGCAAGCACTCCTCAGTTGAAGGACATGCCCTACTACATCACCCGCTGAGAAGCGGGTGCTCCTCGCCCGCCGGGTCAGCGCGGGAAATCCGATCTTGTCGTTGAATCGCGGGAAAGAAGAAATGGTGTGACCGTCGTCAGGCAAGGCCTGCCCCCGGCAGCCTTCGGTCGTTGGTCAGTCCTGTAAGGTGTGGAAGACCGACTGCACGTCGTCATCCTCTTCGAGCGCGTCGAGCAATTCCTTCACCTCCGCCACCTGTTCCGCGGGAAGCTCTTTCGTTGCCGTTGGGATGAACTGGATCTCCGTCCCCGCTCCTTCAATGCCGCGCTCCTCCAGCGCCTTCTGCATCCGCCCGAAATCCTGGAAGGTCGTGTACAGGTAGAATTCCTGCTCCCCCTGGATGAGATCCTCGAGTCCGTGGTCGATCATTTCCAGCTCGAATTCGTCAACGTTCTTGACGGCATCGGCAGGGATCTTGAATACGCCTTTCCGCTCAAACATGAACGCGATCGATCCGCCGGCCGCAAGCGACCCGCCGAACTTCGTGAACAGGTGTCGGATATTTGCAACCGTCCGGGTCGGATTGTCCGTGGCCGCCTCGATCATCACTGCGATGCCGTGGGGCGCATAACCTTCGTACGTGATCTCTTCATACCCGGACGTGTCCTTCTGAGTGGCGCGCTTGATGGCGGCTTCCACGCGGTCCTTCGGCATGTTCACGCTGCGGGCGTTCTGCATCGCCAGGCGCAAACGGGGATTGCCTTTGGGATCGGCACCGCCCTGGCGAACGGCGATCTGGATGTCCCGTCCGATCCGGTTGAATGCCTTCGACATGCGCGCAAAGCGCGCGAACATCTTGTACTTCCGCTTCTCGAAAATTCTGCCCATTGATCGACCCTGCGTACACGGTGAAAGGGAAACGTCTGACCGAACTGAATATACGGAATATTCCCGAGGTCCTGAAGCGCTTATCGGCCCGGACGGGCTGTGCCCGCCGGTGGACGGATACGGGAGAACGGGAGGCGATCCACCGCTTCGACGAAGAGGTCGGCGCACCGCGCGGCGTCAAATGCATCACACGCACGAGTGCGGGCCGCATGGCCGTACGTTCTGCGGAGATGTGCATCTCCGGCGAGTCGGAGCATGGCTGCGGCGAGTGCTTTCGGATCCCGCGGCGGTACGAGCAAGCCATCAACGCCGTCCCGCACGATCTCCGGCACCCCGCCGGCATCAGTGGCAATCACCGGCCGGCCCATGGCCATCGCTTCGATGAGAACCAGGCCGTAAGTCTCCGCGTGTGAGGGCATCACAAACAGATCCAACGACGCGAGGAATGGCCGGACATCATCGGTGCCGGGCAGCATCCGCACCGCGCTCCCGATTTCCAGACTCCGGATCAGAGCTTCCAGTCGGGTCCGTTCACCGGGCTCGTTCCTCGTCTCGTCCCCCATCAGAAGAAAGAGGGCCCGGGGGTACTTCGCGAGAACCACCGATGCTGCGCGAAGAAGGTCGTCCTGACCCTTTTGCGGGTCGAGCCGGCCGAGCATTCCCACGACAAGGCGGCGTTCGGGGAGACTGAGTGCCTTCCGGGCGTCGCGGCGGGCGATGACCTCGGGATGGAATGCCGTGGTGTCGCGTCCGAGCGGCACAACGTCGATCCGGTCGGCCGGCATGTGCGTGAATTGGACCACGTCGTCGCGCATCCGCGCGGTCAGGGTCAGCCATCGGTCGATGCGGGCGTACACCCACGTGTGCAGCGGATCGCGCTTCGCAAGACCGGACTGCATCTGCTGATAGAAGACGATGTGCGGCATGCGGCGGGAGAGGCGGGCAAGGGCGGCCAGATGGATGTCCTGTGACCGCATGAGCACGGCGATCTCAGTTGCGTGGATCCGCATGAGTGCGGCAAGGCGCATCGCCGCCGGAAGATCGCCGTACTTCACCCGGGACCGAAGCGCCTCAAACGGTATCCCTTCTGCTCCGGCGATCCGCTCAAGCGAACTGCCCGGCGGACCGATGACCAGCGGCCGGGCACCTCGTGACCGGCATTCGACTGCAAGCCGGACGGTTGTCAGTTCCAGCCCTCCGGCCGACTCCGAGAGACAGATGAATGCGACGGTCCGGTACCGGCGGAACATGCGCAACCGCATGGCCGGTACGTGACGATCGGTGGCGCTAGCGGACGCTGGGGGCATGTGGTTCGCCGGTTCCCGTGGGTTCTGACATCGCGTGGCGACGGGCCAGTGCTTCTTCGACGATCATTCGGAGCGTTTGGGGGAATGAGAATCCCGCCT
>JAKAJH010000046.1:16886-22685 GCA_021813905.1 Bacteroidota bacterium | reverse complement strand
GCGCGTGTCCGGCCCGGCTCCGGAGGTTCCGGCACAGCTGCAGACCGTCCATCTTCGGCATCAGCGCGTCCGCGATGACGAGGTGCACGGCATCCCGGTCGGCAATCCGCAGCGCGTCTTCCGAGCTCGTTGTTGTCAGCGTCCGGTACCCCTCTTCCTCCAGCACATCTTCCAGGAGCGAGAGATTTTCCGGAATGTCATCCACGACAAGAATGGTCAGGGGCGATTGCGCCCGGTCACGAAGTGACGGCTTGCTCTGCTTCATAGCATTCGTGATTCCTTTGGTGGAAGGCTGAAACTCTGCAGCCAATAGTACAATAATGACCACCAACGGTCAATCGACGAAACCGCGTATTTCTCGGCCTACGCGATATCGCGTAGAATCCGGAAGCACGGCGGGCGGATCAAAACAGGTGATGGTACGAGAGCAGAAGGACGGAAGACGCGGCGGAACGATGCTCAGAGGCTGGCGATCTTCTCGCGGATCGCATATGTCACGAGGCTGGCGGTATCATGGAGACCCGTCTTCTTCATGATGTTGTTGCGATGGGTATCAACAGTGCGGATACTGATGTGGAGGCTCCGGGCGATCTGCTGGTGAGATTTGCCTTCCGCGATCAGCCGGAGGATCTCGCGCTCACGATCGGTCAGCGGGGTCTTCGGGGCCGGTCCGCGGCTGGTCGCCGGACTGGCCGGACGGTTCTCGGCCGCCAGAAAGCCGTTCAGCACCAGCCGTGAGATGGAGGGGCTGAAGAAGGCATTGCCGCTGTACACGGCTTCGATGGCGGCGTACAGCTCTTCCGGAGACGTATTCTTCAGGAGGTATCCGCTGGCGCCGCTTTGCAGGATCTCCTCGACGTACTCGGGATTGTCATACGCCGAGAGCACCAGCACCTTCACCCGCGGTCTCTTCGCCTTGATCTGCCGGGTCGCGACCAGACCGTTCATCTCCGGCATGCTGATATCCATCAGCACGACGTCCGGGTCCAGGGCGAGGGTTTGTTCGAGCGCGGCGCGGCCGTCGGAAGCCTCCGCCACCACGTCGAGCGATTGATTCAGGGAGAGGAGGGACACGATGCCGTGCCGAACGATCTGATGATCGTCCGCGACCACGATCCGGATGGGCTTTTGTACCTTCATGAAGGGGCGGTTCGGGCGACAATGCGTGCGGTCACCGCTCGTCGAATATACGGAATGGGGGAATGAAGCGAAAGGGGTTCCGCCGACGGTCACTCGATCCGGAACGACTGCGGCGGAAGAAAGAAATCCAGATGCACGTCGAGCTGATGCGGACCGGTATCATACACCAGATCATCGGTCCGGACATACTCTTCCAGCGTGTGCCCTTCGGTCCCTTGCAGGGCATGAATGTACACCGTGTATTCCAGGAGGATCCAGTACACATCGGAGGAAACGACGAGGCGGTTCTGCGGCCGGCTTTGCTGATCGGTCCAGGCACTCAGCGCGTTGATCTGTGCGCAGATCTCCAACGCCCGATTCATCATGTCGTGATCGTTCGGCATCGCGGGTCCCGTCTGTTCAAGCGAGATCCCGCAGGATCGAATCGACGACTTTCTCCAGGACATCCCGCCGGTTGTAGTATCCCGCATCGATCTTCTGACGGATGTCGTCCAGGCGACGGCCTTCCGCCGACTCGAACAGCGAGCGGGCCTCATCCGAAAGCTCCACACGATCCTCTGCCGTGCGATCCTTCGCCGGCTCGTTCTTGGCGCGGCGCGGTTGGCCGGGCTGGATCGGGAAGCCGTTCCCCGACACTTCATTGACCGTCATGGTCCACCTTCAGCGTGTGTAGCGTTCCACGTTTCGTGCGCGCTGCAGCGCGGACAGGGTGTCCAGCGTCTGCTGTTTTCGGACACGGAGCCGGCGCACCAGTTCTTCTCCGTGCTGTTCCATGTCTTTCTCCCATGCATCCAGGGTTACGCGGACATGCTCCTGTTCCGCGGCTGACACGAGCCCTGTCCGGAGATGCTCCAGTGACCCGGCAAGTTCCGCCAGGAGTCGTCCACGCTCGGCCACCATCGCGTCCAGCGTTTCCGGTCGCTCCCCCGTCATCCGATCCGACAGTTCCATGGTCAGGCGGAGAATGCGGTCCATGCGTTCACGGCACGCGCCCCAGGACTCCGGAGACGCCGGAACGGCAACATCCGTCCGTTCACGCGGCGCCGTCATACAGCACTCCGAGCAATTCGGCGATGCGTTGAGACATGCGAAGCACGTCCTCGGCCGGGATCTGACGGATCACTTCACCGGTCCTGTCATTGAGAACCCGGATGATGGTTTTCCGCGTCGCCGCGTCCATCGAAAACGAGAGCGACGTTCCCATAGCCTGCATCGACCGGTTGAGTTCCTCCACGACCGCGCGCACCTTCTCCTGCGGCAACGGAGCCGTCTGACCGGACGCCTCACGATGCGGGATGCTGCTTTTGTATGTCTCGGCGCCTCCGACGGTGTTGCTCGCGGGGACCGAGTTCACGGCGCTCATGGTTCTTTCATGCATTCTGCTAGCCGGTGATCTGGACCAGGCTGGCGATCTGTTGTTGTTGTGCGGACACTTCCGTCATCAATGACTGGAGTTGGACGAATTCCGCCCTGAACTGAGCCACCTGGGCGTTCATGCGATCCGTGGCCCGCGTGATCTGATCGTTGAGACTGTTGAGCTGGTCGGTCACGCCGCTCCGGGTGGTATCCAATGTGCCCCCGGCGGCCGTGATCCTATCCAGATAATTCTTGAGCCGGACGGCGACGCCGTCGGACGAGTTGAACAGGTCGGCCATCTTTGTCGAATCCGTGTTCATTGCCGCCGAGAATTTGCTCACGTCCGTAATGCTCAACGTTCCGTCGGCCGCTGCTGAGATGCCGACATCCGCCAGAAGGTACGGATTCCCGGCCGCGACACTGGTGACCGGCGTGATGACCATCTGCCGGAGCTGCAGGCGCAATTGCAGGGCGGTACTGTCGCCGGCCAGGATTTCGCGCACATAGGTATTCGGATTAATGGCGGTCTTCTGGTTCAGATAGGTGATCGCCGCATTGTAGTCGGTCAGGAAACTCTGCACACTTCCTTTGATGCCGTCTTTGTCCACCGCAACGTTTACCGTCGCCGGCGAATCGGTCAACTGCTGGACGGACTTCAGATTGAAAGTCACGCCGGACAGGGCGTCGGAGACGGTATTCGACTGACGCCGCAGCTCGATCCCGTCGAGCGTAAACACCGCATCCAGGCTGTTTGCATTGGTGTACAGGTAGCCGCCGGGGTTGTTCAGCGGGTCGTCGGCAACGGTCGTCGCGGACGGCGCCGTTCTGCCCGCGAACACGGAGGACGGGAGGCCGATATTCTGCATCAGCGTGCCGGTACCGACATCCTGCAGCGTGATCGTGTGCGTCGATCCGGAAGATTTGCTTGTCAGGACCAGCTTGCTCTCCGTCGGCGTGACGGTCACCACGGAGGCAGAGACAACGGCCGCGGCGTTCGACGACCCGTTGATCGCCGAGGCGATCTTGCTCAGAACCGTGCCATTCGTGTCACCCGCCGGGGTGGCCGTCCAGTTGAGGGCGACGCTGACCGTGGCCTTGACGACGCCATTTTCCATCACTGCAAACTGCCGGGTTCCCTGCCCCGCCGCCTGTTCAGCCGCCGTCAGTTCGGATTGGGCGATGGTGGTGCCGGCGCTCGTGAACCGCGCCGAAACGATCGTATCGTATTTCGCGAGCTGGGAGACGAACAGCGAGTGCGCTCCGATGGAGGCCGCCGAGTCGGCGGTGGCGGTCACGACCGATTCGAGCGATGAGGAGGCGAGGTACGCCTTGAACTTTGACGTGCTGTTGGTCTGCGTCAGGCCGTCCGAAGTGGTATAGAGCGCCTGCAGCCGCGTCTTCAGTTCCGAGAGGACGTTGAGGCGCGCACCCAGACTGGTCCGTTTATTCTCCAGCGGACTGATCTGCTTGGTACGAAGACTCGCCGCATATTGGGAGACCAGCGCTTCGATCTGCGACGACAACGATCCTGTCTGAGATATCGAGGACATACTCACTCCAGTTTGAACGCTTGCGACCATGTCGCGCGCAGTTCTTCCAGCACGCGCAGGGCGTCATCCGTCTTTCCTTCCCGAATGCTTCGCTTTGCATAATCGTACAGCCAATACAGCGTCGTCGACATTTCCTGATATTCAAAATTGAGGCTGACCATCAGTTCCGTGATTGCCTTGCGCGCCAGCGCGCCATCATTCTTCTTGCATCCCAGGATCGCCACATCATACAATCGCTTGACGACTTCAACCGGCGTCATATTGGCGATCTGATCCCGCCGGTAGGCATTGACGGCCGACGATGTCCGGTCATCCGGGGCCACCATGGCGCCCGGAATCACTTCCCGCTCCCGTTCCATCACCGCTGCACCCTGTTGCATACGCTCCTCACCTCGTCATGTCAGCGCGCACCGCGCTGTGTGAAAAGAAGATGAAGGGCTCCGGCACTGCGCCGAAGCCCTTCAACGACGCACCGGATTTTACCGGAAGAGCGACAGGAAGACCTGCGGATTCGAGTTGGCTTGCGCCAGCTGAGCCGTGGCCGTCTGTTGCAGGATCTGGAGCTTCACCGCGGAGATCTGTTCCGCAGCGATGTCAGCATCCATGATGCGGCTCTTCGCAGCATCCGTGTTGGTGATGGCGGTGTTCAGGTTGGACTCCTTCACCGACAGGCGGTTCATCTGGGCACCGATGCTGCCGATCTCGGCGTTGACGGTCGTCAGCGCGGTGTCCACGGTCAGCGTGCTGATGTTCGCCGACGTGACGGATCCGGCTGCGACACCGAGAAGCGACGTGGCACCCGTCGTGGCCGTGAAACTGAGCGTCATGGACTCGGCGCTGGCTTCGCCGACCTGGAACGACGCAGAGTACGCGGCGGCGGCTCCGTCCTTTTTGAACAGAACCTGGCCGTTGAACTTCGTCTGGCCGTTGATGTCGTCGATTTCGCTCATCAGCTTGTTGATCTCAGCCGCGATGGCATCTTTCTCGTCCGCTCCGAACGCGCCGTCCGATGCACGGACCTGCTTGTCCTTGATCTGCACGAGAAGATCTGCGACCGTCTGATAGCCACCTTCGGCCACGCCAAGAACGCTCTGCGCGTCGCCAACGTTATTGACGGCGGCGGACAGCGAACGCGAACGGCCTTCCATTTTCTTGGAAATCACATAGCCGGACGCATCGTCAGCGGCGGAATTGACGCGCTTGCCGGTGGCAAGACGCAGCTGGTGAACACCAACTTCACGATTGATGGCATTCAATGCGTTGAGCGCATTGTACGCCGCAATGTTGGTGTTGATGCGGGAACCTGTTGAGAACGCCATGGGTACCTCCATGTAGTTAGGTGTGAAAAACCCGGGCATCCGTGCCCGGCCTGTGAGGAGCGAAGGCTCCTTCTGTATTGAGTATCGGCAGGCCTGCGAAAATCTTTAGTGGCGGTCTACCCTGCCGCAACCGCCGATAAACGGGCCAAAAGAGCCTCAAAACGGGGACGAAGCTCCGCCGGGATCCGTTCAGGGATAGTATCGGTCATTTCTCTGAGGTAATTGAGGGCGGCGGCGAGATTTCCCCGCCGGATGGCCTCGTCGACCGCCCGTTTGTACAAACCGAACGACATCCCTCCTCCCACGCGTGCGCGGGCAAGCACTTCCCCCGCTGCTTCCAGGGGCCCGTGTTCCAGCGCCCACTCCATTCGCATGAGATGAAGCTGCTCGTCCGAGCCGTTCATGCGTTCAGACTCATCCGCTGCCGCGCCCGC
>JAKAJH010000046.1:0-16876 GCA_021813905.1 Bacteroidota bacterium | reverse complement strand
CCGCGAGCTTCGTCACGGCGTCCGGCACGGTGATGATGCCGGGCGATCTCCCGCCACAATTCCGCGCCATGCCGGCCGGTCTCGAGCAGGCGGGACAGCCGTGCCACCGAACGGTCGCCGTCCGAACTGTGCAGTTCCACGCGCAACAGCCCTTGCCACGAGTCCTCCGGCTCAGGATTCCGCTCGATCACTCCTGCATAGCAGTCGGCGGCCTGTTCGTACGAGCCGCGCCGTTCGTGGCATTGCCCCAGGTGGAACAGCACTTTCCAGTCGTCGATCATCACGTCGTGCGCCGTCACTCTGCCGTTGCGCTGAGTCTTCGATAAGCGGAGTATCTCTTCAAACGTCGCAATTGCCTCGTCGAAGGCGCCGGCTTCCATCAGCCCGACGCCGAGGAACCATCGCGCGATCTGCTGATTGGGCGACAGGGCGATGGACCGCCGAGCGGCCTCCGCCGCGTCCGCGGGACGATGCTGCCGGATCGCAATGCCGGCCAGAATGGTCTCCGCGGCGGCACGAACACTTTCCGAGAGAGGCAACGTCAGCGCCTGTTCGATCACAGGACGCGCTTCGTCATATCGCTCCAACACATCGAGCGAGTTGCCGATCTGGAACAGCGTGTACCCGTCGCGCGGGTTCGCTTCCGCCTGTCGGCGAAGCATGGCGAGATTCCGCTCCGCCTTTGCCGTCACGATCTCGTAACTCTGACCGTAGCCGAGATGCTCGATGATCACGCCGGACACGCGGATCGGCAGGCCCCGGCGCTCGATCGAAGGACTGATCTGCTCGTGCACCCGGCCTTCGAACCGGATCGCGGGGTCATTGCGGAACAGCCGGGGATATCCGTTCCGGTGCCGGACAGTATGACCGGGCAGGTGATGATCGCCCTCCACCCAGAGGATGAATCCGCCGGCGCCGAGGTCGCTCAGCAGTTCATTGATCGCACGTTCCTGACCCGGCACGATGCGTTCATCCGCATCCAGATACAGGATCCATCGGCCGTCCGCATGCCGGAGTGACTCATTTCGCGCCGCGGAAAAATCATCGCACCAGTCAAATGAGAAGACCCGTGCACCGTGCCGTCGGGCAATGTCCAGCGTGGCATCGGTCGAACCGGTGTCCACGATGACGATCTCGTCTGCAATCCCGCGCACACTCTCCAGACAGCCGTCCAGAAACTTCTCTTCGTTGCGCACGATCATGCACAACGACAGCCGTGGACGGGACCCGCTGCTGTGATTCACGCCGTGCCTCCCGCCGATGCCGGCTCCTCCGCCGCAACCGACTCGTCGGCCGGTGCCATGAGCAGGTCCCGCTCGCGGACCCACCGGTCGTTTTCCGGATCGAGCTGGATAGCGGCATCGAGCATTGCCCGCGCCGCATCGACCAGCCCGGCGGCTTTGAACACCTGCGCCAGGCCGACCGTCGCACGCACCGATGTCGGCGTCAGACGAAGCTCCTCCTCGAAGAGACTCCTCGCCTCTTCCAGGTCGCCCAAGTGGAGAAAAACGGTGGCGGCCAGATCCAGCACATCGGGAAATTCGACCGCATAGCCGCGTCGGGGTGAGGTATGATAGACGTTGACCGCGTTCGTCAGGTGAACGGCGGCATGTTCCCAATCTCGGTCCTCGAGAAGCACGCTGGCCCGCTCGAACTCCTGGATGAAGACATCCCGGTGCACAGGGCAGCGGACGTCCCGCTTGCGCACGCCGGCACCGTCGAGCCAGATGGAGTCCGGATTGGTCCCCCATTTCGCCACGAAGCGATTCCGGTTCTCGGAGAGCCGATCGGCATACGCCTGCTCCCCGCCGGCACGGAAGCTCCGTGATCCGTAATGGTGGATGAAGACATCCGCGGCAATGACCGTGCGGAAGCCGGCGATCTGTGCCCGGAGGCAGAAGTCATCGTCCTCGTAGTTGCCCGGTGCAAAGCGCTCGTCCAGCCCGCCGATCCGGTCGATCACGTCGCGCCGGATCAATGTGCAGAGGAAGGCCACACGGGGAAATTCGATCAGCGTCCCCTGGCGTTCCTGCCGTTTCTTCGCGGCGTACGCCGGCATGGCATTCACATCGTCGTACGAGGCATCGCGATCCAGCTGGACGCCGCTGACGCTGTTGCTGACCGGTCCGACGATGCCGATCACCGGACTGCTCTCCGCGACCTCGACCATCCGCTCCAGCCAGCCGTCGGTGACAAGCGTGTCATTATTGAGCAGCAGGACGAACCGGCCGAGCGCGGCGTTGATGCCCTGGTTGACCGCGCCGGGGAAGCCGACGTTCACGGCATTCCGGATCAGCCGCACCTCCGGATACGACCGCAGGCCGGTGAGCGTCCCGTCGGTCGAGGCATTGTCAACAATGATGATCTCGTGACTGATGCGTGTGTGCTCGCGGATACTGTCGAGACACTGTCGGGTGTATTTCCACTGGTTGTAGGTGACGATGATGACGCTGACCTCGGGAGGAGTCGGATATTCCAGCGCCCGACGGCTTGTGAAGGCAATGCGGTCCGGGAAACTCGTGAGATATTCGATCCGGCGTCGCATGAGGGCGCTCGAATACTGTCCGGCGATCAGCGCTTTTCCCGCCGCGGAGAACTTTGCCCATGTCGCGGCATCGGTATACAGCCGGACGACCGCATCGGCGAACGCGGCGGGATCATCGGCAACGAACGAATGCTCGCCGGGAACGATGTTCATCCCCTCCGCTCCGATATTGGTGGAGACCATTGGCAGTCCGTGCGAAAGCGTCTCCCCCACTTTTCCCTTGTTGCCGGCCCCGTAGCGCAGCGGAACGACGGATACACGACAGCGCTCCAGGTAGGGACGGACCGACGGCACCCAACCGGTCACCTCCACGTCGTCGGAGGCCAGGGCCCGCACGCGGGGCGTCGGGTTGTTGCCGACGATCAGGAACCGCACATCGGGGGTCCGTGCACGGATCAAGGGAAAAATCCTTTCGCAAAACCAGACGACGGCGTCTTCATTCGGCGTGTGATTGAAGTTGCCGACGAACAGCAGGTCGCGGCGCTGCTCGAACGGCACGGCGGAATCAAACGGATCATGTACATCCGTCATAATCAGCACGGCTTTCTTCGGGAGGTCCGCCCGGAGCTTCTCGCGGTCCTGTTCCGTCACGGTCGTGACCGCGTCCGCTTTGGCGTACACCGCCAGCTCGCGCCGCTTGGTCTCCTGTGCCCTCGCCCGGGCCGCCGGATCCTTGGTCACATCCGCCTGTCGTGCTTCGCGGAGGTAGTGCAGGTCCATCGAGTCGACAACGACGGGGACAGTCGGATCAGCCGACCGGATCAGGTCAATGAAGTAATCGGCGATATGCCAGAAGCAGATGTACACCAGGTCGAACTTCCGTTTCGGAAGATCAAGCGAGCCGATCAGTCGTTCGAGCGTGGGCCGCACGGCGGGCGAATTTCGGAAGTCCCACCAGTGCTTGTATTCGAACCAGATCATCTCGACACCGAGGAGCCGGAGTTCCTTCATGTGTTCACGCGCGCTCGTATCGAGCTGTGCATCCATGAGGTGGGCGTACGTTACCTGGAAGCCCAGATCCAGCATTTGACGGACAGTGTGATGGAGCCGCAGACTGCCGGCCGCCCGATCCGGCAGCGGCGGCCAGTCGTCGATGATCAGCACCCGCTTGCCGATCCGGCGATTCGAGAACTGATACGAGAGACTCGGATCAGGTGGACTCTGCGCGCGAAGCTCCTTCGCCCACTTCTCCTGGAACTTTGGCGTGTTGATGACCTGGTACTTCTTGAACCCTGAGCCAAGGTCCGTGCCGGCCGTCGCGCCTTCATAGTGAACCACCTTCGATTCCGGGCAATACATGACGCGATACCCGAGCTTTCGGATTCCGAAGCAAAGATCGGTGTCCTCGAAGTACGCCGGAGCATACCGTTCGTCAAATCCCCCCAAGCGCTCGAACAGATCGCGACGGACCATGAGTGCCGCGCCGGAGCAGTAGTCGACTTCCCGCGCGAAGGTGTAGAGACCGACACCTGGATTCGCGTTCCGGCCGTAGTTCCATCCCGTTCCGTCGGAGAAGATGGCTCCCCCCGCCTCCTGCAGTCGACCGTCCGGATAGATCAATTTGGATCCTGCGGCGCCCACCAGCGGATCGCGGCGGAAGGTTTCGACCAGTTCCCGCAGCCAATGATCCTGCACCTCGGTATCGTTATTGAGAAATACGACATACTCGCCCCGGGCGTGCGGCTCCGCGAAATTGTTGCCGCCGACGAACCCGCGGTTGAACTCCGATCGGACGAAGGTGATGCGTCCGGCATAACTCTCCAGCAGAGCCGAGGTTTCGTCCACGGAGCCGTTGTCCACCACGATCACTTCGTACATCACGCCGTCGGTGTGATCGACAATGGCCCGCAGACAACGCTCGGTATGTTCGACCTTATTGTAGCACACGACGATGATCGACACCAGCGGCGTCGGTTCATCCACGGACGTGACGGCCGGAACGAGTCGAGCGATCTCCGGATCGGAGGCGTTCTGCGCACGCAGGATGCGACGCAGGGTGTCGCTGAGATGAGCGTAGTCGGGTCGCGCGTCCATGGCGGCGGTGTATAATCGGAGGGCGCTGTCCGGCCGGTGCTGCTCTTCGGCGAGGCGCGCGAGATAAATCAGCGCGGACGGATCCCGCGGATTCAGCCGGAGCGCCTCGAGAAATTGCACGCGCGCTTCGTCCGGATGGCCGCCGTAGTACGAGAGCCGGCCGAGCCACCGACGCAGGGAAAGTGCCGTTTCCCGGTCCGCAGGACAGGCGGCGAGCGCGTCCCGCAGCAGGGCCTGCGTCCCTGCATGATCATTCTGATCAAACAGTTCCTGAAGCCGATTCTTCAGTTCTGCGAGTTCCATTGAGTCCTCATAATTCGATGAACGTCGTCTCTGGTCCCCCGCGTGCTGCCGGGACGATAGCCGGGGACGACAGGCCGTTACACCGTCGCGTACAGCAGGTATTGCTCTCCGCCAAGATATCCGTATTCCTGAGACCAGTAAGCGAGAATCCCGGACTCGCGGAAGCCCGCCTCCGCCAGATCGTTAAGCATCTGCCAGCCGAAATGATAGAAGGCGAGGCAACCGTTGGCGTTGACCGGATCGCCGTGATACTCGGGCGGGAGGAGATGCTCCACCGCGCCGTTCTCGTTCAGCCGGGCGCGAACCACATGGGATTGCTGAAGCGGAGCAAACGGCACAGAGAACAGCAGGATGCCGCCGGGTCTGAGCACGCGGGCCATCTCTTCGAGGGCAGACCGGTAATCGGGGATATGTTCCAGCACCTCGAACGACAGGATCGCATCGAACGATCCGGTGCCGAACGTCAGTCGTGTCAGGTCTTCGTTCCGCACGCCCCGGCCATCGATCGTCCCGGGAGCCGCATCGGCTCCGAGGAATTCGCTGCCGGTCACACGCGGATAATTGTCCCGGAACCAGCGGTAGAGGGGCGTGGTCTGTTCTGTGAGAAACACGTCGAGATCTGTCCGGGCGCCGGCGAGTTCACGGAACGCATGGATCGACGAGCGCAACCGGTTCGACAGTCCGCATGAAGGACACACCAGCCGTTCCCGCCAGTTCGGAATGCGCTGACCGTTCGCACCGGAAGCGTACTGGTAGTCCACGGCGAACGCCACGTCCCGACCGCAGACATGGCAGTGACCCGGAACGCCAAATGACTCCGCGTCGATCGCAAGCGATTGCTCGAGCTGCTGCCGGCGGCGGTATTCTTCCTCCCGCACTCCTCGCCACGCACGAAAATCGTCAAGCGTGTGAAAGCGTTCGAACTGAAGAGGCGCTGTCTCGCGGGCGACGGCAGGGCATGGTGCGTCTTCGGCCACGCTGAGGGTATCCGCTGCGCGGTGAGTGGCAACGCCGGGACGTGCAGACGCCGCCGAACGCCGGCCGGAGCCCTGTTTCGCTCTCGATTGCCCGGCCGAGTCCGTGTTTCCGCCGGAGCGCGGTCCTGCCGTCTGATCCGCCGCCGGAGTATTCAGTGTCGCAAGGATCTGTTGCGCAACCGCATTGCCGGGGTCGAGCTCCAGCACGCGGCGGAAATCATAGATCGCGATCTTCACGCGGCCGGTGGCCAGCATGATCCCGCCGGCGCCGAGCAGCGCCGCAACATCGGTCGGGTCAAGCTTCAGGACATCATGATACAGATTCAAGGCGCGGTACTGATCCCCCTGCTCCAACAACAGGTCAGCGAGATTCTTGCGGGCAGAGAGAAGATCGGGGCGAAGCGCCACTGCCTGCTCAAGATGCGAAAGCGCTTCGTCGCTCCGTCCGTCCTGGAACTCGAGCACGCCGAGTTCGTTGTGCACGGTCGCCGGATCAAAACCGGCATTCAGAAGGGATTCCAGCAACCGGCGCGAAGCCTGCCGGTCCCCGTCATTCCGAAGCCGAATCGCCTCGTCAAGCCTGACGTTCCACTCGTCCAACAGGGGCTTTTCGGCAATGACATTGATGTTGACCGGATGCGGCTCATCCTTCCAACACACGGAATCGACGGACACGATCGTGAATCCCGCCCGTTCACACAGACGACGCATCTTTTCCCGCGTGAAGATATCCTTGTGGATCTGTCCCAGCTTGTCGTCAGCGGCGTATGCCCCGTGGGTGTACCGCATGACCTCTTCGAGATCGAAGCGATCCCGCGTGTTCCCCGTCGCCCCCCGGCGGTAGGCATCGATCACCGCGTCAAAATCAGGCGTGCTGTCGATCCGCAAACGTCCTGCGGGCTTGAGGACCCGGAACCATTCCCGCAGGGCGGCATCCTGTTCGAACGTATACAAATGCTCGAACACTGCGTTCATGTAGATCTCGTCGACCGTGTTGTCCCTGAACATGTGCAGATCCGAGATGTTTGCCTTGACGTCCGCGTGCAGATCGTAGAGATCCACATTGACGTAACCGGGCAGGATCTTCGGTCCGCAACCGAGGTGCAGCTTCAATACTCGTTCGTGCTCCTGTGAATTCCGATCGGTAAGTTTACCGTCGGCCTCCAGCATGGAGCGAAGTAAGGCGGGGAATCTGCTCCCGTCGAACGGCTTCAGTCCGGACCACCGTTCCGGCCAGACGGGATGGAAATTGGTCAGGCTCGGATGGAACCGGTCATACACTTCCCTGATCCACGTCTCCCAATCGGCATCTCCCTGGTGCATGAAGGAGCGCACTTTGGCGCGGATGTCTTCATCGTGCCGACGAAGATAGGAAAAGTGCAGGATCTCCGGCTCGGGCGATTCCAGGCTGACCTGCTCTGCTTCGAACTTCCGCGCCCAGCTGAATCGGGCGCCGCACGTGACATCGACGTAGAACAGATTGTCTTCATACGGCGGCGCAACACAGTATCCGGCGTCCTTCACGAATGTGAGATAGAGCCCCCGGATTCCCTTTGGATGGTCGCGTTCGATCAGAGCAAGGAAACGACGGAACGCCTTGCCGATGAAGACCTCATCACAGTCGACGATGAACGCCCCCCGATCCCCGCGCGCTCGTGAACGATCGAGCAGAAAATTTCGCTGCGTCTGCTCGTCCGGAAATTCCTGCTCGTACAGATCGATCTTGTCGCCGTACTTCTCCATGACGCGGCTGAGGATTTCGTCCGTCTGCGTGAGATCGATAGGATCTCCGAACCAGGGTTTTCGAGTCCGCGCAATGAGAATGCGATCGACATGCGGATACACGCTCGCGATCGAGTGTTCAAACACGTAGTCATGCGAATACATGACGTAATGAGCAGCGAACGTTTCGTTCAGAAATCCATCTGCCATCATTGGCTCCTTGGGGGAAATCCCGACTCTGTGAACCTTCTCCGGCGTGTCCCGGAGTGGCAAGTCACGCTGCATTCAGCAACGGCGGTGCCAACAAAACAGCGTTTTTTGGCCAAATAGGGGGATAACGGTGAGACTGGAGTGGCCGTTTACAGCCACCTGGTGAAATGCAGGACACTGCCGGGACAAGTCGGAGCGAATGGGGATGGCGGGAAGAGCCGTCCAGCCGTCCGCTGCCGGAGAGGCGGAAAGGAACGTGTCACGCCGACAGCAGCATCTACCCGCCGCGGCCGAGGAGGCTCAGATCCCGGAGGATCCTCTCCTTCTTCCCCCAATCGCTCCAGTAGACGCCATCCATCCGCAGAACGCGGAGACGGTCCGGATTCTGCTGGAGGATGGTCTGAGCGAAACTGAACGACGGCATCGCTTTGAACAGCGTCGCCATCGTTTCATCGTCCAGCCGGTCGCCATGCGACAGCTTCGCCCGAAGAACGTGCTGATACACATCCGGCTCCGCGTGGTGAAAGAGGCTCATCATGACGCCCGCGCTCGCGATCGTGATCATCGTGTTGACCAGCGCGCCCCGCCGATGCAATCCGGCCGCCACCCGCCTGGACGGCTTCTCGTAGAACCGGTTCACCTTGCCGAAGCGGTTGCCCGCGTGCGCCAGGAAATCCCCGGCAAGCTCGATCCAGCCGTACTCCGGATCGGGTTCGTGGGTCCGCACGCCCAGCAGGACGGCGAAATGCGGAAAGGCCGCGACAAATCGGAATGCCGCCTCCACGTACGTGATGAAGTGTTCTTCTTCGAGAATGAAATGATCGGACGGGGCGAACAGAATCACCGCTTCGGGATCGAGCGAGTGAATGCGGAGGGTCGCGCAGAGCACATTCGGGCCCGTTTCCCTGTTCCGCGGAATCAGAAGGACACGGTTCCGTTCCGCCGTGGTCAGCGTTTCCCGGGACAGATCCTCGTGGTCAGCGGCGATGAGCGAAATGACGTGTTCCGGAGCGACGACGCGTTCAACGCGGTCGAGCGTATGACGGAGCAACGAGCGGGTGCCGGTGAAAATGGAATATTGCTTCGGAAGGTCGGCGCCGGTATGTTCGCGGACGAATTCGCGCACACGGACCCCTTCCCCCGCCGCCAGCACCGCCGCCCACCAGTGATCGTCATGTGCGCGCATCCTGATCCATCCCGTTCCGCTCCCCCCGGCAATCGTCTCACTGCTACCGCATCAGCACCATCTTCTGCGCGAACCGCAATAGCCGTCCCGACGGCAGACGTGCCGTCAGCGCGGCGATGTAGATCCCGCTCGCATGTGCCCCGGCATTCCACACCACCGAATGGACGCCGGGCTCTTCTTCGCCTTCCGCCAGCACGGCAATCGTCCGCCCAAGCAGGTCGACAACCTCCAGCCGGATCGCTGCCCGAGCGGGCACATCATACTCCAGTCGCGTTGACGGATTGAACGGATTCGGCACATTGGGCCGGAGCGTGAACGCCGTCGGCAGCCCGCGATCCCGCGGCACGGCTGTCACCAGCGCGCTCCACCGGACGGCATCGACACCCAGCCGCTGTCCGGTCGTCACGGCGCCGCTTCCCAGCCGCACGGACGTTCCCGCGTCACAGGCGTACGTGCCGAGAGAGACCCACGAATCCGCATGTCCCGATTGATCGACCGCAACCGTATCCTTCCCTCCCGAGTACGTGACCACGTACCGGGCCGTTGCCGTCGCATTCGCGGGGACATACACGGAGATCTCATAGGTCGCCGCCTGCGGGAGGTTCGGCGTCCAGGTTGCATAACATCCGTCCATCACGGTCGTCGTCAGCCACCAGGAATGAGCGTCGTATCCCTGAATCTGGTCCTTCCAGAGCGTCATCGATGCCGGGGTGGATGTGTGCATGTAGAATCCCCGTCCGATTTGCAGGTCATCCACCAGCGTATCTGCCTGACCCGGCGGTGTAAACCGGGTTCCGATGCACCAGGCAACGCCGGCAAGATTCTGGAATCCGTTGTTGTATCCCGGCCAGTCGTACTGAACGTTCTTTCCGTAATAATTCTTGTACCCGCGATTCTTGTCGCCGTACGGATCATTGAACACGAATGTATGCTCTTCCGCGCCGACGCCGTGCGCAATGATCAGGTGGCCGGCGGATGTGAGCATAACGCACATCGTGAACGGATACCCTGCCTGAATATCCGCAAGTGCAGTGCTGTGCGGTGTGCTCTCCGTTTGCGTCGCCGTCATGCCGCATGCACGATAGAAATTCGCCATCTTCGTGTGCGGACTTCCATAGATCCACATGTACCCGTATGCACCCCAGGTGATGTTGCCGCCGTAATCGGTGGTCTGAAAGTTCGCGTAGTTCACTCCACGGAACTGGAACTTGTCCGCGACATATCCTCCCCAGTCATTGTAGTGCACGGACGGCGTTGAGCAGTACGTCGGCCAGGGAGGCAGGATCCGGTAGTACGCGATCACCATCATGGCGGCGGTCGGAGCGCAGGAGCCGTTCCCGTTGTGCCACTCCGGTGTGTCATAGGTCTGGTGCACATACGGAATATCGAGCGTCGTGCGGCCCGCTTCCTTTGCCAACGGAGCAGCCATCGGCTCAGCGAACGGTGTGGGAGCATTCGTCACAACGAGAGATGCCGAGAGTGCCAGCCGCATCGCTCCGGTCGCATCCCGCAGGATCCGTCGCGAAGCAATCTCATGACGGCCGTACGTGTGATAGACGAGCGTTCCTGAAGTGCGATCCTCCTTCGCGTCCATCTCAAACTCATCCGGAGTCTCTGTGAGGCGGGCCAACTGTGTTCCATCCGCGCGGATCGCATACAGATCGGCGTTCACGGGCACAGGGCCGCGCATCTCAACCCGATGGAAGACAACCGTCCGGGAATCCGACATCCAGGAGGGCGACCGCGCTTCACCGAGCGCGCTCAGGCGAGAGGATTCCCGCTCGTATACATACCCGTCCGATCCGAGAGAAGTGAAGAGGAGACGCGTGCCGTCCGGAGACCATTGCGGATCGAAACAGCCGATCCCGTCCGGACTCACCGGCGTCCGGCGGCCATCCGCGAGATCGACGATCCAGATCCGGTCGTCGCCGTCATTGAAAGCGGCAGCGGTTCCGTCGGGAGAGATCGGAGCGCGATTGGCGTAGAAGCCGAGCGAAGTGCGGATCGTTCCGGTCGGTCGCTCCACGATCAGGTCCGTTCCGATCGTGTAGGCGATCGTTCCGTCGGAGGCAAACGAAGGCTGGCCGGCGCGCTCCTGCGGCTCCGTGAGCGGACGGAGGATACCGGTCGCCGCATCCAACACCGCGGGACGCTGGAGGCCGCCATCATCGATCAGCTTGCAGCCCACCCGCCTGCCATCGGGGGAGATGACGAATCCGTTGCCGATGCCGCGGGAACGGACCAGGGGCTGTGCCGTCAGCCCGGCAACACGATAGAGCGTACTGCCGGCATTGTCCGTCGTCAGAATGCCGGAAGCGGTCATGGTGGGATGGCGCCAGTATCCGGTTTCTTCTTCGGAATATTGGGCATCCGCAACGGCAAATGACAGCACGAGGAGTATGAAGTGCCGAAGATGCATGGGACTTCTGCTTGGTGACCGGATCAACGTACGGATTCAGGGACGAAAGGTCAACGCGCGGTCCGGGACCGGATCGTCGGCACCGGTGTGGTTCCGACAGGGCGATCCGGTCAGGAGAGATCGTGCAGCAAACGGATGAACCGGCGGACCCGATCCGCCGACGTGGCCGGCGCGCCCGGCGCGAACAGCGATGCCGCTCGGCCCCGCGCGGACCGGAACGCCACTCCCGAGCCGACATGGACCTCGCGGACGCCGGCTTCTGTCACCAGCTGACGGACATTCGTCGCATTGATGCCGGAGCCGGCGAGAATGCCGATCCGTCCTCCCGCGTGATCGATGAGATCACGGAGCAGATCGATGCCGTCGATCGCATTCGGCCGCTGGCCCGAGGTCAGAATGCGCTGAATGCCGAGTCCCGCGAGAAGCTCGAGCGCACGGAAGGGCTGGCGCGTCTCATCGAACGCTCGATGAAAAGTGATGGACAAGGGACGCGCGGCTTCCACAAGCGCCCGGGTGCGGGCAGCATCCACGGTCCGATCGTCGCGCAGCACGCCGATCACCACGCCCGCCGCGCCCAGTTCCTTTGCACGGCGGATGTCCCGTTCCATCACCTTCATTTCCTGCGGGCTGAAGACGAAATCCCCCGGACGCGGCCGGATGAGCACATGGACCTTCAGCCGGACGTTCTCGCACGTCTCCGCCACCAGCCCGTCGCTCGGCGAGACGCCGCCCACGCACAGGCTGGAACACAACTCGACGCGATCCGCTCCGCCACGGTCCGCCGCGACGGCCGACTCCACGGAATCAACGCAGACCTCCAGGGCAATACGGCGCTTTGCTTGAGCCGGCATAATGACCTCACTGGCGAACAGATGTTCCGACGAATTCGCCGCGCTCGACGCTCCAGTCCGGACCGAAGAAGCCGGTCAGAAGAATCCCGTCCTCTCCGGTTGAAAGGAGCTTCGGCGAGAGCACTGTGCAGTCCGGCACATTAATGCCGGGAGTCGTGTATGGAATCCGACCCGCCAGACGCATTCCTTCGATGCCGGTTCCGCCGACGACGCCGACGTCCGCCACCGCGCTCCCCGTTCTGGGGCGAACAAACAGGCAGGCAAACGACCGCCCGCGGAATTCCCTCTCTCCCACCGTCAGGCCTCCGGTGGCGACCTGGACCGGGCTGTCGCCCAGCAGGGATCGCCAGGCCGCATTGGTGGTGCGGTTCCCGTACAGCACGACATCACGATCCGGATCGGCGGCGGGATCGAATTCGGTGTCGGACACGACATCCACGGAGCCGTTCAGCTGGTACCAGTACTTCTCGGCATCAAATCGCGCCTTTGCGAACGCCCACCGGTTCTCTTCCGCGGATCCTCGGGTGCCGTATACCAGGATCGGGCGCCGGCGAAACGCCTCCGTGAGCGTCCCGGAGCGAAGCGTTCCTTTCATCCCGGGAGCAGGAGCAGATCTATCCTTCCACACTCCGTTCGTCCGTTGCAGCCAGAGCACCGGGGACGACGGTCGGACAGCGAGTTGCTGGCCGTCAAGCTCGAGATGGACACTGTCTCCCGGTTCCAGAATGCCGAGATCCAGGGCGCACAGCGCGATGTTCTGCGTCGTGCCGGCGATGCGCCGCGTGAACGGTTCCGCATGCAGCACCGCCCGGCTGAGTTCGCCCTGGCGTTCCTGTGCGGCAATGGTCACCCAGCGGTCGGAAGCGGACACCGAGGGATTCGCCGTCGAGAAATCGACCCCGAGCTGCTCGTATTTCAGCGGTCGCTGGTGACGGGCGAAGAAGTCGAACAGCGGTGGCCAGTCCACACAGTCCGCTCCCGGCTCATCCGACAGGTCCCACCAGTGGCCGACGCCCGGCTGCTCGTGGAAGACAAAGTCGGGATGGATGGGCCGGAGCCGCTCCGCCATCGCCCTCGACTCGGTCACGGGAACATTGTCATCGTCAGTGCCGTGGATGACGTACACGCCAAGCTGCGTGTAGTTGTGCACGTACTCGAACGTTTCACTCGTGCCGGTCGATCGCCTCAGCATGCGGCGAACGGGTGTCGTGTCTCCGCGTCCGTCAAAGCGATACGTCCAGAAGCTGATCCATCCGGCGCTCGGTCCGATCGCCGCGAACTGATCGGGGAACATCGCGCCGACGTGCCACGTCCCGTGTCCGCCCATGGAGTGACCGGTCAGATAGATCCGCCGCTCATCGATGGGATACGTGCGCTTGACGAGACTCAGCACTTCCATCGCATCGTGTCGTCCCCATCCCTCCCAGTTGAACCCGTACGGACGGCGATTGGTGGGTGCCACGATCGTCGCCCCGCGTTTGGATGCGTAAGACGCCGTCTGATTGATCGCCTCGACATCAGCGCCGTGAAGGGACAGCACCAGCGCCGCCGGCGTGTCGCCGGTTCCGGTCGCCTGACGGATCGCGTAGTACTGCACGCTGCTGTCGGTCACGCTGATGAATGTCACCTTCCGGTTCTCCAGCACTCCTTTCACCGCCAGGACAACGCTCATCGTGTCCCGCGTACGCGCCGTTCCGCCGTTTCCCTGAAGCAACGTCAGATGAAGGATCGCGAAAGATTCACCGGCAATCGGCCCGGCCTCGATGCGGAAGGACGCTTTGCGCACGCTCAGCGGCTGGATCAGCGGCACCGTCATGCGGACAGGCGATTCCGCACCGATCTGCGACTCGAGGACAAGATCGCGCAATGGCTTCTCTGACGCGTTCAGAATGACGACCGAGCCCCAGGTATCGGACCGTCGCCCCGAGATCAGATCGGGAAGCGTGAGGTCCTTCCCGTTGAAGCCCACCGCCCGCGTGACCGGCACGAGACGGACCTTCACCCGACCGCGCACACTGCGCAGAAGGATCTCATTTTCTCCTTTCGACAGCAGGACCGGAAGCTTCGAGTACTCGAACCGCGGCTCCCACGCCTCCCACGCGTCTTTCAGGCCGTACGGATTCCCCGTGCGGGGCTCGCCGTTGACGAACGCCATCTCATCCCCCATTCCCTCCAGCAGCACGACCCCCCGCTCCGGACGCCGGACCGAGATCCGGAGCATGGCGTTGTTCAGCGTGTCGCCGGTGAACCACCCGTCTTTCCCGGCCTCCAGACGCGTCCAGCGTGCGCGGTATCCGCCGTGGAATACTTCCTCCTGTCCGGCGGCAGGGGCACGCCATGTGCCGGAGGCCATGCGCGCTTCGATCGGGTTCGGGGCAATCACGACGTCGGCGTACGAAGCCGGATACGGAAGGACGAGCGCTTCGCGGCAGAGAACGGTGTCCTGAGCCGCCGCATGCATCACAGTGCCCGGGAGCGCGGACAGAGCGATCAGGAGGGAGGTGCGCAGAGTCATCATGGTCCGGATCATCCTTTCCCGCCGGTCATTCCACGACGATCTCGTCGACGAAGAGCCAGGCCGGCTGGCCTTTGCCCGCGTGCCAGTCGGGGCAGGTGCCGAGATTCCGCGCGATCACACGCACATAACGCGCCTTCGCGGCGGGGAAGTCCTTCGCAAATTCCTTGATCTCCGCCGGCTGCGGTGCGGTCGGCGCCGGATTGACGAACCGGGCAACATCTGTGTATGCCGAATCGTTCAGGGAAATCTGATATTGGACCGAATCCGGGAAGAAGATCCACGACCGCGGATCCTGCAGATAGCGCGTGACGATCTTCGACACCGCGATCGTGTCCTGCAGGTCGACCGTCGCGACGAGATCGTTCCCCTGGTATCCTTGCCATCGGCCGTCGGCGTACCACTTCGAGCCTTGCATCGCGTCGGTGAGCGCACCCGGCCCTCCCGCCGCGTAGCGGGCATATCGGTTCAGCAATTTCACCGGCTTGAATGCGGCTTTGTGAAACACCAACGATCGGGATGTGACCGAATCGAGCAGACCGTGGCCGTCGAATGCGCCGGCCCGGATCGTCATGCTGCGGTTGATCGTCAGCGGTTCCTGATAGAGCGTCGACGCCGGTGTCGGCAGGGAGCCGTCCGTCGTGTAGCGGATCGGCGTACCCGGCACTTCCGTGCTGAGCATGAGAGTCGCGGAGTGCTTGAGCGTGTCCATGGCCGTATCGAACCGTACGGCGTAAGCGCTGCGGGCGCAATTCAATCCCATGCGCTGATAACGCTTTATCATCACCGCCAACCGCCCGGCGAAGTCGCTCCAGTCGCGGTTGGACTTCTGAGTCCAGCACACTTCCGACATCGCATCCATGCGCGGAAGGACCATGTACTCGGCATGCGACGGCGTCGGAATGTATTCCGTCCACAGGTTCGCCTGCGCACCGAGAATATACTTTGCCTCGTCGGCGGAGAGGCTGTCGGGAACCGGCTCGTACGCATACACGGCGCTCACCGGCACGTATCCGCCGATGGACAGCGGCTCGATCTCCGGCGGTCCCTGATAGTAGTCGAAATAGCAGGTGGACGTCGGGCTCATCACCGCGTGATGGCCCTGCTTCGCCGCAGCGATGCCGCCGTTGATCCCGCGCCACGACATGACCGTCGCCTCGGGAGCCAGGCCGCCTTCGAGGATCTCATCCCAACCGATGATGCGACGACCTTTTGATGTGATGAACTTTTCGATACGCTTGACGAAGTAACTCTGCAGTTCCGCTTCGTCCTTCAGACCTTCCGCCTTGATCCGCGCCTGGCACTTCGGGCACTTGCGCCATTCGGTCTTGTCCGCCTCGTCCCCGCCGATGTGAATGTAGGTTCCCGGGAAGAGGTCCATCACTTCGGTCAGCACATCCTGCAGGAAGGTGAAGGTGCTGTCGTTCCCTGCACACAAGATATCAGTGATCGGCCAGTAGCTGCCCGGGAGAACGGTGAAGGGACCGCCGGTGCACGAGAACTGCGGATAGGCAGCGAGCGCCGCGCGGACATGCGCCGGCATCTCGATCTCCGGCACGACGGTGACGAATCGGTCGGCCGCGTACTTCACGATTTCGCGGATGTCGTCCTGAGTATAGAAGCCGCCGTAGGTCGGGGTCTCGCCCGGCTGTTGCGGCTCACGGAGCGTCCATTCGGGGATATTCTCGCGATCGACGCGCCACGCACCCACCCGCGTCAACTTCGGGTACTTTTTGATCTCGATCCGCCAGCCCTGGTCATCCGTCAGGTGCCAGTGGAAAACATTCATCTTGTGCATCGCCAGCAGGTCGATGTACTGCTTGACGAATTCCTTCGGAAAGAAGTGCCGGCTGACGTCGAGGTGCATGCCCCGCCAGCCAAAGCGCGGCGCGTCGGCGATCATCACCGAAGGGAGCGCGTACTCACGCGCCCGCCCCCCGGACACGGGAAGAAGCTGGAGGAGCGACTGGACCGCATAGAAGGCTCCCGCCGGCGTCATCGATTCCACCGAGATCCGTTTCGGCAGAACGATCAGGCGATACCCTTCCGCGCCAAGCGAAGTATCCTTGGGAAGCAGCCGGAAGGAGATCACATTGACAGCGGAAGCAGCGAGC
>JAKAJH010000045.1 GCA_021813905.1 Bacteroidota bacterium | reverse complement strand
TTTCATCGCACACCTCCTCTCTGCGGATGGTGCGTCCGCGGTCGGGCGAATGATCGGGTGGAAAGGGCCGAAGGCTACCGGCTGCCGACCGGCTGGTTGCCGATGCCTTTCTTCTGCATGAGTCGCTCGATGTCGTCGACGGTTCGCGGCGCGTTGCCGGAGAGCACGTTTCCTCCCTCGTCCGTCACGAGCACGTCATCCTCGATGCGGATGCCGATGTTCCAGTATTTCCGGTCGCACGGACTTCCCTCGGGGACATACAGTCCCGGCTCCATCGTCAGCACCGCATTGCGCGGCAACGGATCGCCCGACTGACCGACATCGTGGACCTCCAGCCCGATCGGGTGACTGACCCCATGGGGGCAATACGTTCGAACTTCGCGATCTTCCGTGATGATTCCGAGACGCTTGAGTCCTCCGGTGAGCACGGCGAACGCCCGCTTCGACGACGCTTCCGGCAGCGCGCCGGTGCGCATCTCGCGGATCGCCTCGTCGTGCGCCTGCAGGACGATCTCGTACAGCGCCCGCTGCTCGGGCGAGAACTTCCCGCTGACCGGAATCGTGCGTGTCACGTCCGCCGAGTAGCCATGGTACTCCGCGCCGATATCCATCACCACCAGCTCGCCGGAACGCATCTGCCGCCGGTCCGCATCGTAATGGAACGACAGCGCATTCGGGCCGGACCCGATGATCGACGGGAATCCGACGTACTCCGCTCCGCGGCGCGCAAAGCAGTACTCGACGACCGCCTGCAACTGATATTCGTACCAGTCCGGCTCACAGCTTTTCATCGCCTCGATCTGCCCGTCCGTCGTGGCGTCGATGGCGTGCTGCAGCAGCCGCAGTTCCTCCGGCGACTTGACGAGTCGCATGGCACCCAGGAGCCGGTACAGATTCTTCAGTGCCACGCCGGGAAAGCGACTCGCGAGTTCGTTCCGGACCTCCCGCGCGGTGACAAAGCGCTTTCCGGAGACCGGATCGAGGACAATGTCTGGAAGCGTATGCACATAGTAGAGCGTTCGCGCTCCGACCATGGCGCGCGCAAAGATCTCAGCAAACTGATCGGACGGCAGCGCCCGGGCGGTCGGATCGATCGTGCCGAAGCCCAATGCATCCGCCGCTCCCTCCACACCCAGGTTTTCACCGGTCCAGCCGTGCCCGGCAGGCCGCACGAAGAGAACCGCCCGCGCCGTCGTCACGCTGTCGATGCGCACGCCGCCGGGCACGAGCAGCAGCGTCGCTCCCGTCTCGGTGCATCCCGTGAGATAGAGCAACGAGGAGTTCTGCCGGTACCGGTAGTCCACATCGCCGTTCCGATTCTTCGCCTCCGCGGCGCGAAAGACGGCCACCGACGCATCCTCCATGCGGCTCATCAGCGTGTCGCGACGGTCCCGGTACTCCGCCGGAGCGATGAGATCGGTGTCGAACAGGCCGTACCGGCCGGGAGTGGTGACGCGCTGCGCGCACAGCACCAGCGGCGCCAGCAGCATCGCCGCCGTCAGCGCCCGAAGCGCCGGCCAATGAAGTGTCCATCCGCCGATCATGATGGCCGGTCTGTTCATGCTATTTCAGCAACGTACTGGAGGATGTGATCTTCATCTGCATGGACTGGCTTCCGGTCTGGGCGCCGGAGAACGTCTGCGTCTGATCGGCATCGTACGTCGACTGGTAATCGACCAGGATGCCTTCTTTCGGCGCGAGGAAGATGGTGCCCGCGGTCTTGACCGAACCGTCCGTGGTCACATCGACGCCACGCATGGTGCCGCTGCCTTCGGTCGTGACCGTTCCCGTGAACGTGATCTTCCAGCACGCGTGTTCATTGTGCGCCTCGCTGCCCGCGACGGTGAAGGTCACATTCGGCTTGCTGACGACCGTCATCCCCGACGTCTTCGTCGTTTCCGGTTGCGCCTGGGTCCACGTTCCCTTTTCCGCGATCTCCTGTTCGGGCAGCTCCGGCATGACGCGACGGAAGAGGTCCGCCGGCTGACCGCCGGACATGCTGAGCAACATGTTCCGCGGCATGGTATCGATGGTGGCGATGGCCGTGGTCTTGCCGCGGGGGGTCATGGTGATGCGCACCCGCTTGCCTGCGAGATCGGCGAAGTCGATGGTGGTATCCCGCATCCCCATCATCGGGATATTGAGGGTGGATTGAAACGACTCGAACGACCCGATGAGCTCGACGCTGCCGTCGGGGAGCGTCTTGTCGAGGACGAGGCCGATGACCAGCTTCGTCTTCGAGTCGGCGGTGAAATCCTGACCCTGCGCCTGACCCGTCACGGAATTGTTCGCGTGGATCTCATAGCGGTATGTCTTACCCTGCTCAAATTTGTATCGCAGTTTCTGACCGGCCTGGCCCAACGAAAGGACCAGTGCGCCGAGCAATACGGACACGAGAAGACGTTTCATGGAACACTCCTGTAAGATGGGGAAAAAGGAAGCGGATTGTCGTCGGTGAGAGGCACGGCCACCGGCCGGAGCAGAGGCTCCGCGGGAGCCGCCGTATGGTAGGGAAAATTCTATCCTCCCGCAAGACAGCGTTTCGCAGTTTTGAAGTCGGATTTTTTTTCGTATCATGGAACGTCGCCGTGTCGAATCGGATCCGCTCCATGGCAGTTCAATCCATACCTCAACTCACCCTCCGGTCACTGCTCGACCACAGCGCCGAGACGTTCGCCGGCCGTCCGGCCGTCGGCTGGGTCGATGAACCCCCCGTCACCTACCGCGAATACCGCGAGCAGGTGGACACGCTGTCGCGTTTCCTGCAGGATCGGGGGATCGGGACGGGCGACCGGGTCGCCATCATCGCGGAAAACAGCCCGCACTGGGGGATGGCTTACTTCGCGGTCGCGTGCATGGGCGCGATCGTGGTACCTATTCTGCCGGAGTTTCACGTCTCGGAGATCCATCACATTCTCCGGCACTCGGGGGCGCGCATCATCTTCGTGTCCGAACGCTACTATTATAAGGTCGAGGAGCTGGATCTCGAGTCGTTCGCCAGCGTCATTCTGCTGGACAATCTCTCCATCATCAATCCCAAAACGTCAAAGGCGACGCTTCGCCAGCTGATCGCCGACGGCAGCCGGGAGCTGCGCCGCATCCGGAATGTGGCCCTGCGGTTCGTGGGACTGATGGCATCCGCCGTATCGCCCGACGATACGGCGGCCATCATCTACACTTCCGGCACCACGGGGCATTCCAAAGGAGTGATGCTGACGCACCGGAACCTGGCCACGAACGCCATTGCCGGCGCGCTCGTGCAGCCCATTGACGAACACGACCGAATGCTCTCGGTGCTGCCGCTTGCCCACGTCTATGAGTGCACGCTGGGGCTGCTGCTCCCGATCCTGCAGGGCGCGAGCGTGTCGTACCTGCGCAAGCCGCCGACCGCGCCGGTTCTCCTCCCCGCCCTGGAAAGCGTCCGGCCGACGCTGATGCTGACGGTGCCGCTGATCATCGAGAAGATCTACAAAGCCCGGATCCTGCCGGAGATCCGCAAGCACGCGGTCGTGCGCATGCTCTACCGCATCCCGCTGGTGCGGCAGCGTATTCACCGGATGGCCGGGCAGAAGCTGATGCAGACGTTCGGCGGACAACTGAAGTTTTTCGGGGTCGGCGGATCCGCACTCTCGGCGGAGGTCGAGCGGTTCCTGCGCGATGCCCGCTTCCCGTACGCGATCGGGTACGGGCTGACCGAGACATCGCCGCTGGCAGCCGGGAGCAATCCGCAGACGACGCGGTACCGGGCGATCGGTCCCGTGGTCGACGGTGTTCAGATCCGCATCGGGGAGGCGGATGCCGCCACCGGGATCGGGGAAGTGCAGATCCGGGGCAACGGCGTGATGAAGGGATACTACCGGGATCCGGAGCGGACGGCGGAAGTATTCACGCCGGACGGGTGGCTCAAGACGGGCGATCTGGGACGGATGGATGAAGACGGCAATCTCTACATCACCGGACGGCTGAAGAACATGATCCTCGGTCCGAGCGGAGAGAACATTTATCCGGAAGCGGTCGAGTCCGTGATCGACCGGTCCGACATCGTGCTGGAGTCGCTGGTGTATGAGGAAGAGGGAGCGCTCGTCGCGCGCATCCACCTCGACTACGAGAAGCTCGATGAGGAGTTCGCCGCGGAGGGATTGTCGGAAGTGAAAGCCGAAGAGCGGATCACCGCACTACTCGAGGACATCCGGCGCAAGGTCAACGAACAAGTATCGGCGTTCTCGCGGCTGGCGCGCGTCATCGAGCAAACGGAGCCGTTCGAGAAGACGCCGACGCAAAAGATCAAACGGTATCTGTATACGTAGCGGTCCCCCTCCTCTTTCCGGAGCGAACACCCTTCACGCGCGCAGTCCGGGTTCCGCCGGGAGCGGCTACGTTCCCGCAGCGGGAGGCTCCTCGTACACGTAGATGCTATTGATGATCGGATCGAAGTGATGCTGCGCGAGAATCCGGTCGATGTGCAGCTGCGAGATTCGCATATCCTTCGGCAGAAGTTTCGTACCGCCTCCCGTAACGATATCGCTCGCGATCACCATCCCTTCCTTCAGCTCGAACACCGAGACCTGTCGCTTCCCCTCGAGCCACGACGGCTGCTCGTTGACCTGAATGTACTCCTTCAGCAACTGCGCAATGCGGGGATCGAACACCGTGTGCCGCACGCGCTCCACGCGCTCCAGGAAGTCCGCCACCGATTCCCCGGCCCGGTCGCGGGCAAGCTCGATGTAGTTCGCCGCGCGCAGGATGCGTGAGGCGATCGGGATCTCGTCTCCCCGCAGACGGTCCGGATATCCCGTCCCGTCGTAGTTCTCCATCTGGTGACGCAGCCAGTTCGCCTCCGGCTCCAGCGAGTGTATGTCCTTCAGGAACCGCTGACTGAGCAGCGGAAACTCCATGAACTGTTGACGCTCGCGGTCATCCATGCTGCCGAACGGCTTGCGCAGCAGATCGTCCGGGAGGCCCACCTTGCCGATCTCATGGATGCGCGCCGCGAGCTCGAGTCGGTCCGTTGCCTCCGGTCCGAGCACCAGGCGCTCAGCCATCCAGCGGGCCATCGACGCCGCCATGTCAGCGCGGGCCGACGCGTTGGGCACGCGGATCGCGACCAGCTTGGTCAGAAGATTGACGATCCCGTCCATGTTCCCCTGCAGCAATTCATTGGCGCGGCGCAGCTCATCGCGTTCGGCGCTCAGCTCCAGCTGCAGGTCGCGAATGCGCAGCAGCACGCCGATGCGCGACACCAGCTCTTCCACGTGATAGGGCTTGGAAATGTATTCGTCGGCGCCGAGGTCGAGTGCCTGGATCTTGTGGTTCACGTCGCGTTCCGCCGTCAGCAGGATGAACATCGTGCCGCCGAGGAGGGGATGGGTCTTGATCTGTTTGCAGAGGTCGACTCCGGTCGCGCCGGGCAGATAGTGGTCCGAGATGATCAGATCGGGTCGGCGTTCTTCGGCGATCGTAAAGCCTTCTTCCGCGGTGGCGGCCGTGAGGATCTCCCACGTGCCTTTGCTCATCAGCAGCGCCGACGCGAACTTGCGCTGACTGGGGTCATCTTCAACGAGAAGGATGACTGGCGTTCGTTTCATTGCTCACGGGTCCTTCATTCTTGACGATGATGCTGACGCGTCGATTGGTGACGTCGTAGGGATCACGTATATCGCGGAGTCGCTTGTCGGCATATCCGCGAATCTCATCCATCTGCCCCGGCTTCAGGCCGCTGGTGACGAGCACCCGCCGGGCGCTGTTCGCCCGGTCGGCGCTCAGCTCAAAGTTGGTGTACCCGTCCAGCCGGGAGTACGGACGGCTATCGGTATGACCTTCCACCACGACCTTGTTCGGCAGCTTGCCGATCTGGGCCGCGATGATCTGCAGGATCTTCCGGGCGGCAGGTTTCAGCGTCGCGGTTCCCACATCGAAGAAGAAGGCATTGGTGCCTTCGAGCAGCTCGATCCGCAGCCCTTCCTGGACGATCTGGATCGTGACCTGGTTCTTCAACAGAGAAAGCGACGGATCCTGCGCAAGACCTTCGCGGATCGCATCGCCGATCTTCTTCATTTCCTCCTGTTCCCGCTTCAGTGCAGGATCGACCGCGAATTCCTGCCCGACGAGATTCGAACCGCTGAAGATTCCTCCCCCCTTGGTGTTGTCAAAGAACGCCCCGGGATCTTTGAAGTAGTTCGCCACGAATTGCTTTACCTGCTTGCTCTGCCCCACGATCCACAACACAATAAAGAGAGCCATCATCGCAGTCACGAAGTCGGCGTACGCCACCTTCCACGCCCCGCCATGCGCACCGCCATGGCCCTTCTTCTTCCTGACGATGCGGATCGGTGCTTCGTTGTTGAAGTCGTTCATTGGCCCCGGCTCCTACGCATTCGGCGTGGAACGCGCTTCCCGCACCGCTTTCTCGACCTCGGTGAACGACGGCCGGTCCTGCGAGTAAATGCTCCGCCGGGCGAACTCGACCACGACGATCGGCGAATTCCCCTTGGCGTATGCCACAACGCCGGCCTTGATACACTCGAGATACCGTGCGTCGTATTGCGCCATGATCTCCAGATTTGTGGCGACGGGCTGGACGAAGCCGTACGACATCAGCACGCCGAGGAACGTCCCGACGAGCGCAGCCGCCACTTTCTTTCCCACCTCCTCCGGCGGACCGTCGATGGCCTGCATCGTGAGCACGATCCCGAGCACGGCAGCGACGATCCCCAGCCCCGGCAGCGCATCGCCGAGCTTCTGGATAAGCATCGGCGGATTTGCCGTCTCGGCGTGGTGCGAATCGAGGTCGGCGTCCAGCAGCGCCTCCAGGTCATGCGGCGGCACACCGCCGCCGAGCAGAAGCTTCATCGTGTCCGTGAAGTAGTGCAGCGCGTGATGGTTCTGCAACAGGAATGCATTCTTCGAGAAGACCGGGCTCTTTTCCGGGTTCTCGATGTGCTGTTCGATGTTGATCAGGCCGTCCCGCTGGGCGATACTGAAGAGCTCGAACATCGTCTTGAGGAGCTCGACGTACTGCTGCTTGCCGACGCGAACCCCTTTCAGCAGTCGCGGGAGGGTGACCAACATCTGCTTCAGGACGGGCAGCGGCGTGCTCACCAGCATCGAGCCGATCCCGGCCCCGCCGATGATCAGGAATTCCACCCACTGCATCAGAACGAGGATCGGCCCTCCCTCCAGGAGGAATCCGCCGATTACGCCGATAATAACGATTGCGATTCCGATCAGTACGAACATTGCCTCACCCTTGTCTTCTGGACAGCGTTGCGGGAGTCTATGGGTTGCGTGCCGGGGGTTTCACCGCTGCCGGGACATCCGGGGCGGGCTGTTGGGCGAACCGACGCGCGGCTTCCAGCGCCGCCGACCGATCCGCGGATGCCGCCTGCTTGTTGCTCTTCTGTGTTTCTTCGTACAGCTCCGACCGGAGGATCCGCACATCCCGCGGTGCGTCGATCCCGAGCTTTACCTGTCCGTCCTGGATCGCCACGATCTTCACCACGATCCCGTCCCCGATCCGGATGCTTTCGTCAAGTTTTCGGCTGAGGATGAGCATGGGCTTATCCTTTCACCGCCGCCGCGGAGAACAGCGGCTGACGAAAGGAGAATTGTTCACTGTCCAGCACGAGCTGTCGTCCCACCTGCGGATCCTTGCCGATAACCACGGGGCTCCGCAGGTTGACGGTCGAATCCTCGACCGGCGTTCGCAGGGCGACCAGATTCAGCACGGTCGCGTTCGGGCCGGCACCGGTGACTGCATACCCCGGCCGGACCATCTGCGGATCGATCAGCGGGAAGCACAGATCGGAATCTTCCAGCGACACGAGCCAGAGGAACGGCTTCGCGCTGTCGTCGTTCACGAGCAGGAATCGGGTGTTCCGCTCGAATCCGATCAGTCCGTCGGGAAAGACGATCTCGTGCCGCGGCTCATATTCCAGTTCACCGAACTGGCGATTCGTCCATTTCATGGTGTGTCCTTTTTTGAAAGAGAGACCCCCGGACCGTTCCCGGCCGGCGTCGCAGCATGGGGAACATTCGTCACAATCACAATATCCACGCGCCGGTTCCGCGCCCGGTTCTCCGGCGACGTGTTGGGAACCAGCGGCTGATACTCCGAATAGCCGACCACGGACAGTCGTTCCGGATCGAAATGATGCGTTTCCATCAGATAGTACGCGGTGTTCAGCGCCCGGCTGACGGAAAGATGCCAGTTGGATGGAAAACGGTCCGAATGGATGGGCACGTCGTCCGTGTGGCCTTCAACGCGGATGTCGTTCGGCATCCGGACGAGCAGTTCTCCGAGACGGTCCAACGTGGAGAGCGACGTTTCTTTGAGATCGGCGCTGCCGGAATTGAAGAGCAGCTGTTCCATCATGTGGATGGTCACGCCCCGCTCGTTCTGACTCACTGTCACCAGGTCCGACTTGCCGGCGCCCTGCAGGGCGTTTCGGATCTCCTGAGCGACACGGTTTCGCTCCGCTTCCAGCACGGAGAGGCCGCCGTTCATCACGCCGGCCTTGCCGGTCAGCATGCCGGGATGGTCTCCGCCGAAGACACCGCCCAGGGCCGCCCGCAGTTCGGAGTATTTCTCCGCGTCGACCTTCGACATCGCGTACAGGATCACGAACAGACCAAGCAGCAGCGTGATCAGATCCGCGTACGTGAGCAGCCAGCGCTCGGAATTGTCGTGCTCGCTCTGCTGATGCCGGCGTCGTTTCACGCGTCGATCTCCTGCTCGCTGGACGGCAGCTTGCTGTTCAGCTTCGCCTTGATCACCGACGGGATATCCCCCGCCTGGATAGACAGCACGCCGTCCGTAATGACTTCCATCAGCAGATTCTCCTCGGCGTGGACGTGCCGCAGTTTGTCCGCGATCGGCAGCCACACGATATTGGCCATGAACACGCCCCAGAGCGTGGCAATGAATGCGCTGGCAATATGCCGGATGAGGGTGTTCGGATCGTCGCCCGCGGAGGCCAGCGTGGCGATCAGTCCCATCACCGTACCGATGATGCCCATCGTCGGGGAATAGCCGCCCATCTTCTGGAACAGTGCCGCGCCCTGCGCATGACGATCCGCCACACCGGACAGTTCCGCGTCGATGATCTCGCGCAGCACCTCCGGATCCGTGCCGTCGACCGCATAACGGAGAAACTTCATCATGAACGGATTCCGCACTCTTTCCAGTTCCTTTTCGAGGGACAGGAGCCCGTCCCGGCGCGCCACGGAGGAAAAGCGGACGATATCTGCAATCGCCTGCTTGATCTCGAAGTCCGGCGGCCAGATGGTCAGCGCCAGCAAACGCGGGATGGTCATGAATTTGCGCGTTGACGTGCCGATCATCGCCGCGGCGATTGTTCCGCCGAAGACGATCACCATCGCCGGCAGCAGGATCAACGCTCCGACGGTCCCGCCCTCCAGAATGAACGATCCAAAGATTGCCGCCACTCCGAGGAGCAGCCCGCTGACGGTGCTGATATCGAATTTGGTCTTCACGTTATTTCAGAAAGTCGAGAAGTGATTTGGGAAGAATCCGGGCTGTCGTGTTCAACGCCGCATCGAGCAACGTCTGGCTTCGCTGCATATCGGTGACCGACGTGGCGATATCCGCATCCTGCTGCATCGACAGCAGGCTCATCAACTGCGTCTTCTGCGAAGCCAGAAACGTGTCATTCGCCTGCGCGGTCTGCAGATAGGAACCGGCTTTGCTCGTGACGGTCAGCACGTGTTCCATCAGCTGGTCGAGTTGCGCCATGTCAGCAGATGCCGGCGCCTGACCGTTCGTGAGGTCGTTCCGGAAGCGGATCAGCAGATCGAAGACCGCCGTCCCCTGAAACGCCTCCTGGCCGCTGATGTTCGACGCCTGCGTCAGTCCGTCACGGATCGGATACTCGATGGTGCCGTCGATGCCGTTGGGATTGGCGGTCACGGCGGAGCGATCCGTCGCGAGCTCAAACGGTTGCTGCAAGGTGTTGGTGCCGCCGAAGATGTACTTGCCGCCGAATTTGGTGTTGGCGATGTCCATCGCCTCGCCGAGGTACGCATCGATGCTCACCGCGAAGACGCTGCGACTGTCCACGTTCGCGCCGTTCGCCGCACGGACGACGAGGTCCTTGACGTTCAGGAGCAGATCGCCGAGATTCTGCAGGGAGGCGGTCGAGGATTCGAGCTGGGACTCCGCTTCCCCCGTGCTGCGGGCGTACTGGTCGTTGGCCTCGATGGCGCCGTTGAGCTGCAGAATCGCCCCGGTGGCATGCGGATCGTCGGAGGTCTTGAGCACGCGTTTGCCCGACGCGATCTGACTCTGCAGGCTGGTGACCTGCTCCCGGGCGCTGTTGATATTCCGCAGGTACTGGTTGGCCATACCGTTTTCTGTCACACGCATGATTACACCATTTGAATGATCGTTTGCATCATCTGATCCACCGCCGTCACGATACGGGCGGAGGCGTCGAATGCGCGCTGATACTGGATCAGGTTGGTCATTTCCTCGTCCACCGATACACCGGAGACCGAATCGCGCTGTGTTTTGAGCTGGTTGACCACCAGCTCCTGCGTCTGCTGGGTCGTGCTCGCGGCGTTGATATCTGATCCGATGGTGCTGACGAGGTTCGCGAAGAATTTCGGGATCGAGGTCGTCCCGCCGTCGAAGACCGGCGCGTCACTCAGCGCCGCGATGCTCCGGGCGGTCCCGTTGCTCCCCGCGCGCCCGTCATCCGACGCGGCGATCAGCGACGGATCCGAGGTGACCGCCGGGTTGACCGAGAGGTCCGACGCGGTCGTCCCGGTGAAGAAATCGACCCCCGTCGACGGCGGATTCCCCAGGCCGTAGCCGGACGCGTGCACGGTGTTGACCTGCTGCGCGAGAGCGCCGGCCAGCCGATCCAGAGCGTTCAGATATCCCGGCAGCGTCTTGTTGTACGTCTCCACGACACCGCCGAGCTCGCCGGACAGCGCCGTGATCGGGGCGGTGGCGCCCGCCGCGGTCACCGCGATCTGACCGTTGACGACCGCGGCCGAAAGCTCGACCGATCCGGCACGCGAAGCGACCATCGTTCCGCCGATCGACACGATCATCGATCCCGCTTTGTCCTCGGACACACCGACCTTCGCCAGCTGCGCGAGGCGGTCAAGCTTCACGTCGCGCTGGTCTTTCAGGTCGCCAGGATCGTCTCCATTTCCCGACGCGCTGACGATCTGATTGTCGAGGACGCTGATATCCCGCGTCAGCTCATTGATCTCGCTGACCTTTGCGTTGGCGTTGTCCAGCAGATCGCCCTGGAGCTGATGGATGTTGGCGCTCAGCTGATGGAACGACTGCGTCAGGAGCGCCGACTTCTGCAGGACCACCGTCCGATACGCCGTGTCCTCCGGGTGAATCGACAGATCGTTGAAGGCGTTGAAGAAACTGTTGAGCGCGCTGCTGAGTCCGCTGTCGGATGGTTCGTTCAGCGCCGCCTCCACCTGCGAGAGGATGGTCTGCTTCGTGGAGGCGTTCCCGAGCGCATCGCTCGCCGTGCGCACCTGCGCATCGATGAACTGCTCGCGGATCCGTCCGATGTGCTCAGCCTGGACGCCGGTGCCGAGGAAGCCGTCACTGGTGTGGAGCGGATCGGACGCCGTCAGATCAAGCCGCTGACGCGTGTAGCCGACAGAACCCGAGTTGGCGATATTGTGCCCGGTGACATCCATCCCCAGTCGCTGAGCGCTCAGCGACTGACGGGCGATTTCGAGAATGGTCGAAAGACCGGCCATCATTTGTCCTTTCAGAAAACCGTCAGACCCGGTGATCCACGAGCTGGCGGGAGAAATCTTCGGTCAGGATGCGGATATTGCCGTGCACGAAGCGCAGTGCGCTCTCCAGCAACGCCCGATTCTGGCCGTTGGTGTGGATGATCTCACGCACGACGCCGCGCAGACGCGACGCCGACTGCGAAGCCGGCACCGGGCTTCCGTCGCGCCTCGACAGCTTCACGCGTTCCTTCTCGAGCGCTTCGAGCGGCCGGAGCACTTCCTGCTGCTGTTCCACCAGCGAGACCAGCGCCGCATCCTGAAAGTGGACGATGGCGTTCTGCTGTTGCTTGAGAAGTCCCAGCAGTGCTTCCGCCAGATCGGCTTCCGTCCGCACGACATCTTCCAGCTGATCAGTCTTCATCGCTCAATCCCTCCTGCTGTTGAAATGCCTGAAGATAGTTCATCACGCGATTCACATATTCCTTTGTTTCCCGGAACGGGGGGATGCCGTTATGCTTTTCCACCGCTCCCGGGCCAGCGTTGTAAGATGCCAGGGCCAGCGGCAGATTACCGTCGAACCGATCCAGCATCTGCTTCAGATACTTTGCGCCGCCGCGGACATTCTGCTCCGGATCCCAGACGTTCGTCACTCCCATATCGGTCGCGGTGGAATCGATGAGCTGCATCAGCCCTTTCGCATCCTTGATCGACCGCGCATTCGCATGGCCGCCGGATTCGGTGGCAATGACCGCCTTCAGCAGATCGGGGGTCAGGCCGTTCTCCTGCGCGGCGCTGTCGATGATCGACTGGTACGATTGCAGCCGTTCCCGCAGTGAGTCGGAAGGCTGCACGGCACCCCGGGAGGGTCGGACGCCGGAAACGTCGGCGGAGGCGGAAGTCCCGCTCGCGGGGAAACGCACCGGCGCGGCATTCCGGGGCAGCGATTCACCGGTCAATTTCCGGTAGAACATATCCGCCAGGCCCAGCGAGCCGGAAGAGGACATGGTCCGGGCCATTTCTGTGTCGAACATCCCGTCAAGCAGATCGCCGCCGAAGCTGTCGCCGAACATATCGGACTTCCCCACGCTGCTGCGCATCGTCTTGAGCATGTAGCCGACGAATACGGATTCGAAATCCTTCACCGCCTTCTGCAGGCGCGCCTTTTGCGCCGCATCGAGCGATGAACCTCGCGTCGGCTGAACAGCGGTCGTATGGACAGGATCCGTCGGCATCAGATGATCACAAGTTCCGCTTTGAGCGCGCCCGATTCCTTGAGCGCCTGGAAGATCGCGATGATGTCCCGCGGGACGACCTTCATCGCATTCAGCGCGCGCGCCACATCCTGCACCGTCGCAGCGCCGTTCATTGCATACACCGAGGTGGTATCCTGTCCGGCGGCGACCGTGGTCATATTCGCGACCACCGTCTGCCCCTGGGAGAACGCGTTCGGCTGTGAGATCACCGGCGTGGACTGGATCTCGATGTTCAGTCCGCCGTGCGAGATGGCCACGGGGAGGATCGAGACGTTCTCGCCGATCACGATGGTTCCGGTGCGCTCATTGATGATGACCCGCGCGGCCACGTCCGGATTGACCTCGAGCAATTCAACGGCGGAGATGAACTCCACGAGCTTGCCGTCGGACCGGTATTCCTGCGGAACCCGCACGGCGATGGTCGACGCATCCCTGGCGACGGCCACCGTATCCTTGAAATGCTGATTCACCGCTTCGGCAATCCGCGTAGATGTCGTAAAGTCCGCTTGGTTCAGCACGACGTAGACGGACCAGTCCTTCGCCATGTCGCCGCCGACGGCCTTCTCCAGAATCGCACCGCCCGGGATCCGTCCGGCCGCCGTATGATTGCGCCGCACTTCACTGCCGCCCGCACGAACACCGATGCCTCCCACCGACACCGGACCCTGCGCCACGGCGTACACGGCGCCGTCCAGGCCGGAGAGCGGCGTCATGAGCAGCGTGCCGCCCTGCAAGCCGGACGCGTCTCCGAGCGAGGAGACGACGACATCGACCATCCCTCCTTCCTTGGAGAATCCCGGCACCGTCGATGTCACGATCACAGCCGCGACGTTGCGCAGCCGGAGATCATTCTGCGGCACTGTGATGCCGAATCGCTTCAGCATGCTGGTCACCGACTGCATGGTGAACGTGGAGCGCTGCGAATCGCCCGTGCCGTTCAATCCCACCACCAGCCCGTAACCGATCAGCTGCTGGCTGCGCACTCCCTGGACGTACGCGACGTCCTTCACGCGCGTGGTCGCATCGGCAATCGAGACGATCGCCATCAGCACCGCCAACCGAACCATGAATTTCATTTCAGGTCTCCCGGCTCAGAAGAGCCAGTGGAACAATCGTGTGAACAGTCCCGGGCCCTGCGCCCGCGACACGAGTCCGCTGCCTTCGAACACGATCGACGCGTCCGAAATATTGTACGAATACACGCTGTTGTCCGGCTGAATATCCGACGGACGGACGATGCCGGAGATCCGGATCAGCTGCTCTTCACCGTTGATGACGATGGACCGGCTGCCCTGCACGTGCAGCGTGCCGTTCGGGAGGACCGAATCCACCCGGGCGCTGATCTGGGCGCGCACGTTGCCGTTCGACACCGTCGATCCTTCGCCTTTGAACGTACTCTGCGTACCGAGGCCGAGCGTACCGCCGGGGAGCGTGCTGCCATTGAGCTGCCCGCTACCCGACAGCGAAATATCGCTCGAGCGCGCGGCATTGGTCCGCGCATCATTCGAAGCGCTGGACGATTCCATGATGTAGATCGTCACCGCATCGCCCACGCGATTGGCCTTCTGGTCGGCGAAGAGCGACCGGTTGACATTTTCCCTCAGGTCCTGGGCGACCGCGGCATGCGCCAGCAATCCCACCCCCACGGCAATGACGATTGACCGGATTCTCATGAGTATCTCCTGCCTATTGCACCACGATTTCGACGCGTTTCGGCCCGATCGCACGGGCGACCAGCCGTTCGTGCGTCGTCGGCTTCTTCACGATCACGGTTTGGCCGAGCGCGGCATCCGCCGTCGCAACGACCTCCGATTGCAGCACCACCGCTCCTCCGCGAACCACGAGAACGACCTGCTCACCGCGATGGATCACCGGCAGCGGTTCGAGCAATGAGCGGTGCAGCACGGTCCCGGCCGTCACAATGCGGGCGGTCTGCTTCTCCACACAGTCGTCCCAGGCGATGATCAGATCGTCCGGTAATTCGGTGGTCTCCACGCGTTGGCGCACGACATCCGCCGGTCGGAGGACACAGCCACGATCCAGCAGCCGCGCCGCCACGAGCACATCTCCGTAAGTGCGCACCCGGATGGAGACGAGGAGCCGTCGCACGATCGCATCGCCCGCGGCGATATCCACCGGTACGCTCATCGCTCCCCGAAAGCGCGTCATGCCGTCACCGCCGACGATCAGCCGTACCGGCCCGTCCGACACATCGACATCGTGCACGACTCCGCGGAATTCGATCAGCACGTCGTCCGGCCGCATGCTCAGCCGCTGCATCACGTTCGCGCGCACCGCTTCCCTGATCTCCGCGCCGGTGACCCGGAGCGACGGCGATCCGAAGAGCAGCAACGCGGACAGGATGGGCGCCAGAGCGATCATGATCGTCCGGATTCCTCAGCGCTTGAGATTGTTCGCCATGGAGAGCATATCCTCGACGGTCTTTACGGTCTTCGAGTTGATCTCGTAGGCCCGCTGGGCCACGATCATGCTGACCATTTCCTCCACCACGTCCACATTGGAGGATTCGAGGGCACCCTGCTGAAGCTCACCGAAGCCGTCGCTGCCGGCCGTGCCCAGGATCGGAGATCCGGACGCGGTCGTCTCGATGTACAGGTTGTTGCCGATCGGGCGCAACCCGGCGGGATTCACGAACTTCGCCAGCTCGAGCTGACCGACCTTGGACGCATCAGATTCCCCCACCAGCGTCGCTTCGATCGCACCGTCCCGGCTGATCGACACCGAGGTGGTATTCGACGACAGGCTGAGGCCGGGCTCGATGATGTATCCCTGCGAGGTCACCAGCGTTCCTTCGCCGGAGATCTTCAGCGAGCCGTCGCGCGTGTAGGCGATGGACCCGTCCGGGCGCCGGACCTGAATGAATCCGTCGCCCTGGATTGCCACGTCGAGCGGGTTGTTGGTCGGCTGGATGTCGCCCTGGGCGAAGCTGCGCTCGGTGGCAACGGGGAGTGTTCCGTTCCCGACCTGAATCTCAACCGGCTGCTGCACGTTGGGATCCTGCGTGTCCGACGCCGCTTTCAGCGTCTGATACATCAGATCCTGGAATTCCGGCCGGCTCTTCTTGAAACCGGTGGTGTTGACGTTGGCGAGATTGTGCGCGATGAGCTCCACATTGAGCTGCTGCGCATACATCCCGGTTGCCGCGGTTCGTAAGGCCCTGTTCATCGCATTGCTCCTTCCACAAGATTCATCACAGTCGTCCGACATCCATTGCGCGTTCAAGCGTGCCGTCCTGGTACTGCACGCTCTTCTGGTCCGTTTCGAAACTCCGGCTCAGTTCCACCATCATGATCATCTCCTCGATGCCGTCCACGTTCGATTCCTCCAGATATCCCTGGCGGATGATGCTCGTCGTCCCGTCGGGCGTGATGGTCTTGCCGGGCGCGGGCGCTGCCAGGAGAGAATGACCGTCTTTCTTCAGGGCACTCAGATCATCGAAATCATCCACGCGCACCTGCGCGATCATCCGGTTGTCCACGAACAATTCCCCCTTCTCGGAGATCGTCAGCTCGCCCTGCGTCAGGCGGTGCAGGTCGGGGATCTGGATCCGTCCGTTCTTGCCGAGTACCGGGTACCCTTCGTTGGTCACCACCGTTCCGTCGGCCGTGAGCATGAAGTTGCCGTTGCGCGTGTATCGCTCGCCCTGCGGCGTTTCCACGACGAAGAAGCCGCGCCCCTGGATCGCCAGATCCAGCTGGTTCGCGGTCTGATTCAGTGATCCTTCGGAGTAATCGGTGTATTCTTTCACGTCGAGGCCGGCCAGCTCGCCGTTGCCCTTGGCCATATTGAGCCCCGAATCCTTCATCAGCTGGATGAACACGTTCTCTTTCTTGTACCCGGTGGTGTTGATGTTCGCCAGGTTGTTGCCGATGATCTCCAGTTTCATCATGCGCGGGCGCAGGCCCGAGCCGGAGGCATAGATCCCTTTGATCATTGCTGTTCCTCCATCACATAATGCTTTTCACGCAATTGTTCGAGCCGGTAGGCCAGGTCCAGTTCGCCTTTGCCGGTGCGCATCCGCCGTGCCGCTTCGGCCCCGCGGGGGCGCTTCTTCTGCGACGGACGGCGCGTGCGCGGTTCCTCCGCGATCTGCATGCGCTGCTTCAATCGCTCGATCGTCTGCGCCAGCTCGATCTCTCCTCGTCCCCGCGCAAATCCGGGCGCGAGGTCGGATTCCGGATCGGTGTCACCGTCGATCCCGTCTTCGACAATTGCGTCGCGTTTGACCGGAGGCTCCGGCCGGTCGAACGGCGTCACCGTGACCGGCGCAGGCATCCGAACCGGTTTCTGACGCAGCATCCGACGGGCAAGCGCGAAGATTCCGGCCGTACCGAAGACGGCCAGCAGCGTCGCAATCGCGAAGGCACGAATGGACAGCACCGGCGTATTGTCCGCAGGAACGGGGGCGGGCGCCCTCTGCACTGCGGCTTCCCGTGCAGGTTCCGGGTCTTGCCGGGTCACGACCTGGGCCGGCAGTTGCTGCGAGCGCGCGATGAACGATGCGATCCGTGAGCGTGCCGGTGCCGGCGCCGAAATCGGTTTGGACGTCGGACGAAGCCGGTTGGCGGGTGCGACCTTGGTCCGTTGCGCCCGCTGGATCATCTGAGCCGGGTCCATCGCCTGGCCGAGCGCCGATGTCCACAGGCAGGCGGTCGCCGAGAGCAGTACCACGGTATGACGCAGCATTCGGGTCGTCATGAGTTACTCCTTCGAAACGGAAAGAACATTGTGAACGTCGTGCCGCGATCGGCCTGGCTGTCCACGCGGATGGTTCCCTGGTGCTGGTCCACGATCTTCTTACAGATCGCCAGTCCCAGACCGGTCCCCTTTCCCTCCCCTTTGGTCGTAAAGAACGGCTGAAAGAGTTTTTCGCGATGTTCCGGCGCGATGCCGGAGCCGGTATCGGCAAAGCGCACGGTCACGCCGTACCGGGTGGACGCACTCTCGATGCTGATCGTGCCGCCGCGGGGCATGGCGTCCCGCGCGTTGATGGCAAGATTGAGGAACACCTGCTGCAGGTAGTTGGCATTGCCGGTCACCGGCGGGAGTTCCGGAGCGAGGTCCAGCTGCATTTCGATCTTGTCGGTGCGAAACTCGTGCTCCACCATGGCCACGACATCGCGGATGGGCTTGTTCACATCGACCGGCGCCATGATCACCTCGTCGGAGACGTTACGCGCGAAATTCATCAGGCGCTTGGTGATATCATTCAACCGTTGAACCTGCGCGCGGAACAGCTGGTCGGCATTCGGGATCTTCGTGCCGCGTGCCATCACTTCCATCTGAAGCACGAGCACCTGCACGGGATTCTTGATCTCGTGGACGATGCTGGCCGCCAGTTCCCCGATGGCCGCGAGCTTTGCTGCCTGGATCATCTGCGCTTCGGAGGCCTTGACGCGCTGATGGGCTTCGAGCAGCTTTCCGTACGCGCGCCAGTTCTCGACGCCCGCCGCCGCCTGATTCGCCAGCACCGAAAGCAGCTGGATATCCTGATTCGAGAATTCCTGTTGCGCTTTGGTCGTGTGGATCAGATAGATGCCGATGCCGGCATTGCGCAACAGCAGCGGCACAATGACGAAGTTGCGGGGATTGCCTTCGGCCATCAGGCTGTCGAGGTCCGGAATGATCACGGTCTTCTTCTCCGAGAACACCCAGTCCACGATGCCCGACTCCAGCTGCTCCCGGGCTTCCGTGTCGAGGCGCGCCGAACCGCCGCCGGCGATGGCCGTCATGCGGCTGGATCCCTCGTCCAGCAGATAGATGTTTGCGTCCAGCAGCGCGATCACCTGCCGCGTCAGCTCAATCAGCGTGCTCAGGATGGCTTCCGCGCTCGTCGCCGTGCTGATGATATTGGCCATCCGCTGCATGGCGACCAACTCGTCGATGGAATTGCGGATATCGAGGTTGTTCTGGGTAAAGTGTTTGTTTTCCCGCGTGATCGCCTCGATCGTGGACTCCAGCGCCTTGATGTAGCGCTCCCGGCTCTCAAGGAAGGACTCGAACTGCGGAATCGCATCTTCGATGAGTTCCGTCCGGTTCCGTCGTTTTGTTTCGGATCGCGTCATAGTCGCATCCACCCCGTCAACCGGCGAGGCCGGAGAGGGCGGTCACCTGTTCGATATCCGCGCGGAGCACCTCTCCGTACGTTTCCACATAGCCGCTGAGAATCTGCGGATCGCTCAGCCGCAGGCGCTCCAGCGCCGACGGATCGAATTCCGTTCCCTTGTCGAATTCCACCGGCCCCGAGCCGATCTGCTGCGACATCGCATCGGCGCAATGCACCAATGCCACCAGGTCGGGATTGATCTCCGCCTTCGAGGGCGTGTGATGACAGGCGATGGCTTCGATCAGATGGTCGGGAAGGTTCCACCGCTCGGCCAGCCATCCGCCGACATCGGCGTGGGTGACACCGAGGACGCTCTCTTCGGCTTCGAGCATCGTGAGGTCCGTTTCCCGCGTGATATCGATGGCGCGCTGGAATTCGTTCGTGAAGTAGCGGTGCAGCACGGAGATCCCCATGTCGTGCAGCAGGCCGCCGACGAAGACTTCGCCGCTGATGCGGTAGCCGAGGTCGCGGGCGAGCTTTCGGGCCACGACGCCGGTTGTGATCGAATGATCCCAGAAGAGCCGGGCATCAAAGTGGCGATCCGATTTCTTCTGCAGCGAACTCATGAGCGAGATGCTGATGACGATCTCTTTGAGCGCATCGAAGCCGAGAACGATGATGGCGAAGTCGATCGTGGAGATCTTCTTCGGAAATCCGTAGAACGGCGAGTTGGCAATCTTCAGCACTTTGGCCGTGAGCGCCTGATCAGAGGAGATCACCTTGCCGAGCTTGGACGCGCTCGTCTTGGGATTGTCCACCAGTTCCACCACCTCCATGGCCACGGCGGGCAGCGCCGGCAGCTGGATGATGGATTTGATCTTCTCTTTGATCTGTTCCGGAGTCATCATGACGGGCGCCCTTCCGCGCGAGTCCAATCGAGTTCTGTTACGCGCCGGACCGCGTCGTTCTGCAGACGGATCACCGTCGATTCATCCAGGTGCAGCAGACGCGCGATCTCGCGGGCCGCGAGGCCTTCATAGTGACTCAGGGCCAGGATGATCTTCTGCTGGTCCGGCAGTTCAGCGAAGTAGCTGACCAGATGCTCCCGCATTTCCCGCACCACATCTTCGAACCGCCGGCCGCCGTCGATGGATGATTCGAGTCCGCCGATGTACTCGGTCATGGGCGCGGGCGGAAGCGTGGACGGATCGAGGGCCAGAAGCGTGCGAACGACCGGCGAGAAGGTGGTGAGGGTCTCGCACGAGAATCCCGCGAGTTTCCGTGCATGGCACAGCACGTCCGCCGCGTGCACCACCGCGGTCAGCGGGGGATCGATGTCCGCGAGCTCGGGCGTGTGGTGAAAGCGAACGGCCTCGACGACCGATTGCGGCAACTGCCAGCGTTCCATCACCCACCGGCCGGTCTCGGTATGGTTCGTGAAGCACTCTTTGCGCAGTGCCTCCGGGCAGGCCGCCCCGGAGCGCACGCCGCAGCGGGTTTGCTCGTGCACCAGCAGATACCCGATGTCGTGGAACAGGCCCGCCACGAACGCATCGTCCGGATCGCAGGCGCCGGACCGTTCGCCCAGATACCGCGCGATCATCGCGCAGGCGACGGAGTGATTCCAGAATTCCTCGTACCGGAAGAGCGCGTCCACCATCTTCCGCAGCGCGTTGTGAATGAGCACCCCGGACACCGTGCGCTGCAGGGTGTCGAATCCGAGAAGCACGATCGCCAGGTCGATGGACTTGACGCGGTTCTTGAACCCGAACACAGGCGTATTCGCTTTCCGGAGGATGCTCTTCATCAGTTCCGGTTCTTTCATGAGCACGGCCGACAGCCGCGCAATATTGGTGCTCGAGTCGCTGACAAGCTCAATCACTTCACGAACGACTGACGGCATGCCTCCCGTCAGAAGGGACGGGTCCGCCGTCCCGGTGTCAGTCACGGATCGCTGATTCATGGGTGTGCCGCCTCATCATCCTGAAGCAGTGAACGAAAGTGCTGAAGAACCTGGGAGTGGATCTGAAACACGCGGGTCTCGGACACATGCAGGACCCGGCCGATTTCCTTGAACGTCAGTTCTTCATAATAATAGAGTGTCACCACCAGCCGCTCGCGCTCCGGCAGCTCTTCGATCGCATCCAGCAGAAGCTCCCGGGTGTGATGCCGGCCGGCGATCTCCGACGGATCCTCCTCCTCGTCGGTCGCCAGCGCCTCCACGCTCTCCGCCGCTTCTTCCAGCGGAACCAGTGCACCGGACGTCGCATCCGCCATCCGGCTCAGGACATGTCGTACCTCCTCGTCCGTCATGCCAAGCCGCTGTGCCATCTCATCGATCGACGCGCCGCGCCGCCGCTCTTCCTCCACGCCCTGGATGCGGGCGTCCGCGGCCCGGTCGCGCTTGCGGGTCGACCGCGACATCCAGTCCACCGTCCGCAACTCGTCCTGGATCGCCCCGCGAATCCGGGAGACGGCATACGTCGAGAATTGGGTGCCGCGGCTCGCATCGAACCGCTCGATGGCCTCGAGCAACCCGATCGCACCCGCCTGCAGGAGATCCGCCCGCTCCAGAACGCTCGCCGATCCGGCGGTCGTGCGGAACATCCGCGTCACGACCATCGTCACCAGGCCGCCATGCTCCAGGAACAGGCGCTTGCGGCGGAGTTCCGCAGTCTCGGCGGGAACGGGTTCGATGGGAAGCGTCGGATTCATCGGTGGTCCGCGTGCGCTGCGTCGCGATCAGGATCGTGTGGGAGCCGGCTGCTCACGGCGTGTCTGATCCGCGGGCGGGGCGGCACCCGTCTTCGGGTCCGTCGCGAACCACGAGCTCGCCGCCAGAGCGAGCGCGGCCGTCAGTTCGATCCCGACGAACACAATGAATCCGCGGCTGATCGACTGGAAGAGGGTGTATCCCTGGATCCCGAAGATGACCGTCGAGACAAAAAATCCCAACATGCCGATTTCAAAGATTGCTTTCTTCATGCCGCCACCTCCTGCTGAATCGTGTTGGTGTATTCCTCATACATTCGTGCGAACTGACGGATCGAGAGCGCCGACGGAGCGCCGGGGGAACGGCGCACCAGCGGTTGCTGGGCCGCCACCGCCTGTGACGCGTGCCGATCCTCCGGGATGAATCCGGCGTACTGCACATCCCGCCGCAGAAAATGCGCGACGGCCGTCCGCAGATTCCGCGCCGCCGCATCCGCCTCCCGCGGGTCGATGCAGCGATTCACGATGATCGCGATCGGCAGCATCGGCTTCTCGGCCACCAGGCATTTGATCACGGCATACGCATCCATAATCGCGGTCGGCTCCGGTGTCGTCACCACCAGCGTTTCATCCGCCGCCAGCGCGAATGCCAGCACATCGTCCGAGATCCCCGCGCCGGTATCGATCACGATCCGATCGAACGCCGCGCCTTCGGTTCGCAGCTGTTCCATCAGCCGGCGAACCGCAGATGCTCCCCGGCGGGGATAGCGCGGATCGCCCGAACTGCCGGGCACGAGCGCCAGATCTTCCTCGACCGGGACGATCACGTCCGCGACGCGAAGCCGGCCGCGCATGACATCACCGAGACGGGCCGACGGCGCCGCATTCATCATCACATCCAGACCGGCGAGGTTCTCGTCCGCATCCACCAGCAGCACCCGCCGTCCGAGATCCCGAA
>JAKAJH010000005.1 GCA_021813905.1 Bacteroidota bacterium | reverse complement strand
ATCTCGAAGTATTCTACAACTGCGTGAGGCGCCACTCCTCACTCGGTTACAAATCACCGGTGGCATACGAACTACACCAGGCGATCCTGGCTTAACTTCGTGTCCACAATTTGGGGTAAACTCCAGATTGGCTCGTCGACCACGAACTCATACACAGATAACGCCTTTCTGTGGATGGGTACCTGGGGTAATCAATCACTTCAGTACAAAGTCCGAGCGAAGGACGCGGCCGGACTCTTGTCGAGTTACAGCAGCACTGCTTCAACAACCGGCGATGAATCGAATGACATGGCCGAAACCTCTGGCTCAACTGTTTTGCTGCAATCGGTTGCACCGGAATTGTTCAGTCTGAGTCAGAACTTTCCCAATCCCTTCAATCCCACTACGAATCTGACCGTCGCCCTTCCTACGACAAGTAGAGTGTCGTTAGCAGTTTACGACATGCTCGGGCGGAAGGTCGCGGCCTTGCTTGAAGGCGTGAGGTCTGCGGGGTATCATTCCGTAACTTTCGACGGAACACAATTGCCGAGTGGGATGTACATCTACAAGGTCACAGCAGCGCCTCTTGACGGGAGCCAGAATCCATTCGTGGCTACACGGAAGATGATCCTCGCAAAATAGGGACTCACGACGCCGAGGGGGCTCCAATCCACTGGAGCCCCTTCACCTTCGCCCCGCCCGTCTCTTTGCATGCTCCACGCGTCACTCAATGACCTGGTCCGGCATGAATCGGGATACGTCGGCAATCCTGAAAAGTCATCCTCTCTGACCGCGTTGACTCTCTGAGCGTTTGTTCCTATTTTCACGGGGGTCAAACCTATGCCGCTGACGCCAAACCAGAAAACACGCATCCTGATCGCGCTCGCCCTCCTCGTCGGATGGGTGGTCGTCGTGTTCTTCCGGTCGGGCACGGCGTGGGGATGATCCGCAACCCGATGCGCAGGGACACACCCGCCGCCGTCCAACGACCCGACGCTCCTCCGCATCCCTGACACCGAACCTTCGGCGGACACTCCGCATGCCGCGGAGCGTTCGCACAACGATCAGACACATCTCACGGAAGGACTCTCCCATGGCAGACCAATCCTCCTCCGGCCGGCTGCTCTCCCTCGATGTCTTTCGGGGAGCAACGATCGCCGGTATGATGCTCGTCAACAATCCCGGGAGCTGGAGCAAGATCTACGCCCCGTGGGGGCACAAGCCGTGGGACGGATGGACGTACACGGATACGATCTTTCCGTTCTTTCTGTGGATCGTCGGCGTGGCGATGATGCTGTCGTTCGCCAAGCGCGTGGAACGAGGGGAGAGCAAGCATGAGCTGGCACGGCACGTGGTCTGGCGGGCCGGCGTGATCTTCTATCTCGGACTGTTCCTGGGCGGATTCCCGGCGGTCTCGATGTTCTTCCTCTGGATCGCCGGTCTCGTCTATCTTCTGCTGCTGATGACGCGCACGCTCAAAGGATCGGAGGCGGGAATGCCCGCCGGACGGAACCGGCTGTTTCTGCTCGGTGCCGGCGGCGTGGTGCTCGTGTTGCTGCCGATCGTGCTGCCGAACGTGTTCGCCACGGAAGGATTTCACTGGATCCGCATCCCCGGCGTGCTGCAGCGCATCGCGGTGTGCTATCTGATCTCCGGACTGCTGGTGCTCTACACATCCACCCGCGTGCAGATCGGAGTGACGTTCGGCCTGCTGGCGTTCTACTGGATCATCATCAAGACCGTGAGCGTGCCGGGCTTCGGCGTGGGCGTCTGGGCGCCGATGGGAAATCTGGGGTGGTACATCGACTCAACGCTGCTGAAGGGACACACATGGAGTGGCGCACCCGCGCCGGGGTTCGATCCGGAAGGCATCTTCAGCACGATCCCGGCGATCGCGACCGCGATGTTCGGCGTGTTCACGGGAAGCTTCCTGCGCACCAATCGGTCAAAGGAAGAGAAGGCCGCATGGATGTTCGTGGCGGGGAACGTGATGCTGCTGATCGGACTGATCATGGACAACTGGCTGCCGATCAACAAGAACCTCTGGACGAGCACCTACAGCGTCTTCATGGCGGGATTAGCGTTGAACGTGCTGGCGTGCTGCTACTGGATTCTGGATGTAAAAGGGTACCGGGGCTGGGAGAAGCCATTCGCCATTTACGGACAGAATGCAATCACCATGTTCTTCCTCTCCGGCATCATCGGCCGGCTCACGTCGATGAAATTCGGGGACATGACCGTCTCGGTGAAGACGTGGTACTACGAACGGTTCTTCGTTCCGCTGGGTGATCCGTACGTCGCATCGTTCGCGCACTCCATCGCGTTCATGCTCTTCCTGTTCCTCATCGCGTACATCATGTATAAGCGGAACTGGATCATCAAGGTCTGACGAATCTGCGGCTGTACACGGCAAAGTCCCGCCCGGGGTCACCGGAGCGGGACTTTGTGCGTTTGCGGGGGGATTACTTGTCGAATTCGAGGGTCAGCGTGATCGTGACGTCGCGCCCGGCGATCAGACCGCCCGTCTCGAGGGCTTTGTCCCACTTCAGGTTGTAGTCGAACCGGTCGATCGTGGTTGTGGCCTTCCAGGCGGCGACCGTCTTGCCCCACGCCTTGACGGATCCTCCATATACCGCGTCGAACACCACCGGCTTCGTCACATCGCGGATGGTCAGGTTGCCGGCGATCTGGTACTTATTCTCGCCCACCTTGCGGAATTCCGTGCTCGTGAACCGGATCTCCGGATACTTCGCGGCGTTGAAGAAATCATCCGACTTGAGGTGAGTGTCCCGCCGGTCGTTATCCGTGCTGATACTTCCGACCTCGATGGTCCCGGCGACGCGGGCATCGGAGAAGTCGTCTTTCGTAGCGTCGAGCGAAACGGTGAAGTTCTTGAACGATCCCACCACTTCCGAGACGACCATGTGGCGGATGCTGAAGGTGATGGATGAATGGGAACGGTCCATGGACCATTGGGATTCGCCGGCGCGAAGGGACGACAATCCCGCCGCAAGGACCAGCGCAAGCAGTGCAATACGTTTCACGGAAAACTCCTGTATGATTGATCGGTTGATGGTGAAAGAACTCGTGATGCCCGTCCGTCGCGGTCAATTGACCGAGAACCGGGGCGTGGAGAATACGGGACTGTTATGGAACATCAGCTCCTGCACGGTGTACCGCATGCAGTGGTACAGCGGAAGCGTGACGAGCGTTTTTACGATCTCCTCCTGGTCCGTTGCCATCATCGTCATCCAGAGGATGCGGCGGTCGGCGGAGAGGCTGTAGCCGGTGACGACGCCCTGCTGCATCAGCTCATTGACGCGGGCCCGGTGGCTGGGGACGATGGAGAAAAATTCCGGCGTCGGATCGTCCGGGAGGTTGATCGTGACCATGAATTCGTTCATACAACCCTCCGTGTATTGGACGTCATGAGCGCTGATTCGGATGCGGATCGGGTGAAGTCGAGTGCCCGTGCGAGTTGCAGTGTGCGTTGGATCAGCATGCGCAGCTGTTCCGCCGCTCGTTCATCGGCGAGCGTCCCGTCCGGTGTGAAGGCGTGCTCGGCGGAACGCACCAGCACCTGGGGTTGCGGCACGAGATAGACGTTCATGGCGCCCAGAATGAGGCGGAGATGCGCCTGACCGCGGACGGTGCCGTACGGGCCGGTCGATGCGCCGAAGATCGCGGCGGTCTTTCCGTCAAACACATTCGGTTTGCGCGATGCCCAGTCGATGGCGTTCTTGAGCGTGCCGGGTACGGAGTAGTTGTATTCGGGCATCGCGATGAAGATGACGTCCGCATCGGCGACCAGGCGGCGGAACATGGTCACGGACGGCGGTTCGCCGTCGGTGCGGAGGTCCTCATCGTACGCGGGGAGATCGAGTATCTTCAGGTCCGCTTCGCGGACACGGGCGCCGGCGTCTGCGGCACTGCGCAGTGCCGAACGCAGCAGCAGGCGGTTGTAGGAGCCGGTCCGGAGGCTTCCGGAAATTCCCAGTACTTGCAGCGGTCGGTGTGTCGATTCCATAGGCGTTCAGGAATCAGAACACCCCGGCCAGCCGGAAAGTTTCAAATTTAAAGTAAGTGGGGTGAAGGGGCGAAATCAGGCGGATTTCGCGAGAGCGCAGCCGAGTTTCCGGAGAAGGTCCGCGAGCGCGGTCTGCTCCTGCTCCGTGAGTGCGGAAGCCAGCTGTGCAACATAGGCTGCGTGCTCGGCAAAAATGCGCTCGAACAGGCGCCGGCCCTTGGCGGTCAGCGACACCTGGACGGAGCGGCGGTCGGTGGACTTGACCGTGCGCTGCACGAGGCCGTCCTTCTCCAGGTTGTCGATCACGACGGTCATGTTGCCGCCGCTGACGAGCTGTTTCTTTGTCAGCTCGCCGATCTTCATGGGGCCCAGATGGCCGAGGCACTCCAGAGCGCCGAATTGGGGCGGCGTGAGGCCGAACGACCGGATGTTCTCGGCCGTGCGGTGCTCGAAGGTGTCATGCGCGCGGGCCAGCTTGACCCACATGCTCAGAGCCAGATCGGCCTTGCGGCCGTAGCGTTTGGTGGTCTTCATAGGATGTTCGAATTTGAACTGTTCAACCCCCCGCGGGCGCATTTGGTTCCGAAGGCTGTCCGGGCGGGACCCCGGTAGCCGCCCCGGAACAACGCTGGTGACGGGGCGGAATCGCCTGGTTGGCCGGAATTTTCCCGGCGGAAAATTCGTTATACTTGTGTAGCTCACACCAGATATACAAACGAGGGATCGCATATGCAAGCGAATGGCACGGGAACACGGAAGGCCAAAAGCACCGTGACCTGCGACATGGAAGGGGTCATCGAAACGTACAATGACGGCGCGGTCCAGCTGTTCGGCTACGCCCCGGACGAGGTCATCGGCAAGAAGCGCGTCTCGCTCTTCTCTCCGGGCTGGGTCGTGCTGCAGAACGTCGGCATGTGGCTGACGAAAGCGCGGGAAGAAGGGGAATTCCGGGGCCGGACGGTGTTCGTCCGGAAGGACGGCGGCCGGTTCAACGCCGAGGTCCGCATTACCCCGACCTTCAAGGATGGCAAGCAGATCGGCTATTGCGGGGTGACGACGGAGATCGAGGACAGCATCGCGCCGGAAAAGAAGTGGTGGATCTCCCTCGTGGAAGCCCTGGTGATCACGCGGGCGCCGTTCCTGAGCGCCTCGGTCATCCCGGCGTTCATCGCCGGAGCCTATGCGTCAACGATCATCACCGGACCGGTCTTTTCGACGCTCAATTTCATCCTCGCCACCATCGGCGTGGCGCTCCTGCATCTGTCCGCCAACGTGTTCAACGACTACTTTGACTGGCGGGACGGCACGGATCAGGCCAACGCGAGCTACTTCCAGAAGTACAGCGGCGGGAGCCGGGCCATCGAGCTCGGCCTCATCTCCCAGCGCGGAACGGCGGTTGTAGCGACCACGCTGCTGGCGGTTTCCGCGGCCATCGGCGTGTTTTTGACGGCCCGCGTCGGCTGGGGCGTCCTGGCGTTCGGACTGGCCGGGGCGTTCGCCGGATACTTCTACACCGCGCCGCCGCTGCGTCTGGTGGCCCGGCACGGACTGGGCGAATTCGCCATCGGAGTGACGTTCGGACCGCTGGTGACCGGCGGGATCTTCTACACGGTGACGGGGATGTTCTCCTGGGTCAGCCTCCTGATCGGGCTGCCGGTCGGACTGCTGACGTCGAACATCCTGCTGATCAATCAGGTGCCCGACGCGGAGGCGGACGCCTCCACCGGGAAGAACCACCTGGTGGTGACCTTCGGCAAGGAGAATGCGGTGACGATCTACGCGCTCACGATCGCGATCGCGGTCGGCGTGTCGATGACGCTCGCGTTCCAGCTCCAGCGCATGTGGCTCATTCTGCCGGTGGTGATCCTGGCGGTGTACGGATTCTTCATTATCCGGTACTTCCGAAAGCATCTTTACAGCCGGGATCTGGTCACGGCGAACGTCAACACGATCTACCTGGCGATGCTCTTCGGGCTGGCGTTCACGGTGTGTTTGATGGTCTGATCGCTGCAGTTTGTGTACCCGAAAACGCCGGAAGGACGGAGAGTCTTTCCGGCGTTTCTTATGTACGTTCTACCGACGCGCAGGGCTGTATCTCAGTACAACGCGCTGCTGAACTCCCTCCGCCATGACCGCGTGACCTCGTGCTCTTCCGCGAGGAACTTGAAGATGGCGATGCACGCCTTGCGGGCGCCGTCGTCGTCCAGCTTCCGGTCCAGCCGAATAACCTCGATGAACTTCTCAAGCGCCGCGTCAAAATTCCCGCGCAGGGTCAGTCCGATCGCCTCACGGTAGAGCCGCGTGGCGTCGCCGTCGGGCAGATCGGCGCCATCCTTCATCATCTCTCCCAAATGCGCCATGGTCCGCACCGCTTCCGCGATCTCGTAGAATTGCGGGTCGTTCACGCCGTCCGCGTGGACAAGCGCCGCGGCGGGATCGGTGAAGACAAGCGTCCGGGCGAGCAGGGCGTGGGCGTGTCCGTTGGCCGGCTCCTTGGCCACAACGTCCTTCAGGATCGCGGTCGCCTCGGCGGTGCTTCCCTGCGCGAGCAGGACTTCCGCGTGCTCGACCAGCTGGCGGTTCCTGCTCGGAAGCGCCTTGCTCAGCCAGGCCCGGATCTGCGGTTCGGGCAGCGCGCCGACAAACTCGTTGGCCGGCTTGCCGTCCACAAACAGCTTCACGTTCGGAATGCTCTGGATGCCGTACCGCGCCGCCACGTCGGGCATGCGCTCCGTGTCAACTTTCGCGAGCTCCCAGTCGCCGTTGGCGCCATCGGCCAATCGCTCCAGCGTCGGTCCGAGGATGCGGCACGGACCGCACCATTCCGCCCAGAAATCGACCAGCACGGGCACCGTAAAGCTCCGCTCGATCACTTGCGATTGAAAATCTGAGACATCGTACTTCATCATCGACTCCTTCATTTCCTCTTTCTAAAACACGCAGAATGCTTCAGACGTTCTTTCTATGAGATGCATCGACCCGCCGATGGGGTCTCCGCGAAAACGTTCGCCGCGGTGGCTGTGGGGCCGACTCGTGCGACTGGCCGCGGATCCGTCCGGCGTTGGCGGGGTCGGAGACGAACGAATACAGGATCTTGTAGCTGTCGTAGTCGAACCGGTGCGGCGCGGTCTCCACGGAGTCCGAACCTCCGGAGCCGACCCGCCGGCTTTCCAGTAGGCACCAGTTATCCACCACGAACGATTCTTTCAGCCCGGCGGCGGATTCTTCCTCGATGACGATGGGGCCGCGGTACGGCCACGCCCGGATGCGGCGCTCGTCGAACGCCTTCTCGACGCGGGCGTTGTACGCGCCGGGATCTTCCTCGCCGTTGCAAGCGCCGTCGCAATGGCCGAGATGATACGAGAAGCAGTAGCCGCGGCCGGTTTCGAGGCGGAGCAGCTTCGGGCAAAGCCGGAACTCCCGGGCCGCCTGCGTGAGGAACTCCCGCGCCTGCGTCCGATGCTTGAAGATGCCGAGCACCGGTGCGCCGGGACGAAGCTCCAGAATGTCGATGGCTTCGAGCGACACGACGAGATAGCCGGCGGCGTTGACCGTCCCCCGCGCCACGATGATCCGTCGACGCTGACGGGAGGCCACGTTGAACATCGGGTGCAGCTCCTTGATGAGCTTCGATTCGAGCAGAAGGGCACCGAGCTCTCCGGCCGTTTCGCGAGTGTCGACGCGCTTGACGCGCCGACGGAGCCACGCCTCGTCCCGCGCCGTAAAGTGCGACCGCACCCGTGTCCGGATGGTCTTGCTCTTGCCGACGTACAGCAGCTCGCCGAGCGTGCCGTAGAAGAGGTACACGCCGGGCGTATTGGGAAGCGTGGTGAGGAGCGAACGCTGGGCCGCGGTCATGATTGCAGCCGGTCCATGATCTCCCAGATCCGGTGGTAGGCGGGAAGCTTGTCCTTCTGGTCCGGCTGGCGGCCGACCTGCTCCTTGAAGTTGGGATAGGTGATGCTGCGGGCCAGGATGGCCATGATGCGGCGGATGCCGTCCTGCCCGACGACGAGGCGATAGCGATAGTCGGCCGGCCGGGTCGTGATGACCGGCTCGGTGAGCCCCGCGGCGGCACGCAGCCGCTCGAGGTCCGCTTTCACGCGGGCGCGAACGTGGAATTCCTGCTCGCCCTTCCGGACGATGCTGAAGAAGCCGTATGTCGTCATCAGCCACATGGCGGGAGCGGATCTCCGGCGCGGGGTGCGCCGGCGTGTCGCATCAATATATTTCAAAATCCCGCTTCATTGCAAGTCAGCGCGTACTTTGCTAAGTTTGTATCAGCGGCTCACGACACCGGGAGGCGTTCCCATGAAGCACACCGGCATCAAGAAATTGTATTACTCCATCAGCGAGGTCAGCAAGATCACCGCGCTGGAGCAGTACGTGCTGCGGTACTGGGAAACGGAATTCCCGGAACTTCGGCCCGCCAAGAACCGCGCCGGCAACCGGATCTACACCAACAAGGATATCAAGCTCATCCTCCACATCAAGCATCTGCTGCGGGATGAGAAGTACACGATCGAGGGGGCGAAGCAGGTACTGAAGGATTATGTGCCGGAGCCGGATTCCAACGAGCAGCTTGAGCTGCTGTCCGTCCCGGCGAAGAAGAAGATCAACGACGAAGAGATCAAGTCGGAGATGACGGAAGTAAAGGAATTCCTCGAGGACCTGCTGAAGAAGCTCGACAAGAACTGACGGCCGTTCAACGGTCGGATCTCACGAAAGCGGACCCCCGGTCCGCTTTTTCGTTTTCTCCCCCCCTCCGTCCGCGGCGCTCAGCGCGTCATCCGCTTGTACTTGATGCGGTGCGGCTGGTCCGCGGCCACGCCCAGCTGCTGACGGCGGTGCTCCTCGTACTCCGAATAATTCCCGTCGAACCACAGCACGGAACTGTCCCCCTCGAACGCCAGGATGTGCGTGGCCACACGGTCCAGGAACCAGCGGTCGTGGGAGATGATGACGGCACAGCCGCCGAACTCGCCGAGGGCTTCTTCCAGCGCCCGGAGCGTGTTGACGTCCAGATCGTTGGTCGGCTCGTCGAGCAGCAGCACGTTCGCGCCTTCGCGCAGGACCTTCGCCAGGTGCACGCGGTTGCGTTCGCCGCCCGAGAGCACGCCGACCTTCTTCTGCTGGTCGGTCCCGCTGAAGTTGAACCGGGCGACGTAGCCGCGTGAGTTGACCTCGCGCGCTCCGAGCCGGATCAGATCCTCGCCGCCGGAGATCTCCTGCCAGATCGACTTCTCCGGATCGAGCGGGCGCATCTGATCGACATAGGCCAGCTTCACCGTCTCGCCGATGCGGATGGTGCCGGCGTCCGGCTGCACCTGCCCCGTGATCATGCGGAAGAGCGTCGTCTTGCCCGCGCCGTTCGGCCCGATGACGCCGATGATGCCGCCGGGAGGGAGAGAAAAATTCATGCTTTCGAACAGCAGGTTGTCGCCGTACGCCTTTGCGACGCCCTGCGCTTCGATGACCAGATCGCCGAGGCGCGGACCGGGCGGAATGTAGATCTCCATCTCCTCGTCCCGCTTTTCCGACTGCTCGCTGAGCAGCTTCTCGTACGCCGCGATGCGGGCCTTGCTCTTGGCGTGGCGTCCTTTCGGGTTCAGGCGCACCCATTCCAGCTCGCGCTGCAGCACCCGCTGGCGCTTCGATTCCTGCTTTTCCTCCACCTCCAGCCGGCGCTTCTTCTGGTCCAGCCAGGACGAGTAGTTCCCCTCGAACGGAATGCCTTCGCCCCGGTCGAGCTCCAGGATCCATCCCGCCACATTGTCCAGGAAGTACCGGTCGTGCGTCACCGCGATGACGGTGCCCTGGTAGCGGCTCAGATGGTGCTCCAGCCACGCCACCGATTCGGCGTCCAAATGGTTCGTCGGCTCGTCTAACAGAAGAACGTCGGGCTCCTTGAGCAGCAGGCGGCACAGGGCCACGCGGCGGCGCTCGCCTCCCGACAGCACGGTGACGGAAGTGTCGCCCGGCGGACAGCGGAGCGCGTCCATGGCCTGCTCGAGCTTGCTGTCGATGTCCCAGGCGTTGAGATGGTCGATCCGCTCCTGGAGCTTGCTCTGCTTCTCGAGGAGCGATTCGTAGTCGGCGTCCGGCTCGGAGAGCTGCTGGTTGATGCGCTCGTACTCCTTCATGAGCCCCATGACCTCGTGGACGCCTTCCTCGACGATCTCGCGGACGGTTTTGGACGGATCGAGGACCGGCTCCTGCGGCAGGTAGCCGAACGTGATGCCCTTCTGCGCGGTGATCTGGCCGAGATAGTCGGTGTCCTCGCCGGCGATGATGCGCAGCAGCGTGCTCTTGCCGGCGCCGTTGAGGCCCAGGACGCCGATCTTGGCGCCGTAGAAGAACGACAGGTAAATATCCTTGAGGATCTGGCGGTTCGGCTTGACGACCTTGCCGACGCCGACCATGGAAAAGATGATCTTGTTCTCGCTCATACGCTCCGAACTCTCTCCAGCGCCGCGACAAAGGCGGCCAGTTTCGTGTCATCGAGAAGACCGCCGGTGCGGACCCCGCTGCACACATCCACGGCATACGGCCGCACCCGCTCGACCGCTTCCGCCACGTTGGCGGGCGTCAGTCCGCCGGCCAGGAACACCGGCACCGGCACGCGCTCGCAGATCTGCCGGCTGACGCTCCAGTCATGCACATGCCCCGTCCCGCCCAGCACCTTCACCGGCAACGACGGATCCCCCGAATCCAGCAGGATCGCGTCGACCTCCGGTGCCACACGCTCCGCTTCGGCGACCGACGCGGCATCGCGCACGTGGATCACCTGAATGATCCGGATGCCCGGCAGGGCCGACCGGAGCGCCCGGTAGTCCGCCATCGGAAAGGCGTCGACCAGCTGCAGGGCGGTCGTCCGCGCCTGACGGTGCTGACGGATGACTTCGTCGGCGGTCGGGCGGCTGGTGAGCAGCACGCTCTCGACACCCGGCGGAATCTCCCGCGCGATGGCGGCGATGCGGTCGTCCGGAATAGGTCCGGGGCCGCTCGGCATGGCGGACACCAGTCCCACGGCGTTCGCTCCCGCGGCGATGGCCCGTCGGGCCTCGTCCGGCGACTGGATGCAGCAGATCTTGAATCGGATGCGCGCGGAACCCGTCACACCACCTCTTCGCATGATGGCAATTGCGTGGACAATATACGAAATTGTGCACGGAAATAAGCCGCCCATGACCCATTCTCATCCGATCCTCCGACCGCTTCTTCTTTCCGTTGTGCTCCTTCTGCTGATCAGCCCGGCGCATGCGCAGCAGAAGAAAGGGTCCGCGTTCAAGACGAGCCGTCCTCCGGCGCAATCGCTCGTGATGCCGTACAATCTCGACGCGCAGCTCGTGGAGGCGTTCGCGCTCGTGCAGGAGGCGAATGCCGGCAAGCCGCTCGCGCAGCACGAGCTGGGACTGCGCTATCTGCTCGGCAAGGGATTTCCGGCGGACACGCAGAAGGCGTTCTTCTGGATCGCGAGAGCGGCGGCGCAGAAGCTGTCGATCGCGGAATTCAACCTGGGCATCCTGTACATCAACGGATGGGGGGTGAAGTGGAATCCGTTCGAGGCGTTCCGGGAATTCAGCGCGGCCGCGGCACAGGACATGCCGGAGGCGCTGTATGTCACCGGACTGATGTATTCGGAGGATTTCGTTGTCCCGCGGAGCTGGTCGAAGGCGTACGCGTTCATCAAGAAGGCAGCCTCTCTGGGGTCGGATGACGCGAAACGCACGCAGGTGGAGATGGAGCGTCGCGGACTGAACAGGGTGCAAAGCGACACGGCGGCGGCGCCGAAGGAAACGGCACTCCACAAGCAGCCGCGCGATACCTCGTTCAGCCTGGTATTCCTCGATTTTCAGGCGGACACGAGCACGAGCGTGCCGGACACGACGCTGGTGCGCGAAGCGTTCCAGGAGCTGAACGTCACGCGGTCCGTCGCCGATACCACCGCGCCGGCAAAGCCGGTCATCGACAGTACCGCCCGGGCGATGCTCTTTCGGGCGGCGGAATCGGGAAATCCCGAGGCGCTCTGCGTCGTCGGGAGAATGTATGAACGCGGGACCGATCTGCCGAAAGAACTGATGCGGGCGGGGACGTACTATCTGCGCGCATGGCGGATGGAATCGTACCGGGCGCCGGGGCTGCTGTGGAAGCTGACGCAGACGGAGACGTTCGGACGCGAGCTGGAGACGCGGTCGTCGCGCAACGATCCCGACGCGCTGTACGTCTGGGCCGGGCTGACGTCGACGGGCTTCAACCAGCTGCTGAACGGCACGCAGGCGCTGGATCTGCTGCGGCGCGCGGCGACGGCGGGACATCTCCCGGCGATGGTGGAACTGGGCCTGTGCTATTTCACCGGCCGGTGGACGGAGAAGGATGCGGGAACGGCCGTGCAGCTCTGGAGCGACGCGCGGGCGCGGGGGAGCGTCGAGGCGGGCATCCGGCTGGCGATGGCGGAGGTGTTCGGCGAGCCGGCGCTGAAGGATACGACGGAGGCATTGACGATCCTGCGCGACGCATCGGATCAGGGGTGCCTGCTGGCGGACGTGACCATCGGCTACTGCTATGAAAAAGGGGTGGGGGTGGCGCAGAATCGCGGAGAGGCGTACCGGATCTATCACCGGTCGATGCGGCGGGGGAGCGAGACCGCGTACCGGGCGTTGCGGCGGATGCACGACGAGCTGCGGCCGCCGGACGCCGAGTTCCGGTTGACCGACTGACCGCGATCAGCGCAGGAACAGGATCACCACGCCGGCGACCGTGATCACCGCGCCGGCAATGGCCCGCCACGAGAGCGTTTCCTTCTGAACATACCGCGCCGCAGGCAGCATGATGATGGGGACCGTAGCCATCAGCGTGGCCGCGATGGCCGTCTTCGTGTGCGCGATGGCGATGAGGCTGCCGGTGACTCCGAGAACCGGTCCGAACACCGTACCGGTCAATGTGCCGAGCAGAGCAGTACGGTCGCGGGAGAAGACGGCGACGGGCGCGGAATACCGGCGTGCGGCGACGGTCAACGGTACGATGACCGAGACGGCGGCCAGCATCCGGATGAGCGTTGCGACAAACCCGTCGATCGGTCCTTCCACAAAAGCTCCCTTGGCCAGCACTAAACCTCCGGCCTGTCCCACGGCTCCGAGAAATGCATAGAACATGCCGATGCTCGTCAGGGGCATCGCCGAAGAGGAATGATCCTGCCGCTCCAGCACCACCAGCGCAATTCCCCCCAATGTCACAGCCATTCCGAAGATTCCCAGAAATGAGAGCGTTTCGCCGAGGAAGAAGTAGCCGAGCAATGCCGTGACGGCGGGAGCTGTGGACATGATGAGAGAACTGATGCGTGCGCCGTTGTACTCGTACGACTTGAAGAGGAATGTGTCGCCGAAGACGAGTCCGACGAGTCCGCTGACGAACAAGTACGCAGCCTGTGTCGTGGAGACGTTCACCGGAATGCCGAATGCGAGGACGATCAGCAGCAGGATCACCGCGGCGGCGATCAGGCGCGTGACGTTGACGTACACGGACCCGACCCGCATGGTGGCGGCGGCGAACGCGATGGAGCTGCCGGTCCAGCAGACGGCGGTGCCGAGGGCGCTCAGTTCACCGATGAAGGGCATGAGAGATCACGCGGAGACACAGGGATCGACAAGTTGAACGCATCCAAGGTAGCGAAAAGTGCCGTGAAACGGAACGCCTGCCGCCTCCGGAGCGTTGCTTGACAGGGGAGCGATTCTTCCGTAGGTTCAACCAGAAGTGCCCCCGTCGACGGCTCGGAATTCCATTCTTGAGGAGGAAACCATGGAGGTCTTGATCGGGATCGGTGTGGTCGTGGTCATCGCGCTGATCGTGGAGTACCGCGTGCGGAAGCCGGATGAGGTCATCCTCGTCGAAACACGAACCGGCATGAGAACCCGCACCGGCCGGTTCTATCCGCGCCACTTCAGCTTCCCGGTCGCCCGCACGACCCATGCGTTCCAGTCCACCGTCGATGCGACCGCGAAAGGCAATCTCGACATCCGGGTGAAACTCGCGGTCACCGTGGCCGCCGCCATGGACCATCTCCCCGTGCTCATGCGCGTCGGCGGCTGGCACGCCGATGCGGTCGCCCGCGCCGCCAAAGAGCTGGAAGTGCTCCTCCACGGATACGTGAAGGAGTTCACCGAGCAGGTCTCCATCGAGCAGCTCTCCTCCGAGAAGATCCACGCGTGGCTCGAGCAGAAGACCGCCGGCGTCAAGGCGACGCTCGGCCTCGACCTGGTGACGCTCGCGATCCAGTCGTTCGAAACAGCCGACCCGCAGATCGCCGAGGCGCTGCGTCAGCAGGAACACGCCCGCATCATGGAGCAGACGGAATCGCTCAGCCAGAAAGCCCGCATTGCTGCGGCCCGCGCCAGGCTGCAGGCCGACGAAGAGATCGCCCGGTTGCAGCACGCCGTCGACCTGCGGGCCCTCGACCTCCGGGCCGAACATGCCGCGAAGGAATCCTCCCTCGCCGATCAGCAGGTGAACGACGAGCTGAAGCGCAGCCGGAAGCGACTGGAATTCGAGCGCGACGAGCTGGAACTGCTGAAGAACAATCCGGAACTGCTCATGCTGACGCCTCAGGCCGCCCGCCTGGCGGAAGCCAGCCAGGGACTCAAGAACGCCCGCACCGTCGTCTCCCTCTCTCCGCAGGACCTGGCGCAGGGGTCGGAACTGCTCGGCCTCTTCCAGCGGCTTCTGCATGGCGCGCTGAACGGCGGCAAAGAGAAGAAGAGCGCCGCGAAAGAGAAGTGATCGTCCGTCCGCGACGATCCCTGTGACGAGGACCGGAGGGTCACTGCCCATCCATGCGCGTCTCTGCCCAGTTATGGAACGAACGCTTCCGCCTGAAACCCGTCCGCGCTGCGCGCGTGTCGGAGATCAGTGAAGCGACCGCGTCGTCCGGCGCCGCCCCGGAGGACCGCGTCAATTTCCATATCGGGAATCCGGTCCAGGACGAACGTCTCGACGCGTACCTGCTGCGAGCGGTCGTCGGCCTCGAGCCCGTGACGCGCGATGCCGCCGGCGCGACCGTCGAGCGGATCCTCGTCGAGCTCGATGCGCCGCCGGAGGATCAGCCGCTCATTGAATTTACCCGCCGGCTTATCCGCGCCAGCGCGCCGTACACGCCCCGCGGCGGCTACCAGCGCAAGTCGCCGCATCCCCTGGTCCAGACGTTTTCCGACTGGCTCCTGCATCAGCACGATCCGCTGACCTACGACCTCGGCCAGTCGTCGGGGACGCGGGAAGTGATCCTGGGCTCCGGCGGTCCGGCCGAAGTGATGCGGATCGTCCTGCACGCCCTGTCGGCCTACCTCGAGAACCGTCCCGCGCCGGTGCACTTCTTCCGGTTCGCGAACGCGCTCCCCGAATCTGATTTCCCCGGACTCCGCTTTCACACGCTGCCGGATGACGAGTCGGCCGCGCGGAGCGAACTGCTCGCGCAGCTCGAAGCGGACGCAGACCATCCGCATATGCTCGTCCTCGGCGCCGTGCCGGACGAGGAGACGCGCCGCACGCTTCGCCATCTCGCCATCGATCATCCGCTGATGCTGATCGAGGTCAACGATGCGCCGAATCAGTTCTCGATGGCGCGCGAAGCGGGACTGACCGACCGGGTGCTGCGGATCATGTCGCCCGCCATCTTTGACGCGTCGCTGCGCGGACTGTCGACGATGTTCCTTGCGGGCAACGCGGCGTTCCTGAGCGTCATCGATACGATGCATTTTCAGCTGAAGGGCACGCCCTCCGCGTCGGAGATGGAACTGCTCGCGTTCCTGCTGACCCGGCGGCCGGCGCAGGAGCCGGTCACGACACCGCCGGCGGCTGCAGCCTTTGAAGGATTGATAGGACACGGCGGGGCGGAGCAGGTGATCCCGGCGCTTGCCGGCCGGGCGGAAGCCCGTCTGCAAACGCTGGTGGAACGACGGTCCGAGGCCATCGGACGGCACGTGGAGCATCTGGCGGCCCTCGCGGTGGATGTTGCGGAGCGCGCACAGCGACGCCTGCCGCTGGAGGCGAATGATGCGCACGCCGGCATGGACGGCCGTGCAGTGCTCGAGCATCTCTGCACCGAACTGTGGTCCGGGCAGCCGGGAAGCGATTTGATCGAAAGCTTTCTGAGCGCGTTCGTCCGGCATCATCCGGAGTACCGCCGGACCGACTGCGAGGTGGTCAGCGGCTCTTCGCGCACGGCGCTCGGCATCCTCGGGTTCCACTGCGGCATCCGCGAGGTCATCATTCCCGACCTGAGCTGGTCGTACGAGCATTGCTTCCCGAACGTGCACGCCGTGCCGCTGCGTCCGGACTTCGGGCTGGATGCCGACGCCATCGTTGCGGCGGTGGACCGGCGCCTGGCGGCGGATCCGGCATGGGCCTCCTCCGGCGCCGTCGTGATCAACAATCCCCACAACGCCACGGGACGGGTGTTTGACGCGGCGGAAGTGCGGTCGCTGCTTCGCCAACTCCTGGCCCGGCACGTGCTGGTGATCGACGACCTCTCGTACCAGAATGTCGCGCCCGCGCTGGTCTTCCCGCAGATCCCCACGTTGCGGCAGGCCGTGGATGCGCTTGTCGCCGACGGAGCGGTCCCGGCGGACGCGGCCGATCGCGTGGTCACGATCCACTCGATGTCGAAGACCGATTGTCTGGCGGGAGCGCGGCTGGCCGTCGCGGAGATCCGGGATGCGGAGCTGCGGGAGCGATTCCGGCGGCTGAACAGCGCCATCCGTCCGAACCTGGGCGCGATGCTCCTGACATATCTCTTCTACCGCCGGGACGAGGACACGACGCGCGGCTACTGGCATTTGCGCAACAGCATCTTCGAAGAACGGACGCGGGCGCTGCTCGATGCGCGGGCGCAGCTGCCGGAAGAGCGCAATCCGTTCGGGATCGACATCCTTCCTCCGGCCGGCAGCATGTATCCGCTGATGACGATCGGCGACCTGCCGGCGGGATTGTCGCTCGACTGGCTGGCCTCGGGACTGGCGCGGCAGGGCATCGGCCTGTTGCCGCTGTCGACCTTTGCGCGGACGGAAGAGGGGTTCGAATCCGGCCGGCGGACATTCCGCCTGACGCTGGGCGGTTCCGACGGCGCGGAGGTGCTGCACACGAAAACGCGTCGCGTGCTGATCGATCTGAATCGTCTCATCGCCGAGGAATCGGCGCAATACAATCGCCACCGGATGCCGCTGCGAACCTGGACGGATGCGGCGCGGGATTTCGAACGGGATCTTCGCCGGCACTGGGGGGACGTAGAGAAGGAAATCCGGCAGCGGAGTGTTCGTCTGCTGGGCGACGTGCGCGGTGCGCTGGGCCGCGAAATCTCCGAGCGCGACCAGATCGCGCAATTTGCGGACGACTATCTCTCCAGCCGGCTGTCGGCCTTTGCGGGACGGTTGTCCGACCGGGGCCTGCTTCTGTTCGGAGCGCGCCGGACTGCGCGGGCCGATGCGGGGCGATCGCTCGGTGAGATGCTCGAGCGGGAGCTCTACAAGGATTCTCTGGACCGGCGGCGGGACACATTCAGCACCCGGCTGTTCGACCGCACCGTCCATCCGACCCAGATGTACTCCATTCGCGCGGAGCAGGCGTTCGACCGGATCATCACGACGATTCTTCGCGGTGAGCGGATCGATGATACGATGTGCACGGCGGCCGCAAGTCAGCTGATCGAGGAGTATCTGGGACGCTCCGTGGCGATTACCTCCGAGCAGGAGGGAGTGGAACTCGTGCTGGATCTGGACGCGCACATCGATGCCGAAATCAGCGCAGAGCTGCGGGCGGGCACCGGCCCGTCGACATTCCTGTCGTTCTGGGGGGATTGGGACGGCAGCAATCGTCCGTCCGGGCAGGGACACCGCCTGGCGGCGGCTGCGGTCATGGAGAACGTCAATCGCCTGTCGCGCATCCTGTCGCTGCTGCGGCGGGGCGATGGCGGCGTCCGCGTCGATCCGGGATTGCTCGCGGCGCTGGAGTCGCTGCCGCAGGCCAACCGGCGGTTCGCGGAAGTGCTGGGAGAGATCACCCGGCTCACGCATCAGCTCGAGCGACGCTACCGCGGCGTCCTGCCGATCCATGTCACGCCGGGCGCATGGCGACGGCTGGGCATGGCGGTGCATGTGGCGCGCGATCCGCTTACCCGGCTGTGGCGGCACAATGACCGGCTGGAGCGCCGCATGCTGGATCTGCGCCGGCAGCGTCGTGATGCTCTGCAGCACTACTTTGCGCTGAACAAACAGCTGCGCAAGCAGCTGCATGCGCTCATCCCGGCCATCCGGGAGAATCGCGGCAACGACCGCCTGCTGACCGACGCGGCGATGTACCGCGACCTGCTGCAGCGGATGGTGATCACCCCGCGCATTCATCAGAAGATGATCACGGCGCAGGATCCGTTCGCCGTCGACACGACCGTCTTCAACATTCACGAGATCAACGAGATCGCCGGTGCGTACGGCAATCCCGGCCTCGTGCTTGGCCTGCAGGTGAGCATGGCCACGAAGGCCGAGGCGCTCATCACGCTTGACCGCAAGATGCAGGCGCGGCGCGAGGAGGTGCTGCGTCGTGCACCGGATGCCGATCTGCCGCCGATCTGGCTTATTCCGCTGTTCGAGGAAATGGACTCGGTGCAGGGGATCACCGGCTATCTGGACAAAGTGTGGGATCACGCGCGCCAGGGACGTCGCGTGCATCAGGAGACCGCGGACCGGTTTGCAGAGATCGTGTCGGAGGTGTTCATCGCCGGATCGGATCTGAGCCAGCAGGTAGGGCAGCCGGCCGGGGCGGCGCTGTATCGTCAGGCCAAGCACGCGCTGATGCTGTGGCTGGCGAATCACGGACTGGCCGACCGCGTGCGGATCAAGATGGGCAGCGGCGAGCCGATGCAGCGCCAGGGCGGGTACTACGCGGCGCACGCCGGCGAGCGGGCATTTTCTGTGACGTCGGACGCGGTGAAGCGGCTTTCGACGTCGCTTCCGGCCTCGGCGATCACCAGCGCGCGGTACGCGACCACGCCGCTCATGGGATTGTTCACCGGCGGAGACCTGCGGACATTCCAGAGTGCGCTCTCGGAGCAGCTGCGGCTGCTGTCCACCGGAGAGCGGGCCGACGTGCTGCATCATGTATCCGTCGCGCAGCGGACCCACCGGGGCGACCTGGTGCGCGCAGCGGAAACGCTGACCGACAGCCGGCTGCAGAAGAAGACCCGCGGCGCCCAGGAAATGGAGCGGCTCACCCTCGGCACACGGGAGTCGCTGTACGAGGAATTTCTCACGTCGGCCACCGAAAACTTCCGCACCATCCTGTACGGACGCGAAGCGGACCTCGTGGGCATTCACGTGATCTCGTACTTCATCGCCCGCACGATGCCGCAGCTGCGGGACCGTCCGACCGTCCGGCCCGGCGGAGAGCGATCGGCCGACCGGGGACAGCAGATCCTCGAGCATATCGCCCGCACCATCCCGCTGTCGCGGTACGGCAGCCTGCTCCGGGCGATCGCCCACAATCAGGCGCAGACGATGCTGCTCGGTGTCAATCAGCTTACGACCGGGGTGTTCCGCGCGCTCGATCTCTTCGCGCAGCGGGAATTCGCGGAAGGGGATGCGGTGACGCTGCTCGCGGACCGGGTGCTGCCGCAGCTGCCGGTGTACGAGATCCTGCATACGCTGCGCCTGTACCACGATCCGGGCCTCACGCACGTGCGGCAGATGGAAACGGCGTTCCCGGCGGGCTCGTTCGCATTCCTCGCATTACGGGAGGACAACGATGCCATCGCGCAGTATGTGCCGCTCTTCCAGCAGGAGCTGCTCCGGCGCCACGGGCTGGACGTGGAGGAATTCTTCGACGAGAACGGGTTCGTACAGAACCTGCTTCCTGCCGTGCGTCCCGATCTTGCGGTGCTGTTCCAGCGCGACCTGTTCAACGGAGAGATGGATGCGATGCTCGCGCCGGTGAAAGGTTCCGTTCCGGCGGCATGGAAAGCGGAGGTGAGCCGGCTGCTGGGCATTCCCGGAGCGATCCGGCAGTGGCGGTCGCGGGCGTGGGAGTTGCTGCGCGATCCGGTGTTCCAGCGGGTGCAGAGTTTTGTCGAGCTGGCAGGCGCCCTGTATACGCTCGCCTCGGCGCGTCCGGCGGATGCCTCCGGTGCCGCGCTGCGGCCGCTCCGCGTGCCGACGGCGCTGACGCACTTCTTCCGCGTGTCGAGCACGGAAGACGAGATGCGTCAGTTTCTTGCGGCGGCGGTGGAGTATCTGTCGGCAGCGTCGGAAGGAAGCGTCGAAGTGCCGGTGACGATCGTCCGGGCGATGAACGATGTCGAGCGGCTCGCGGCGATCGAAGAGCAGGCCCTGACGCCGGAACGCCAGGACCTGCTGCGGTATCATCTTCTGCAGATCGCCCGCCTCACGGGCGAGAACGGCTGACCCGGTCTTCGCCGGATCACATCACTTCAAACCCCTCTCTCAAGTCCTCACAAGCTCGCACACGCCGAGTGATCGATGGGGTCCGATCATTGCGGGACGACGTGCTCGGCGTTGAATTCGAGCGCATGTTTCCGGTCCCCCACGATCATGATCCCGCGCAGCCCCGAAGGAAGCCCGGATGCCGACGAGCGGATCACGGGAATCTGCGCCACTGCGTTGAACACGGAAACCTTTCCGTACACGATGGGGTAACCCGGGATCGGCTCAACGTAAATGTCTGTCACGTCGCCGGCGTCACGTCCGTCGATCGGGAAGATTATCATCACGGGACCTGCCTGCATCGGGATCTCCGGAATGATCTGGTTGAGCGCGTAACGTCCGGGATAGAGGTCGGGAAGTTGCTTTCGTGCGCGATCCAGCTCACGCGGAGTGAGCAGCGATCGGCCCGCCCGGGTGTTGATCGTGACCTTTCCGGGGAGCGTATCCTTTCCGCACGCCAGCCATTCGGCCGCCACCGTGAGCGTTAGCGGAAGCTTGGCCGAATCGGACGGGATCAACTCGCAAAGCACCGTGGCTTCGCGTGTGTAGCGGAACTCGACACGACTGCTGTCGACAACCTTCTCCGGTACGGGGAACCGAAGGTCGCCCACCTTCCATCCGGACGGTGCCGTGAGGCGAACGGTCGTCGGTGCGCCGCCGTCGCCGGCGCTCTTCCAGAAGATGTGCCAGCCGGTACGAATGGCTAGTCGGATCGCGACCGTGACCGGCTTTCCGTGCGTTACCTTCGTCGTTCGGACGGATACGGTGACGGGCTTCACGGGAGTGCGTTTGGCGTGTTGGGCGAATGTCGGGGCAATCGTGGCAAGCAGAAACAGACACAGCACCGCGCGGATCTTCATGGGGATCTATCCTCTCTCCACTCGTTCAGGGATCATCAGAGATTGCGTTTCCAGAAATCGAGCATTACGTGGTTCAGATGCTCCGCGCCAGCCGGATCGCCGACGCCGTGCTTGCGCATCGGATAGATCATCAGCTCGAACAGCTTGTCGGCCTTGATCAGCTCGTTGATGAATCGCCACGAATTCTGGATGTGCACGTTGTCGTCGTGCGTTCCGTGAATGATCATCAGCTTTCCGTGCAGGTCCTTCGCGTAGCGCAGCAGCGAGTATTCCTCATAGCCTTTGAGATTCTCCTTCTCCGTCTTCATCATTGCTTCCCCCCACTTGGAGTCGTAGAACCGAAAATCAGTCACGCCGGCCCCGTCAACGCCCGCCTTGAATTCTGTCGACCGGGTCATGCCTAACAGGGTGTTCGACCCGCCGCCGCTCCATCCGGTGATGCCGAAACGGGTCGAATCGATGAACGGCTGCTTCTTGAGCCAGCGGACCGCATCGACGAGGTCGTTCAGCTCAACCTCGCCCAGCGCCCGGTACAGCAGCAGGTTCTCAAGCTTCTTGCTGATGCCGGTGGAGGCGCGGTTGTCCACCTTGAACGTGAGATATCCCTCATTCGCCAGCACATTCTCCGAGATCGCCGAGTACGAGAAGGAATTTGCCACGGTCGGCGCGGAGGGGCCGCCGTACACTTCCACGATCACCGGATATTTCTTCGACGGATCGAAATCGTGCGGCTTGGTGAGCGAGGCCGGAAGCTGGAAGCCATCCCGCGCCGGCACCCACATCAGCTCGGGCGTCTGCACGTCGTAGGTCTTGTATCCGCCCCAGCGCGGCTCGGCCAGTGTTTGCATGCGCTTGCCAGAGGCCGCGTACAGGGCTAGTGAGGGAGGCGTGGTGACGGAGGAAAAGCGGTCGAAGTAGTACCGGGCGTTCGGACTCATCGTGATCGAATGCGTCCCGTCCTCCTTCGTCAGGCGCTGCATCCCGTTCCCGTTCAGGTGAATGCGGTACAATTGCTTCTCGATCGGCGACTTCTCGCGTGCTGCAAAGTAGATCCAGTCATTCTTCTCGTCAATACCGGCCACGACCTGCGAAGTCCAATAGGCCCCTCCACCGACGGAGCACGTGCCCCACGGGCCTTTGGTGATCTGGTTCTCCAGCGTTCCGTCCATGCGGAAGCGGTAGAGATGACCGTATCCGTCGCGCTCGGACCACATCACGAAATGCTTGCCGTCATTCAGGAAATACAGGTCGTCGCTCATGTTCACCCACCCCGAATCCGAATCGGTGGTGATCAGGCGGGAGGCGCCGGTAGCGCGGTCCACGAAGCGGAATGCGAGGTCGGTCTGGAGGCGGTTCAGCGTGCGCACGCAGACGCTCTTGTTGTCCGGGAGCCAGTCGACGCGGATGACGTATTCGTACGATGACGGGGCGATGTCCGCCCATGTAGTCTTTGCCGAGCCGAGCTCAACGATACCGACGCGCACGTCGGGATTCTTCTCGCCAACCTTCGGATAGCGCTGCGTCGTGACGGTCGGCGTCCAGGGGGAGATGTCCACGTAGTGCTGCACGCTGACCTGCGACTCATCCGACTGCAAATAGGCGATGGCCTTCGAGTCGGGCGACCACCAGTAGCCAATGTCCCGGCGGCCGAAGATCTCCTCCCAGTAGACCCATGAGAGTGTGCCGTTCAGTCGCGTCTCGGTGCCGTCAGTCGTCAGGCGCTGCTCCGTGCCGGAGGCGATGTCGACGACATAGAGATCGGTCCCGCGTACGAAGGCGATCTTTGTTCCGTCGGGTGAGAAAAGCGCGGATTTTTCCTTTTCCGGCGTGTTGGTGAGACGTTTGAACGTCGCGGTCGGGAAGGAGAGGACAAAGATATCGCCGTTGATCAGGTACAAGCCGTAGCGTCCGTCGGACGAGATCGCCTGGGGGACAGGATTGAAGCGGGGCGGATTGCCGTTGGTGAACAGGGCCCGGAAGCTCGCCGCGGCTTTCTCACGGTCCACGAAGGGCGTCCGCTTGCCGGTGACCGGGTCAAGCCGTTCGAGCGTGCGGACGGAATCCGGAAGGCGGGTGTCGTACATGACCGCCGAATTGTCTTCCAGCCACCAGACACGGGGCACGGAAAATGCCTCGTACAGGGTGGGGTCGTGCATCGTTTCAAGGCTCAGGCGCTGATGCTCCTGCGCGGAAACGGGGACGACGATGCAGAGGAACAGGACCGCAGCTGTCAGCCGCTTTTGAATGCTCATGACTCGGGTCTCCGATCTGAAAGGAAAGAAACGCGGGTGCTTTCCAAACGTACGGAAGACCCTCTGGAAAACCAAGAGCGTATCGACATCCGGCGGGGTAAAACGACGAGCGGGCGGTCGGACGCCTGCCGGTTACCGGACGACCCGGAAGTTGAAATTCGGCGACTGATACAGTCCCATCAGCCGGACCCAGAGCGGCAGGAGCATCTCGATCGTGCGGGCGCCAGTGATGTCGCCGAGATCGATGACCGACTTCCACCCGAACCCGTCGCGGAGGATGCCGGTCACGGTCTTCTTCGCTTCGGCGTCGTTGCCGCAGATGAACAGATCGTGGTTCCCGCCGCCAACCATGGCTGGATTCACCATCAGATCGCAGTTGACCGTGTTGAGCGCCTTGACCACGTGCGTCCGGGGGAACTCCCGCTGGATCTGCTCCGCGAGCGAATCGGTGTTGCAGACCAGCAATGAGGGAGGCATGCCTTTGGAGAAATCGAGCGGATTAGAGATGTCGACGAGCACCTTCCCGCTGAGGTTGTTCTCGCCGGCGAGGCGCAGGGCGTCCAGCGATGCCGCTCCCTTTGTGCAGTTGAAGAGGATGGTTCCGTATGCCGCTGTTTCGCCGAACGTGCCGGTCGAGGCCTTCGGTCCGGCGGATTTGGCCCACGCGGTCGCCTTCTCGTTTCCCGCGGACCGCGAGCCCATCTTTACATCATGACCAAGCTGAACCAGTTTTGTGCCGATTGTGGCGCCGACCATGCCGGTGCCGAGAATTCCCATCTTCATCGCGTGATCTCCTTCAGTGTCGTCCGTGTTGATTCACAACAGCGTGCGGCACGGTGGAGGTTCCGGAGCGGAAGAAACAAAAAAGCCCTCCGAAGAGGGCTTTTGATGAGAAAGCGCGTAGGTTCAGAAACTGACGGTGACGAACTTCGTTCCGCCCAAGCCCGCAGCGACGGCAAGAGTGGATCCGTCATACGCAACATGGTTGACGGACTGGAGGTTCGAGAACTGCAGTTTCCCGAGCACGTTCAGGCTGATCAGTGCGGTGCCGCTCATGTCCTCGAGATTCTGTGATGCTTCAGCCACGTAGACTCCGGCCTCACCGTTCGAGATGTAGATGAACGGACCGGTCGCGTCTGCGGCGTTCGTCACGGTCACCGATGGATCCAGACCAGCAACGGTCGTCCGCGGGATGGAGCCCACCACAGTGCCGCTTGCGAGGTCCAGCAGTTGGATGCCGCCATCGCCCGCGGCGACGAGGGCCTTCCCGCCGATCACGCGCACGGTGGATTTGGATTCCGGGATCGTCATGCCGGACACGGAGAATGTGCTGATGACCGCGCCCGTGGCCGGATTGAGAACCGCCAGCTGGCCGGGATTCCCGCCCTGCGCGACCACGACGTGTGTGGCGTCGCCGTCCACCCATCGGGCATCGGTGAGCGGCGTGAATGCTTCGACCGTCAGCGTATCGTTCTGGGTAAGCGTGTAAAGTCCGCCGTTGTTGCCGGTGGTGACATAGACCTTCCCGCTGGCGACACGCACGGATGTTGCCGCATAGCTGCTCAGCATTCGGCGGAAGTTGCTCGTGAGGTCGAGCTTGCCGCTCTTGATCGCAATCGCCTCGATGACGGCGGGGGAGGTGTAGGCCGGATTGCTCGTTGCCTCGGCGAGATACATGGTGTTGTTGGAGTAGAAGACGGAGCTGACGTCCGTGTCGGTGAATGTCGCCTCGGAGCGGAGCGTCGCATTCTTGACGGACTTGATCTGGATGACGTCGATCGCGCCGATCGCGGAACTGCCCTGCATATTATAACTGACGTACGCGTAGTTACCGTCGAACACCACCGAAGTGGCCTGGAGGGTCTGACCGCCGACGGTCGGCGGTGCGATCGTTGCCGTGAGCTTCATGGAGAAGCGGGCCGTGCGTCCGGTCTTGCGCAGGGTCGTGTCGATGCTGATGGTTGCATCGCTCACCGTCACGCGTGCCGCTAACCGTGTCTCATCGTTGATGATCGTGATCCGTCCATCCGTCTGGTCCGGCACGGAGGTCGTGTCGGTCGGGCCCGAGGACTTCTCGCACCCGCTCAAGACGATCCCGGCTGCCAGCGCCAGGAAAGAGAAGAGTATTCGTTTCATTGTTGCCTCCCGGTATTCGAAAGAAGAGAAATTGCCATCCCCTGAGGCGCAATCGCGATGCCATGAAAAAACATGTCGATTCAATGTGGGAATTGAAGCAGAGACTGTCAACCGGTCGGAAAATTCTTCCGATGAACACCGATTTTCCGGAAATTTCACCCATGGCGGGAAGCGCTGCGGAAGCGAGGGCCGACGCGGTCGGCAGTCGCATCCTTCACCGGCGGGCGTTCCCGACGAGCGCCTTCCCCATCCGGACTGTCTTGTGTAATCCGTGCGGATCGAGCACGACCCTGCCGCCGACCAGCACGTAGTCGATCCCCGCAGAGCGCAGCTCCGGATGTTCCACAGTCGACCGGTCGCGGATGTGGTCCGGATCGAAGATCACGATGTCCGCATCGGCGCCGACCTGGAGGCGTCCCTTCCGTTTCATTGCATCGCACGCCTGCTCCAGCCGTCGTGCGGGAAGGATCGTCATCTTCGCGAGCGCATCCATCAGGGAGATCGTGTGCTTCTCGCGCACGTAGACCCCAATCGTTCGTGAGAAAGTCCCCGAAGCGCGGGGATGATTGTTGTAACCCGGCTGAAGCAAGGCGTCGCTTCCGATCATGACATACGGCGCACGAAGAGCATCCTGCACGTCTTCGTCGGGGATCGCGTATGCGACGGCCAGCTTGCCGAGCGCCTGGTACTTCTTGAAGCTCTGTTCCGTCAGCCGCTCCGACGATCCTCCGAGCTGAAGATCGTGATACGTGATGTGGAACCGCTGCTGCCATCCGCGATCGAAACGGGCGGAATTGAGATATGTCCCCCAAAAATCGTACGGATACACGCAGGCGGTGACATCCAATCCTTGGGCACGGGCGGAATCGATCATCGCGAGCGAGCGCTTCATTGAGAACGTGCCGCCGGTGCTGTTGATGTGGTCGATGTGCACGGCCGCTCCGGATTCGCGGGCATAGCCGATGATCTCGTTCAGCGCGTCGATGTTCGTTCCCGGCTCTTCCATATCCGAATACCGCGCATGGAAGAAGACCGGGACGTTGTAACGGTGTGCCAGCGTCATGAGCGGGCGTACCTCTTCGGGCGTGATGCCGGGGACGTACTCGGGACTGAATGAGATCCCGAGGGCCCCTTCCTTGAGCGCCGTCTCCGCCATCGTCGTGAGGTTTGCGATCACCGCCGGCGACGCGTGCGCGTAGCGGTTGCCGATGAATTTCATGCGGGCAAGCATGTAAAAGAACGACGCGCCGTAGTTCAGCGGAAGGCGTCGCCGTGCCATGTCGGTGAACCAGGCCTTGGGCGAGGTCGTGCCACCGTGCATGGAGAGGTTGGTTGTGACACCGTCGGCGATCTTGTTCCATGCGCCGATCTCGCCGGCATCATACGACAGGATATCGATAAACCCCGGCGCAACCACACGTCCGCGGGCGTCGATGGTCCGCAGAGCCTGAAGCGAGTCGGTCGTGAGTGCCGTGATGGTTCCTCCGCGAATGCCAACCGTGAGCACGCTGTCAAGCCGGCGCTCGGGGTCGATGACGCGGCCGTTGCGGATGACAAGATCGTACGGATGAGTGCAGACCGGTTGTGCCGTCAGTGCCGGCAGGAGCGGCAGCAGACAGGCAAGAAGGATTCGGGGAAGACGATCGATGACACGCTCCTTGGTTGCGGTGAACGCCTCAGGGGAACGAGAGCATGATCGCGAATACAGGATTCAGACGCAAACATGTTCGCGGATGTGCGCAGGGATCAGCCGGCGCCCCGGCGTCACGCCATGGAGGAGCACGCGGGCCACATCGCGCAGGAACGCTCCGTACCCCCGATACACGGATGCACCGGCCCGCTCTTCCTCTCTCTGAAGAAGTTCGTGCAAACGCGGGAGATTGTACCACGGCACGCCGGGATACAGATGGTGTTCAAGGTGGTAGTTGATGTTGCACATCAGGAATGAGAGCACGGGAGTGCTGGTCACCGTCCGCGCGTTGATCAGCTCATTGCCGGTGGCTGTCAATCCGTGTTCGGCCAGTCCCCGGATGTTGGCGATCTGTCCGGCGACGAGCAGGGGCAGGACCCACCCGACCACCAGGACCGTCACCGGCAGCAGCGTCCATGCCGCCCCCAGGACCAGCACCATCCCCCCAAGTTCAAGAAGGATCGCGCGGCGCTCTTCCCGGGTCCCGTTCCGGTATCCGTTGACCGGCACCGTCACGAGATACAAATAGACCGCAGCGACGAAGACGAAGATGTACACGACCCGGAGCAGACGGGAGTTACGCGTGATGTTTTCGATGTCGTCCGGATCGCGCTCCGAGCGCAGATACTTGTGGTGCAGCGGATGCATCACGCGGTACCCGGCGGACGAGAACAGCACCGGCAGGCCGGCAAAGAATCCGAACCACTGGTCGACGGAAGCACGGTGCGTGAAGAGATTGTGGGATGCCTCATGCGCGAGTACGGAGAGCGTGGAAAGCACAAGTCCCCCCGTCAGCGCCATGGCCAACCGTACGAGAAATGATCCGGAATGGACGGCAATCCAAGCACTGACCAGCCAGAGCGTGTAATAGAGAACGATTACCCAGTTCCAGCGCGGGTCGAGCACGTGGAGTGCGCGTACCGCGAGCTTTGTTTCCGGCGGAAGAGAGTGACGCGAACGAGGTTCGCTCCGGTCATCGCCGTCGCAAAAGTAGATGGATGGCGGATTGCGGTGTTCCAGTGGATCGGATGTGTCTGAGCGGTGAAGAGGAGAACGCTGAAGAGCCTGCTGTTGCGTTGACATCGTGGTCCCGAATGGTGTCTGCATTGAAGAACACGCGGCGTCGGGACAGAGTTTCAGCGTGCGTGTGATGCACGGTTTCGGGCACAAAAAGAGGGCGGACCCGTGGAAGATCCGCCCTTCTTTTCCTTGAACACGTCAGTGGGGTGCGCCGGTCCGGTTAGGCTCGTGCAATTCCGGCCACGGGCGCGGCTGTCCGGTCTTCAGATCGACCGGCATCACGCGGCGATCGCGCGGCAGGAACTGCGGATCCTCCGATGCCAGGTACGCAAGCGATGCCACGAGCACGGCATTGTTCTTCAGATCGTCGAACACCAGCTTGTCGTACGTGTCGCGATTGGTGTGCCAGGTGTAGAGGAAGTAATCCCATGTATTCGAAAACAGACCGAATCCGGGCGCCCCGGCCGCAGTGAAGGAGGCGTTGTCGCTTCCGCCGCCCATCGGCATGCCGGGCACGTCAAGACGGATGTTCTTCGTGACCTCCGACGGGACTTCCGTCAGCCAGCGGGCGAGGAATTCGCCGGCATGGATGAGCCCCTGCGCGCCGATGCCGATCACGCGCCCCGTGCCGTTGTCCTGATTGAAGACCGCCTGCGCCTTCGCCACGATGTCCGGGTGATCGATCACGAACGCCCGCGAACCGTTCAGGCCCTGCTCTTCACTTTCCCAGTGTCCGGCGATGATCGTCCGTTTCGGGTGCGGATAGTACTTCTCCAGGATCCGCATCGCCTCCATCATGGTGATGGTTCCGGTGCCGTTGTCTGTCGCGCCGGAGCCGGCATCCCACGAATCAAGATGCGCGGAGAGAATGACGTATTCGTCCGGCTTCTCGGTGCCGCGGATCGTGGCCACTGTGTTGAATGTCGGGACTTCGTCCCCGGTCTTCGATTCGGTGACCACCCGGATCAACGGTTTGTCGCCGTACTCGGTCAGGCGGTAGAGCAGCGTGTAGTCTTCGAGGCTGACGTCGATCACCGGCGTCTTGTGCGCGGTGGTGCCGAACACTTTGTCCACTCCCCAGCCGAAGGACCAGCGGTTCGTCAGTGTACCGGCCGCGCCGGCCTGCTCCAGGATGTCCGGAAGCGTGTCGGCCTTGAAGCCGGTCTTGCGGAGGCGGGCGGCCCACGCATCGGTCGTCCGGCTGCGAAGCGCTTTGAGACTGTCGAATGAATCCTTCAGTGCGAACTCTTCCCAGTCCTTATCCGGCCGGCCGGTCGGTTGGGGCATGGAGATCAGCACGAATTTCCCCTTCACGGACGGAAGCCAGCGCTGGAAGGCGAGTGAATCGTCGACGTCGGGGAGAATGACGAGTTCTGCAGTTATGCCGTTCTTCTTTGTCGCGGGACTCCAGGCGAGCATGGTCGCTTCGAGCGAGCGGACGCGCGGCTCCAGCAGGTCGACATGCGTAATACCGCGTTCCCAGCGGCGCCAGCGACCCCAGGGCTCCTTCTTCGCTTCAATCCCCCACGCCGCGTACGTGCGGACAGCCCACTCGTGCGCCTGTTCCATCTGCGGCGAGCCGGTGAGACGTGGACCAATGACATCGAGCAGCTGGTGGCCGAGCAATTCGAGCCTTGAAGAATCCATCGCCTCATGCCAGATATTGCGAAGGACGGGATCGTCCACGGCAAGCGTCTGCGCGCTTGCGCGGAGGGCCAGCAACAGCCAACACCCGAGGGTGACGACGATGCGATTGAGCATGAAGAGTCTCCTGATGATGGGGGTACTGTTAGTGAAATCGGGTGCGGTTCGACTTTCCTGAGTGCAGGAGCATCCCCCCCGCGGTGCCACGCACCTTAGGTGCGTCGCACGTTTCGTGAGCGCAATACACGGCGGCTGCCGTGTTATCCCGGTAATATTTGGGATAACGGTCTGTTAGCGCACCAGGACCATTTTGCGCATGTCCCGAAATACCCGCCCCGGCGTGGTTTCCGAGCGCGCCTGAAACTGACAAAAATATGTTCCCGTCGACGTGTCAGGCCGCCATTCCACAGTTCGAACGCCCGCTTCAACGATTCCTTCAATCAGTTCGTCCACCGTGCGTCCGAGCAGATCGCTTACCCACAAGTGAACGCGGCTGCGTTCCGGCACGTCGAACGCGATGCGCGTCGACGGATTGAACGGATTGGGATAGTTCGGGTACAGCCGGTATCCGCGCGGAATGTCCGACCGATCGCGCGGAGTGGCCGTCGGGACCACGGGAAAATACACACACAGCGTGTGCGCAGCATTGTCGAAAAGCCACTGCACACGACAGGAGTGGGAGATGGTATCCGCCGTCCAGAAGGGCGATTGCGATTCGCCGGCCGGTGCCTGCTCCTGCCGGAAGACGCGAACACCGTCGAGCACTACAGAATCCGGAGTCGCCGGGATCCATTCCAGCTCTGCGACGGTTCGCCGGTAGTTCTCCCGGTACATTCCCGTCGTCGCCCCCACGGCGATGGTTGCCTGTCGGTCGCTTCGCGTTTGCGTCACCGCGATCTGACCGCTTTCGCCGCGTTCGTACGCATACGTTGTCCCGTCGTCGAGGCGGACGATGGTCGAACCTGCGCCATCCGGATAACTGGCGAGGATGAACTCCGCGAGCCGGCAGGAGTCGGCCGTGGATTGCATCGACGGCGCAAGGGGAAGGATGGCGCCGGCGCGAACGAAAATCGGAATATCCGACGGTGTGACGGGAAGCGCAACGGACGTCGGTCCGACGAAACGGCGGCCGGACCGGTACTCGTACCACGTGCCCACGGGCAGGTAGATGCTTTGTGACGTCGCGCCGGAAGCGACCACCGGCGATACGAGCAGATCGGGTCCGAACAACCACTCTGCGGACATCTCGGCCACCGCGGGGTCGTCGGGATAATCCATCACAAGCGGACGCGCAATCGGAAGTCCGGTCAGGTGATTCTCCCACGCGGCCGCGTAGATGTACGGAAGCAGACGATAGCGGAGGCGGATCGCGGTTGTTGCCAGGGACTCAGCTTCGGCGCCGTAGTACCAGGGCTCTCGCTCTTCGTTGAAGGTTCCGTGAACGCGAAACACCGGCACGAACGCACCGAACTGGATCCACCGGTAATAGTTCTCCGGCGTCGGCGTGCCGTGAAAACCGCCGACATCCATGCTCCACCACGCGGCACCGAGCGCCACGCTCGACAGCATGAAGAGCCGCTGATTCGCCATCGAGCTGAATCCGGTGCCGATATCGCCCGACCACAGACCGTACGCATAGCGCTGCGCGCCGGTGTAGAAATTCCGGTTGATGGACCAGACGCGCTGATCGTTGAAAGCGCGCTGCCCTTCATACTGCGCCCGCTGCATCTGCAGGAACATCAGACTGCCGCCGTACTCGTCCGCCTCGTCGTTCCAGTAGCCGGTGATGCCGGTCCCGTACGAATTGCTCCGCACGGCGAAGCTGGACCAGTACCACTCCCGCACGGCCGGATCATGGAAGTTCAGCAATCCCACCTGCTGCCTGCTGAAATAGTCGGTGCTGTATCCCAGGAAGAAATTGTGCCCCTGCGCGTACGCACCCTGCGTCGTTGCCACGTGCACGCGCGGCTTGCGGATGCCCATCAGGTGCATGCCCCAACGCGCGAGACTGTCGGTGATCACGCCCGTCGGCCCGCCGGGGAATTTCGGTCCCCACCGGAATTCGCCGTAATTGTCCGCACCCCAGTCCATCCAGTCGAAGTCGAGGATGTAGCCGTCGATTGGAATGGACTTGCTCCGGTACGTCTGGATGTCGTTGAACAACTCCGTCTGGTCGATGCCCCATTCCGTGTTCATGAATCCGAGTGCCCACCGTGGCGGAAGCGGCGGCATGCCGGAAACCTCGCACAGGCCGCGCATGATCTCCCGCGGTGTTCCGGCGATGAGGAAGAACTCGATGTCGCGCTTCAACGGGTTGGAAGGACGATCGAACGTGAATGTCGACGCGCCGATCGTGATGTTCCCTCCGTCGGCGTCGGCAAGAAATCCCCATCCAGCCGTGGTCCAGGCAAAAGGTCCGCCGGCCTGTCCCTGCTTCCCGGCGAATACGGGTCCGCCCGTTCCGGCCGAGAGCACTCCCTGACTCCGGTTATGTACGCCGTAAAACGTCCCGCCGGTGGTTGAAAAGGAAATAATATTGGGCGTGATCCCGCCGCCGGCCGGTTCCTCGCAGAGCAACGATCCGTCGCTCCGGCGAAAGTGGATGCGAAACGGCGTGCGGTCGATCTCGAGTCGAAAGCCGGACGTTTGAATGCGGATCGGATCGCCCGACGTATCGATGGAAGCGGTGACCTCCGGCCACGTGGTCGGTCCCACCACCAGCGTGTCGGGATCCTTGATCCCGCCGGGGCGGAAGTTCACCATCACAGCATGGTCCGAGCAGGCGCGGAAGACAACGATGTCGGTGTCGACCGCGACGGTGACGGTGGAGGGAGTGGTGGTCAGGATGGTGAGGGATCCGAGCGCTTGCGCAGTGACGCATGGCGGTACAATCGCAAGAACGGAGAGAATGAGAATTACGCGTCGGAAAAGCATGTCAGATGAGTAGATTGAAAATCCCTTCAATATCATACGCGCAGAGCAGAAATGCCATCGGGAGGAAGAAATTGTCCGGATCACCGCGCCTTCATCACACGCCGATACCGAAAACAATCCGCGGTGTGATCATTCGCCATCCCTACCGCCTGCATGAAGGCATAGCAGATCGTCGATCCGACGAACCGAAATCCCCTTCGCTTCAGATCCTTGCTCATCGCATCCGACTCCGGCGTCCGGGCGGGAACGTCCCGCAGCGTGCACCGACGATTCCGCGACGCTTTCCCTCCGACGAATCGCCAGATGTATGCGTCGAACGATCCAAATTCCTTCTGCACGGCCAGAAACGCCTGCGCATTGCTCACCGCCGACGCGATCTTCAACCGGTTCCGGACGATCCCTTCATCCTTCAGCAGGCGTTCCACCGTCCGGGCCGAGTAGCGCGCAATGCGCTCCGGATCGAATCCGTCGAACGCCTTCCGGTAGTCCTCCCGCTTCCGCAGGATCGTGCTCCAGCTGAGTCCCGCCTGCGCACCCTCGAGCAGCAGAAACTCGAACAGCGTGCGATCGTTGTGGACCGGCACGCCCCACTCGCGGTCGTGGTAGCGAACCATCAGCGGATCGCTTCCGGCCCAGGTGCAACGGACAATGGTGCGGGAATGCGGCATGGTCACGGCTCCTTCTCCGGCGGAACAATGTGCAAAGGAGATACGGCAAGCGCAATGAAGGTGTCGAGGTTTCCTTTGAGTTTATCGCTCCCGTTTCATACGTTTAAGCCATGCCTCCCTCGCTTCTGCGGCGCATCTCTCTTCCCGTCGGACCGGCGCTCTTCGCGCTGATCGTGTTGTTGCCGCCGATTCCCTCGCTTCTCGCGGCGGCGCAGGCCCGGCTCGGCGCAGGGCCTTCAGCGATGGACGTCGCCGGAGTCGCTTTCTCGATGACCGTCGTGCTGGCGCTCCTCGTCTGGATGGTGGTGTGGTGGATTTCGGATGCGGTCCCGTTGCCGGTGACCGCGCTGCTCCCGGCGGTCGTTCTTCCGCTCTTTCAGGTGACGGGCGCGAATGGCGGATCGTCGTACGCGTTCACCCTGAAGAACGCGCTCCTCCCGTATGCCAATCCGGTCATCTATCTCTTCCTCGGCGGATTCTTGCTGGCGGCGGCGATGCAGAAGTGGCGCCTCGACCGGCGGATCACTCTTTGGCTCCTCACCCGCGGCCGGCTGGCACAAAGTCCCTCCCGCATTCTCCTGGCCATGATGGCGGTAACGGCTTTCTTGTCCATGTGGATCTCCAACACGGCGTGCACCGCCATGATGCTGCCGCTGGGACTCGGCGTGCTGCGGTCGATGAAACTCGAACCGGGGTCCTCCGGCTTCGGCACCAACATCATGCTGGGAATCGCCTGGGCGGCGTCGATCGGAGGTGTCGGCACGATCATTGGAACTCCGCCGAACGGCATTGCGCTCGGAATCCTGAACGATGCCTTCGCGGGCGATCCGTCGTTTCGCGGCATCAGCTTCCTTGACTGGATGTCGATCGGCGTGCCGTACGTTATTCTGTTCGTTCCTCTCGCGTGGATGGTGCTGCGACTGACGAATCCATCGGACGTGGTGTCGGCCGGGCCGGAGATCCGGGACGGATTTCTGCGCGAGCGCGCGTCGCTGGGACCGATGACCCGGGGAGAATGGATGACGGTCGGCGTGTTCCTGACGGCAGCGTTGCTCTGGATCAGCAATCCGTTTTGGGAGCACATCGTTCCGCACGCTCTTGCGGTGCGTCTGTCATGGGTGGACGAGTACTACATCGGTCTGGCGGCGGGGGTGCTGCTGTTCCTGCTTCCGGTCGACTGGCGCGCCGGGCGCTTCGTACTGTCGTGGGAAGACACACGCTTCGTGGATTGGGGAACGCTGCTGCTCTTCGGCGGCGGCATCGCGTTGTCGGATGCGATGTTCCGCACAGGCGTGGCATCGTGGATCGCCGCGTCGCTTATCGGTGCCATGAGTGCCCCGTCCACGATGGTCCTTCTGTTTGCGGTTGTGGTGTTCATGGGACTGTTGACGGAGGTGACGTCGAATACCGCGGTGACCACCATGATGGTGCCGATCATCATCGCTCTTGCACGCTCCACCGGCGGACAGCCGGTGACGCTTGCGGTCGGAGCCGCCGTCGCCGCATCGATGGCATTCATGCTCCCGGTGGCGACACCGCCGAACGCACTCGTGCACGGCACCGGCTATGTCACCGTGCGCCAGATGGTGCGATCCGGCCTGGTGCTGGAGGTCATCGGATGGTTCGCGACGGTCGCCGTGATCTATCTGTTCGGCCACCTGCTGGCCGGCGTGCTGGATTTCTGATTCTCCGTGCGGAAAGCCCTTCCTGCCGTTCCAGTCAATCGACCCCTGATTGCTGAAAATCGCCACACGCGCCGATCCGCCAGGAGTCGGCATGGCAGGCATGCGGACCGCGCGGGAACCGGTTCCGGAGGCGGTATGTTACAAATTCAAAATGAAGATCTGTCCATGTCATCGACCCTGTGCAGGCTCCTCGCGGCAAATCACTGCCGGACGGCGGGGAGTGCCGTGCGATACATTTCTCCGCTGGTGCACACCCGCGCCGCTGTTCATCCCCCGACAGGACCCTATCCTTTGCGATTGACACCGACATCGTGGTTCGTCGTTATTGCTGATCGTCCGCCGCTTCAGTGCCGGAGTCGCGGTCTGCCGTCGGTTGTTTTCACAGTTTACAGTCGCAGAAGGGATAGGAATGACGGGTCCATTCACGCTTCAACAGCCGTTCACGCGGATCGGTCTCCCGATGCTCATCGCAGTGCTGACGATGGCCGGGACGCTGCCGCTCTTCGCCGGGCTTGACCCGGGATCCGCACGCACCAGGGATGTCTCGTCTCCGATTTCAGCGGCGGCGAATTCGTCCGTTCCTGTCACGGCTCGCGCTTCAGCACCAGCGGACAGGTGACCGCGGGACCCGCGCCCCGAGTCCCCTCGCCATGCACCAGACCACACTGACGAACGATGAGCTCGTGATCCGCGTATGAGGAGCGTACACATGCCGGGACAGACGCGTTGGTTGCCCGCGGCGCTGCTGGTCGCGCTGCTGCTGCCGGCACCGGCGCGTTCGCAACGCACGTTCACCATCAGCGGTACGGTGAAGAATGCCGAGACGGGCGAAGCGCTCATCGGCGCCACGGTGGTGGTACAGGAACTGCGGTCCGTGGGCACGCTGACGAACGCGTACGGATTCTTCTCCCTGACGCTGCCGGAGAGCACGTACACCGTCGTTGCCCAGTATCTGGGTTTCCACCCGACCGTGGACACCGTTCGTCTCACCGAGAACCGGCATTTCGACTTAGCGCTTTCTCCCGAACCGATCCGGGTGAGCGAGGTAGTCGTGTCGGGCGAACGGCTCAGGACGAACGTCACCTCCACCGACATGGGAGTGAAAAAGCTGGCGATCAGCGAGGTGAAGTCCGTGCCGGTGCTGCTGGGGGAACGGGACATTCTCAAAACCATCCAGCTTCTGCCCGGCATCGAATCGGCGGGCGAGGGGAACACCGGCTACTACGCACGCGGAGGGAACATCGATCAGAACCTCATCCTTCTGGACGAAGCGCCGGTCTACAATTCCTCGCATCTGCTGGGATTCCTCTCGGTCTTCAATTCGGACGCGATCAAGGACGTAAGCGTCATGACGGGCGACATCCCGGCGGAATACGGCGGGCGTCTCTCCTCCGTGCTGGATATTCGGACGAACGACGGGAACGAGAAGGAATTCGGCGGCACAGGCGGCATCGGACTGCTCGCATCGCGGCTGACGCTGGAAGGGCCGATCGTCAAGGACCGCGGATCATTCCTCATCTCGGGCCGGCGCACGTACGCCGACCTGTTCCTGAAACTCTCCAGCGACACGACCATCAACCGGGCCAGCCTGTATTTCTATGATCTCAACGCCAAGGCGAGCTACCGGCTGGGCGATCACGACCGCGTCTTTCTCTCGGGTTACTTCGGGCGGGACAACTTCAATTATCCGGATTTGTTCGGGTTCGACTGGGGCAACGCTACCGCGACGCTGCGGTGGAACCATCTCTTCGGTGACCAGCTTTTCGCCAATACGTCGCTCATCTTCAGCGATTATCGGTACACGAACACGGTGGGAGCAGGGACCAGCCAGTATGAGATCACATCGGGTATCCAGGATCTCAACGCGAAGCTGGACTTCGAGTACTTTCCGTCTCCACGCAGCACGGTCAAGTTCGGCGCCAACGCCATCTACCATACGTTCCGTCCGGGAGCGGTCACGTCCGGACCGACGAGCCAGGCGAACGATCTGACGCTGGAGCACCGGTACGCACTCGAGAGCGCCGCGTACATCTCGCACGAGCTGCAGATCCTCCCGACACTCAAAGTGGACTACGGCCTCCGGGCATCGTCGTTCACGCTGCTCGGCCCCGGTACGGCGCGCACGTACGATGCAACGGGCGATCTTGTGAGCACGCAGTACTACGGCTCCGGGTCGCCGATCCGGACATACGCGAGTCTCGAGCCGCGCATCGCGGGCACGTTCCTGCTGGACGAGAACAGCTCGATCAAGGCCGCGTACACGCGCACGGCGCAGTACCTGCATCTTCTGTCCAACTCTACGACCACGAATCCGAGCGACCTGTGGGTCCCGAGCAGCAACAATGTGCCGCCGCAGCACGCTGACCAGTACTCGACCGGCTACTACCGGAACTTCGCGGATGACGCCTATGAGACGTCGGTAGAGGTCTACTACAAGAGCATGAGCGACCTCATCGACTACAAGAACGGCGCCGATTTGCAGCTGAATCCGGATGTCGAGTCGCAGCTGCAATACGGAAAAGGATGGAGCTACGGCGTCGAACTGCTGGTGCGCAAGAATGCCGGCCCGGTACATGGCTGGCTGGGTTACACGCTCTCGAAGACGCAGGAGCAGTTCGCGGAGGTGAACAACGGCAACGCTTTCCCGGCGCGACAGGACCGGACACACGACATCTCGCTGGTGGTGATGTACGACTTCAGCCCGACGTGGAACTTCGGCGCGACGTGGGTCTACAACACCGGCAATGCGGTGACCTTCCCGAGCGGCAATTACTGGGTGGACGGGCGCCTCGTGCCGTACTACACGGAGCGCAACGGCTATCGGATGCCGGCCTATCACCGGCTGGATCTGTCGGTGACGTACAATTTCAGCACGCGCTCAAATCTCAACTTCTCGCTGTATAACGCGTACAACCGCGCGAACGCGTATGCGATCTCGTTCCGCCAGAACCGGAACGATCCGCAGAAAACGGAAGCGGTGCAGTTCACGCTCTTTCCGATCATTCCGTCACTCACGTACAACTTCAACTTCTGACGCGTCATGAACTCAACAATGCTCCCGCAACGATGGATCCTGCCGGCGGCCGTGATCCTGCTGACCCTCGGCCTTGGCGCCTGCCAGCGCGTGGTATCGATCGACCTGAACAAAGCGGATCCGCACATCGTCATCGAGGGCGTGGTGACGGACGGGCCCGGCCCGTACACGGTGTCGATCACGAAGACCGGCAGCTACTTCGAGCCGTCGCTGGTCTTCCCGACCGTGTCGGGCGCCACCGTGGTGCTGCGCGATAACGCCGGAACGATCGATACGCTGCGCGAGGCGGCACCCGGGAAATATGTCTCTTCCCGCCTGAGCGGCGTGGAGGGACGGACGTATCAGCTTTCCGTCGTGGCGGAAGGGAAGGAGTACGACGGCACCTCCGTCATGCCGCAGAAGATCCGGATCGATTCGGTGTACACCACCGTCCTGCGGGCCCCCGACGGGGACCGGGGCTATAACATCTTCGTGAAGTTCAAAGACCCGCCGACGCAGGAGAATTACTACCGCGTCATCGTCCATACGAACATGATGCCGCCGGATTCGATCACGGGGCAGCGCTATCTGCTCGTCTCAGACAAGCTGCTGAACGGCAACGAGGCAACCTACCAGATCCGCGCCAGTCGGAACATTGATCCGGGCGACACCCTGACCGTTGCGCTGTTCTCGGTCGACCGGGCGACCTACGAATACTACTCGACGCTCCGGAACATTCTTTCGTTCGACCGGAGCCCCACCGCGCTCGCCCCCGCAAATCCGAACACCAATCTCTCCAACGGCTCGCTCGGATACTTCGCCGCGCTGACCGCCGATTCAGTGCACATCGTGCTCCGCTAGGAGCGATACGCTTCCCCGTTGAGCTTCAGCGGACTTTGACGTACGTTCCGGGAGGAGGCTCCCGCGATGAAGTTCCGTCGAATGCGCATCGTTGTGCTCATCACCGGCCTGCTCTTTGCCGGCTCGCTCGCCCGCGCCGCAGAGAGCGGGAACAGTTCTGTGGCCATCCTTCTCAACCGCGGCGACCGGCTGTTCCGGTCGATGAACAATGCCGGGGCGCTGCAGGCGTATCTCGAGGCGGAGAAGCTCGCGCCGACCGACTACGCGGTGCTGGTCCGGCTATCGCGCGTGAACAACGACATGGGCCGCCTGCTCCTGCGTAAATCCCCCGACGCCGAGTCGTACTATCGCAGCGCGATCGCATACGCGGAGCGTCTCCGTTCGCAGTATCCGGACAGCGCGGAAACCTGGTTCTATCTCGCCCTCTGTCACGGCAGTCTTGTCCCCTTCAAATCGCTGGGCGAAAAGCTCGAGTTGAGCCACGACGTCCGGGCGAACGCCGAACGGGCGCTTGCCATCGATTCCTCGTTCGCCATGGCGCATGTCATCCTCGGGGTCTACTATCGCGGCGTGGCACGCCTCGGATGGTTCGAGCGGACGATCGTCAACGGCATTCTCGGAAAGAATCTTGGCGGGACCTATGAAGAAGCCGAGCAGCATCTTCGACGGGCCCTCGTGCTGGACCCGGACAATCCGTACGCCCATTTCGAACTCTCGTGGGTCTATCGGGCCACGGGCAGGATGGACGACGCGAAGGCCGAACTGCAGATAGTCCTCACCATCCCGCCCACCTGCCAGCGCGAGCAGCTGCAGCGTGACGACGCTGAACGGATGCTGCAGCGCCTCGCGACCGGTACGCACTGACGCGACCGCGGACCGGCGCCGCACGATTTCCCGGTTCGGCTGGAACACTCCTCCCTCCATCGGCATCCAATGATCGCCGGGAATTGTACCGACGCATCGGGCAGACGCTCGACGATCTGCGCGCCGACGAATCCGGCACGTCGAGCGGGTCATCGTCGGATTGAATCCGCGGCGGAAAACCGGTATCATAGTCCGGAGCGCGGCTGGAGGAACGCCGGCTCCGGAGATCGCTGCATGAACGAGTACACACCCAACGCCAAGCGCTACGATCCGCGGATGCACTCCGCCGAGCACATCCTCAACCAGACGATGGTGCGGATGTTCAACTGCGGACGGGCCGTCAGCGCGCACATCGAACCGAAGAAATCAAAGTGCGACTACCGGATCGACCGGGACCTGACGCCGGCCGAGATCGCAGAGATCGAACAGCGCGTCAATGAGGTCATCCGGGCCGATTTGCCGATCCGTGCCGTGCTGAAGCCTCGCGCCGAAGCCGCGCAGGAGATCGACCTGACCCGCCTGCCCGCGGACGCCGGGGAAACGGTCCGGATTGTGACCGTGGGAGATTACGACGCGTGCCCGTGCAGCGGAGAACATGCCGCCTCCAGCGGCACGATCGGATCATTCCGCATCATTTCGACCGATCGACAGAACGGACTGCTGCGGATCCGGTTCCGCATTGGCGATTCGCCGGGGGAGAAAGGCGCGGCGTCATGAAAAGATCCCGTCGGTCATCCCCGAAAACCGGGAGTCCTGCCGCCATTCTCGACACCATCTATGCATTCCGACCGGCGCGCGTGCTGCTCACCGCGTTCGAGATGGATGTCTTCTCGGCTATCGCCGGAGGCGCGGGAACGTCCGTGGAGATCGCCGAACTGATCCACGCCAACGTCCGCGCCACCGACCGGCTGCTGAACGCTCTGTGCGCCATGGGGTTTCTGAGGAAGCGCGGAACCTCGTTCCGCAATACGCCGCTCACAGCGCGCTCTCTCGTTCGCGGAAAGCCGGGGTATCTGGCGGGGATCGGACATTCGCTCGGACTGTGGGACACCTGGAGCACGCTGACGGAGGCAGTGCGGGCGGGAACGTCGGTCGCACGGCGGAGACCGACGAACGATCGTGGACCGGATTGGCTGGAGTACTTTATCGCCGCGATGCACATGCGGGCCCGTCAGCAGGCGCCCGTCATCGCCGGGCTGATTGATCTGCGCGGCGTGACACGCATGCTGGACGTTGGCGGCGGATCCGGGGCGTTCGCGATGTCATTCGCGCGGCGGAAGAAGCAATTGACCTCGACCGTCTTCGACCTTCCGAACGTCGTTCCGCTGACGCAGCAGTACGTGGCGCAGGAGGGACTCACGGATCGCGTGACGACCATGGCGGGCGATTACACGGCCGATACATTGGGGAAGGGATATGATCTCGTGTTTCTCTCGGCCATCATCCACAGTAACGGCACTGCGGCGAACCGGCAGCTCATCCGAAAAGCGGCTGACGCGCTGAATCCCGGCGGTCGTGTGGTGATCCTGGACCACGTCATGAACAAGGATCGGACCGAACCGTTGGCGGGAGCGCTGTTCGCGCTGAACATGCTCGTCGGCACGGCGGAAGGGGACACATATACGCTGGATGAAGTGCGCGGCTGGATGCACGAGGCGGGACTCGCGCGCGTGGGAATCACGCCGACGCCCTTCGGCGCAACGCTCGTGGTCGGATCGAAGAAGGTGTAGGGGAGCACAATGAGCGTCGCCCTGCGATTCCCGATCTTTCGTGCCCACGTACCGGCGCACCCACGTACGCCCGTACCCTCGTACCCCCGTACCCTCGTACGCGCGTTCCTCTTTACCCTGGTTCCTCTCGTTCTGCTCTGCCAGGAGCGTCCCCGCTACTTCTACCACGGCGATCCGTACGGCTCTGAATCCCTCTTCAATCCGATCTCGGTGATTGTGAACGGCGGATGCGATTCCTTTCAGCAGCTCGAGCGCTCGAGCGCCTTTGGCGACATCCCGTGGCGGAACGGATCGACCAGTGTCTGGCGCAGCATCACGTCGCCGCTGCCGGTGATCAGTGATTTCGGGTGGAACCGGTTCCTGCGGCAGGAGGTGTTCCCGGGCAGCCTGAAGATGGAGGAACTCCAGTGGGTGCCGAACTACGGGCTGCATGTTCTCGGCGGCGGGATGGTCTCACGCAAGCTGACGGAATGGTATGACGCGCACGGCTATCCGGTGCCGGCGGTGTTCGGCGCGGTCACATCGATGGCGGCGGAGTATTTCAACGAGGTGGTCGAGAACGGGGTGAACATCTATCCGAATGAGGACTGCATTCCCGACCTGCTGATCTTTCAGCCGCTGGGCATCGTGCTGTTCAGCTTCGACGGCGTTGCGGAGTACTTCTCAAGCACCTTGAGCCTCAACGACTGGTCGCAGCCCGCGGCGATCTCGTTTGCGCCGCTGGCATTCCGCAATGCGGGACAGAATTTCGTGATGAAATATGCGCTGACGGAATCGCGCTCGACGAGTCTCTTTGTGCATTTCGGGAATTTTGTGATCGGCGGGCTGTCGTTCCGGCGGGGAGCGCAGGATGCGATCTCGCTCGGTGTCGGTCAGGCCTCCACGGGCGTTCGGTCACTTCCCTGGCAGAACGGTGTTCCGTCCAACACAATCAACACCGGTATGATGGCCGGTGTCTATTATGATCGGAGGAATTCCCTGCTCGGATCGGTCGTCTACTCCGAGGCGTACAACCAGCGTTTACGCGTGAACGTCTATCCCGGAATCATTGAGTGTGGCGGCGCCTCACCGGGATTGTTTCTGACCGTCACAGGCGGCGGAGGATACACGGCTGGCTTCACGCTCTCCATGCTTCCCCTGGGCCTGAGCTTTCATACCCCCGCCCCCTGATGTACCCTCGTACCATCGTACGCTCGGACACACGTACCCACCGAACCTACCGTAGCAAAGCCATCTTCCTCGTCTGCACCAGCGATCCCGCCTCCAGCCGGCAGAAGTAGATGCCACTGGCCAGGCCCGACGCGTCGAACGGGACCTCGTATGTTCGTCCGTGCTCCGCGGGTCCATCGAAGAGTGTCCGGACCTCGCGTCCCATCACATCATACACCCGTACCCTCGTACGCTCGTTCGTCGGCACGGCGAACCGGATCGTCGTTACCGGATTGAACGGATTTGGATAGTTCTGGGCAAGTTCCCACGCTGAAGGCACAACTGCGCTGTCGGCGATGACTCCTGCCGGTGCGGCCGAGAACTTCAGATCGAGCAATGCATCGACAGCGAAATTCGGCGCCAGGAGCGTGATCTGACCATTCGAGGTTACTCCGGCAGATCCCGCGAGTGAATCTCCTGTCGATGGATCGAGCCACGCCGCCGACCACACGTTCGACCCCGGAGCCGGGATTGTCAGCGTGACGTGGACGCCGGTGATCACGGTATCATGCCTTGTAAAATGCTGGAGGTACACAACCAGATCGGAATCACCCGTCATGACATAACACCGTACGGCGGCCGGGTGGTCGATCGAACCGGCGCTGTTCGACGGATGAAGACTCAGGGGGGCAGAGAGACGGTTCTCCACATTCTTGACCGTCCTCACAAATCGGATTGTCTGCCGATTGAAATCCCAGCCGGAAGCATTGTTGTCCCCCGAGAGCCAGAAGACGGGGTATCCTCCGCCGACGAACGCGGCCCAGTATCCAATCCTTTGGAAGACAACCCACCCGGGCGTATACAATCCCGGACCGCTCCCAAATTCTCCAAACAACACCGGTTTCGCATACGTCGAGTAGCGGTACACGGCCTGGGTATTTGCCGCCGAATCGATGTTGAATTCCGTCCACTCGTTGTTCGCATAGAGATGAGAGTCTGTGATGTTGATTCCGGGGAGACCGTTGACGGCGCTCGTATTGCTCCATGATGCATTCCAGAACGAAACCGAGTGGGGATGACCGTACGGATCGTTGGCGCGGATCACGCTGTCCAGCATGGCAATATATCCCGACGAACACCGAACGCCGTACTCATTGTTGTATTCCCACGCGAAGAGGTTTCGGTACGCCCCCCAACGGTCTGTGACATACGTGTAGTATTTTCGGAGGAGATCGGCCCCCACGCCGGTCGTGGTGCTATACGGGGCATCCACCGTGGCAAATGGACCGCCGTTCGATTGCGCCCAGGGCGATGATGTGAACGGGTACGCCGGGATATCGAACAGAGTGAACATGCAAAGGTAGATGTTGATATCGTGCTGCGCCGCCTGGGCGAGCCATCGATCCATCAGCTTTCCGACACGGAGATTGTACTGATCCAGCGCGGGTGTCTGGTAGACGAGGTTTGCGAGGCCCTCGTCCGTGTTCCACGAAAGCGAATCCTGGAACGCGTTCTGTTCGAACATCGTGATCCGGTAGGTATTCACTCCATCTGATTGGAGGGAATCCCACATCGCGGGCACCTGGTTTGTCCCGGTCGGGATCCCGAGCAGGGCAGCCGTCACCGCGGGTGTGTGGCCGACGTTGCCGTGCGGCATGAACAGTGTCCCATCCGTGAAAGAGAACATGTGAGCGTTGGAAGGATCGATGTGGAGAAAACCGTGACTCGCGGGGGGGCCGCACGTGAACGTTCCGGAGAATGTCGTCGTATCCTTTGGACGGATCACTTTCAGTGAGAACCCCCATGATCCCTCCGCGTCGGGGGCAAACCGCACTTTCCAAAGCGTGGAATCGTAGAAGAAACCGTGGACTGTGTGTTGAACCAGGTTGGGCCCCGTAAACTGTGCATCAATACGGACATCCCAAAATGGATTTGCATACTTTGCGCTGTCCACGACCGTCATCTCGTAGACCTCCCAGCGCGGGACACTCGAGGAGGGTGTTTGAAGTGTTGGTTGCGAGTGAAGCACTGAAGTGACAAGAGCAGAAAAGCAGAATGCAGTGAATATTCGAAGGCTCATACGACCACGCTTCCTTTCCAGGGGAGCATCGAGCGACACCATCCACATCCCGCGTCCACGACAGCCGCAACCACCCCCGGACATATCTGTACGCTCGTGAAGATGGTAATGCAATTCGTACGGAATATCAATCTGATGCGAAAATGAACGAGCCCCGGATGATGAATGTCCAGGGCTCAGAGTAAGCGGGCGGTAACGCTGACATTATCGTACCAACAGCAATTTCCTTGTCTGCACAAGACTCCCCGCCTGCAGCCGACACAGATACATACCCGAAGCCAGTTCGCCGGCGTCGAATCTGACTTCATAAGATCCGGCACTCTTCTCCTCGTTCACCAGCTCGGCGACCTTCTGGCCAAGTGTGTTGAACACCGCAAGGGTGACATGTGACCGGCGTGGGAGCGCGTACTGAATCGTAGTCGATGGATTGAACGGATTCGGATAGTTCTGTGCCAGGCCGAATTCCGTCGGTCGGTCGTTGTGCGTAACCACGGAGGTCACGGTCGGTGCGAACGTGACGATGAAATGTCCACCCGCACCCGCATTCAGGTGAAGTGTCCGGCCGGTACCGTCGTAGTCGGCGAAGCTCGCGCCGTTAAGCTGCACAGACGTGATGCGGTACGCGGATGACGGAAGCTCAATCGGATTCAGCGGGATATCGCGTGCCGCGGTGGATGGGGCGATCATATAGTGCAGCGTTGCGGGCTCTCCGCGCAGGAGCAGCTTGCCGTAGAGATAGACATAGTAACCCGTTTCGATGGAATGATACGCCGCTTTGCCGCTGTTTCCTTTCGCGTCATTCCACAGCCAGCCGGCCCCATCGTGGGCGACGTCGGAATACACGTCACCGTATGTATGGTCGACGAAATGCTTCATGTAGAACTGCAGTGTCTCGTCCGCCATCTGAAGATATTCAGACCGGCCGGTCAGCCGGTGGAGCATCAGTCCCGCCACGACGGCCTGCTCCATCTGCCACCACGCCTTGGCGGTATCCTGACCGTACATGAACATGGTGCCGTTCGTGCGGTCGTAATCCTTGTACGGACCGCCATACACATGGTCGTATCCTTTCTGCCAGACGTTGGTGATGAGGCTCTCCGCCGCGGGGATGTAGGTGGGATCGGGAAGCAGCTGGTTGATGCGCCCGAAGCACCACGCGGTCTTCAGCACATGTCCCATGATCGTGCGGTTGTGGTACTGATCTCCGCCCGTCGCATCGGTCCAGCCCCAATTGGAATCGTACATCTCCACGAATCCGATCGCGTGCGAGTACATCGTCGGCAGGATGACGTCACGCATGTCGGAGGCGAGTTCGCGGAGGCGCGTGGCGTACGTCGAATCGCCGGTGAGCAGATAAAGCGGCACGAGCGTGGTGGTCACCGCATCGACGGTGGCGTTGAAGCTCTTGTTGGTGCGGGCGGTCCAGTCCCGGTTCGACATATCGTAGTAGCCGATGTCGTCCGGACGCGTATCCCACAGATGGGCCTCGTTACTGGCGTAGCCGCGCATGAGCCAGAACCAGTCGGTCGTGTCGCGTGTCGCCTCGAATGACGCGGCGGGGCCGAGGAGGGCATAATGCTGGTAGAACGCCGTCTTGGTTCCGTTGGGATTCGTTGGAGTCCCGCTGATGTCCAGGTTGTTCAGCCATCCGCCGTCGAGCGTATCCCAGCCGTGTGCGTACTGAAAAGTCAGCGCGTGGCGGGCCATCGTCAGGTAGGTTTCGTTGCCGGTGAGCATGAACGCCCGCGTGAATCCGTACGCGTCGCGGCTCTGGCTCAGCACATCCTTGTTCGTACCCCACGCGGTCAGGGCGTAGCCCTGGCGGTTCACGTTGGTGAAGAATCCACCCTGAATGGTGTCGGCTGCATGGATCCACAGTCGGGCGCACGAATCGACATAGCCGATGGCAAGATCCGGATCGAGCAGATAAGGGGAGCGGACGGTGTATGACTGTGCGTTAATTGATGGGGAGACGAGGGTCAGGCAGAACAGGAATGAACGAGCGAAGTGGCCGGGACGGAACACGGATGACAACCTTTTGGTGAGTAAGAAAGACGATCGGGTGCGAATCAATATACGGCGCGGAAGAACAAGATGGAATTCGGTATATTGGGGAAGAACACGGAGGATTGCGCCATCGCACGGAAAGAAGAAAGACCGATCACGGTTCGTTGCCCGAACTGTAAGCAGGTGCACGAGCCGGACTACAACGAGACTACGCGCCGCTACGTGTGTCCCATCTGCTCCACACCCGTCGATGCGCAAGTATTGATCGAGAAGAAGAAGCGGGGGATCCGCTGACATGCGCCGGGTTCGTGCGGTTGCGCCCGCACCCGAATTTGCGTATCTTGAATCAAGGAACGGGCAGATTCCATTTTCCTTTTTGATTTTTCATTTATACTTTTTACCTGTCTTTCGGGACGTAGCGCAGCCCGGTAGCGCACTTGCTTGGGGTGCAAGGGGTCGCGGGTTCAAATCCCGCCGTCCCGACTCCAAAACGACTGGAGTTAGCGAGCCACGTGAGGCGTGGCGAAGCTAACTCCATCGTCGTTTTGAGAGTCTCGCCAGAGCGCAGCGCAGGCGGACACCATCCCGCAGACATCCCAGCCAACCTCAACATCCAACCTGCCGCCCTCAGACTTACCAAGTACACACACTCTCTCGTACCCACGTACGCTCGTACCCCCCTGATGACGCCCGAGGTGCCCGCAACTGCCAGAAATTCCCACTTGCCCCTCCGAAACATTTATCGTAATATTACGATATACAAGTATGGGCCTTACGAAAACAGATCAGTTCAGCACGAAGCAAAATCGCCTGGCGGCCGTCGCCAAAGCGCTCGGCCACCCCGCCCGCGTCGCGATCCTCGAATATCTTGCCAAGACCAACGCGTGCGTATGCGGTGACATTGTCGACGTGCTGCCGCTGTCGCAGGCGACGGTGTCGCAACATCTCCGCGCGCTGAAGAATGCGGGATTGATCAATGGGGAGATCGAGGGGACGAGTGTCTGCTACTGCATCGATGAGAAAGGATGGACAGAAGCGAGGGAAATGATGTCCGGCTTCCTTACAACCATCCAAAAGTGCTGCTGACCACATCTTCTGAAACACGCACGACATCCGAAGGATACCGCCATGCCGACCGATTCCGAAGTCAAGGAAATGGTGAAAGAGAAGTACGGCGCTATCGCCGGTCAGTCAAAACAGCAGAACCAATCGTCCTGCTGCGGCGGAACGGATTGCTGCTCTTCCGTCGAGTTCTCCGTGATGGCGGAAGACTACACGAAGCTGAACGGGTATGTGGCGGACGCCGATCTGGGACTTGGCTGCGGATTGCCGACGGAGTTCGCGCAGATCAAATCCGGCAACACCGTCGTGGACCTCGGCTCCGGCGCAGGAAATGACGCGTTCGTGGCCCGGTCAATCGTCGGAGAGACCGGGAAGGTCATCGGCATCGACATGACGGAGGCGATGATCGGGAAAGCACGCGCGAACGCGGCAAAGCTCGGATTCGCGAACGTCGAGTTCCGGCTCGGCGACATCGAGGAGATGCCGGTCGAAACCGGAACGGTCGACGTGGTGGTCAGCAACTGCGTGATGAACCTCGTACCAAACAAGAAGCGAGCCTTCGCCGAAACATTCCGCATTCTGAAGCCGGGCGGTCATTTCAGCATCTCCGATATCGTCCTGCGGGGAGAGCTCCCGGAGAACGTCCGGACCAGCGCCGCGCTCTACGCCGGCTGCATTGCCGGTGCCCAGCAGATCGACGAGTACCTGCGCACGATCGCGGAGGCAGGGTTCGCCGATGGTACGATCCAGAAAGAGCGGGAGATCGACATCCCCAACGAGATCCTTCTCAAGCACATCTCGCTCGAAGAGCTCCGCGAATACAAACGACGCAAGGTCGGGATCTACTCGATCACGGTTTACGCGAAGAAGCCGGCGTAAGAAGCCGCCCCGAGGTGCCCCCGGTTCTTTCGAAACGCGCACGCGACCCGCGTTTGCGCGCATGATGCGCAAATCCACCCCGCACCGTTTCGATCTCCATTCGCACCCGCCAACGCCCGCACCTTGTGTTTCCCGGCGGGATATGCTAGATTTCTGATGTCTGGGGATGGATCGTTCACACATCCTCCCAAAGTGCCTGCAGTGTCGGACATTTCTCCGGGGGCAGTCCTATGAACCCGTTTGCTCGGATCATTCCATCGACCGCCGTTGCCGCCATCGCAATGCTCGCGCTTTCGGGTTGCGACAAGGTCACCGAAACGCTTCCACCACCGACCGGCACCGACACGATCCCTACTATTCAGCAGGGCGTTTACGGCAGGGTGTACTTCTGGGAGGGCGACTTCATGCCGGTCGTGCCCCCGGCGCCACCGCGGGGAACGATCACTCCCGTGCAGCGAACGCTCGTGGTCCACACGCCGACACGGTTTGATTCGGTGGAACAAGTGAATTACTCGGCGTTCTATCGGAGAATCCTCACCCAACGGATCGGAACCACGGCCTCGAACAGCGCCGGATTCTTCCAGATCCCGCTCGCCCCGGGCCGGTACAGCTTCTTCGTCGTGGAGGATTCCCTGTTCTACGCCAACGGCGGGGACGGCCTGGGCTTCCTGCTCCCGGTCACGGTTGTTCAGGATTCTCTCACCCGTCTGGACATCAACATCACGTACAAAGCGACTTTTTGAGAAATCGTGGAACGCGTGGACCCGTACGCAGCGTTGTCTCCGGAAGGGCGACGCACGCACCGGCGACACGGCGCTCGCAGCGCTCATCTCACATCCACACGTCACCAGGGCAGGAGGGACGGAACATGAGCGGAAATACGGTGAAGCTGCATCGGGTGCTGAGGACCACGCCGGAGCGGGTCTATCGGGCTTTTCTCGATGCGGATGCGATGGGCAAATGGCTGCCGCCGCACGGCTTCACGGGACGGGTGCTTCACAGTGATGCCCGCGTCGGGGGATCATATCGCATGACGTTCACGAACTTCGGCACGGGCCAAAGCCACACCTTCGGCGGCACCTACGTCGAGCTGGTGCCGAACGAGCGCATCGTCAACACCGATACGTTCGACGACCCGAACCTGCCGGGGATCATGAAGACCACCGTCGTGTTGAAGAAGGTCGCGGTGGGCACGGACGTGAGCATTACGCAGGAAGGGATCCCCGAAGCCATTCCGTTGGATGGATGCTATCTGGGCTGGCAGGAATCGCTGACGCTGCTGGCGCAGCTTGTTGAAGCCAATATTCCTTAGCGATCTCTGCGACTCCTCTTGGGTGGGGTCATCGGAAGGATGCGATCCTGAGTACGAATCATGGCGTCTGTCGCTTGCAACGGTAAAATCCCCGCACGGCCGGAGTGACCGGTCTCAAACCGGAGAACGCATGACCGCTTCCGCAAAGATTGCACTGATCCTTGTGACCGCACTGCTGGCCGCCGCCGGATGCCGAAGTCGCGGTTCGGCCGACGATGTCCTCCTCCGCGGAGGAGATCTCAAGAATCTCACCGTGGAGCGATTCCCCGAATCTCCCCTCGCGGCGATCGCGCATTTCAACACGGATGTTCCATCGCAGGTGACCGTTACCATCCTCGGTCAGGATGGGGAGGACCTCTCCAAAACCGTTGAGGACTTCCGGACGGATCATGATATTCCCCTCCTTGGGCTCTATCCGGATTTTCGGAACACGGTCATCCTTCGGCTCACGACGCGTGACGGTCGATCGACGGTGGATTCCCTCCGGATCACGACGAGGCCGCTTCCCCGCCAGTACCGGCACCTGTCGCTGCAGGCCGATCGAATCGGCAGCAAGCCGCTGGCGCCCGGCATGTATCTGCTCCTGCTGAACCGGGAATACGGCGGATCAACGGAAAAGGGAATGTTTCTCGTGGCGGATCACTTTGGAAAGATCCGCTGGGTGTACATGGGAGACCACTGGTTCCTCGGCAAGATCCTGCCGAACGGAAACCTCGTGGTCCAGCGCTCCAGCCCCCTTGAGCGGCTCCAGGAGGCGTACAACCAGTGCATCGTGTACGCGTACGCGAAGACCGGCTGGCAATTCCTGTATCGCGATCTCTACTGGGAGATGCCGAACACCTACATTCCGTCCGTGATGAATGAACAGCGGAAGAATCCCGTGCGGAGTCTTCCCGCGCGGATGGCCGAGTGGCTTCCCCGGACGATGGTGAATCACAATGCGCTCGCGGAGATCGATCTCTTCGGGCGGGAGGTGACCTCCTGGCGCGCTGCCGGCTATTCCATTCATCACGATTTCATCTTCCTGCCGAACGGAAACCTCCTGGCGCTGGCCAGCACGCTCGACTCCGACGAGGATCTGATCATTGAGATGGGGAAGAAGTCGCACGCGATCGAGCGCGAGATCCGGTTCAAGGAGATCCTGGATGCGAACCGACCGATGATGCCGCGGCACATTCATGAGCCGGACTGGCTTCATGCGAACGCGCTGTACTTCGACGGGCGCGACAGTACCATCGTGGTCTCCGCGCGCAATCAGAGCGCCGTCGTCAAGCTCACCCTCGACTCTCTGCATATCCGCTGGATCCTGGGCAATCACGAACACTGGAAGGAGCCGTTCCGGCGGCTGTTGCTGCGGCCGGTCGGCGAGCCGTTCCAGTGGCAATGGGGACAGCATGCGCCGATGCACTCTCCGAAAGACCCGCGGCGGATCCTGGTGTACGACAACGGGAACATGCGCAGTTACGAGCGTCCGCTCCCGGCGGATTCCAGCTATTCCCGGGCGGTGGAATATGAGATCGACGATCGCGGCATGACGGTGCGGCAAACCTGGGAGTACGGAAAGAAATTCGGGAGCCAACGGTTCACGCCGATCGTCGGAAGTGCGCGGTACCTTTCCAACGGGAACCGGCTGATCTGCTTCGGCGCGCTGGCGCGGGATCTTCAGGGCCGGGTGGTCCGATGGATCGAGCAGGGCCCGCAGCTCGGTCAGTACCGAAACCGCAGCGTGAAAAGCTCCGCGGTCATCGATGAAACGACGTCGGACCTGCCGGCGGAGAGACTCCTGGAAATCAGGATCAGCGACCGTGATCCTGACACGTACGCAGGCTATCTCGTTTATCGGGCGTATCACGTCTCGTTCGATTAGAGGTTGCTCCGGCAGAATGATGTGACAGTTCCGGCGTTTCGATTCTTCCGGACCGCGAGCGGTGGAACGCGTGTGATGGGGCGGGTGCCGAACGATGGGAGGCACGTTATGAAGATCCCGACCGCGATCATATTCCTGCCGTTCCTGGTCCTCGTATTCTCCTGCGAACACACCGGCGAGCCGGAATGGCAAACGCCCGGAACCTGGGTGTTTTCGCGAGCCGCCGACTCGACACGATTCTACCATGCGATCCAATTCGTTGACGCCGGGAACGGTTGGATCGTGGGCGACTCGGGCACAATTCTTCACACAAGCAACGGCGGGACGTCGTGGGAAACGCAGCAATCCGGCACCACCGCTTCGCTTTGGAGCGTTCGGTTCAGAGGTATCCATAACGGATGGGCATGCGGCAGGAACACGATCGGCATGACAAGGGACGGGGGATTCTCCTGGGCATGGCAGTATCCGGCAGGCGACTCACTGCGGGGATTTCTTTGCCTGTTCTTTGCGGATGAGTTGTCCGGGTGGATCGGCGACAACATGGGCGGCATCCTGCACACGCAGGACGGCGGTCAGACGTGGATCGAGCAGGCGACGGGCACGAACTTCGCGATCGGGGCGATGCAGTTCCTTGATGCGTCGGAAGGATGGGCCCTCTCCGTTGGCGGAAGCGTGCTTCACACGCTGGATGGCGGCGCCCACTGGGCGTCGACGGATCTTCGCGGACTCGACTGCGGAAGCGCTCACATCGGGATGCCTCGCGACATCTTCTTCTCTGATCAATCGACCGGCTGGATCGCCACGGACATGTCCATGAGCAGCACCATGGATCCGCTGGCAGCCATGCCGTACACCGCGGATGCGGGAAGCACGTGGGGCTGTCTGCCGACGCCCGATGCTCAGGTCAACGCCATCTGGTTCGCGAACCGGTCGCTCGGCTGGGCGGCGGCCGGACGAGGGATCATGCGCACGACCGACGGAGGCAGCAACTGGGAATACGAGTGTGAGACTCCCACATACCACATGATCGATCTTTCCATGGTCGATGCATCGCACGGGTGGGCGCTGACGTTCAGGGGGGAAGTGTATACGTATGTGAGACCGTAGGGGAGACAATCCGAACCGCAAGGGGGCAAATCACAATCTCCCCAAACTGACAAGCGTCGACGAATTGTCGGATCTTCCGTACCGCCTTCCTGATGCCGCGTCGTACGCTTCCCGCCGCGGCTGCGGACCGGAGACTGCTCGAACAAAAAGCCCCGGTCACTCAAACACCGGGCCTTCGTGCATCCCACACAGGGTACCGCCTGCTTCATGATCAGGAGTTTCTTCGCTTGGACGAAACCTCCTTCTTGAATGCGGTACTGGTACAGGCCGGACGCGGCGACAGAGGAACAATAGTCGTGGGTAAGGTCTCATATCTTCCCGTACCCGGCGCACGGATTACCAGCACGCAGAAGGCAGAAACGCAAACTGCGTCAGAACGATACACCCGCGCCGAAATAGAAAATCGGCGGGAATGTCACATCAGTGTACTTGTTGCCGCCGACCGGCTGCGCCAGAAAGCCGATCTCCATGTACGGCAGGATGACACCGGAGGGCGAGAACTGAATCTCGACGCTGGCATTCAGCCCCATTGCATTGACCTTGCTTGCCTGCTCGAAGTCGGACGAGATGGTCCGGTACCCGACGTTCAACCCCGGCTTGATCGCCACCGCACCGTCGGCCACCGGAAACCGCGGCTTGATGCTGAACCCGATCTCGTAGATCGTTGCCGTCTGATCCCCGCCCTCCCACGATGTGGGCGCCAGGTTGCCATACAGACCGACCGACAGTTTCTCGACGACGTAATAATCGTAGAACGCCCGCAGCAGAAATCCTGTGTTCTTCGTGATGTCGACATCGTAGTACTTGAGATACACATCGCCGCTGAGCCATACGGCGCCGGTGATGCTGAAATCGCCCGTTCGCGACATGATGTTTGTGGTCTGGCCGGGGGAGATGGAACAGACGAGGGCCACGAGGAGCACGACGGCCAGGAAACCGCGTGTGATAGTCATGATATCCTCCTGATGGAAAGTATGTGGTGAGGGGCGGGAGCGGAACGCCGGAGCGGGGAGGTCTCCGGTCGGATCGTCAGGATCAATGGCTCGTGATTCACATGTCCACCCGTCGATTCGTCGTGCCGCTGTCGGCACGCGCGACCAATGAAATCACGATGTGGTACTGCAGGAACGAAAAGGCTTGCTTGGTACTGAAACCTGCGGCATCCCGGTGTGATCGAATGTCTGTCGTGCACCTCGGCAAGTCCGGGGGATGGGGCGTTGACCGGGAAGCGAACGCAATGTAAAATGAAAAAGGAAAAACTCAAATTAATCAGGCGGAACACTGATTCCTCAGCCCGGGCGCGCTGTGCCCATCGGCCGGCCGTTGCCTGCGACGCAGGGGTCCTCCTGCTCACAAACGGGCCGATTCTCGCCTGATTTTGACGCCTGCGTACTGTTGAGAACCCGCGGCAGTGTTCCGGCGTTAAAGAATGAGAACCGGTCTCCAACCGTCCCGAACCAGGCGACGGCTGGCAAGGAACATTCCGGAAGAACCCCAAAGGAATCGCCATGTCTCTCCGTCCCGTGAAGTCTATCATTCAGGCAAAGCCCACGCTCGAGGGGGCCGGCGTGCATCTGCGCCGGGCGTTCGGCTTCGGGAATACGTCCGACTTTGATCCGTTCCTGTTGCTCGACGACTTTCGGAATGATGTTCCGGCGGACTACCTGGCCGGATTTCCCTGGCATCCGCACCGCGGAATCGAAACGATCACGTACGTGCTGGCGGGAGAGGTGGCGCACGGCGACAGCATCGGCAACAGCGGTGTCATTTCCGCCGGCGACGTGCAATGGATGACGGCGGGAAGCGGCATCATCCATCAGGAAATGCCGAAGGGCGACGCGCAGGGGAAGATGCACGGCTTTCAGCTCTGGGCGAACCTTCCCGCGTCTCTCAAGATGACCGATCCGCGGTACCAGGAAGTGAAGGCGAAGGACGTTCCGGTGGTGACGGATGATGACGGCACGAGCGTGCGGATTGTGTGCGGCAACTTCCGGGGGACGCGCGGCCCGGTGGACGGCATTGCCGCCGATCCGATATATCTGGACGTCTCCGTTCCGCCGCACAAGAAGAAAGCACTGGCGGTAGAGACCACCCGGCATGCCTTTGCGTACGTTTTCGCGGGTTCGGGACGCTTCTCGAATGCCTCGGGTCCGCGACCGGTGGCGACCGAGCAGATGGATGGCGCGACGATCTACAATTCTCCGGAGGCGGACAACCGGTCGCTCATCCTGTTTGACAGCGGCGACGAAGTGACGGTGCAGGCGGGCGAGGAAGGCATCCGGTTTCTCCTGGTCTCCGGCCAGCCGCTGAAAGAACCGGTGGCATGGTACGGACCGATCGTAATGAACACGCCGGAACAGCTGCGGCAGGCGTTCGATGAGCTCGAGAAAGGAACGTTTTTGCGCAAGTAAGGCCGGGGAGGAAATTCGAAGTTCGAATTTCGAAGCACGAAGGAAGCGCGAAAATCGAAATTAAAGGACGCAGTGCCCGGTAGATTGGTTCTTCCGTCATTCGAAGTTCCCCCCGTTGCATCTCTGAATCGAATCTGCTACCATGGTCACCGTGTAATCTCGCTCCCAAACTCCGTTTGGGAGCGTTCACTGTTCCACATGTCCGCAGAAGGGGGAACGACATGGCTCGAGATCGATACCGATTCGTCGAGGATGGATCATGGTATTTTATCACGTGTACCGTCGTGGGCTGGCTTCCCCGGTTCTCTTATCCCGGTCTTGCCGAAGAAGATCGAAATACGAAGCGCGCACGCGGAGGGACAATTGATGCGCCTGTTTGGGAATTCGTGCCTCGAGATTCGTTCGAGTTTCGGATTTGGTCCTTCGGATTTCTCATTCCATTGCGTCAGGCGAGCGAAGATGAAATCGGAGCGCTGATGCCCGATCTCCCTGTGCAATCGTATTGGAACAGCGTATGACTTTTCTCTGGCCATTGATCGCTCTCGTCCTTCTCGGCGGCGGGATTTTCTACGTCAGCCGGCGGCTGATCACACCGTTTCAACTGCCAAAGGTTGGCCGGATCGCCGCCCGAATCACCTTGGCGCTGGTGATGATACTCCCCATTGTCGCAATGGTGCTCATCCGACGCGGGGGCGCGTGGACAATCCCGCTCGCGTGGGTCGCCTTTATTGCGCTCGGATTCCTGTCGCTGACCGTAACACTGCTGGTTGTGCGGGATGTACTCGCGCTTGGATTCGGACTGATGAAACGCCTTCCGGTGCGTGTCCGGCCGGCCGCTGATCCGCCCGCGGATCCGGCGCGCCGCCGATTTCTGATACAGGCGGCGAATTTGGGCGTGATGGGCGCGGCGGGCGCGCTGACCGGCTACGGCGTTTATGAAGCGCGCAAGCGGCCGGACGTTGTCCGCATGACGCTCCCGGTGCGGAATCTGCCCGCGGCATTCGACGGATTTCGCATCGTACAAATCACCGACGTGCATGCAGGGTTGACGATCCACCGTGACTGGATCGAGTCGGTGGTGGATGAAGCAAAAGGCCTCCAGGCCGATCTGATCGCGTTCACGGGCGACATGGTGGATGGATCGGTCGCGCAACTGCGCAACGATGTCGAGCCGCTCGGACAACTCGACGCTCCGCATGGAAAGTTCTTTGTGACGGGGAATCATGAATATTACTCCGGCGTGGAACAATGGGTCGAGGAGGCTCGGCGGCTCGGGTACGCGGTGCTGCTCAACGAACATGTTCTGATCGAGCGCGGAGACGACGCATTCGTCCTTGCCGGCGTCACCGACTATACGGGCGGACAGTTCCTCCCGAGTCACCGCTCCGATCCCGCAAAGGCGCTCGAGGGAGCTCCGGGCAACATGCCGCGCATTCTGTTGGCGCACCAGCCGCGCACGCTCGAGCAGACCGCGGACCTCGGCGTGGACGTGATGCTCACCGGTCACACGCATGGCGGGCAGTTCATTCCGTGGAACCTCCTGGCAACACTGGGACAGCCGTACATTCGCGGTTTGCACAACCACCGTGGCACGTGGATCTATGTAAGCAAGGGAACCGGCTACTGGGGTCCGCCCGTCCGCGTCGGGGCACGGTCCGAGATCACGGTGGTCACGCTGGCGACGGAGATCGCGAAGATCGCGTAAGAGAATAGACTCGACATCCGAAACGGAGAACGCATCTGAATCGTATGTTTCGTGCTTCGACTTTCGCAATTCCTTCGGATGTCGGATTTGGTCCCTCGAACTTCACCGCAGTTGCCCTTCGCCCCTCGTCTTACTACCTTGTCTCCCATCTATTGCGCCCAAGGAGATCCGCATGAAGTCCATCCGCGTTGTCGCGTCGCTGCTCTTGCTCATCACCGGCACCATTCTGGCCGCGGAGCCCGGCTACTATCGCTTTCCGGCAATCCACGGTGACCGGATCGTCTTCACGGCGGAAGGCGATCTGTGGATCGTCAACGCCCAGGGGGGCGTGGCGCGTCGGTTGACGTCGGCTCCCGGCGTGGAATCGAATGCCGCGATATCTCCGGACGGAAAAACGATCGCGTTCTCCGCATCGTACGAAGGCCCGCGGGAGGTGTACACCATGCCGTCCGACGGCGGCCTCCCGGTCCGCCGCACGTTCGAAGGTGAGAACACCACGGTGGTCGGATGGACACCGGACGGACGAATCCTCTACGCGACCGGGCACTATTCGACGCTTCCGGACGCACAGCTCGCGACCTTCAATCTGTCCACGAATTCCTCCGAACTCATTCCGCTCAGTCAGGCCAGCGACGGCAGCTATGATCCCTCGCAAAAGCAGTTGTGCTTCACGCGCTATCCGTTCCAGGGAAGTCACACGAAACGCTACCAGGGAGGCACCGCGCAGAACATCTGGATGTACGACACCGGTGCGCCGGAAGCGGTGCCGCTGACCGCCGACTTCCCGGGCACAAGCAAGAATCCGATGTGGTGGAACGGCCGCATCTACTTTGTGACCGATCGCGACAGCACCATGAATCTCTGGTCCATGGATCCGCAGGGCAAGGACCTCCGCCAGCTGACGTTCCACAAAGGCTTCGACGTCAAATCCCCGTCGCTCGACAATGGGCGCATTGCGTACCAGATCGGTGCGGACATCCACGTGTATGACATCGCAGCATCCACCGACAAACTCGTGCCGATCACGCTCTCGTCCGACTTCGACCAGATGCGTGAGAAGTGGGTGACGAAGCCGATGGACTATCTCACGTCGGTGAACGTGTCGCCCGACGGCGACCGGATCGTGCTGACCGCCCGCGGGCAGGTATTCGTGGCGCCGGCACAGCAGGGGCGCTTTGTGCGCGCGACCTCGGACGACAACGTGCGCTACCGGAACGCGCAATTCATGCCCGACGGAAAATCACTGCTGACGCTGTCCGACGAAAGCGGCGAGCTGGAATTCTGGAAGATCCCCGCGAACGGCATCGGGTCGGCGTCGCAAATCAGCAAAGACGGCACGATCTTCCGCTACGACGGCATTCCGTCCCCGGACGGCGCCTGGATCGCCTCGAACGACAAGAACAACAAACTCTGGATCCACAATGTCGCGACGGGCAAAGCCGTGCTGGTGGCGACATCCGAATCGGGTCCGCCGGACAACCTCGCCTGGTCCCCGGACAGCAAGTGGCTCGCGTACAGCATCGGAGTTGCCAACGACTTCTCCCGCATCGCGATCTACAGCATCAAGGACAACACGAATACATACGTCACGGACGATCGGGTCGACAGCGACAACCCCGTCTGGAGCCCGGACGGGAAGTGGATGTACTTTTTGTCGGACCGGCAGTTCGAATCGCTCGTTAGCTCACCGTGGGGAGCCCGTCAGCCGGAGCCGTTCTTCGACCGGACGACGAAGATCTACGCGATGGCGCTGACGCCCGATCTGCGCTTCCCGTTCGCGCCGAATGATGAACTGATGGCGGAAAAGCAGGGAAAGAGTGAAAAGGAAAAAGGAAAAGGGGAGGACAAGGAGAAGAAGAACGAGAACAAGTCGGTCAGCGTGACGATCGATCTCAACCGCATCGGGGAGCGCGTGTATGAAGTGCCGGTGGCTGCGGGCAACTATCGCGCTCTGACCATGAACGAGAAGTACCTCTTCTGGCTCGAACGGCCCGTCGGGACGGATTCGAAAGTCAAGCTCGGCGCGCTCGAGATCAAGAACAAGGAGATCACAACCAAAACGGTGATGGAGGATGTGCGGACGTACCGCCTGACACCGGATGGAAAGAAACTGATGGTCCAGAAAGGCCAGGACTTCTACGTCTTCGACGCCGGGGCCTCGGCGCCGTCCGACCTTGGCGGAGCAAAAGTCAACCTGAGCGCGTGGAAGTTCACCGTCGACCCGCGCATTGAGTGGCGTCAGATGTTCAAGGAAGCGTGGCGGTTGGAGCGCGACTACTTCTACGATCCGCACCTCCACGGCGTGGACTATAAAGAGATCCTGAACCGGCACCTTCCGCTGGTCGATCGGGTGACGGATCGGGATGAGCTGAACGACCTCATCGCGGATGTGGTGAGCGAACTCTCCGCCCTGCACACCTTCGTGGTCGGCGGGGATGTTCGCCGCGGCCAGGATCCGATCGAGCTCGCTTCGCTGGGAGCCATGCTTGCCCGCGATGAGAAGGCCGGCGGCTACCGGATCGTGCACATCTACCGGTCCGAACCCGACAACATCGACGAACGCTCCCCGTTGGCGCGGCCGGGCATTAACCTGCACGACGGAGACGTGATCGAAGCGATCAACGGCACACCCACGCTTTCCGTCCCGTCCGCCGATCTGCTCCTGCGCAATCAGACGAACGAGCAGGTGCTGCTGAAGGTGCGACGATCGGGTGCATCCGCCTCGTCGGAAGTGATCGTGAAGCCGATCAGCGCCGGCACGGCACGGAACCTGCGCTACGACGACTGGGAGTATTCGCGGCGGATGGAGGTGGAGTCGAAAGGCAAGGGCGAGATCGGCTATGTACACCTGCGCGCAATGGGCGGCGGCGACTACACGTCGTGGGTGGAGAATTTCTATCCGGTCTTCAACCGGCAGGGACTGATCGTGGATGTGCGCCACAACCGCGGCGGGAACATCGACAGCTGGATCCTCGAGAAACTGCTGCGCAAAGCGTGGTTCTACTGGAAGGGACGCGTCGGCCATCCGACCTGGAACATGCAGTACGCCTTCCGCGGCCACGTGGTGGTGCTGTGCGATGCGTTCACGGCGTCGGACGGCGAGGCCTTCACGGAAGGATTCAAACGGCTGGGCCTCGGAAAGGTGATCGGTACGCGCACATGGGGCGGCGAGATCTGGCTGTCCTTCAGCAATTTCCTGGTGGACCGCGGAATCGCCTCAGCGGCGGAAACCGGCGTCTACGGTCCGGACGGACAGTGGCTCATCGAAGGCCACGGCGTCGATCCCGACATCATTGTGGACAATCTGCCGCATGCGACGTACGGCGGATCGGATGCTCAGCTGGACGCGGCGATCGACTATCTGCAGCAACAGATCAAGCTGAAGCCGGTCGAGACTCCTCCGCCTCCGAAGTATCCCTTCAAGGCGGTGGAAGGAAGATAGGAAACAGTTCAATAGTCGAAATGAAAAAGGAACAGTCAATCATGGGAGAGAGTCTCCCGGAACGACCCCCGTTGACTCTTTCATATTGATGTTTGAACTGTTCCCCGAGGAAGTGACGTTTCTTCGTCCGCGGACTGTTCATTCAAGACGAGAGAAGGGAAAGATGAGAAGAGTGAGGGTTTCGCTCATGATACTCCCTTTTGCCCTTCTCATCTCAAATTTTGAATTGCCCCTCAAATGCAGGATCCGTCCCCTCTGCCGCATCACTTCAGCCACATCCCCTGATCAGGGACCGGTGACCACGGGGCCGACGGCTCGAACGTCTGCCACAGGTAGCGCGAAACACCCCGGATCAGCCGGTATCCCTCGTTTCCGGGCGTCCAGCTCGTGTCCTGCTGATGCGCGGTGATCACGCTGAAGACGTAATCCCCCGACGGCGCATGCACCAGCACCACCTCGGAGCGCGATTCATCCACCGCTCCCTGCTTGGACATCGTCGAGACCCAGGGAGGGATTTGGGAGAGCGCTTCGTCCCGCCAATAGATCGTGCCCAGCACGCGTTGCATCTCCTGGCCCGCGGCGGGTGAAACGGCGGTCCCTTCGTTGATCCGTGTCAGCAGTGTCGCCATTTCCCGCGGCGTCGTCATCCCCCAGCCGTACACTTCCCAGATCGCCTGCCGTCCCGGCGTGCGGGAGTTCATCCGCGTCTGATGAAAGCCGTTCGTCTCCAGCCACTCGTTGATGCGCGTGCCGGTTCCCGCCAGCTGCTGCAGCCAGAGGGCCGCGGTATTGTCGCTGAAACAGATCATGAGCGTCACGAGCTCGCTGACCGGGATGCGCGTGCTGTCGCGGAAACTGCCGACGATCCCGTCGTCATAGCGGAGCGAGTCGCGAAAGACCATCGTCTCGTCGTACTTCAGCTCGCCGCGCGCAATGCGGTCGAAGAGCGTCAGCATGATCGGGACCTTGATCATGCTTGCGGTCGGGAACAGAGAATCGGCGTTGACGGATGCAACGACATCACGTTTCAGATGCTGCACAAAGATGCCGGCCGAGCCGTGAAACCCCGCCGCAAGCGAATCCAGACCCGCCTGCAGATCCGGATCATGACGTTGAGCGCTCAACGGCAGCGCAAGAAGGGAAAGGGCGAACAGCGAGCAAACGACGCGGCGCATCGAGGGATCCTTTCAACAGTGTGCGATAACATAGGGAAAAAGCTCGGCACCGTCAACGCGCGGATGCGTTCGCGTTGCACCGCACGGCAAATGTCTCTATCTTGCATGCGAGGACGAGGAGCGCTGACGATGGATCTGAATTCCCGGAAGAAGATCATTCTGGTGGGGGATAAAGTGCTGATCGCACCCGACAAGGACGCGGATCGCACGACCCACGGGCTGTACCTGCCGCCGGGAGTGAAGGAAAAGGACAAGGTGCAAAGCGGGTACGTGATCCGGGTGGGGCCGGGATACGCCGTGCCGAACCCGCAGTACATGGATCAGGAATCATGGTCCACCACGCCGCGCGAGCCCGTCAAATACCTGCCCCTGCAGGCGGAGGAGGGCGACTACGCGATCTTCATGCGCGATGCCGGCATTGAGGTGGAATACGACGGCGAGAGGTATCTGATCGTCCCGCACTCGTCGATCCTCATGATCCTGCGGCCCAGCGGCGCCATCACCGATCTGCTGAAGGAACAGTAACACCCGTTCGCCGTCGATGAACGACCCCCACATCTTCTCGCACGAGAACGTCCTTGCCCAGCTGGAGACGGCGGAATTCCGCAACGGCTACTACGTCCTGAAATTCTACGCCGACGACCTGAACCGTCCGTCTTCGCGCACCACGGCCCGCATCGCCGTCTTCTATCTGTATCCGTCCGGCGGCACGATGCGCGACAGCACGTTCCAGCTGCTGTTCTACGATTCCCGCTACGATACCTACCGCGGATTCCACCCGCCCGACCGGCGGGGAACAAAATCCTGACGCGTCTCGTTTTCAGTGCTGAGAGCCAGTTGTGAAGAGGAGGATCCCGTGAAGTTCGAAGATCTGGTTCAGCAGATGAAGAACGACATCATTCAGCTCGGCGCACAGGAACTGCGCACGCCGGCCGATGTCGATGCGGTCATTCCGCACGCCAAAGGGACCATGCTGGTGGTCGTGAACTCGACCTGCGGGTGCGCCAGCGGCACGGCGCGTCCGGCACTGCGTGAGTCCCTCCATCACCCGAACAAGCCCGACAAACTCGTGACCGTTTTTGCCACCACCGACCGCGAGGCGACCGCCCGGGTCCGGCAATACTTCCCCGGTCAGCCCCCGTCGTCGCCGTCATTCGCGCTGATGAAAGACGGCAAGCTCGTCACGATGATCCACCGGTCGCAGATCAAGGACCATTCCGTCGAACAGGTCGCGCGGGAGCTGACGGACGCCTACGACCGCCACTGCACGGGCAACTGATCCGACCGGCCGAAGCCGGAGCCGATGATGCGAATCGTGTCACCGACGGCGGCCGGTTCCGTCGGACTCTGCTTGCATCCGTCCGTTGCTGTCAGGGCAATGACGATCAGCGCGGCGACAGCGTATCGGCGGTGTGCACTTGCGATTCCTCGTGGCGTGCTGTACATTTTCGATGTCCTCCGGATTGCCGGTGGTTGGGTGCCTGTGGGATGAACGGTCCGAGCCGGCGGACGGTTCCGCGACCCGTGCCACCGCGGAGAGATTACCAGTATGGACCGCGCCTATGCCCCCTGAACCGCTCTTCGTCCGCCTCGCGCCGCTGAGCTCGGCACTTCCGCAACCGCACCCGCTTCTGGTCCTTTTGCACGGGCGGGGAAGCGATGAGCAGGATCTGCTGGGCCTGGTCCCGGCGCTCGATCCGCGCTTTCTCATCGCCGGCGTGCGGGCTCCGTTGCCGTTCGCGTTCGGCGGATACACCTGGTGTGATCTGGACGAGCGCATGATGCTGAATGACGAGCAGTTCGCGCTTGCCGCGGCGCGACTCACCGGCACGCTGGACGATCTGTGCGCGCGCCATCCTGCGGATGCGGGCCGCATCTATCTGCTCGGCTTCAGCATGGGCGCCATGCTGGCTCTCGCGACGGCGCTGGCGTCGCCGGGGCGGGTCCGCGGCGTCGTGGCGCACAGCGGCTTTCTTCCCGATTCAACGACGCTGCATTATGACTGGTCGGCAGCGGCGGCGACAACGGCGTTCTTTCTGGCGCATGGCAGTCTGGATCCGATCGTCCCGGTCGAACGCGCCCGGCAGAGTCGGCAACGGCTGGAAGCAGCGGGCGCACGTGTGCAGTATCGCGAATATCCCATCCCTCACACCATCAGCGACGAAAGTCTCCGCGACCTGTCCGCCTGGCTGACGGCATCCCTGGAACACAGTTGACGGGTACGGGGAATAGCTCTATATTTCACGGGTCGTTCTTCTGACGCTTTCCAAATTCAATCACTCAGGCCTTCTATGAATGTGCGACGCCTTTTCACCGCAGTCACCGGCGGACTGCTTATCGGATCCCTTATGCAAGCCCAGGAAACAGCGGTCAATGATGCGATCACGTCGGTCAAGAACCGGTTCGCCCCCGATCGTCGGGTAGCGGTGTTCGAAGTGAAAGCCGAGAACCGTGCGTCCGGCGTCGTGCTGAAGGGCGAGGTGGACAATCCGGAGGCCCGCACCGCCGTCGTCGATGCGGTCCGTAAGACCGGTACGGTGGTCACCGACAGCATTCGCGTGCTGCCCGATACAGCGCTGGGAGACAAGGTGTACGGCATCGTGACGCTCAGCGTCGGAAACGTTCGCGCCAAACCGGGCGAGTCTGAAGAGCTGACGACGCAGGTGCTCATGGGAAGCGTGGTCAAGCTGCTGCGCAAGCCGGTGCACGGATACTACTATGTACAAATGTCGGATAAATACCTGGGCTGGCTTGATCGGATGTCGCTGCAACCGACGACACGGGTCGGCGTCGATACGTGGGCCGCGGCGAAGAAGGTCATCGTGACCGACTACTACGGCGTCGTGCGTCAGACAGCGGAGAAGTCCGGCCAGCCGGTCTGCGATGTCGTGGCCGGATGCCTGCTGAAGACGACCGGAGCGCAGGACGGCTGGACCGCGGTGGAACTTGCCGACGGTCGCGCAGGATACCTGGAATCTTCCCTTGTGCAGGAGTACGACGCGTGGCGGCAGTCGCGTACGCTCACCGGCGCGGCGATCGAGAAGACCGCGAAGATGTTCGTGGGGGTCCCGTACCTCTGGGGCGGCACGTCGTGCAAAGGCATGGACTGCTCCGGATTCGTCAAGACCGTGTACCGCCTGAACGGCATGGAGCTGAGCCGCGATGCCAGCCAGCAGGCGGCACAGGGAATGGATGTGAATCCCGGCAAGGATTTCGCGAACCTCCGCACCGGCGACCTGCTCTTCTTCGGCCAGAAAGCCGACGGCACCCGGCCGGAGCGCATTACCCATGTCGGCATTTATCTGCACAACCGTGAATTCATTCACAGCTCGGGGCGTGTCCGCATCAGCAGTTTCGATCCCGCATCGCCGCTCTTCGAGCAGTCGCTGCTCAACCGATTCGTGCGGTCGCGGCGGGCGCTGCCGGACGCGCAGCCGCCCGAGATCAAACCGTAGTTCAGCGCGATTTCGGGACCGAGGAGAGTGCCGGTGGAATCCAGTGAAGCGTTTCGCGCGGCCGTGCGCCGCATTGCCGTCGTCGTGATCCTGTATGCACTCCTGTTCGCCATCCAGGAGGTCGCACACGGCAGGCTCGATCTGATCTGGTCACAGTCCGTGCAGTTGTCCACGCTGGGGGTCTATCTGGTGTGGCCGCTCTTCGGCCTCGTGCTGCTGACGACGTCATTCCGTCGGGGCGGAGGCATCCTGCTGATGGGATCATTGCCGGCCGGACTGGTCTTTCTGGTCGTCACCCGCTTCTTCCGGACGCACCAGCCCTTTCCGCCGCCCGAGGATCCCGGTTCGTGGCGGGGGGTGTATGAAGTCTCCTACATGCTGCTGATCGCGCTGTCGGTGCTCGGGAGCTACTTCGCCTTCCGGATCGTCCGGCTGATGCAGCCGCCGGCCGGCGGTGCACCCACGCCGCCGGATGCCGACTGACGGCCGAGCGGGTCAGCGCCCGGACCTGCCATGGTTCGCAAAGTTCTCCGTTCCATCTTCATCCTCCTTCTTCTTGTCCCGATCGTCTCGTGGATCGTCTGGCTCCTGTCTCCGGTCCATCCGCTGCGGGTATTGATCGTCGACAAGACGTCGCTGACGTCTGAAGGCCGGGAACACCGGGCGTTCAACTGGCTTCTGACCTATGAACGCTATCTGAAGCCGGACGGCCTGGCGTATAGCGTGGAGCAGGATCATGCCGGATTTATTCCGCTGGCGGATGGCGCCTATGCCATTCGCGGTCCGGAGCGTGTGCCGGATGAACGGATCGACAGTCTCAGCGGCCGGTATGACATGACGTACTACACGGACACGTACGGCGTCGAGCGGCAGGATTGGGCTGCGGAACATCCTTCCGTGGGGCAGGGCGGCCGCGGTCTCCTGTACGGCGGACTCCAGCGGAAGGATCTGCTCTTTCTCGAAGCGATGAAGCGGCAAGGAAAGCTGATCATCGCCGAGTTCAATTTCTTCGCCGATCCAACCACCGACTCCGTTCGATCGGCTGCCGAGCGGGATTTCGGTCTTCACTGGACAGGCTGGACCGGGCGGTACGTTGAACAGCTCGATACGACCGGCAATGACGAACTTCCGCCCTGGCTCGTGCATGCCGTGGTGAAGCAGCAGGGGCGATGGCGGTACCACGGTCCGGGAGTCGTCTTCGTCCATCAATCCGGCCGCGTCGCGATCCTTCGGTATCCACACGACCTTTCACGTCCGATGCCGTCTGTCGAAACGACCGACCACGACCAGCGGCACTTCGGCATCCCGGGCTCCATCGGATATCCCTACTGGTTCGACGTGACGCTGGCCGACTCCGCGCACACCGTGATTTCCTACTATATCCTTACTCCGACGGCCAGTGGCGACTCGGTGCTGCATGCCAATGGCATCCCGCGGATCTTTCCGGCGGTGGTGGAACAGCGCGAACGGTACCGGTTCTATTACTTCGCGGGCGATTTCGCCGACGCGCCGATTCTCAACACGTTCTGGGCGCACTTCAAGGGAATGGTCTGGCTCCGGGACCAGTTGGTGGAACGGAGCGATGAAACGGACCGCCGCGTCTTCTACTGGAACTATTACTATCCGCTGGTCCGGACGATCCTGCAGGAGCACCAGGCAGAAGCATCGCGCGTATCGCCGGGAAGACGCTGACGCGAAGCATGCGACGGAACGAGCAAACCCGGGTCAGGTACAGATCACCGCGGCGCAGCAGAGCCGGATCCACCGGCGACGAGCGCTCGGTCCTGCGGACACTGCAAACGATTCCCGGCGTCGGTCCGAGCATCGCGCGGGATCTGATGAACCTCGGGATCCGGTCGGTGGCGGATCTGCGCGGAAAGGATCCGGAGCGCCTCTACGATCGCGAGTGTCGCCGGCAGGGAAAGCCGGTGGATCGCTGTCTGCTGTATGTCTTTCGCTGTGCGGTGTACTACGCCTCGACCGCGCAGCCGAAACCGGAATTACTGCTCTGGTGGAACTGGAAGGATCGCAGGCTCTGACCGGACTTTGCAACAGCCTCTCTGACGCGTCCGTATACCGGAACGCATCGAAGACCAAGGGAGCAATCACCATGAAACCGATCGTTGCGACGCTGCTGATGCTGTCGTTGTTCACCGTCCTGCCGCTGACTGCGCAGGAAGAAGAAACGCTCGTGAGCGGGCCCGTGGAAAGCGGCGGATTCGGCGGTCCGTCCCTCCGGATCACGAAGATCAACGGTGAGACTGCTGTACTGGTCGGCGGACGCGGCGGCTGGATCATCAATCATGTGTTCATGATCGGCGGCGCGGGATACGGACTTGTGACCCGGAATGCCGCCAAGACGCCCGGGCTCCTGGGCGAAAAGGATCTGGATGTGGGATACGGCGGACTGGAAATGGAATACTACGTCAACCCGAATGATCTCATTCACGGCTCGGTCCGGTTGCTCCTGGGCGGCGGAGGCGTGGCGTATCGGGAGGACGTGATGGCGACCAGTCACCGGGATATGGACGGATTCTTCGTCGCGGAGCCGGGCGTGAGCATCAATCTGAACGTCACGCACTTCTTCCGCATCAGTGCCGGTGCATCGTACCGGATCGTGACCGGGGTCGATGCGCCCACCGACATCCTGGGACATCCGGCTCCGCTGACCAGCAACGCCGACCTCAGCGGACCGTCGGCATTGCTCACGCTGAAGTTCGGCAAGTTCTGACCGCCGGAATCTGACAATCACCCGGGCGGCAGGCTCACCGGCCTGCCGTTCTTTTTGTTCCGTCACGCTGCACGGGTTGCCCGACCATTCCTGAAGATATGACGCGATCGATCCGCAATAATCTTCATCCCGCACTGCTGATGCTTGCCTGTTGCTTTCTGACCGGATCGGCACGGGCCCAATCTCCCGCCGATTCGAGCGGCAGTACCGGCGCGCGTCTTCTGCCGCTCCCGATTCTCTTCTACACACCCGAGACCCGTCTTGCCGGCGGCGCTAGTCTCCTCTACTTCTACCGGGACGATGAGGCGGACCGAACCGCGCGGCCGTCGACCGTCTCGCTGCTGGCGATCTACACGCAGGAGAAGCAGTTCACCCTTCAGCTGGGCGGCGAGTTGTATCCCGCGCACGGGCTCTATCGCATCGAAACGTCGGTTCTCGGCGAGCGCTATCCGTCCAAATTCTACGGCATCGGCAACGTCACCGCCGCGTCGCAGGAGGAAGCGTACACCGTGAAGCGTGTCGGCATCGATCTGTCGGCGATGCGGCAGGTGGCGGACGGTGCCAGGGCGGGGATCGTCATCCGATGGGAGCGATCGTCGATCGTCGACCGGGTGTCGGGCGGAATGCTGGACGGCGGCACAGTGCCAGGCAGCTTCGAAAGCACGGTGTCGGGCGCGGGAATCCAGGCCTCCTGGGATACGCGCGAGAACATCTTTGCTCCGACTACCGGCAATTTCACCACCGCGTCCGTCGTCTCCTTTGGCCGCATGCTTGGAGGTACGAATGTCTTCACCAAGGTCAAGCTTGACGCCCGCCAGTATGTGCCGTTGACGGAGGAGCAGGTGCTGGCGCTGCAGTTCATCGGGGTGCTCATCGACGGAACGGCGCCGTTCCGCGAGCTGGCGCGGCTGGGCGGATCGAACAATCTGCGCGGCTACTACGAAGGCCGCTACCGGGACAACGACGTCGCAGTGCTCCAGGCGGAGTACCGTGTGCCGATCATCGGGCGCTTCGGGGCGGCGGCGTTCGCGGGAGTCGGAGAAGTCGCGCGGCGGCCCGGAGAGATCTCGTTGCCGGGGCTCTGGTTCGCCGGCGGTCTCGGAGTGCGCTTCGCGTTCAATCCGCAGGAGCGGCTGAATATTCGACTGGATATGGGGTGGGGGAATAACTCGTCGGGCCTGTATATCACGGCCGGCGAAGCGTTCTGACGGCGGACCGCACTACGGCAGGCGGCGCAAACGGCCTTCCAGCGCCGCGATCAGCGTCTCGATATCAACCGGCTTGGCGAGCAGGAAGTCGATGCCGAGCCGGAGTCCTGCGCGGACCACTTTCGGATCACGGCTGGTCGTCATGCAGAAGAACGGAACGCGCTTCAGCGCCGGCTGCTGCCGGATGCGCTCGAGGAATTCAAATCCGTCGATCGACTGTCCCGGGAACGAAACATCGGTGAGGATGAGATCGGGCGTCTGGCCGGCGAGCAGCTGCAGGGCCTTGTCGGGGGAGGAGGCGATCTCGCTGTCGTAGCCCCGGCTCTTCAGCCGCTTGGACAGGAACACCAGCGTGTTCTGATCCCCATCCACGATCAGGACGGTTCCCTTCGTCTTCAGCGCGCGCTTGGAGGACTCGAATCGCGCTTCCGCCGTTGCGAGCTCCTCCGCCGAGATGCCGTACTTCTCCCGCATGGTCTGCAACGCACTCCGTTCCGCATCGGTCAGTACGTTGTCCCGCCACGCGATGCACAGCGCTTCATAGTACGCGTCGACGCGGACTTCCCGTTCAAGCTGCTCGTGCTCCTCCGGCGTGATCGTGTACGCCTCCCGAACGCGCGCAAGCTCCTCCGCTTCCTCCGGCGTCACCTTCCCGTCGAACCACACCTCCTTGAGCAGCTCGCGGTACATCATCAGGCTTCCGCGGGGAAGCGGCTTCTGCGCCTGCTCCGCCTGTGCGGCGCCCTGCTCCTGTTGCATGGCGGCTTCGATCCGCTCGGAGAATGCGCGGGCGTAGTAGTTGGTGGAATCGATGCGGTAGATCTCGGCGATGACCGCCAGCGCCTGCTTGTAATTCCTCACCGCCATGTACGCTTCCGCGGACGCAAGATGGCGGGAGATGACGTTCATGCGCTGGTCCAGCGACAGCTCGGCCTCTTCAGTCTGCTGCCGCCAGCTCTGGTCCGCCTTCTTCTGCATGTAGCGGACACGCTCGAGGAACGAACGGGCGTAGCTGTGCCTGGCATCGATGCGGAGAACGCGTTCAAGCTCAAGGATGGCGTCGTCGAAGCGGTTGTCACGGGCGAACTCATCCGCACTGCGCAGCAATCGGGCGATCTGCTCTTTCTGGATCGCAAGCGGATCGATCTTCTTTTCTGCCATGCGGAACACCCTCCCCGGTGTGCCCGTGCAATATACCGATGTTTTTCCCTGTTGTCACACCGCCCCGGTGCGCAGGGCGGGAGCGCTTCAGAAACGGCTCACGTCGGGGTGCTTCCGGTGAAATCCCGTCGCGTTCTGATACAGCCGGGCCACGGCCAGCACCGTCCCTTCATCGTACAATCGCCCCATGAGCGTGATGCTTGTCGGCGTGCCGTCCTTGCTGAAGCCGTCGGGCAGGACAACACACGGATGCCCCGTCAGGTTCGTGAGGAGGAGATTGTCCCCCTCGAACGGCGGAGCGACGTACACATCGATCGTGTCCATAAGCGACTGCATGTCCCGGATCAGCAACTGCCGGATGCGGTTTGCCTGGACGTATTCGACGGCCGGGATGAAACGCGACAGACGAAACAGATTGGGCCACGCATCCTTGTCCTGCCGGACGAGAAGATCGTCCCGTCCGCTGCGGGTGAGATCGTCGAAAGCCGCGCCCGCTTCGGCGTTGAGGATGATGGAGAGGTCCTGCACCGGATAGCGGTTCGGGAGTTCAATGGGGATCAGGGTCGCGCCAAGCGACCGGAGCGTCGCCAGCACGGCGTCGCTGTTAGCCTTGTCCTCCCTGACGCTGTCGAATTCGGATTTCACGTAGCCGATGCGAAGCCGCTTCAAATCCGCCGCCGGCGTATAGCTGAAGGGGATGTTGGCAACACTCGGATCCTTTCCGTCGGGACCGTAGATCGCACGGAGCACGAGCGCGCAGTCTTCCGCCGTGCGACAGATCGGTCCGACCTTGTCCATCGACCAGCTGAGCGCCATCGCACCGGCGCGGCTGACACGGCCGTACGTCGGACGCAGGCCGGTCGCGCCGCACCGCGTCGCCGGCGAAACGATCGAGCCCCACGTTTCCGTGCCGATGGCGAATCCGACCAGGCCGGCGGCTGTCGCCGCGGCCGATCCCGCGGATGAACCGCTCGAGCCTTGCGACACCTTCCACGGATTGCGTGTCTTCCCTCCGAACCAGACATCGCCCATCGCCAGCGCGCCGAGCGTGGTCTTGGCCACCAGCACTGCGCCCGCCGCCTCCAGCCGCTGAACGACGGTCGCATTCTCATCGATCACCTGATCCTTGTACGGCATCGCGCCCCACGTCGTCTTGTATCCCCGCACGGCGAAGAGATCCTTGATCCCGTACGGAATTCCGTGCAGCGGTCCCCGGTAGATCCCGCGGGCAAGGTCTTGGTCGGCGCGGCGGGCCTGCTTCAGCGCGAGATCCTCGGTCAATGTAACCACGCACTCCAATTTCGGCCCGTACTTCTTCAGGCGGTCGAGATACATCCGCGTCAGCTCGACGGAGGTCACCTGCCGCGTGCGGATCAGCTCGGCCAGTTCTCCCACCGATGCGAAGGCGAGATCGTTCAGGTCCTTTGGCCGCCGGATGTGCGCCGGGGGACTCGTGACAAACCGGGTGTTCGTCGGAGGCCTGAATCCGTCCGGCCGCGGATCGAACTGCAGCGAGGGAACGACGCTGTTGGCGAGAGGAACCTTCCGGATGTTCTCATAGCTGGTGCGCTGATCCGCAAGGCCGCTCCGCATCGAGTCGCGTTCCGCCGCGGTGAACGAGAGCCCGATGAGATGCTCCGCGCCCCGGACGTCGCCGTTCCCGTGAAAACCTTCGACGACCATGCCGAGGAGAAACATGAGCACGCACAGAATTCCGACAAGCGTGACGCGAACGGCGGTGAGTTTCATGATGTGCTCCGAGTGGAGAGAGGGAAGACGGAATGACCCTGATCGGACGGGCGAATGGATCGGCAGCCCCGGCGGCCCGCTCCGCGGCGTGTGTCGGATGCGCGACGCATCGTCCGCGTGATCAGGGCGATGTCGACGACGGTGTCCGGTACAGACCGAACTGCGTGATCAGAAGCGGACCCATATCGGTCGGGACGACTCGCGCGGCGACGGGCCTGAACAGTTCGCTGCCCGCATACCAGACGGACACGTCCGCCGGATGCTTGCCGGGCAGCAATGCCGTGGCGTCGGAAAATCCGGCCTGCGTTCGTGCCGCCTCGTCCGGCAGATTTCCGGTGACGACCATGGCCGATCGGCCTGCATCCGGATTGAGTCCGGCGATGATCTTCGCGCAGCGGGCGTCGTCGTCTTTCGTCGAACGGTCGGGGAATTCCGCACTCACGACGACCACCGAGCCGCTTCCCTCATCGACCGTGGCCGCCAGTGCCGCTTCATACACGGCCGACTTCACGGCGTCGAACGACTGATTGTGATGCGAGAGGATCGGATACGAGCTGAAGATCGCGTTTCCCGTCTGCCGTCCGGAATTGTTGACCATCTCGCCGAAAACATTGCGCATGTCGGTCTGCGCGGAAAGCTCCCTGACGAAATCGACGCGCGTTGCGACGTCGGGATACCGGGTGATGCCGTGCACGGCCACCACGTCGATCTGCTCGCGCTTGAGCACTTTCGCCAGGGCGGCGACATCCTTCTTCTCCAGCCGTCGCTTGAAGCCCGCAAAGTTCAGCGTTGCCAGGCGGAGCGACGACGAAAGCACCGGCGCTGCGCTGGTCGTCTTTTCGACTGTCGCGCTGCCGCCGCAGCCGGCGAGGAGAAAGGTGAGAACGGCGATCAGGGCAGAACCGGCAATCGTGCGCAGAACAGTCATACGGGATCCTCAGGAATGGTGTGTGGAGAGATATTCCGCCAGGGGGTCGAGCACGAACTGCGCCCAACCGGTGCGGTGACTCGTGCTGCGGACGGAATCCGGAAAGCCGCTCTGATGGATCGAAAGCCGGGTGCCACCCGGAACACGGGTGAGGCGGTACGTCACGATGGAGGCCTGCGATCCCGCCGGCCAGTCGTTGGGAAGCCACGTGAACGCTGCGTGCGATCCGGGTGCGTACGCCAGCACGACACCCTTCACCCAGCCGTCGAACATCTCCATGGTTCCGCCGATCACGGCCGGCACGGTGCCGGCATGTCTGCTCCACGCCGCGATGCGGCGCGCCTCGGTCAGGGTCGCGAAGAGTACCTCCGGCGCTGCCGGCAGGACCCGGTCAACCGTAAAGGCAAAACCGCCGGCGGGGGAGGAGCGTTTCGTCCGCGATGCGGTCATGCGGACGCCTCCGGCGTGCGTCGCCATACGGCGAGAACTCCGCCGGTCACGGCGGACAGCGCGAGTGTATGCAGCGCGTCGATGGCCATGATTTGCCAGTGAATGTCGAGAAATCCGTCGTGCAGAATGATGGCCGGCAGGCCGAGGCCGAGCCAGAGCACCGAGCCCAGGCCCACGCCCCCCTTGAACGTCGAGACCTTGATCGTTTGAACGAACCACGACAGGACGTAGCAGAGCAGGATCGAGGCGATCACCGCGAGGATGAACGGCAGCGCGGTCGGATGCAGGTCCTGCATCTGCTTTCCCTGGGCATGCACCCACGGGCTGCCGAAGAGGAACGTGGAGTACCATGCCGCGCCCACCGTCTGGTGGCCCACGACAATGACGCCGATCGCCAGGTGGTTATGTTTGACCATGCGGTTCTCCGGGTGCAGTGCTCTGGAAACGTTCCATGCGGTCACGGAAGCGACTGTCCGTCCGCTTCGCGGTGATGCCGTCAGTTCCATCGGCCGGGGATCGCGGTGTGACAGGCCGGGCACAGTCCGTTTTGCAGGCGATTGCCCAGCACGTGGAATCCGCGCCGTTCGATGAGAAGCGTTCCGCAGGAATGGCAATACGTGTTCTCGTAGTTTCTCGTCTCGCCCGGACGGTTGCCGGTGTACACGTAGTGCAGGCCGGCGGCGTAGCCGATCTCCGCGGCCCGGATCAGCGTGCGGACCGGCGTGTGGTCCGGCCCGGTCATCCGGTAGTCCTGATGGAACGCCGTCACGTGCCACGGGATGTCGGGAGACACGGACACGAGGAACCGCGCGATGTCGGTCAGCTCGGCGTCCGAATCGTTCAGGCCGGGCACCACGAGCGTGACGACCTCGACCCAGATGCCGCGCTGATGAAGCGACGTGATCGTATCGAGGACGGTCTTCAGGACTCCGCCCATCTGTGCGTAGGTCTTCTGGTGAAATCCCTTGAGATCGACCTTGTACAGATCGATCCAGGGCTGCAGATAGTCGAGCACTTCCGGCGTGGCGTTGCCGTTGGAGACGTACGAGGTCGCCAGTCCCGCGGGCTTTGCGAGCCGGAAGATCTCGACCGCCCATTCGCTGGTGATCAGCGGCTCGTTGTAGGTGCTCGTCACCACGCGGGCGCCCGAGCGCTTCGCGATACGGATGAACCCTTCCGGATCCACCGGCTCGATGGACGAGACGGCCTCGGGATCACGCAGCGCCTGCGACGTGATCCAGTTCTGGCAGTAGGGGCAATGGTAATCGCATCCGAGCATGCCGAAACTGAGTGCGGCCGAGCCGGGCCAGGCATGGAAGAACGGCTTCTTCTCGATCGGATCCAGCGCAATGCCGTTGACATACCCCGCGGGTACCATTAGCACGCCGTTCCGGTTGAATCGGATGCGGCAGATGCCTTCGCGATCCGGGGGGATGCGGCACCGGTGGCCGCAGGCGACGCAGGTCACCCGGTCCTTCGGCATTCGCTGGTACAGCTCACCCTCGCGGGTCTGTGCGGCGAGGATATCCTTGAGCGTTTCTGTCACCTCGTCTCTCCGCCTGCAAAGTACTCCGATTGGCACTGGATGTCAAGAATCGCCTCGCTTCCTCGATCCTCAATTTCCCGATCACCCGATTCGCCAACTTCCCGATCACCCGATTCGCCGGGTTGCCAATTTCCCGATCATCCGATTCGTCGATTCCCTGGTTTCCCAATCACCCGATTCCCCAATTCCCCAATTCCCCCATCTCCCCATCACCCGATTCGCCGGTTTGTCAATTTCCCAATCACCCGATTCGCCGATTCGCCAACTTCCCGATCACCCGATTCGCCGATTTTCCAATTTCCCGATCACCCGATTCGTCGATTTGCCGGTTTGTCAATTTCCCAATCACCCAATTTCCCGATTTCCCGATTCCCCCCACCCTCGTTTCCCCCATTTCCCCTCGCTTGCTTCACGTTGCTCTCATGAGCGATTCGTATCCATTGGGGAATCGGATGGCAGGAATGGTCCCGCCGATCCGGCAAGTCCTGAAAATGCCTGCCTGTCAAGCGTTTCATCTGATCGACCGAGCTGCTAAATGTGCGATATTCGGAAGTTCACCTTTTCGCCGAAAAAGCGTATGTTTGGTCTGACTCTGTTAATTGTAATATCCACATTTGTTAATTCTTAACGCGGTCCCCGAGAGATCATGCCGGGTTTCAATCATTTTGACCTGCGATTGGTAGAGCCTGCATTCGGCGACGAGCTGACCGATCTCATCCTGAACCTCGACGCTCTGCGCACGCGGCGGCTCTCGGGCACAACACACCCGCTCATATTCTTCCAGCTCAAGCACATCTTTCATACGCTGGAAAGCATCGGTTCCGCCCGGATCGAAGGAAACCGAACGACGATTGCAGAGTACATCGAGACCAAGCTCGAAGGCACGTCGTCGGAGAAGCCGGACATCCGCGAGATCCAGAACATGGAACGGGCAATGGAGTTCATTGACCAGCATGTGAGGGATCGCAACATTGACGGGCCCTTCGTGAGCGAACTTCACAAGCTCACCGTCGATGGTCTGAGACCGCCCCCGGATGGCGAGGGAGATGCAACGCCGGGCGCGTACCGCACGGGACTGGTGAGGATCGCGCGTTCCAGCCACGTGCCACCTGAACCAATTCAGGTTCAGGAGTATATGGACCAGCTCTTTGACTTTATCGAGCGTGATGACCCACCGAAATATGACCTTCTCAAGACCGCAATCGCTCATCACCGGTTTGTCTGGGTTCACCCCTTCACCAATGGCAATGGCCGCACGGTGCGCCTCTTCACCTACGCCATGCTTGTGAAGCAGGGATTCCACGTGGAGCAGGGGAGGATCCTGAATCCCACCGCCGTCTTCTGTGGTGATCGCAATGTGTACTATGACCTTCTCTCCGAAGCCGACAAAGGAACCGATGATGGTGTGCTCACATGGTGTCGCTACGTGCTGCGAGGATTGAAAGCCGAAATCGAAAAGATCGATCGCCTTCTTGCGTATGACTTTCTCAAATCGAAGATCCTGCTGCCCGCGTTGGCAATCGCGTTCGAGCGCAAGCTCATCACCGGGATCGAATGGGCGATTCTGAAGCGCGCCGTGGAGAAGCAAGTCATCATGGCCGCCGACATCAAGGATCTCTTTCCCGGCAAACATGCGGTTGAGGTTTCAAGAAACATCAAGCGCCTCATCGACAACAAGATGCTTGGTCCGGTTGAAGACAACGCACGCAGGTACGTGCTCAGATTCGACAATAACTATCTGATTCGTGGGATTATCCAGGTGCTGGACCAGGAGGGGTTTTTGCCGTTGAAAGGGGAGTCCACGTGATTGGCCGGTTTGCCAGTTTCCCAATCACCCGATTCCCCAATTCCCCAATTCCCCATTCACCCGATTCGCCGAGTTTGCAATTTCCCGATCATCCAATTCGCCGATTTTCCAATTTTCCGATCATCCGATTCGCCGATTTGCCAGTTTCCCGATCATCCGATTCCCAAATTTCCCGATTTCCCACTCACCCACCCACGTACACACGTACCCTCGTACCCCCGTACCCTCGTACGCTCTTACCCCCGTAAGCTCGTTTTCCCCCTTTCCCCGAGTTGCAAGATTCTCCCGGATTGAGTACCGTATCAGGAGCCATTTGTAAAGGGGATGACCTGGCACAGTTACCACGACGGGGGTCGCGGGTTGGGGAAACATCGTAGCGATTTCGTGAAGACGGCTCTCCTGGGATGGTGATGCATTCCGGGAGGGCCGTTGTGCGTTTGAGGGGATGGTGTGGGATCTCCCCGCTGTCGACGACTCAAAGAGATAACGAAGAATAACGCAATGCGTTTTTCCAGTAGTTAGCTGCCATTTGCGTCTCAATGATCTCAAACCAACCATCTAGAGAGGGTATCCTAATGAAGATCTCATGCCTCATCTTTATCACCATCGTTTTTGTTTCTACTGCGCAATCTCAATCGATGATAATACACCTCAAGCATGGAAGAACTGTCTCCTACGACCTGTCGGAGATTGAGAAGATCACATATTCATCGGACCGACTCTCTGGGGTCTGGTCAGGTACTCTCTCTACGAATGATCCTTCGGTTGGGAGGTGGGCTGATCATACCCTCACTGTCGACTTCGACAAACTGACCGCCACATCCTCCAGTTGCGGATACGAAAAGAACATAGGAACCGTCAAAGTTCGATCTGCTTCAACGATTGAAGTCTCATGGCCCGGCTGTGGTCTTGAGACCGTTGCCTACTCCTTTGAGGACGGGATTTTGAAAGCATCCGGGCATGAAAGGGCCTACTCTGGGGGCAGGACCATCCCAACAAGATGGGAATTGCACCGGCGCTAGTCTCCAGCAAGCAGAAGACGCAAACGGCAGCTAACAAGCAGCAAGCTGACGCTCGCACCCTGCAAAGGCAAAGACAAAACTAGCATTGGCTGTTGACTAAAGTGCTCGCTCCATTGCTCACCGCCACAGCCTATCGGTCAGTTCCATTGTGGCGGTTCGCAACGGCAGCTTGCTGCTAGACGTTAGTTGCCATTTTGCCACCCATGGAGGCACACGTATGCCATACGAAATCACATTATCCCCAGATGAAAAAATTCTCAAACAGGTCACTCAAGACCTCGCAGGCAAGGGATTCTTGTTCTGGCGCAGATTCACCATTACTCTCACTAATAAGCGCCTTCACGCGTACCAGAAGCTGATGGTTTCTCATGGTCAAAAGACATTCGACCTCCGTGACCTCGACTCCATCTATCAAGAAAGGCGATTCAATGGACTCTACGCTTTCTTCCTTGGTCTCCTCGCTTTCGCTGCTACCTTTTTCGTCGGAGTGATAGGCATGCTCATTGTCCAGAATCAGGCTGTGATGTCCATATTCAGTTTGCTTGGTATCATAGTCTGGATTGCAATTGTTGTTCTCTTCTTCTTTCGTCGATTGTTGATTGTCCGATCTCGAAACGACGAAATGTCTATCGACGTAATCCGGATGCCTGAAGGTCAGCTGGCACAATTTGTCCAATCTGTCCTGCAACAGAAAGAGTCTGTGCTCCATTCGAGTTCAGCCGTCCAGACCGCCCCAACCGGAGGCACAGTGGAAGATACGCTTAGACAACTCACAAACTTGAGAACGCAGGGCTTGATTACGGAGCTAGAATTCGAAGCCAAGAAAGCGCAGATACTCAACAAGCTTTAGACCTGGTCCTGTTCGTGGCAAAACGGTAACTAACAATCGCAGGCCGGCGCTCACTCCTTCTAAACGGCTGGCGTGCGTGCAAGTCTAGAACCATGCCTGCAACATTCTAGTCCGTCTGAAGCAAAGGTGGTACGAATCAACAATCAGATATCGAAATCCAAAAATACACGCCAGCCGTAATAGAGCTCGCTCCATTGCTCACCGCCCGAGCCATTGGATCTCATTTTGTTACGGGCGGTTCGCAACGGCGGTCTGCTCAGACGTTATGCGAAAGAGGTTGGCACACAGGCATAAAAAGAAACGGCCTCCGGATCTCTCCGAAGGCCGTCGGACCAGCGCTACTCACGCTGGTGCTGTAAACCAACGTGAACAATGTAGCAGTCCCTGAATTGAAAGTCAAGTTCGATGGACATCAACCTGCGAGTGGTAGCGTACATTGACGGGTTCAATCTTTACTTCGGTCTCAAATCTGCGAAGTTGAAAAGATTCTACTGGCTAAACCTGCAGTCACTGGCCCGGAACATACTTGCACCGGGCCAGGATTTGGTGTTCACAAAGTACTTCACAAGCCGGGTCTCATACCCTCCCGACAAAGAAAAACGTCAATCTACGTTTATTGAGGCTTTGGAGACACTCAGCGACCTCAAGATCTACTATGGCCATTTTCAATCAAATCTCCAGCGATGCAGAAAATGCGGCCACAAAGTATGGGTGCCAAGCGAGAAGATGACGGATGTGAATATCGCAGTCGAGATGATGTCGGACGCGTATCAAGACCTGTTCGATATTGCGCTTCTCATCTCCGCGGACAGTGATTTGTCTGCTCCGCTGCGGGCAATCAAGGATCTATTCCCCAACAAGCGAGTGGTTGTTGCGTTTCCGCCTCAACGACATTCGGTTCAACTACAGCACTTGGCACATGCCTACTTGCAGATCGGAAGGGCGAGCATTGCAAAGAGTGTGTTTCCCGAGAAGGTGCAAAAGGCTGACGGTTTCACTTTGACGCGGCCACCTGAGTGGATATGAGGTCGACATCGACTGAAATCAGTGCAGGCTAGCATGTTGCGTGCTAACCTCCTTCGCGAAACGTTAGGCGCCATAGCCGCCCGCAACGAGCAAACACCTGACCCATAGAGCTCGACATGGACACCACCATTGAGTCATTCATATCTTGGGGACGGTATGTTCATTGGGCTCATGTAGCGTACGAAGCAATGTCGTCGGTCAGCTCAGACACAATCGATCAAACAAATGCTCGTTCCGAGAGTCTCATGCTTGCTCACTCCGCTAGATGGGTCGGTTCTCTATACAGCGTCCTCGAGGGCTGGCGCAAATTGGGTTTCACTGACCCAACGATAGATGCTCTCATCAAAGGTTATGATGAATACTGCGCAGCCCTCCGTCGATACAGAAATGCAGTCTTCCATTTCCAGGAAGAAATGTATGACCAGCGAATGACCGCCTTTACCACACGTTATTCCGAGAGCATGCTTTGGGCGGCGGCTTTGCACTTTGAGTTCGAACGATATCTTTGGCAGTGGCCCGACAAATTCAGAGGGACTTCAGAGGAAAGGGATGAACTCAGGAGCATTCTCAACAATTCGATAGGGTGGCTTCCAACTGATATCATTGCAGCACGCATGCATGAACTACAACGACTCGCACGTGAAGCACAGCGAGAACTTGAACATAGGGATGACCGGTCTTCGCAAGAGGCACTTGAGCTTCAACAAGCGATCGACCAAATTCGTGACCTGATCAACTCGACCGACCCTTCACCACTGGTTACTGAGTTTCTCAATTTGACTTCACCGAAGAAATGATCATTCACGAGATCTCTCACGTTGCGGGCGTCCACGGGCGCATAACACGCCGCACTACGACGTTCGTTTGTTGCAAAGGCGATCATAGAACTTAGATGGGCTCAATGAAAAGACTCACTCAATGCGGTTTGTGGAGGGGCGTTGATGTGAGATGTGAATATGCCACAAACGGCACTGTGTAGCCGGCGAAACGCTATGCGTCATTGTTTTGCTTCAGTACTGCAACTCAACATCGAATGTCAGAATCTGAAAGCGGCACTTTTGATGATTACTCGTTCACCTGAGCAGGAGGCGAAGATGGCCAGGTTTATGTTACCAATTCTCCTTTGTTTGTCATTCACAAGTTGTGGACTTGACAACAGCTACTATTTGATGCGCAATTATGAGAAGGACGCCGAGTTGACTACATCCATCGGAAGCCCGATGCTAGAAACAACAGTGGAATTCCGAAACAATGTGTACAAGACCGTTCGCGCCAGCACTAAGAGCGAGCTCATTTATTCCGGCAAAGCTGGCAGTGTCATCAAGGTTGTATACAGAGAGTACTCGAACGACTATGCTAGGCCTGCGTTTTCGCAAGAGCTGCAATACGATCTGAGCGAAACAAAGACTCTTAAATTCAGGAAGACGACGATCCAAGTCATCGCCGCGACCAATCAGGAAATCACTTTTAAGGTGTTGGACTCGCCAAGCTTGCGATTCAAACAGGGAAGGCTAACCGATCAGGACGAGGAACTTCTTAAACAGAATTAGCGACCAGTTACTAAGAAACAGTAGCCGGGAGTAACTTTCGATCATTCGCGACGATATGTCGCAAAACAACGAACGCATAACAAACGGCACCGCACAGGCGGCGAAATGTTATGGGGCAGGTGCGCTGCCACTTTGAGAAGTAGGCTAAACGATCGTGACGACCAAAGCCATCGACGTCTTCCGTAACCTCGAGGTCGGCATAATGACCTTGGTTAAGTCCGCCGACCTCTACAGTCTCCAACTTCTGGCGCGGGAGCGGAAGACGCAGGTTCCTACCGATCTCATCGACATTATCCTCACGGACAACCGAATAAGTGGATTCACGGTCGACGGGGGCATGTATCGTCCGCATGAAATAGCCATGCTCAAATCCACCGGCCTCTTTCGACGTGTCGGAGAGCAAATCGTCCTGGCGACTTACACAGCTGCGGAGATGTACCTGACCGAGAAATTCAAGGAGTACCTAGCGTTCCGTTATTCCCAGAGTTCTCCAGAATTATTGCAGGCGCTCCTGGACCGATTGTCGTTTCGCAGCCTTCAGGAGATCAAGAAACACTACTCTGATCTGCTTGACATACATCTTCCTTTCTTCGAGATCCAGATGTTCACGACCGACAAGTGCAACTTTCAACCTCGCGATTGCTGGGAGGCTTTCAATATCCTATCGACTGCCCGCAACGACATTGCGCACTTGGGATATTCAAAGGCCTACAAGGTCGATACGCCCGTTGACTCATGGTACCCGTTCGAATTTGTCCGGACGTGGATCGCTCAGTTTGACTCAAACTTCGATATGCTCATGTTCGCGCGACAGGAAACATCGCTGATTGTTGAATACAAGCAACGCGCCAATGCGTCGCATTGTAAATGACATGCCGCATACGAACGCCTAACAACCGGCAAGCCGGCGCTTCCGCCAAAAAGATGGCGGACAGGCGCACGCTGGATAGGTGAAGGTGAAACAATGATTGGCTGGATGTAAAGTGCTCCCACCACAAGGTGAAGCACGGCGGGCAAGCGCTCCATTGCTCGCCGCCGCAAAACGGAGTGAGTCGTAGCGGCGGCCTGCCGCAGGCAGGCTCGCAACGGCGCGTTGCCTAAACTTTATGCGCAAGCAAAGTGTCATTTTGATAAGGCGTTTGCGGCACATTTATTCAACACAAAGAGCGATCTTATCTGGAAACCATATGAACAATAGTTAGGCGGCACCAGGATGACCATACCAGGCATGCGCAGAGGCCGCATCGCACACATCCTCTTCGACATCAGCGTCGTCACCAAGGGTGTTGACGGTGCCCTAGAGATACTCGGTGGCGTGCTCCTGTCCTTTCTCAACCCAATGCAGATTCACAACGTCATTCGCGCGTTGACCGAGCACGAGCTGAGCGAAGATCCTCGCGACCTCTTGGCCACCTACCTCCGAAATAGCACCCAGCATCTCTCAGGAGCGGCGCAGGCATTCGCCGCCACCTACCTCCTCTGGCATGGCATCGTCAAACTCACGTTAGTCGCAGCGTTGCTACTGAGGCGGCGCTGGGCATATCCCACAGCGATCCTGGCGTTTCTTCTCTTCCTCGTCTATCAGCTGTACCGTTACTCACACACTGGCGCACCAGAGCTCTTAGTATTGTCAATCCTGGACGTCTTCGTCATCGGGCTCACCTGGCTGGAGTACAGGCGACTCAGGACTTGGCATGGGTTTGCCGCCAGGAGGCCTCCTCGTGACCTGTCCGAGGAAGACGGTGCCGCCTAACCAGCGCATGAAGCTCACAGCCCGTGGCGGCCGCTTGAAGAGGAACGGATCTATCTTATCTTCGGCCGCCACAGGCTGCAGGTTATGCGCGATCCCGTTAGGCGGCCAGAATGCAGGAGATCACTTTGCCGATATTTGTTTTGTGCCGCAAAACGCGATCAATATTGAACTGTGCCTGCGCCTAACAAACGGCAAACCGGCGCTTCCGCCACAAAGATGGCGGACAGGCGCACGCTGGATAGATGAAGGTGAAACAATGATTGGCTGGATGTAAAGTGCTGCCGCCACAGAACTGGCGGGTAAACGCTCCATTGCTCGTCGCCGCAAGACGGAGAGAGTCGTAGCGACAGCTCGCAACGGCGGTTTGCCGGAACATTGCGCGCAACCGGCGCTGAAGTCGTCATTCGCAGTCTTCGGATCGTGTTCTGACGGTGGCTGATGAAGAAGCCTCAAACAATCATTCCGAGAGAGAGGATAGAACGCTGCATCTACCTTCTGCGAGGGGAGAAGGTCATGCTAAGCATGGACCTTGCCACCTCTACCAGGTGGCTCCACGCGTACTCGTGCAAGCGGTCAAGCGGAATCTTGATCGGTTCCCTGAGGAGTTCATGTTCCAACTGTCGTCAGAGGAATTCCGAAACTTGAAATCACAGATTGTGACTTCAAGATGGGGTGGACTACGAAGGGCGACGCCATATGCGTTCAGTGAGGAAGGCGTGGCCATGCTTTCGAGCGTCCTGAGGAGCAAACGCGCTGTGCGCGTGAACATTGAAATCATGCGAACATTCGTTCGGTTGCGAAAGCTGCTTGCATCACATGATGATCTGGCCCGAAAGCTCTTGGTGATGGAGAAGAGGTACGACGCTCAATTCAAGGTCGTCTTCGACGCCATTCGGCAACTAATGATGGAACCTGAACCCAAACGCCGTCGGATAGGGTTCTGATACCAGTATCGCCCGCCAAAAGGTGAAGCACGGCGGGTAAACTCGCACACCGGATAGGCGGTGTCGATACAAGGTTTTGCCAGTTGTAAAGTGCTCCCGCCACAAGGTGGAGCACGGCGGGCAAGCGCTCCATTGCTCAGCGCCAGACCAATCGTTTATCAGTTTGATGCTGGCGCTTCGCAACGGCGTTTTGGCTAAACGTTAAGCGGCATGCCCGCCCAGCTGAGATTGGAGGAACTTCTCGATGAACATCGATTACTCACTCTTGGTGGGAGTGTTTGTGGCTTGTCTCGCTATTCGAGGCGGATACGAAATCCTCAAAGAGACTCACAAAATCAATCCCGAGAGCAAGCCCGCCTATGCCGTCATTCTGACGGTCATGCTTACGCTCTGGCTGACATGGTTCGGTCTGTGCGCTGCGGAGGTACATCAGTTTGAGTTGCCACGACTTGTGCGATGGCTCGGCTTCGGTATGTTCATCGGTGGTGTAATCCTCGCAGTCGGAGCGTTGATTCAGCTCAGAGGAGTCGAGAACATCAATCATCTGGTAACGTCTGGATTGTTCAAGAAGATCAGGCATCCGATGTATCTCGGGTTCATCGGCTGGCTTCTTGGGTGGAGCTTATTCCACAGTGCACTGGTCAGCCTGGGGATCGGCGTCCTCGGCGTTGCGAGCGTTCTGTGGTGGAGACACTTGGAGGAAACAAGGCTTCGACTTCAGTTTGGCGAAGCTTACGAACAGTATAGACTGACGACTTGGTTCTGAGGATTCAGGCTCTATCGGTGGGCGGGCACGACCGCCCGAACGTTAGCCGCAACGAACCGGGCAGATATTCACATGTCCTCTGACCTCAGACCAAATATGGCTGAGCTTGGCTTCCTCAACCTCGCGTACAATCGCTTCTACGACATCTTCGAGAAAGTCATGAGCGACAGTTTCTGGCAACGGGACGGCTGGTATCGCTTCTCGCGTGCCAAGGATGGATTCGCAATCTATTCTGAGCTCCTTCACTATGAGCCTATCAAGTGTGTTCTTGAGGAGCTGAAGAAGTCCAGACCTCCAATGGAGGCTGAGATTGCCGGAGATCTATTCCGATTCATCAGAAACGTTGTTTTGCACTTTCCATTCTTCGACAGCTGGGAACAGGTTTGGGTTAACAAGTCGATCATCAACTGGTGCTCTGAAGGAAAGTCTATCGACAACTTCCTCCGATCCTACACTGGTAAGGATCCGGTCAAATATCGGTTCTGGGAAGCTGACAAAAAGCGAATGACGTATCTCAGTATCACCTTCCCCAGAACTTATGCAGACGACACTCAGGTCTTCCTCAAGGACATTTTAACGGAAGCTGAGGGAGTCAAATTTGCGTTCGTTCTAATGAGACAAGTAATCGACACGCAAGTTGCCAAGTAAGCCGTGACGGTTTACTGCAGCTAGCAAACGGCAACCCCCAAAGCCTCCCGGAACCGGCCCCCCATAAACATGTGGCGCGCCGACTCGTCCTCTGTGCGCAAGCCACATGCAACGGAAAACTGCGGAAGACTCCTGAACAGGCTTGGGAAGTCTTTAATTGAACAACCGATTGCTCTTCGCACGGGGCCGCGCAATCTTTGAGCGATGAGACTGCGTTTGAAGCCACAGGGGACATCCAAGGACAACTCGAGGGCGCGCCGGGAGAACCAAACCCGGTACGGATTCCATGTTTCCGGGACTTCATCGACAACGTCATCGCCTATCGACTCGCGGGACTCTTGAAGAGCGGCGGTTACCGTAGAGCTCACCGCACGTTCCGCTGCTATGGGAACGGCTGGGTCAAGGTCGTGAACGTCCAGACAAGCTATCGCAATACGCCACACCACGCGCAACTTCCCGCCGGTTCTCCGTATCATGAATATGATCATGCCTGCCACCGGAGGATCCCAACATCCAGGGGCGGACGATGAAAGCCGGCATCGCCAGCGCATCGGGGAAACCGACCGAAATATGGTGCGCCATGGTTCGGATCGGGGATATGATGTCGTCGGCGTCCGCCGCGAGACGTTCAGGCGCAATGCTATTGCTTCCACAAGGATCAAGGCAAATCCCATGACTCGCACCGCGTCATTCTCAACATTCATGATAATCTTTGGCGTGCTCTTCTCTTCGCCGTCGATCGCGCAACAGTATTCAGACACTCTCTTCACCCCGAATGTCAGCTCCCCGGCCTTTCGACACGGAACGGGTCCCGCCGTGCTCATCGATGAAGCACACAACAACTTTCACACGATGGAAGGGCGTTATCTTCCGTTCGCACGCCTGCTGCAAAAGGACGGATACGTCGTCGCTCCGCAGCGGACACGATTTGTCCGGACCGACCTTGAACGGGCACAGATCCTGGTCATTGCCAATGCGCTCCCCGGGGGAACTCAGGACGCGGAAATCCTGCCGACCGCCTCCGCGTTTGATTCCGCAGAGATCGCGACGGTCCGGGAGTGGGTGAACGATGGCGGCAGTCTGTGGCTGATCGCGGATCACATGCCCTTCGCCGGCGCCGCTGAATCGCTCGCGGTGCAGTTCGGCATTCTCCTGTCAAACGGATTTGCGCTGGATGCGGGAACGGAAGAGGGTCTGATGCATTTCACCCGTTCAGACGGCTCGTTGGCCGATCATCCCGTCACGCGCGGCAGGAATCCATCGGAGCACATCGACTCGGTCGTCGCATTCACGGGCCAGGCATTCCGGTTCGACGGTCCGGGAGAAGCATTGATGACACTGGGCCGCAATGTCGATCTGCTTCTCCCGCAGGTCGCGTGGCAATTCTCCCCTTTGACGCCGCGCATCTCAGCTTCAGGAATGCTGCAGGGAGGCGTGGTCCGTTTTGGCAAAGGCAGGGTTGCCGTGTTTGGTGAGGCCGCCATGTTCTCCGCGCAGATCGCGGAACCCGGCCATCGACGTGCGGGGATGAACAGCCGCCTGGCTCCGCAGAACGCACAGTTCCTGCTCAATGTCGCGCATTGGCTGAGTGGATTGCTCTGAGGTTCACAAAGATCCACGCTGCGCAATGGCAATGCCCCACACCGTCGGCCACCCGCCGCGCGAACCCCTGAAGGTCCGTCCAGGTTCGTCGCGCGCCCGTCCCTCCCGCGCGAGCATCGTAATATTCCCGCTCAGCCCGGTTCAAAAATTCCCCACGTCGCTTCGGGACGGACGGTCGGCGGTCCAATCCGGACGCACGGCGCTCGATTCCCGCTCAGCCCGGTTCGAAAATTCCCCACGTCGCTTCGGGACAGACGACCGGCGGTCCAATCCGGACGCGCGGCGCTCATTTCCCGATCAGCGACGCGTGTGAGCGTCCCGCGCCGCTTCCGGTCGAATCCGTCCGCCCTCCCGACCGTCCGCCATTGCTTCCCGCAGCACGAACACGGGCAAAAACCGATTCAATAAACCTCCAGACGGCCTCAGATCGCTTCGCACTGCCGCCGGAAAACCTCCCAACGGAGCCGGTCCGCTGTCCGCGCATGCAGGATTTCTTCCCGCCGTTGCCGGACGGCTGTTCCGGCCGTCACGACAGCTCCCCGGCGTATTCAATCGCCTAACCGACTTCGCAGGATGCCTTCCCGGAGCTTCCGGCCCGCTCTGCGCAGGTGCAAGACGGCTTCCGGACCGTTTCAGTCGTCCAACGACCGGCGCAAGATGTCTTCCCGGATATTCCAGACCGCTCTGCGAATACGCGAGTCCGCTTCCCGGCCCCGCATCTCTCCACCCACTCACTCACCCAAATGCCCCCGTGCCTCAGCTCGCGCGCAGCATTCCATCTCGTGCCGGACATCTCCCGCGATAGCTCCAAGATGGCGTCATCAATCGGGAAGAGATTGATCAGGCGGGTGCCATGGGCGACAACAGGGGCGATCCTTGCTTTCGCCCGGAGGTCTTTGTACGTTGAAACGTCCTCGTCTGCCAACGGTTTTCCGCGCCGCTGGTTGTTGTTCTTCACAAACACCCGCATCTGCAGCCGATCCGGGCCGCGCGTTCCACCGCGGTATGCATGCCGCCGGCAATGGACATGTGGGCGCCGGCCCGCAGCCGGACGGGAGAGGGGGAGGATCGTGCGGTGTGTGTGCCATTGTGCGAATGTCGCCAGGAACATCCGGCGGCGCAAAGGATCATGCCTTCAATCGATGAGCTGAAACGGAAGCGGACAAAACTGGCGGTCGGATTGCTCTCCGGCACGTCCGCGGACGGCGTGGATGCCGTCCTGGTCCGCATCACGGGGAGCGGCATCCGGACGCAGGTGCGCCAGCTGGCGTTCGTCACGGTACCGTATCCGATCGGCATGAAATCGGCGCTGCTCGCGAACTCACTGCCGGGCTCCTCGTCCGTGGACATGGTCTGCCGGCTCAATGCCGCGGTGGCTGTTTGCTTCGCCGACGCCGTTCGCCGGGTCGCACGCAAAGCTCGCGTCCCGCTGAGCCGCATCGACCTGATCGGCTCGCACGGACAGACCATCCATCACCTCCCGGAGCCGGAAAAGTTCTTCGGCATGCAGCTCCGCTCCACGCTGCAGATCGGCAGCCCCTCGATGATCGCCGTGCAGACCGGCATTCCCGTGGTCGGGGATTTCCGTACGGCCGACGTTGCGGCCGGGGGCCAGGGAGCGCCGTTGGTGCCGTATCTCGACTATCTGCTGTTCCGTTCTCCGCGCCGCAACCGGATGCTTCTGAACCTTGGGGGCATCGCGAACCTCACCGCGCTGCCGAAACGTGCGGCGCTCGCCGATGTCCGCGCCTTCGACACCGGTCCGGCCAACATGGTGATCGACGGACTGATGCAGCGGCTCTACCGGCTGCCGTTCGATCCCGGCGGGCGTGCCGCCGCGCGGGGCCGGATCGACTCCGGACTGCTCCGCTGGATGATGGCGCATCCCTTCCTGCAGAAGCGACCGCCGAAGTCGACGGGGCGGGAGGAGTTCGGACGGATGTACCTCGACGCGATCATCCGCCAGTCGGGTCATCTGTCGTCGGAAGACGTCGTGGCGACCGCCACGGAATTCACGGCGCTGTCGGTGTATGATCAGTACGTCCGGTTCGTTCGTCGGCAGGTGCGCATCGACGAGCTGTTCGTCAGCGGCGGGGGCGTGCACAACCGTTACCTCATGCGCCGGCTGGCGACGCACTTTCATCCGGTGCCGGTGCTTCCCATGGAAGAACTCGGGTTCTCTTCAGACGCGAAGGAGGCGGTGCTCTTCGCGGTCCTCGCCAACGAAACGATCAGCGGAAGACCGTCCAACGTTCCCGGCGCCACCGGCGCGTCGCGTCCGGTTATCCTCGGCACAATCGCTCCGGTCGCCTGAACATTCCGCCGGAACGCGCCGCGTCGAGCCGGTGTTGTGATACTCTCGACGCTTCATCTCCCGCAAAGAGATCATGAGCAAAGAAAAGATCATAGTGCTGTCCGCGGTGCTTGTGGATGTGATCGGATTCGGCATCGTCATTCCGATCCTTCCGTTCTACGTCTCCGAATTCGGCGCCTCTCCGCTTGTCATCACCCTGGTATTCGCGACCTATTCGTTCTTCTCATTTTTGAGTTCGCCGCTGCTGGGAGCGCTCTCTGATCGCATTGGCCGCCGGCCCGTGATGATCCTGAGCATTACGAGCACCGCCATCGGCTGGATGGTGTTCGCGAGCGCGCACTCGCTCTGGCTGCTCTTTCTGGGCCGGATCATCGACGGCTCCGCCGCGGGCAACTTCTCCACGGCGCAGAGCTACATGGTGGACATCGCGAAGGATGAGAAAGAGCGGGCGTCGAATCTGGGCCTGGTGGGTGCGGCGTTCGGCGTCGGATTCCTGCTGGGGCCTGTTCTGGGAGGATTCCTCAGCAAGGTCTCGCACAGTTTTCCATTCTGGATTGCGGGAGGAATGGCTGCCACGAACGCGGTCGTCGCGTTCTTCCTGCTGCCGGAGACGCACCACAAGCGGGACACGCACCGGCCGATGAGCTTCAATCCGCTGGCACCGCTGGCGCGGGCGGCGCAGAATCATCGGTTGCGACCGCTCTATATGACCTGGTCGTTCTTTGCATTTGCGTTTGTGACCGCGCAGTCGGTGTTCGCGCTGTTCGTGCGGGACACGTTCGGATTCAGCGCGTATCACACCGGACTGGCGTTCTCCGTCGTGGGGATCGTGGTGATCATGAATCAGGGATTTCTGCTGAAGAAGTTCTGGCTGGCGCGCTATTCCGAGCCCGCGCTGGAAGTGATCATGCTTGTCGTCCTGGCGGCCGGACTGCTCTTCATCGCGGCGGAGCTTTTGCCGCTGTTCTTTGTGGGACTGTTGTGTCTGGGCACGGGACAGGCGGTCCTGCGGGTGGTGATCACCAGTCAGGCGTCGGCGGCCACGGATCCGGCGAAGAAGGGAGAGACGATCGGCATCCTGTCGGCGCTGATGTCGGCCTACATGGTGGTGGCGCCGGTGCTGTCGGGATCGCTCTACGAGTTGAATCATCTCCTCCCGTATCTGCTCTCGTCGGCCCTTCTGCTGCTGGGCGTGTACTTTGCGCTTCGGTTCCGGCGGATTGCAGCGGCTGAGGCAACAGCCTGAGGAAAATCCAAATTCCAAGGGGTCAAGATTCAAGGAAGAAGAGAAGGAACAAGAAATC
>JAKAJH010000087.1 GCA_021813905.1 Bacteroidota bacterium | reverse complement strand
GAAGACCGTGAGCTGGCGCGCAGCGTCGGCGTGGATCGCTACGTGATGAAGTTCGAGGGAACGCGCACGCTGGTCGACGCCGTGAACGATCTTGCCAAGCAGCAATACGGCATTCCGGTCAGCGAGCAAACGACGGCGGCGCCTCCGCCGGTCGACGACAAGGACTTTCTCGAGCGCCATCATTCGCTGGTTGTCAAGAAGCTGGAAGAGAAGATGATCGAGCTGCAGGTCTACGCGGAGACGCTCGAACAGAAGAACCGCGAGCTGGCGATTTCCGAGAAGCGTTATCACAGCCTCTTCGACAATGTCGGCGTTGCCATCGTTGTCGTCGACATGCGACAGCAGCGGGTGGTGGATGTGAACCGTCAGGCGATCACGCTAGTGGGCTGCGATCTGGAAGAATGTCTCGGCATGGACCGGCTGCCGCTCCGGGACGACCAGGGACGGCCGATCGCAATCGCCGACATGCCGGATATGGTTGTCACGGAGGCGATCCTGACGACGAAGAGCGGCGAGGAGATCGACGTGGACCTGAGCGCCGCGTCCGTCGAGATGCCGAACGATACGCGCCTGATGGTGTTTATCCGGGATATCACCGAGCAGAAACGCTGGCGTGAGCAAATGATGCAGACGGAGAAGATGGCGCTGATGGGGCGTCTGGCGGCCGGCGTCGCGCATGAAATTCGCAATCCGCTGGCGGGCGTGACTCTCAACATTCAATACCTGAGCATGAAGGTGCCCGTCAATTCCCCCGAACGTGAATCGATCGACGCGGCGCTCGAAGGCACCCAGCGCATTCAGCAGGTGATCGAAGATACCCTCGGCCTGGCCCGTGTCACCCCCCCCGCCCTGAATCCGGAATCCGTGAACAGCGTCATCGAGCATGTGCTTTCTTATCTTCGCGTTCCGCTGAAGCAGAAGCGACTGACGCTGGAAACCCGTTACGGCGGACCGTTGCCGCTCGTGTCGATGGATGCCCGGCAGATCCAGCAGGTGCTGCTCAACATCCTGCAGAACGCGATCGATGCGTCGCCGGCGGGCAGCGAGATCCTGCTGAACACGCAGGCCTGCGTGATGACTCCTCCCGACGCGGAGGAAAGCGTTTCGGGCGTCGAGGTCACGATCCGCGATCACGGGCCGGGACTTCCGCCCGAGATTCTGCCCAACGTCTTCCGCGGCTTCCGCACGACCAAGGAAGGGGGAACCGGGCTTGGACTCATGCTGTCAAAGTTCATCATCGACCGCCACGGCGGTCTCATTCACCTGGAAAACGCATCGGACGGCGGCACGATCGTCCGGCTCCAGTTCACGGCCTTTGAATCCGGAAGGGACGAATTCCATGTTGAAGGGTAGAATCCTCATCGCTGACGACGAGCGCACGCTCGTGACCTCACTCCGCAATCTGCTCACCCAGGCGGGGTACGATGTTGCCGCGGCCGCAAGCCGGACCGAGATCCAGTCGGTGGTGCCCACGTTCAACCCGGACATGATTCTGCTGGATGTCTATCTCGGGGCGGACAACGGCATCCAGATCCTGAAGGAGCTCCGTCAGGACGGTTGGCGCATGCCGGTTGTGATCATGACTGCGAATTCCGAGGTCTCGGTGGCCGTCGCGGCCATGAAGGAAGGCGCCGCGGATTTCATTGAGAAGCCGTTCGATGCGAACCATATGCGCATCGTTGTGGAAAAGAATCTGGAGTTCGCGCGGCTGGAATCCCGCGTGCGAATGCTGCAGGAAGAGCTGGAGGTCCAGCGCTCCCGGAGCGGCATTATCGGCAAGAGCGCGGCGTTGACGCGCGTGCTGGCTGTGGCCGAAAAGCTGGCCGGCAGCGAGAACACGACCGTCCTGCTGGAAGGCGAGAGCGGCACCGGCAAGGAGCTGATCGCACGGTTCATCCATCAGCAGAGCGGGCGCGCCGATCGGCCCTTCATCGCGTTCAACTGCGCCGCTATTCCGCGCGACCTGGCCGAAAGCGAATTCTTCGGCTACGAGCGCGGCGCGTTCACCGGCGCCATCGAGCGGATGAAACAAGGCAAGTTCGAGCTGGCCAACGGCGGGACGATCCTGCTGGATGAGGTGGGAGAATTGTCTCTCGACATGCAGGTGAAACTTCTTCGGGTTCTGGAAGAAAAGAAGTTCTACCGTCTCGGCGGCACGCGGGAGCTGGCGATCGACGTGCGCGTGGTCGCGGCCACCAACCGGAATCTGGCAAAGGAGACCGAAGCGGGCCGCTTCCGGGAAGATCTGTTCTATCGGCTCAACGTTGCGACCATCTCCATCCCCCCGTTGCGGGAGCGGAAGGAGGATATTGATGCGCTGGCGTATGCCTTCCTGAAGGAGTTCAGCGCCAAATTCAACCGGTCCGCCCCGCGGCTGACGTCGGACGCCACCGAACTGCTCCGCCAGCTGCCGTGGAAGGGAAATGTCCGTGAGCTGCGCAATGCGATCGAGCGCGTGGTCCTGCTCAATGACGGGCCCCAGATCGAGACGGAGCATTTCGCCTTCCTGACGGGAGGCGTGCCCCGGAAGCCCGTCCCGGTCGCGGTCCCGTCGGACGGAGCGTTTCTGATGGTGCCGTCGCACGGATTGCGCATGAATGACGTGCTCAAGGAACTGATCATGAAGACGCTTGACCTGACGGACGGGAACCAGGTCAAAGCGGCAAAAGTTCTGGGCGTCACGCGGTCCAAGTTGCGCTACAAGATGGATCAGCTGGGCATCAAACCGGAACTGCGGTCTTATAAAGTGGATGTGCACTGATGCAGCTCGCAGGGAATGTGCGGAGCGAAGGGAAGTGAAGAAGATGGCAAAGAAACAAAGACGATCCCCGATCAGCAGCCGACGCACCGGCTCCGGGACTCCCGACGGCGCACTCTCGCCGTCGGTGCTTCAGGATGCCTGGCTGCGGGAGCTCTTTGCGAATGTCTCGTTCGGTATCGTGGTGCTGGATGCCGACGAGCGTATCGTGCGCGTGAACGCCGCGTTTGAGCGCCTGTTTCAGTACACGGCGGCGGAGGTGTTCGGCAGAAAGCTCGACGAGCTTGTTGCGAACGGATCGGCGCTGGCGGAGGCGCACAATCTGACGCGGCGAACACTGGAGGGCAAGCTGGTCGAGCAGGAAAGCCGTCGGTTTCGCAGGGACGGTTCGGTGATCGATGTGCGGATCCTCGGTGTTCCCATACGGTCCGACGGCCGGCTGGTGGGTGTTGTGGGGATGTATGAGGATATCTCGCAGCGTCTCGAATCCGAACGGGCGCTGCGGGCCAGTGAAGAACGGTTCCAGGCGCTCGTCGAGTCCCTGCCGGATGCGGTGGCGGTGTACTCGGAAGGGAAGGTGGTGTTTGCAAATCCCGCGGCCGCCCGCCTCGTGGGCGCACCGGATGTGGCGGCACTGTTGGGCCGATCGATCATGGACTTTGTCCATCCCGATTCGCGGGAGCTCGCCATCGCCCGCAGCCGCAGAGTCCTGACGGAACAGATCCAACTGCCGTTCATGGAGGAGAAGTTTCTCCGCATCGACGGCACACCGATCGACGTGGAGATCGCAACTACCGGGCTGCGGTTCGCCGGCCGCTCGAGCGTGCAGGTGATCATTCGTGACATCCGCGAACGCAAACAGGCGGAGCGCGTCCTGCAGAATTCGGAGCAGCGCTTCCGTTCGCTCGTCCAGAATTCGCACGACGTGATTCTTGTGACGTCGCCGCAGGGGAAGATACTCTACGCCACCGAATCCGCCGCACGGGTCTTCGGCGCGGATGTCAGCACCATGGTCGGTCGGAACGGCCTGGACCAGGTCCATCCGGAAGACCGTTCCATGGTTGAGCGCGAACTTCTGCTGACCGCAACCCGGCAGAATGACGGCCTCCCCGTCGAATTCCGCGTGAAGCGGTCGAACGGGGAAGAGCTTGTTCTGGAAGGCATTGCGGTGAACCTGCTCGACGATCCCAGCATTCAGGGAATCGTCGTGACCTTGCGCGAGATCACCGAGCGGCGGCGTCTCGAAGCGCAATTGCTGGAAAGCGAAGAGCTCTACCGCTCCATCGTGGATGCGACGCCGGAGTATGTCGCGGTCCTTGACCTTCAGGGGGCGCTGCAGATGGTGTCGCCGGCCGGCCTTACCATGTGGGGATTCCGCGAAGATGACCGGGAAATCGTGGTGGGTCGGAATGTCATGGATTTCGTGGCGGAGGAAGACCGTCCCCGGATCCAGGAGAGTTTCGGGCGGCTGCTGGCGGGCGAGGCGATGAATGTTCAGGTGTTCCGCGGGTACCGGCGTGACGGGCAGCTGATTCATTTCGAGGCAAATGGTCGCCTGATCCGGGATTTGGACGGTCAGCCAAGTGGCGTCGTCATTGTGGGACGCGAGATCACGGAGCGGATCGTCGCCGAACGCGAGCTGCGCGAGTCGCGGGAGATATTCCAGTCGATCTGGTCGCATTCGCCGGTCGGCATGCGGCTCACCGATCGCGACGGGACGATCCGGCTGGTGAACCATGCATACTGCGCGATCGTGGGAAAAACGGAGGCTGAGCTGACCGGGTCGTCGTTCTCGATCGTGTACGCCGGACACCAATCGGACAACGGGATGGACACGTACGAGCACCGGTTTGACTCCAACGAGGTGCCGGTGCACGAGTCGGCTGTGCTGAACCTGTGGGACGGACGGAATACGCCCGTCGAGATCTTCAATGCCATCATCATGCTGACGCACGGAAACAAGATGCTCCTGAGCGTCTTCCAGGATGTGACGGAACAGAAACGGGCGGAGTTGGCGCTCAAGGAGAGCGAAGAACGATTCCGGTCCCTCGTGGAGCGGATGATGGACGGAGTGTACCGCAGCACGGCAGCCGGCCGATTCGTCGAAGTGAACCCGGCGATGGTGAAGATGTTCGGATTTGGTTCGAAAGAAGAGATGCTGGCGGTCGACATCAAGAAGGATCTGTACTTCTCCGAAGCGGACCGGGACTCGCTGTATCTGGATACGGGCGATGAGAAGGTGGATGTGTTCCGGATGCGCCGGAAGGACGGCTCCGAGATGTGGGTGGAAGATCACGGCCAGTACGTACACGATGTCGACGGGAAGGTGGCGTTCCACGAA
>JAKAJH010000086.1 GCA_021813905.1 Bacteroidota bacterium | reverse complement strand
GGAGCCGCACGCGGCGATCATCGATCACGCTTCCGCTACCGTCTATTCGATCGAAGGCGGATCGCTGTCGCCGGATCACGCCGACTACTGCGACGGGACGTGCTACACGGAGGGGACTCTGGAGCTTGGTGCGACGTATCCGTGAAGAGCGATGAAAAAGGAGAGGGGCAAGAGGAAAGGGTGATGAGCATGCGCAGGCATCTGATCGTGGCATTCGGCGCGGTATTTCTGCTGCCGCTGGTGGTGGCGCTCGGGCAGAATGGGAGGGTGAGCAAGAAGACATTCACGCTGGGTGAATCGACTGTCGTCTGTTCGGTCAAGACGTTCGATCCGCCGGTGACGATGAAGCGCGATTCCGCTGCCAGCGACCAGGGCAACGCCATCCGATGTTCCCGGCTGTTCTACGGCCTGCTGGCGGAAGGCGACATCGAAGCGGCCGCTGCCTTGTCCAACGATCCGGAAAAGACGAAGAAGAAATTCGAGCGCCAGCAGAAGCGGGTGGGGGAAGAGGAATTTGCGGCAATGTTCCGGGCATACTTCGGAGGTACGGTGACCGTCAAGTATCTCTTCGCCCTTGGGACGCACGAGATGCTTATTCTCCACGATCCGCAAATGGGGATGGACATGGCGCAGTTCTATGAAGTGGTCGACGGGAAACGATTGGTGGATGAGCAGGAAAGTGCGGATCGCACAAAACTGGCCGGATTGTTCGGGACGCTGAAGAATGACGACGGGATCCTGAAGATCGAATGACGCGGCGGGATCGCCCGTGTCTCCACCTGATCTTTCACCCGTTGGTGCAATCGGAAGAGCGACACACATTCACCGAGACAAAGGAGTCCACATGATACAAACCGTCCCCCGCACCATGATGGCCGCGGCCATGACTGTCCTGCTCCTGATCCCCGTTGGCTCCTCTTTTGCGCAGCGGGCTCCCGGCACGATGCCACCCGTGGTCGCGACGTTTTCGATCGTCGGGCGGGATTCGGTGACCGGCGAGATGGGCGTTGCCGTGGCGTCGCGGTTCTTCGCGGTCGGTTCCGTTGTTCCGTGGGCGAAAGCCGATGTCGGCGCCGTGGCCACACAGTCGTTCATGAACACGAGCTTCGGCTGGCGCGGACTCGATCTGCTGGCGGCCGGCGCGTCGCCGGAGGAAGCTGCTGCAATCCTTCTCCGAACTGATACGGATCCGCAGAAACGGCAATTCGGCATCGTAGCGTCCGACGGGCGTTCCGTGACGTACACCGGCGCCGATTGCGTTCCGTGGGCGGGTGGCCGGTCGGGAGAGAACTACGCGATCCAGGGAAACATTCTCACCGGCGAAGCGGTGGTGGATGCAATGGAAAGAGCATTCCTCGCCACGACGGGGACGCTGGCAGACCGTCTTTACGCGGCGCTTGTGGCCGGTGACAGTAAAGGCGGGGATTCGAGAGGAAAGCAGTCCGCCGCCATGATCGTCGTGAAGAAAAATGCCGGCTACGGCGGCTACACCGATCGGGCCATCGATATTCGCGTGGACGACAATCCCGATCCGTTCAAGGAACTCGGCCGGCTGCTGAAATACGCTCAGATGAACTACGCGTGGAACGAAGCCTGGACCGCATTCACGGACAAATCGTTCGACCGGGCATTGCCGCTGATGGAGCGCACGGCCTCGCTCGCGCCGCAGAATCCCGAAGTACTCTACGATCTCGCCGTCATCCGTCTCGCCGCCGGGAAACGTGCGGAATCGCTGTCGGCGCTGTCGGACGCCGTGCGGCTCAATCCGAAATTGAAGAAGCAGGCAGCCGGCGACAATGATCTGCGCGCCCTTCGGGGTGACGCAGCGTTCGAGGCGCTCGTGAAGTAACGGTCGCGATCGCCGGATGTCATCGGCGTCGGTTCGGTATCGTCCGGTTCCCTCCGGCGTGCCGGGAACACCCGTCCGTCGCGTTCAGTCCAATGCAGGGCGCTCGCGGTCGCGAGAAGTCATCCATCCCTCACCATCGGTCGTACATGAAAAAGCGAATCCTTCTTGTGTCAGGGGCAGTCGTCGTCACGGCTCTTGCCGCCTGGTTCCTGTTCGGCGCAAAGAGCGAAGCGGCTGCCGACATCCTCGCCTCTCCGAAACGCGGAGAATTCACCGTCACTGTGACCACCTCCGGCGAGCTCCAGGCGAAGAACTCCATCGAAATCAAAGGACCCGAACGCGCCCGCATGGCCGGCATCTGGCAGATGAAGATCTCGAATCTTGTTCCCGAAGGGACGGTCGTGAAGAAAGGCGCGTTTGTTGCCGAGCTCGACAAGTCCGAGGTGGATCGACTGGTGAAGGAGGTGGCGCTGAACGTCCAGAAGTTCGATGCCCAGTACACCCAGGCGAAACTCGACAGCGCTTTGACGCTGTCGCAGGCCCGCGACGAGCTGGTCAATCTGAAATACAGCGTCGAAGAAAAGAAGATCCTTCTCGAGCAGTCCGCCTACGAAGCTCCCGCCATTCAGCGCCAGGCGCAGATCGACTACGACCGCACCCAGCGGTCCTACGACCAGGCGCGGAAGAACTACGTGACGAAGCGAAAGCAGGCGATCGCCAAGATCCAGGCGGTGGAGGTGGATCTCATGAAAGAGCGCGCCCGCATGGCCGTGCTGATGGACACCATGCGCGATTTCACGATCCTCGCCCCCGCGGACGGCATGGTGATCTACGCGCGTGAATGGAACGGCAAGAAGAAGGTGGTGGGAACGACGATCAATCCGTGGGAATCGACGGTGGCGACGCTCCCGGATTTGTCGGTGATGGAATCGATCACGTATGTCAGCGAGGTGGATATCCAGAAGATCGCCGCAGGGCAACCCGTGCGCATCACGCTCGACGCCGATCCGAACAAGGTGTTCACCGGAACCGTGACCACCGTGGCGAACATCGGGGAACAACGGCCGAATTCCGATGCGAAGGTGTTCGAAGTGCGGATCCTCGTGAACGAACCCGACACGACGCTCCGTCCGTCGATGACGACGGCCAATGAGATCCGGGTGGCGACGGTGCCCAACGCGCTCTCGATCCCGCTGGAATGCATTCACGCGCAGGGAACGACGACGTTCGTCTACGTCCGCAACGGGAACGATCCCGTGAAGCGGCAGGTGAAGCTGGGACTGGTCAACGAGAACGAAGCGGTGGTCCGGAGCGGATTGCGGGACAACGAGCAGCTCTACCTCTCGATCCCGGCCGGGGCGGTCGCGCTGCCGCTGGATTCGACGCAGGTCCGGCCATGACCGGCACCGAACGCACTACGCCCGCCACGGACGCCCTCATGCAGCGGGTGGTGAGCAACGTGCTCAGCGCGTTCGAGGCAATGACGCGGAACAAGCTGCGCTCGGTGCTGACATCGCTCGGGATCATCTTCGGCGTCGGATCGGTCATCTCGATGCTGGCGGTCGGCACCGGGGCGAAGCAGGAAGTGCTCGAACAGATGAAGCTGCTCGGCGCGAACAACATCATCATCACCCCCGTCATCGAACAGGAAGAAGGCAAGGTTGCCGAGGACGAGAACGAGAAGACGAAGGAGAAGAAGCGCTTCACACCCGGCCTCACGCTGCTGGATGGCGAGAGCATCCGGACGTCGCTGCCGCACGTGGACTTCGTGAGTCCGGAGGTGGTCGTGGAAACGATGGCGGTCCGGGAGGGGCTCAAGCGTACCACGAAGCTGGTCGGTGTCGACCGCCCGTACTTCCGTACCTCGGATTTCACGCTGGAGAAGGGGACGCTGTTCACAGCCGAGCAGGTCGCGCGGTCGGCTCCGGTGGCGATCATCGGTCATGCGATCCGGACGAAGTTCTTCACCCGCGAGGAGCCCATCGGCCGCCGGATCAAGTGCGGCTCGCTGTGGCTGACGGTGGTCGGGGTGATTAACGAGCGCCACATCACCCGCCAGAACGCCCAGCATCTCGGCTTGCGCGACTACAACTACGACATCTACACGCCCGTGAATACGCTTCTGCTCCGCTACAAGAACCGGACGCTCGTCACGCGGCAGGACGTGCAGAACGCCTCCCGCATGCGGTCGAGTGACGACGAGACGAAGAAGCAGACCAACTACCATCAGATCGATCGCCTGGTCGTGCGTGTGGATGAGACCGCGTACATGCACCCGCTCGCGGAGGTGATCAGCCGCATGCTCCAGCGCCGGCACAACGACGTGGTCGATTTTCAGGTGACGATCCCCGAAGAACTGCTGCGCCAGGAGCAGCGGACGCGCGACATCTTCAACATTGTCCTTGGCGCCATCGCTTCCATCTCGCTCATCGTGGGTGGAATCGGCATCATGAACATCATGCTGGCGTCGGTGCTCGAGCGGACGAAGGAGATCGGCATTCGTCGGGCTGTCGGCGCTACGCGACGGGACGTGCTGCTGCAATTCCTCGCGGAGGCGGTCACGATCAGCGTGACCGGCGGCATCCTCGGCATCGGCCTCGGATTCGCCATCAGCAGTCTCATCCAGCGGATGACCGGCATCCTCACGATCGTCTCGGCAGTCTCCGTCGTCCTGTCCTTCTTCATCTCGATCTCGGTCGGCATGATCTTCGGGATCTTCCCGGCGATTCGTGCGGCGAATCAGGATCCGATCACGTCACTTCGGTACGAGTAGATTCCCATGCGAACCAGCGCGTATCTGCAAAGAATGCTTGCGGGATCCATCGGTGTCTGGATGGTCCTCAGTGTCGTCTCACCTCCCCGTTCGATCGCGGGATCGCGGGGCGATACGCTCGCGCTGACGCTCCCCGGATGCATCCGGATGGCGCAGGAGCACGGTCCGGCAGGGGAGATGGCCCGGCAGTCGTACCGGAGCAAGGAGCAGTCGCACCGCGCGTTTGACGCGGGATTCCTCCCGCAGCTCTCGCTGTCGGGGGACGCGCCGGGATTCTATCGATCCATCAACAGCATCGTGCAGCCGGACGGCTCCACGACGTTCGAACAGCAGCGGCAGGCCTCCTCGTCTCTCGGGCTCCAGCTCTCGCAGAAGATTGCCGCAACCGGGACGGAGCTGTCGCTCTTTTCCGGCCTGAACCGCATCGATCTGATCGAATCGGATATCTCCTACTACCGGTCCACGCCGCTGACTCTGTCGCTCCGCCAGCCAATCTTCTCCATCAACCCGCTTGCCTGCTGCAAATTTATTTCTTATTTCAATAGTTGAAAAAAACTGATGTCTCAATTTT
>JAKAJH010000044.1 GCA_021813905.1 Bacteroidota bacterium | reverse complement strand
GGCTGGCGCGTCATCCATGCGCACCGGTCGGCGGACCTCCAGACGATCGAACAGCTGATGCGCTATGCAACGAAATGAGGATGTGCTGATGAATGCCGAACACGTTCTGAAGTCCGCATCGAAACGGTCGCTCGCGCGCCACGCGGCGGTTATTCTCCTGCTCGCGCTGTCGGCAGCCTTCATCGCATCGTGTGCAAGTGCCGACCGGTCAGCGAAGTCGATGCAGGAAGCCGTCGGCACCGTGACGACCATCGGCAACGAACCGTTCGTGCGTGTCGCGTTGCAGACAGGCCCCGGCACCATGCTGGTGCTCTCGTGCGATGAACCGACGAAGGCTCAACTTCTGGCAAATCAGGGAAGAAGGGCTCGGATTCAGTATCGGACCGTCGAACAGTCACCCGAAGGGACGATTGTGACGGTTCTCAAGGCCGAACTTCTGCCGTAATCCTATCTTGACAGTGAAATGACACAATTCTCTCCGGAGGCCACATGAGGCGGGACACCCGACTCTTCATCGGTGCAGCGATCTTCTTCCTTCTTTTTGCCGGACGCGCGGAATCGCAGGTCCGGGCGGCGGTTGCCCCTGAAACGCCGGGCACGAGTTACCCCATCCCGGGATCGCATCTCCTGTGGAAGCAGGAGCAGCAGGTGCGTGAGTTCATCCGGCTCCATCCGGAGGCATATCAGCCGCACGCGCTGAAGAAGACCGCAGCGTGGGGATTCACGGTCGGCTCCAAGTATTCCTGGTACGCGGATGACTTCACGAACAACAACCGGTATCTCGTCTCCTCCACCTGCAAGGCGGTGGGGACGCACTGTTATGTGTTCGCGGAGGATACCAGCTGGAGCACCGGACACATCACGCAGTCCATCGTCGACTCGGTCGAGCATGCATTCGATCTGCGGACGCCGGCCGATCCGTCGCACGGCATCTATGATGTCGATGTGAACACATTCGGGAATCCGCCGGACGTCGATAACGATCCCCGCATCATCATCCTCATCCTCGATATCAAGGACGGCTACAGCGGTACGGGCGGGTACGTGGCCGGTTACTTCTACGGATTCAATGAGATCACGAAGAGCCAGCCGGGCTACAGCACGAGCAATCAGGCGGAGATCTACTTCCTGGACTGCAATCCGGCCAACCTGACGAGTGTCGCCGGTCTGGTCGACGGTATGAGCACGACGGCACACGAGTTTCAGCATATGATCCACTTCAATTATGATCCGGCGGAGATCACGTTCGTCAATGAGAGCTGCTCGCTGGTCGCGGAGGTGATCAACGGATACGATATCTACCAGCAGTCCGGGTTCGCATCCGAGCCGAATCATTACCTGTTCGACTGGCGTTCGGGCGACTACGTGAACGTCCTCAAGGACTACTCGCGCGGGGCGCGGTGGGGCGTGTATTTTCGGGATCAGTTCGGAACGGGCGTCTTCAAGCCGATTGTGGCAAGCACGCTCCATGGGAGTGCGGGGATCAATGCGGGACTGCAGAACTTCGGCACGACGCGGCGGTTCAACGACATCCTCCAGGATTGGAGCATTGCGAACATCCTCGACGATACGACGGTGAGCAGCGCGTACGGATACCGGTATCCCAATCTTCCCAAAGTCGTGGGCAAGACGTTCTATTCGCCGAACATTGCGACCACAACCGACACAGTCGCGAAGCTTGGAGCGGAGTACCTCTCGTTCCTGTCCGGCAACGACCTCCGTACGACGCTCACCTGGTCGAACGCCAACGTCACGGTGAAAGCGGTGGAGATCGGATCGTCGGGCAACCGGGTGTTGAATGTTTCATCCGGTGTCGAGTTCCACGAACCGGCGTTCGGCACCACGTATTTGAAGATCCATTTCGTGGTAGCGAATACGGATCCGAGCAATAACGCTCCGTTCACGTACGTCGCTTCGGGAACCACGGGAGATCTCGAGTTGAAGTATGACACGACCGAACCGGTCGGGAGCTTCTCGAGCGGCAACGGAAGCGCGGCCGGTGACACGATCGTCGTGTGGTTCAACGGCGTGGCGGGAGCGAAGATCGATTCGGTGCGTGTGGGCTTGCGCCGGGCCGGTTCGATGGCGGCCGGTCTCTGGCGGTATACGGGCGTGGTTCGTCCGACCCCGCTGGGCGCTCCGATGGCAACCGGTTTGACCGCGACCTCGACGGTGACGCCGGGAGTGCCGTATCCCGTGCCGTGGCCGGGATGGGCAACGATCGATCTGCGGTCATTCAGCCTTGCGGCGGACAACGCGTTCGCGGTCGGTTTCATCAATGCGGGTGACCCGACAATTTCACCGCGAGTCATGGTGACCACGGGCCCGCTCGGCGCGAATCCGACGAGTCTGACCTATGCAGCGGAATCATCGCCGAACTGGTACTACTTTACCAGCAACACCGCCGGGGACAGCGTGTATCAGTATCTCGTTCGCGCCTATGTCAGTTTCGGACCGACGGGCGTGTCGCAGCCGTTGGAGCTGCTGCCGGCATCGTTCGCGCTCGGCCAGAACTATCCGAATCCGTTCAATCCGTCGACGGTGATCGAATATCAGATGCCGCACGAATCGTTCGTCACGCTGAAGGTGTATGATCTGATGGGGCAGGAGATTGCCACGCTCGTGAACGGCCGCGAGCCTGCCGGCACGCACCAGGTGACGTGGAATGCCGCGACCGCTCCGAGCGGAGTGTATTTCTATCGGATCACGGCGGGAGGCTTCACGGAAACGAAGAAGCTGGTGCTGGTGCGATAGGAAGCAGGAGGGATGTACGCACGAACGCCCCGGGGACCGAGTCCGCGGGGCGTTTGCGTTTCTGAAGCGGGATGAGGTCTACACTTCTTCGGCTTGCGCGCGCTGTGCGCGGCGGATCGCCTTGGCCAGCTTCATGCGCTTCTTTACCGACGGCTTCGTGTAGAATGCACGCTTCTTGACTTCTTTGAGAATCCCGGAGCGTTCGTACTTCTTTTTGAACCGGCGGATGGCGCGGTCAATCGGCTCGTTCTCACCGATGATGATGCCTACCAAGTGATCACCTCCTTTACGGTTGCGGCTGCCCCTCGGGGGCGGGATCTTCGGGGACCTCTTCCAGGAGATCTCCGGTTACATTCTCCAGCAGCCGGCGCTCGCCGACGCGTTCGAATGCCACGATGATGGAATGAATACCGTTGGACGTCTTGTCTTTGCGGACCACACGGCCGACGTCGTCCAGGTCGGCATGATAGATATGCTCTCCGATGGAGAACACGCGGTCCTTCGTGTACGCCGTGCAGGTCGCCCGGTCGATGGCCGGAGCGGCTGTCTTCTTCTCCTTCACCACACTGAGGGTGATGAGGAGGCTGTGCTTGCACCGGGAACAGCGGTACCAGAAGCGCTGCGTCCCTTCCGGCGTGACGCCCTCCATCTCGCCGATGTACTCCATCTTCGTCTGCTTGTGGCAGTACGTGCAATCGTGCGTGATGAACTTTGTCTTGGCCATAATGGACGACTCCGGTCCCCGCGGTTGCGGCTGCCGCACCGTGCGGCGGACCATCTTCACGGGACACTAAGGTACCGAAAATCCCCACGGGAGTCAAGCCATTGATTTCTTTTGACTTTGGGGCTTTTTTTGGGTATACTTTTTCTTCGAACGCGGATTACGAACGCTTTTTCGGAGACGAAACACTGTGAGCAGTGGCCGCCAGCACCACACCACCAGGAGCAACCGGTTGACGGTGGTGTTGGCTCGCGAGGAGGACGCCGCTCACACGCGCAGTTACACCGCGCCCCGTTGGGTCTGGTTCACCGGCGTCGGCATGTCCGTCGTGGTCGTCGCTTCGATCCTTTATGCGCTGTTCGCATTCACGCCGCTGGCGGACGTTGTTCCACTGCCCAATCCGGCGTTGGAACGCAAGTACAGCCGTGATCTGGTGGCGCTGAACCAGCGGGTCCTGGCGATGCTGGAGGAAATGGTGCGTCTCCGGGCCTACAACATCCGGTTACGGAACGCGTTGGGTGAGCATCTTTCACCGGGAGATTCCGCCGTCGCACAGCAGAATCCGCCGCGGATCGATCGCCCGGCGGATGAGGCTCTTGCCAGCGTGGCGGAGCCGATGGCTCCGTCCGCGTCAGTTCAGTCGATGCGGGATCTCGGTCAGACGCCGATGCCGGTGACGGCGACGCCGCCGGAAGCGGTGACGTTTCCCGCGCTGTTTCCGACCGAAGGCTATGTGACGCGCGGGTATGATCCCGGGAAGAACCACTTCGGACTGGACATCGCCGGAAAGCGCGGCGCGCTGGTCTTTGCCGCCGCGGATGGCGCGGTCGTATTCTCCGGATGGACGCCCGATGACGGCTACACGGTGATCATCAGTCATCCCGGCGGATATGTGACATTTTACAAGCACAACGAATCGCTCCTGAAACCGGTCAGCGCGCGCGTGCATCGAGGAGAGGCGATCGCCACGCTCGGTGATTCGGGTCGGACGAGTACGGGTCCCCACCTGCATTTCGAGATCTGGAAAGACGGTGTGCCGGTGGATCCGTCGCAGTACCTGTTGAACCTCTCATTGTAGGAATGCCGCGATGAAGAATGATCCGGTCAAAGAACTCAACCTCATCGGGGCGGGCACCGTGGTGGAAGGAAAGATCCGCAGCCAGGGCAGTGTCCGCGTCGACGGTAAGCTGATCGGCGATGTGACCGCCACCGAGTCGATCGCGGTGGGGCTGTCGGGCGAGATCGAAGGCAATGTGACGGCAAAAACAGTCATGGTTGGCGGCAAGATCCGCGGCGCGGTGAATGCGGCGGAGAAGATCGTGTTTGAAGGCAAGTCGGTCGTGCGCGGTGACATCCGTGCCACGCGGCTGATCGTTGACGAAGGCGCGGTGTTCGACGGGCGCGTGTCGATGTCCGACAAGGGGCCCGGGTACGAAGTCCGACACTGAGCAGGACGCATGATGCCGGCGGATCACGCACCATCCTCCGGACAGGAGCCGGATCGCCGGCCGCCGACAGGATCCGGGCGGGACGTTGCGCCGTTTCTGGGGCTCGGGATTCAGCTGGCGGCGACCGTCCTGATCATGTATCTCGTTGGCTACTGGGTCGACGGGAAACTCGGGACGTATCCGTTCGGGCAGGTGGTGGGGGGACTGATCGGATGCGTGGGCGGGTTGATCGCGTTCGCCCGGGAGGCATCACGCATGGGCGACCGAGGGCACGATTCATCACATGAAAATTGACTGGTCCTTTCTCCGGGTGGTGACGCTGAGTTATGCCGGAGCGGCATTGCTCGCGTTCTATCCGCTCTCGCAGTTCGCCACGGAGCCGGTGGTCCGCAGCGTGCTGGCGGGGGGAATGATGAGTGCGGCGAATGTGTTGCTCGGATATGCGTCGATCGAGGGATCCTTCCGGAAGTCGCATACCACGTTTCTCAAATATGTGCTGGGCGGCATGGTGGTGCGGCTGTTCCTGATGTGGGGCACGTTCCTGGTCCTCATCCGGGTGTTCGATTTTCACGCGGCGTCCCTGATGATGTCGCTGCTCTTCTTCTACGTGATGAACCTGGTGCTGGAGGTGGTGTACCTGCAGCGCCGGGTGGCGATGAAACAGTAAGAGACGGTGGAGATGTTCACAGCATTCCAGGAAACCGAAGCGGTACAGCACGCGGCGGCGGACACGCTGCACGCAATGTCCGACACCCTGCACGCCGGCGCGGCGCAGGTTGCGGAGCATGGCGAGCCGTTCAACTTCAGCCACCTGCTCGACCACATCAAGGATTCGCACGAGGTCGAGCTGCCGTTCATCCATCTTCGCCTCCCTGAATTTCCGCCGGTCCATATCGCCGGCCTGGCGATCGATCTCTCCCCGACGAAGCATGTCTTCTTCCTGGTCGTGAGCGCTGTCCTGCTGGCCGTGCTTGTCATCATCAGCGCGCGCGCCTATCGGAAGAGTCTCGTGCCGCACGGTCTCTCGGCTCTCACGGAAATGCTGCTGGTGTTCGTGCGGGATGAGATCGCGTTGCCGTCGCTGGGCGCCGCAGGCGTCCGCTACGTGCCGTATTTGCTGACGACGTTCTTCTACATCCTGATCATGAATCTGATCGGCCTGATTCCGTTCGCCGCCACGCCCACGGCCAACGTCATGGTTACCGCCGGACTCGCGATCGTGGCGTTCATCATGATCCAGGCTTCCGCGATCCGCGCGAAAGGATTCGGCCACTACCTGGCGCATCTCACCGGCGGGGTGCACTGGGCGCTCTGGATCATCATGATCCCCATCGAAGTGCTGGGGCTGTTCACGAAGCCCTTTGCGCTGTGCGTGCGTCTCTTTGCGAACATGAACGCCGGCCACATCGTGGTACTCTCGCTGATCGGCCTCATTTTCATGTTCCGGAGCCTGGCGGTGACGCCGATTTCCATTCCGCTGGCGCTGTTCATCGATCTGCTGGAGCTGCTCGTCGCGGTCATTCAGGCGTATGTGTTCACCATGCTGACCGCCCTCTTCATGGGGCTGGGCATGGAAGGTGCGCACGACGAAGAGGAGCACGCGCACTAACCCCGACAATCATCATCTTCAACCATTCACCGTACGATTCCATACAGGAGACGAACCCCATGCAACCTCAAGCACTTGCGTATCTCGCCGCCGGCCTCGGTGCCGGACTTGTGATCCTCGGCGCCGCATTCGGCATCGGCAAACTCGCTGCCGCCTCGATGGACGCCAGCGGCCGACAGCCGGAAGTCGCCCCGCAGGTCCGCACGTCGATGATCATCTCGGCCGCGCTGATCGAAGGCGTGACGTTCTTCGCGCTGGTCATCTGCATGCTGCTCGCCATCAAGTAATCACCAGGACACGAACCCATGTTCGATATCAATCCGGGATTGATCATCTGGACGATCCTCATCTTCGTCCTGCTGGCATCCGTCCTCGGAAAGTTCGCCTGGAAGCCGATGCTCAAGGCGCTGTCCGATCGCGAGCATGCCATCCGCGATGCTCTGGGGCAGGCGGAGAAGGCGCGCGAAGAGGCGCAGCAGCTGCTCCGGCAGAACGCCGAGAACATGGCCCGCGCCGAGGAAGAGTACCAGCGCATGGTCCGCGAGGGCAAGTCGCTGGCCGAGAAGATGAAGGACGAGATCGTCGCCAAAGCCCGGCAACAGGCGCAGCAGGACCTGGTCCGCGCGCAGGAAGAGATCCAACGGAACGTCGATGCGGCCCGGCAGCAGCTGCGGGACGAGGTCGCGGACCTTGCGATCAAGGCTGCGGAGAAGATTCTGGACGAGTCGCTCGACGCCGCCCGTCAGAAGAAGCTCGTCGATGCCGTCATCAACAAGATTCCGAAGAACTGACCGATGAGCCAGATGCGCATCGCCCGGCGCTATGCCGAGGCCCTGATGATGGCGGCGGACGCCGAGAAGCAGATGGATGCCGTCGCGACGGATCTGCACGAACTGGAAGCGGTTTTCCGGACGTCGAGCGATTTCCGCCTGTTTCTCCGCAGCCCGGTGATCCGGAAGGAGAAGAAGGTGGAGCTGCTTCAAACGCTGTTCGGCAGCCGACTGCACGCGGTCACGAACCGGTTTCTGGCGCTCCTCGCCGAGAAGGGGCGCGAAGATGCGCTTCCCGAGATCATCGGGGAGTTCTTCCGGCAGCAGGATGTGAAGCTGGGCATCGTGCAGGTGGATGTGCGGGCTGCGTCGGAGATCACCCGCGAGCAGACCGATCGCATTCGCGAGCGGTTCGAATCCCTCACCCGAAAGACCGTGCGGGTCGAATTCAGCCTCGATCGGTCCCTGCGCGGCGGATTCGTCGCCCGTGTGGGTGATACGGTGTTCGACGGCAGCGTGCAACACCAGCTGGAAGAGCTGCGCAAACGATTCGCGGAGACGCCGGTGAACTAGGAGCGTACGAGGGTACGAGCGTACGAGAGGCGGCGCGGAGATCACGCAACAGTGCACAGAGTGTAAGGACAACCCATGGCAGAAGTTCGACCCGATGAAGTATCATCCATCCTGAGGAAGCAGCTCTCGGGATTCGAGAAGGAAGTGGACGTCTACGACGTCGGCACGGTGCTGCAGATCGGCGACGGCATCGCGCGCGTCTACGGCCTGTCGAAGGTCATGGCCGGCGAGCTTGTCGAGTTTCCCGGCAACGTGTTCGGCATGGCGCTGAACCTCGAAGAGGACAACGTCGGCTGCGTGATCTTCGGCGACAGCATTCACGTGAAGGAAGGTGACACGGTCAAACGAACCGGACGCGTGGCGTCGATGGCCGTGGGCGAAACCATGCTCGGCCGCGTCATCACGCCCCTGGGCGAGCCGCTCGACGGCAAGGGGCCGATCAAGGCGGACAGATACCTGCCGCTGGAACGCAAGGCGCTCGGTGTGATCGCGCGCTGGCCGGTGAAGGAACCGCTGCAGACAGGGCTGAAAGCGATCGACGGCATGATTGCGATCGGGCGCGGTCAGCGCGAGCTGATCATCGGCGACCGGCAGACGGGCAAGACCGCGATCGCCATCGACGCGATCATCAATCAGAAGTACACGCACACCGAGAAAGCGAAGCAGGAAGGCGTCAAGCCGGTCTATTGCATCTACGTCGCAATCGGCCAGAAAGGATCGACCGTGGCGCAGGTGGCGGCCAAGCTGGAAGAAGCCGGAGCCATGGATTACACCGCGGTGATCCAGGCTTCCGCCAGCGATTCCGCGCCGATGCAGTTCATCGCGCCGTATGCCGGAGCGACCCTCGGCGAGTTCTTCCGCGACAGCGGCCGTCACGCGCTGGTCGTGTACGACGATCTCTCCAAGCACGCGCAGGCCTACCGGCAGATGTCGCTGCTGCTCCGCCGTCCTCCCGGCCGCGAGGCATATCCCGGCGACGTGTTCTATCTCCACTCCCGGTTGCTGGAGCGCGCCTCCAAGCTGAACGACGAACTCGGCGGCGGCAGCCTCACCGCGCTCCCGATCATCGAGACGCAGGCGAATGACGTGTCGGCCTACATTCCGACGAACGTCATCTCCATCACCGACGGACAGATCTATCTGGAGCCGAGTCTGTTCAACGCCGGTGTGCGACCCGCCGTGAACATCGGCATCTCCGTTTCGCGGGTCGGCGGCCACGCGCAGATCAAAGCGATGAAGAAGGTCGCAGGACGTCTGCGCATCGAGCTGGCGTCGTATCGCGAGCTGGAAGCATTTGCCAAATTCGGTTCAGACCTGGACAAATCGACCCAGCAGGCGCTCCTCCGCGGTTCGCGCCTGGTGGAGCTGCTGAAACAGGGCCAGTATGTTCCGATGCCCGTCGAAAAGCAGGTTGTCAGCATCTTCCTCGGGACGAACGGCTATCTCGATGTGATCCCGCTGGAGGACGTGCAGCGGTTCGAACGCGATTTCCTCGAGCTGATGGAAGTGCGTCACGCCGACGTGTTGGCGTCCATCGCCGCGAAGAAGGAGATCACAAAGGAGGTCGAGGCGACGCTGCACAGTGTGGCGAAAGAGTTCCAGTCCAAATTCAAGCAGACGGTGAAGTGACACGGTGGCGACGCTCAGAGAAATCCGGCGCCGGATCGGCAGCATCAAGAACACGCAGAAGATCACCAAGGCCATGAAGATGGTCGCGGCGGCGAAGCTGCGTCGCGCCCAGGAGCAGCTGCTGGCCGCACGACCGTACGCCCGTACGATGAACGGGCTGATGCGTCACCTGATGCGCAAGGTGGATCCCTCGCTGCATCCGCTGCTGCAGGCGCGCGATGTTCGCCGGGTGCTGGTGGTCGTCGTGTCGTCCGATCGCGGCATGTGCGGTGCGTTCAATACCTCGATCACGAAGACGGCGGTGGAGCATGTGCGGAATCTGGAAGCGACACTGCCGAAGAGCTCCGATGCCGTCCGACTGCTGGTTATCGGACGCAAAGCGACCGACTTCTTCTCGAAGCGGAATTATGCGCTGTTCGCCCGGCACTCGGGATTCTTTCAGGCGCTGAATACCGGCCAGGCGCGGGGCGTCGTGGACGAGATTGTTCAGGGTTATCTCAACGGAATGTTCGACCGGGTGGATGTGGTCTATAATGAATTCAAGAACGTTCTGCAGCAGCGCCTTGTCGTGGAGCAGTTCCTTCCGATCGTTCCCGAGGAGATCGTGGAACAGGGCTTGCGGGCGCTGGCGCAAGTCGATTACATCTACGAGCCGTCGAGCGAACTCATCGTCCGCGAACTGCTGCCGAAGCATCTGAATTTTCAGATGTGGCGCATCCTGCTCGAGTCGAACACGGCCGAGGAAGGGGCTCGCATGACGGCGATGGGGAATGCCACGGAGAACGCCAAGGAGCTCCTGACCGAGCTGACCCTTTCATACAACAAGGCGCGGCAGGCCGGCATCACAAAGGAGCTGCTGGAGATCGTCAGCGGGGCCGAAGCGCTGAAGAAGACGGGTTGATCAGGCTGCAGGGAATCAGTTTCGCAGGAGCCGCCGGCGGTGAAGGCGGCTTTTGTTTTGTGTTCCCGCCGCGAAGAAAGGCCTTGATTAGAGGCCCGTTTTTCACTATTTTTTAATACTTCGACTTCCGTGCTCCCGCACTCGCAGGAGTGCCGCGCAGCGGAAGTCTTCTTGTCATTGGAGTGAACGGTCGCGATGTTTGAGAGCCTGAGCCAGAAGCTCGAACTTGCCTTCAAGAAGCTGCGAGGGCAGGGTCGAATCACCCCTCAGAACGTCGAAGAATCGCTCCGCGAAGTGCGCCGGGCGCTGCTGGAAGCCGATGTCAATTACCGGGTGGCGAAGCAGTTCATCGACTCGGTACAGGTTCGGGCGGTCGGGCAGGAAGTGCTGTCGAGCGTCACCCCCGGACAGCAGATCATCAAAATCATTTTTGATGAGATGGTGCAGCTGCTCGGGAACACCCGGGCGGACATCGCAACGGCGTCGAATCCGCCCACGGTCATTCTCGTGGCGGGGCTGCAGGGGTCGGGCAAGACGACCTTCTCCGCGAAGCTGGCGCTGCATCTGAAATCGAAGGGGCGCCTGCCGCTCCTGGTGGCTGCCGACGTGCACCGTCCGGCCGCCATCGACCAGCTGGAAACGCTGGGGCAGCAGATCGAGATTCCGGTCTACGCCGACCGCGGTGCGGGTGCGGTGAAGATCGCGGGCGACGCGGTGGCGTTCGCCCGAAAGAACATTCGTGACACCATCATCGTCGACACGGCAGGCCGCCTGCACGTGGACGAAGAGATGATGCGCGAGGTCGAGGCGGTCAAAGCGGTGCTGGCGCCGCACGAGATCCTGTTTGTCGTGGATTCCATGACCGGTCAGGATGCCGTCACGACCGCCAAAGCGTTCCACGATCGCCTGAACTACGACGGCATCGTGCTGACGAAGCTGGACGGCGATTCGCGGGGCGGCGCGGCCCTGTCGATCCGCGCGGTCGTTGAGAAGCCGATCAAGTTCGTCGGCATCGGCGAGAAGCTCGACGCGCTCGAGCCGTTCTATCCGGACCGCATTGCGTCGCGGATCCTCGGCATGGGCGACATCGTGACGCTGGTGGAGAAAGCACACCAGCAGATCGATGTAGAAAAAGCGACGCGGCTGGAGGAGAAGCTCCGGAAGTCGCAGTTCACGTTCGACGATTTCCTCGATCAGCTGCGCGAGATCCGGAAGATGGGCCCGTTGAGCCAGATCGCCTCGATGATCCCGGGGCTGAACCGGCTTCCGGCGAACGCAGAGCTGGATGAGCGGGGCCTGGTGCGTGTGGAAGCGATCATTCAGTCGATGACGCGTGAAGAGCGTCAGCGCCCGGCGATGATCAACGGCAGCCGGCGACGGCGCATCGCGCTGGGCAGCGGCACCACAGTGAAGGATGTCTCCCGCCTGCTCAAGCAGTTCGAGGAAATGCAGCGGATGATGAAGCGGCTCAGCAAAGGCAACGTCCGCCGCACGATGCAGCAGATGCGATTCCCGACCAACTGACGGCGGAACCGCGCGACAACGAGTTCAGACGTTCAACATTCTTCAACAGGAGTACTGCAGTGGTCAAAATTCGCCTGAGACGGGAAGGGAAGAAGAAGTATCCCGTGTACAAATTCGTGGCGACCGATATCCGGAAGCCGCGCAACGGCGGGTACCTGGAAGCGCTCGGACAGTACAATCCGAACACCACCCCGGTCACCATCGCCATCAAAGAGACGCGCGTGGAGCACTGGCTCCGGAAGGGCGCGCAGCCGACGGACACCGTGCGGTCGCTGCTTCGCCGCAACGGCTTCTGGCTTCGCTGGACGCTGACCCGCCAGGGCAAGGACGAGTCGGTGGTGCGTTCGGTGACGGAGCGGTGGCAGATGCAGCAGGCCGAGAAGGCGCAGCACGAAGCTGATCGGAAAGCACGCCGCGCCGCGAAGAAGAAGAAAGCGTCGGCCCCGTCGGCGGAAGCCGCACCGGCACCGGCGGAAGCGCCCGCCGCATAAGGTGTGTGGTCGCGGTCCCGTGAGGCCGCAGCGGTCGAACAGGAATACCCCCGGCAGCCGCCGGGCTCATGTTTCCACAATCTGGGCGAGGTTGTCAGCGTCCGTGCGGATGAGCGGAGCGGGTGAGGGCGATACAATCTCCCTCCTTTTCGGGAGGTGGAACGATGAAGGAATTCCTGGAGTTCGTCGCGAAGCATCTGGTCGATCACCCCGACCAGGTGGGCATTGAGATGGAGGAGAAGGACCAGAAACTGGTCTTCCGGCTGAAGGTTGCGGAGGGTGACGTGGGAAAGATCATCGGCCGCACCGGAAAGACCGCATCGGCGTTGCGCGTGTTGCTGCGCGCGGTCGCGGCAAAGGAAGGGAAACGGGCGGTCCTTGATATCGTGGGCTGACCGTTCCGCACACAACGCATGCATGAGCTGATCGCCATCGGCCTTGTCACGCGGCCGGTTGGCGTCCGTGGAGAGGTCAGGATTCAGCCGCTGACGTTCAGCGTCGAGCGGTTTCGCGCCCTGTCGTCGGTGCAGGTGGGCCGGACGGCCGCCCAGGCCGAAGGGCGCAGACTCCTCCGGGCCCGTGCCCAGGGTGACGGAGTCGTCCTGAATCTCGAAGGCGTCGAAACGCGGGAGCAGGCGGATGCGCTCCGCGGGATGTTCATCTTCGTCGCATCGGACGATTCGGTTCCGCCGCCGGCGGGATCGTATCGGGTGGATGACATCATCGGAAGCACGGTCGTCCTTCCGTCCGGACGTGCGGTCGGCACGGTGGCGGATGTGCTGGTCCTCCCGGGCAACGATGTCTGGGTGGTACGGGACGGTGACCGTGAGTATCTGGTGCCCGCGGTGAAAGAGCTGATCCTGTCGGTCGATGTCATGAGCCGGCGGATTGCGGTGGCGGAACTGGATGGATTGTTCGAGTGATGCGCATTGACATCGTGACGGGTTTGCCCCGGCTTCTCGACAGCCCGCTGCAGGAGAGCATCCTGCACCGCGCCCAGGAGAAGGGTCTTGCGGAACTGGTCGTGCACGATCTGCGCGACTACACGCACGACAAGCACCGCACGATCGATGATGCCCCGTACGGCGGCGGGGCGGGCATGGTGCTGAAGCCCGAACCGTTCTTTGAATGCGTCGAGACCCTGCGTCTCGCGCGGCAGTACGACGAGGTCATTCTGCTGGCCGCGGACGGCGAGCCGTTCACGCAGCAGTTGGCGACGGAGCTGTCGCTGGAGGACCGCCTCCTGCTGCTCTGCGGACACTACAAAGGCGTGGATCAGCGCGTGCGGGACCATCTGGCGACGCGGGCCGTCTCGATCGGCGACTATGTGCTGACGGGCGGTGAACTCGCCGCGGCCGTCATCGTCGATGCCGTGGTGCGGCTCATCCCCGGCGTGCTGAACGACGGTTCCTCGGCGCTCACCGATTCGTATCAGGACGGACTGCTCGGCAGTCCGCAGTACACGCGCCCCGCGGACTACCGGGGCATGGCCGTGCCGGAGGTGCTGCTGTCGGGGAATCACGACGACATCGCCCGCTGGCGCGAGGCGGAACGCGAACGCCGGACGGCGGAGCGGCTCGCCCGAACCGAGATTGAAAAGAAGCATACACACGATTGACACAACGGAGTCTGTCTCATGGACAAAATCAAGCTTGTTGAAGCGACACAGCTGAAGGAAGGCATCCCGGCCTTCAAGTCGGGCGACACGGTGAACGTGCACGTGAAGGTCCGCGAAGGCGACAAGGAGCGCATCCAGGAGTTCCAGGGCATCGTGATCTCCCGTCGCGGAAGCGGCGTCAATGCGACGTTCACGGTTCGGAAGATCTCCGACGGTGTCGGCGTCGAGCGCATCTTCCCGCTGCATTCGCCCCGGCTGGCGCAGATCGTGCTCGTGAAGGAAGGCCGCGTCCGCCGTGCCAAGCTGTACTACGTCCGCAAGTTGGCGGCCAAGGCCGTTACGCAGAAGACCACGGCCTGACGGCATGCGGTCACGGATCGCGGTCCCGGACTCTCTGGCCCTCCAGCCGCTGCTGTTCGGACTCTCAAAGCCCGGCTCGCCGTTCGAGCTGGTGACCGACCTTCCCGCAAAGAACGCCATCGCATTGAGTGAGCGCACCAGCGACCTCCGGTGCGCTTTTCTTTCCCCCATCGACTACGCCCGCCACGGCGGCGAGTACTGCATCGTCCCCGATGTCGCGCTCGTCTCTTCGAGCGCCAGCGGCACCATCCAGCTTCTGGTCAAATCCGATATCAGCAATATTTCGACGCTGGCGGTGGACGTCCGTGTCACCAGCGAAATCATCCTTGCGAAGATCATTCTGATGGAGCGGTACCGCAATCTGCCGGCGTCCGGTGCCGACCTGAAGTACGTGCCGATGCTGCCCGATCCGGTACGGATGCTGGAGAAGGCCGACGCCGCGCTCATCGTCCACACCGGCCTGCCGCCGGATACGGATGAACCGCAGGGAATGTTCACGCTCGACCTCGTGGAGGAATGGACGGACATGACCGACCTTCCGTATGTCCACGGGTTCTGGGTCGGGAGGGAAGAGGAACTGACTGCCGATGAGGCTCGTGCGCTCTGGACGGCGAAGCGAGAGGGAGTGAACCTCCGGTCCCGCATCGCTGCCGACGCCGCCCTCGCCCGCACACTGCCGGCAGTGCGGGTGGAGGAGTACTTTCAGGCATTCACCTACGATTTCGGGGAGGCCGAAACGCAAAGTTTCGAAGAATTCATCCGCTACGCGTACTTTCACGGTGCCATCACCGACATGCCGGAGGTCCAGCTGTTCGACCTCGGCGACGACGCTCCTCCGCCCCCCGCGGTCAATTGACCGCTCCAGCCGTCCGCATTGATTTTGCCCGTTTTTTCGGTACATTTGAGCGATTTCCATGCTCAAATCCCTCTCCATTAAGAACTACGCGCTGATCGAATCGGTCGAGATCGGTTTCGAAAGCGGCCTGAACATCATCACCGGTGAGACCGGTGCAGGAAAGTCCATCGTGGTCGACGCCCTTGGACTCCTGCTCGGCGAGCGGGCGAGTACGGAAGTGATCCGGCGCGGCACGGACAAAGCGGTCATCGAAGGTGTGTTCGGGATCGCCGCCAACCGGAAGGTCGCGGCGCTGCTCCGCGAGCAGGAGATCGAAGCGACGGACGATCTGATCGTGCGACGGGAAGTTTCTGCCAAAGGACAGACCCGCTGCTTCCTCAACGACTCTCCGGTTCCCCTCGCCACCCTGAAAGCGGTCGGAGACCTGCTGGTCGATCTGCACGGTCAGCACGAGCACCAGTCACTCCTGCGTCCCGAGACGCATATCGAGATGCTGGACGAATTCGGCGGGCTGGAGGGCCTCGTGGAGGAGTACCGGACCGCATTCGATGCGCTCGGTCGATCCTTCACTGAACTTCGCGACCTCCGGCGGCGGGAGCGGGATGTGAAGGAAAAACGGGAGCTCTACGAGTTTCAGTTGCGCGAGATCGATGCCGTCGGACCGGAAGAGGGGGAAGAAGAGCGCCTCGAGGATGAGCTGCGCATCCTGGAAAATGCCGAGAAGCTGTTCGAGGCAACCGCACGGCTGTATGAAATGCTTTACGAAGGAGAGCAGTCGGTCGCCGATCTTCTGGTGAAAGCCCGGAATCAGCTGGAAGATCTGTCGGCCATCGATCGGAGCTTCGAAGAGCCGAAGAACGAATGCGCCTCGGCCGCGGCAATGATCGGCGAGCTGACGAAGTTCATCCAGAGCTACAATTCCAAGATCGAATTCAATCCCGAGCGCCTCGAAGAGATCCGCGAACGGCTCGGGCAGTTCACACTGCTCAAGAAGAAGTACGGCGGCACGCTGGCCACGGTGCTGCAGCATCGCACCCGCATCAGCCGGGAAGTGGAGATCGCGACGAATTTCGACGGCGAGATCGCGCGGCTGGAGGAACAGATCGCAGCGGAGCGGCTCGTGTGCTCCGATCTTGCCCAGCGCCTATCGGCCAAGCGGCGCGACCTGGTGGCCCGTTTGAGCAAAGGGATCGCGGGCGAACTGACGCGCCTGGGCATTCCCTCGGCGCGGTTCGACGTCGGTCTGACGAATCGGCCGTTCGAAGTGCACGACGGCGACGGTGCCGGCCCGTACGTGCGGCTCGGTGCGGAGGCTCTGGACGCGCACCGGCGCGGGATCGACTTTGTCGAGTTCCAGCTGTCCACCAACGCCGGAGAGGAGCCCAAGCCGCTGGTGAAGGTCGCGTCCGGCGGCGAGATCTCCCGCGTGATGCTGGCCATGAAGTCCATCCTCGCCAAGGCGGACCGCCTGCCGGTCCTGGTCTTCGATGAAATCGACACCGGCATCAGCGGACGCATCGCTGCCGCGGTCGGCCGGAGCCTCAAAGGACTTTCGGAATATCATCAGATCATTGCCATCACGCATCTTCCCCAGATCGCCGGATTCGCCGACTGTCATTTCATGGCGGAGAAGAAGGAATTCAAAGGCCGCACGACCTCCCGTTTGCGCAAACTGGACGAGGACGGCCGGGTTCGCGAGGTGGCGCGACTCCTCAGCGGCGAGGAAGTCACCGCCTCCAGTCTTACCAGCGCCCGCGAACTGATGCAGGGCATTGAACGGAACTGACGCATGAGCACGCTGACCATCTATAACACGCTGACGAGAGAGAAAGATGAGTTCAAGCCGCTGCACGAGGGCATGGTGGGCATGTACGTGTGCGGCCCGACGGTGTACAGCCACTCGCACATCGGCCACGGAAAGAGCTATGTCTCGTTCGATGTGATCGTCCGCTATCTGCGCTTCCGGGGATACAAGGTCCTCTACGTGCAGAACATCACGGACGTCGGGCATCTGACAGACAACGCCGATGAGGGGGAGGACAAGCTGGTCAAGCAGGCGCGCATCGACCGTGTCCATCCGATGCAGATCGCCGAGACGATCACGCGGAGTTACTTCGAGGATATGGATGCGCTGGGTATCGTGCGTCCGGATATCTCGCCCCGCGCCTCGGGCCACATCGTCGAGCAGATCGAGCTCATAAAGCGTCTGCTGGAAAAGGGGCTGGCATACGAAGTCAACGGAACGGTCTACTTCGACGTTCGGAAGTTCGCCGGGTACGGAAAGCTCTCCGGTCGCGTGGTGGAGGAGATGGTGGAGGGCACGCGGGTGGAAGTGCGCTCGGAGAAGCGCCATCCGTCCGACTTTGCGTTGTGGAAGAGGGCGGACGGCGGCCACATTATGCGGTGGGCCAGTCCCTGGGGCGACGGATACCCGGGATGGCACGTCGAGTGCTCCGCGATGTCGATGAAATATCTCGGCGAGACGTTCGACATTCACGGCGGCGGCATGGATAACCAGTTTCCGCACCACGAATGTGAGATCGCGCAAAGCGAAGGCGCAACCGGTCATCCCTTCGTGCGGTACTGGATTCACAACAATCTGGTCACGGTCAACGGCCAGAAGATGTCGAAATCGCTCGGCAACTTCGTGACTCTCAAAGATGCGTTCACTCGTCACGCGCCGCTGGTCGTTCGGTTCTTCATCCTGCAGAGCCACTATCGCAGCACGCTGGATTTCAGCGAGGAGGCGCTTCAGGGAGCAAGATCAGGATTCGATAAGCTTGCCAATACGGTGCGGAATGTGCGGGAGGAACTCAGCCGTGCGACCGCCGAGGATCGCGCGCACGGTGGTGTTCTGGATGCGGGACCGTACCGGATGCGGTTCCTGGAAGCGATGGACGACGACTTCAACACGCCGCAGGCGCTGGCGGTGCTTTTCGACTTTGCGACGGAACTGAACAAGCTGCTCAACGCCGAGCCTCGTCCCTCCCGCGCGACACTGGAGGACGCGCTCACGGTATTCGATGAACTGGGCGGAACCGTCCTCGGCATCGTTCCGGCGGCCTCCGGCGCGGAGACCGGGCAGGCGTCGATCGAGCCGGGCCTGGTGGACCTGCTGCTGTCGGTGCGCACAGAAGCGCGGAAGCAGAAATTGTGGTCGTTTTCGGACATGGTGAGAGATGGATTGAAGGGATTGGGTGTGGGGCTGGAGGACAAGAAGGACGGCACCACCTGGCGGCGAACCAGCTGAGGGGCGGAATCTGTGACGGACGCGATCAAGATCATTGAAAACGGATACGTCTTCACCGGCGATGCGCGTCGGCGTGCCGGTCGACTGGCTCTTCTGATCCGGAATGACCGCATCACGGAGATCGGTCCGCGCGGCGATACGTTCCGCAGCCTGTATCCGGGTGCCGAGATCGTGAATGCGGCGGGAAGGATCGTGCTGCCGGGGTTTGTGGACGCGCACCTCCACGGCGAATCGGTGGTTCTCTCCGCGGTCACCGACGGCAAGCTCCTGACCCGGTGGGAGCGGGACGCCGAGATCCGTCGGGCAACGGAGTACCTGACGAAGGCGGGTGCGGATGATCTGCGGATCGTCTATGAGACTGCCTATTATGCCGCGGTGAAATCGGGGGTGACGACGGTCGCGGAATCGGGGCGCAGCGAGCCCGAGCACGCCGCGGCGGCGATCGTCGATGCGGCCCGACGGGCGGAGATCCGGGCGCTGATCGCGCTGCACACCGGAGACCAGGCGGAGCTGGCCGAAAAAGCGAAACATCCTTCCCTGCGATTTGCCGTGCCGATGCCCGATGAGGAATCGCTGACGACGTACAATCTTCAGACGACGGTCCGCACTGCCCGCGATCGTCAGTGGTCTGTCATGGTGGCGCATGCCGAAACGCGCCGTTCGCACGAGATCCTGAAGAAGAATTTCCGCCGATCGCTCATGCGGTTGCTCGAAGATTACGGAATCTTCGAGGTGCCGCTTCAGCTTTCCCATCTTGCCTATTTCGACGACGGTGAACTGGACCTCCTGGCCCGCGCAGGCACGCCGATCATCATGAGTCCGCGTGCCGTCCTCCGGAAAGGTACGGACATGCCGCCGGTGGCGGAATTCCTCCGGCGCAAGATTCCGGTCGCGCTTGCGACCGACTGGGGTGTGCCGGATCCGCTGGCGGAGGTTCGCGCGTTCGCGGAGGTAGTGTCGCTGATCGGCCTGAGTGTGCCGCGCGGCGACGATCTGCTGGCGATGATTACCAGCATCCCGGCCCGGGCACTCGGGATGCAGCAGGAAATCGGATCTCTCGAGCCGGGCAAGAAAGCGGATATCACGTTCCTGAAGGCGGACGATCTTCGGTTCGCGGCCTCGGCTCCATGGGACCACCCTTCGGCGGTTCTCGGGCTTGTGACCGGCGGCTCCGCGGGAACGCGCGTGAGCGATGTGATGATCAACGGAGAGTTTCTCGTCCGCGAAGGAAATATCCTCACGTATGCCGAAGAAGATCTCATTCGTCAGGGCCAAGCACTTCGGTTGCGTATGCACGGAGAGCGAACGGATGAGGCGGAATCGATGCGGGCCGAGCGCCCTGCGCCATCCGTCCTGCCGGCTGTGAGATCCGATGAGAGCGAGCAGCCGTTCGAAGAAGGATTCCGCATTGTCCGGCGCGAGGATGTCTCTGATGCAGGGTTGGGCACCGTGCTGCCGCTCAAGCCCGCTGAATCGATGAAATCGGATCTGCCCCGGAATGTCCGCAAAGTGTTCGGCGACGACGAAGTGTAACTCCCGGAGGATATCGTGACCACACGCATCCACGCCTTGCTGCTCTTTGTCCTTTTCGTTTCGTCCGTCCCGGCACTGTCCCAAAGCTACGCCGGCGATCGGGCGACGATCGAGCCGATGGCTCTGGTGGACAAGCCGACGGCCGGTCTGCTCAAGCGCGGCGCCTTCGAATTCACCAGCAATTACTTTCAGGAAGGGGGAGTGCTCGTCGGACTCTCGGTCGGCGTGTTCGATCAGTTCACATTCGGGATCTCATACGGCGGAACGGACATCATCGGGCACAACAAGATCCGGATGAATCCGCTTCCGGGCGTGTTTGCGAAGCTGCGCGTCTTCAATGAATCGACGCTGATGCCCGCGTTTGCGCTGGGGTTCGATTCGCAGGGAAAGGAACCCTACCTCGCTGCCGACTCGCTGAAGCGATACACCATCAAGTCGCCCGGCGTCTTCGTGGCGGCAAGCAAGAACTACGCGATCCTCGGAAACCTGAGCCTCCATGGGGGACTGAACCTGTCGCTCGAGCGCACGGACGGCGACAGCGACATGGACATGTACGTGGGTGTCGAAAAATCCATCGGTCCTGACATCTCCGTTATGGCGGAGTATGACGCCGGCCTGAACGACAATAACGGACACGCGATCGGGAAGGGAAACGGCTATCTGAATTTCGGCTTCCGTTGGTCGTGGGGAAAAGGAGTCGTGATCGGATTCAACCTGAAGAACGTCACCCGGAACCAGGACAACGTCAGCATCGGGAATCGCACTCTCCAGATCGATTACATTGGAATTCTTTAGTGTTTTCGCGTTAGGACAATCTGAATACGGGCGTATACAAAGAAGTACGCCAAAGCAGAATTCGTAGTATCCGAGATGCCAAAAACGGGCTGAATTCAGCCCTTTTTTGTTACCCTCGCTGGCAGGCTCCTTGCAAGAGTTTCAGAGAACGTGATTGATGAGGCGACCATGAAAAACAGACTTCTTTTCTCCCTCGGCATCGGCGCTCTGACGCTCGGTGCGTTCGCCCTGCAGGGTTGCTACACGCAATTGGCAATGATGGAAGAAAACGATTCGTCCGCGTCGTACGAAAGCCAGCCAGCCGACACGTCGGAATCCGCGGCACCGCAGCAGGATTACGGCTACGAGGACGATTACTATCAGTGGCGGCCGGGCGCGTATCTCGGTTTCAGCTATTATCCGGTGTGGCATTCGTACTGGGTGTCCGATCCGTACTGGATGAGCGATCCGTGGTATTATGATCCATGGTACTGGCCCGGTGCCTCCTACTGGCCGCGTCCGTGGGTGTACGGTGCGCCGCTGATCAGCTTCTATCCCGGATACTACTACTCTTCATATCCACATTCCTATTACGGCACGACCTACGGCGACTACGGGTGGCGGACAAACGGAGAATCAACTCCGTACCGCACGAGAAACTCGGGCTACCGCCGAACCGGCGGTGACACGCGGGGTGTGTATCTGTACGGTGGATCGTCAGCGGGAGGCGGATCGGCATCGCTTCCGACGGCCGGTCGAAGCGGTCGTGTGGAAGGGACCTTCACAGGTCGCTCTGCGCCCGCAGGCACGACAAACCGCGGTGCCGTGACCGCGACAAGAAGGAGCACACCGTCGGCGTCGCCGGGGACGACCCAGAGAGGCTCGACCACGCGGCGTACGGAGCGCATGTACAACCCCGGCGTTCAGCAGCCGCAGCATCGCGCAGAGCCTGCGCCGTCCGGCGGGTCACGCGAACGGCGCTCGTCCGGCTGGACGCGTTCACCGCAGCGGACCGAATCGTCGCCGGCGCCGCGGTATTCGCCGCCCGCCCGGTCATCCGCCCCTTCCTCTCCGCCGCCATCCAATTCCGGTGGTGGCAGCCAGGGCAGTTCGGACAGAGGTTCGCGCCGGCGGTAAAGACTAACACGAAAGAGAATCAGGAACCATGAAACGGTCACGCGTTACCTCAACTCTCGCCGCTGTCGCTCTTCTTGGAGCGCTGGCAAGCACCGCTCGCGCGCAGTATGCCGAGGATGCGTTGCGCTTCTCGCAGTTCGGTCTTTCGCCGGGCGCCCGCGCGCTCGGGATGGGCGCGGTCGGCGTTGGATTGGCGGACGACTTCTCGGCGCTCTTCACGAATCCTGCCGGCTTGGCTCAGATCCGCAGCTTCGAATTTTCGGCGGGCCTGAATCACTCGTCGTACGGCAATGATGCGACATACTTCGGCTCGCTGACGTCGGCCGATAACACCGCGACGAATCTCAGTTCCCTCGGTCTCGTCTATCCGATTCCCACGTCCCGGGGCAGCCTGACGTTCGCGTTCGGATACGGACGCGTGGCGAATTACACGACCGGTGCAACCATCGACGGCACGAATCCGTACAGCTCCATCATTCAATCGCTCGTCCCCACGACGAATCTCAACACGCTCTCGGCGGCGGACCGGCAGAGCCTGCTCGACAATGATGTGGCCTACCAGCTGTATCTGGCGGATGTCGACACGCTTTCCGCGATCCAGCGGCTGGTGCCCCTGGTCGGGGGCGGCTTGCGACAGACCGCGACGATCCTGGAAGGGGGCGGGATCAACTCGTGGTCCTTCGGCGGATCGATGGACATCGCACGCAACCTCTCGCTCGGCATCACGCTGAACTTCCAGACCGGCTCGTACAGCTATGACCGACAGTATGTGGAAACCGATCCGTCGAATCTCTACAATTCGTATGTCTACCTGACCTCGACGGATCTCAACCGATTCAGCTGGGAAAGCACGATCCGGAGCGATCTGACGGGCTTTAACGCGCTGTTCGGGCTGATGTACCGGAATCCCGGAAAATATCGCGTGGGTCTGACCTATCGCACCCCGACGACGTACGATGTGTCGGAGACGTATTCCGATTCCTACAAAAGCTTCTTTGATAATGGAGATGCTCCACCGCCGATGGATTTCAACGGGTCCACAAAATACAAAGTGGTGACCCCGTCGGTGCTGAGCGTCGGTGCCACGCTTCAGCCGATGGAATGGCTCCTGCTGTCCGGCGATGCCGAGTACACCGACTGGACGCAGGTGCAGTTCGATTCCAATAGTCCGGATCTGATCGACGAGAACCGGCTGATCAAGACGTCGTACTTCCGCGATACGTGGAATCTGCGCGGGGGCGTGGAAGTCGCGCTCTTCGACATCGGTCTGCGCTTGCGTGCAGGCGCGATCTACGAGCCGTCGCCGTACAAGGCCGACGCAAACATCGCGTCGCGGAATCCGATCTATTACACGGGCGGCGCGGGCTTCACAATCGACGGCAATACCACGATCAACGTCGCGTACGTGTATGGGACGTGGAAGACCTTTCGCTACAACTACCAGCTGGCCGGCGTCGCACAGCAGGCAGTGACGAGCGAATCGATCGTCTCGCAGAACATGCAGATCGGACTGGCGTACCGCTTCTGATCCGCGCGACGGCGTCCGGAGTTCGCGAAGGCCCCGGGCCCCGTTCTGTTGCACAACCTCGCAAGTTTCCCTACATTGGTCCGTTTCGTGAGATCCACGAAGCGGACCTTTTCATTTCTATCCCGGGATCCTGCTTGAAACGTCGCAAGATACTCATCGGACTGACCGCCGCCTTCGTCGCTATCCTAATCGTGGCGCTCGTAATCGCCTACTCCCTCGTTACAGAATCCTTCCCGCAGACCAGCGGCTCCTGTACTGTCGCCGGACTGAGCGCGGATGTGCGCATCGCCCGGGACGCATACGGAGTTCCGCACATCTTCGCGGAACGTGAATCCGACGCGTATTTCGCGGTGGGCTATGTCCATGCGCAGGATCGCCTCTGGCAAATGGAAATGACCCGTCGGGCGGGAATGGGCACGCTGGCCGAAGTGCTCGGAGAACCGGCGCTGAAGATCGACAAGATGTTTCGCACGCTCGGACTGACTGCGATGGCATCCCGGCTGGCGGCCAACCTCGATGCACCAACGCGGGCGGCACTCGAATCGTATGCACGTGGCGTCAACGCGTATATCGCGTCGCACCGGGGAGCCTATCCCGTGGAATTCGACATGCTCGGCATTGAGCCGCAGCCATGGACCGTTGAGCAGTCGCTTCTCCTCAGTCGCCTGATGGCCTGGGAACTGAACTATTCCCGCTGGGTGGATCTGCTTCAGGCGGAGCTTGTGCACCGGTTCGGACCGGAGAAGGCCCGCGAGGTATTTCCACACTGGCCGGCCGGCGCCCCGCCGATCATCGACGCGAAAGGGAAAAGCCTGCCTCCGGAAAAGGCATTCGGCGAACTCATTCAGGCGGACCGTGATTTCCGATCTTTGTTCGGTCCGGCGCCCGCGGGGACGGGAAGCAACGCCTGGGTGGTGAGCGGATCAAAATCGTCGACCGGAAAACCCATCCTCGCGAACGATCCTCATTTGATCCTCATGACCCCCGGACGATGGTACGAGCTGCACGTCTCCGCTCCCGGACTCGATGTCTCCGGCACAACGCTGCCCGGCATTCCGTTCGTGGTGATCGGACGGAACGACCGGATCGCCTGGGGCGTGACCAATGCGATGCTGGACGACGACGATTTCTACATCGAGCAGGTCGACTCGGTTGAGCATCCCACCCGGTATCTGTTCAACGGTACCTGGCGCCCGATCGAGGAGCGCGTCGATACGATCATCGTCAAGGGATCGTTGCCGGTGCTTTTAACCGTGTACCGGACTCACCGCGGTCCGATCATCAATCGGATGGAGCCGATGGCGGCCTTCGCGACATCGCCGGTGTCGATGCGCTGGGTGGGTCATGAGCTGACGGACGAGGCCGGCGCATTTTACGGGATCGATCACGCGGGATCGTGGGATGAGTTCCGGACCGCGCTTCGGCGCTTTGGCGCGCCGGCGCAGAACTTCGTCTATGCGGATGTGGACGGAAATATCGGATACGTCACCGGAGGGAAGATTCCATTGCGTCCGGAGCGGGGCGCGACCCTGCCGTATCCGGGGACCACGGACGCCGATGACTGGAAGGGATTTGTTCCGTTCGATCAGAATCCGCACCTCCTGAACCCGGCTTCGGGATTTATCGCGACGGCCAACAGCCAGATCACGAACGAAGCGTATCCCTATCATAGATC
>JAKAJH010000043.1 GCA_021813905.1 Bacteroidota bacterium | reverse complement strand
GGGACGATCAAACGTCCTCGGATGCGATCAATATCTACCTCGATCCGTATCACGACAGGAAGACGGGGTACTACTTCAGCGTCACGGCGGCCGGTTCGGAGAGTGACGGCGTGCTGTTCAACGACGACTGGGATGACAATTCCTGGGACGGCGTCTGGGAATCGGCGGTTCAGCGCGATGCCGGCGGTTGGACGATGGAAATGCGTATCCCGCTCTCGCAGCTGCGATTTGATCCCGCCCGCTCCCGCGACTGGGGCATCAACGTACGGCGGTTCATCGGGCGGCGGAATGAGCAGGACTACCTCGCCTACACGCCGCGCAACGAAAGCGGATTCGTCTCCCGCTTCCCGACGCTCACGGGACTCGGCGAAGTGCAGCCACCGGCCCGATTCGAACTGACACCGTACGTGACCGCCCGTGCCGAGTACACGCAGCACCCGGTCGGCGATCCGTTCAACAACGGCTCGCGCTATTTGCCGGGCGTCGGCGCGGACCTCAAGCTCGGCGTGACGCCCAGCCTGACACTGGACGCGACCGTGAACCCGGATTTCGGTCAGGTGGAGGTCGATCCCGCCGTCGTCAACCTCAGCGATGTGGAAACCTACTATCAGGAGAAACGTCCCTTCTTCGTTGAAGGACTGAGCATCTTCAACTTCGGCAACGGCGGCGCGAACAACTACTGGGGCTTCAACTGGTCCGCTCCCACTCTCTTCTACAGCCGCCGCATCGGCCGTGCACCGGAAGGAAGCCTGCCGGATTACGAATTCGTCGACATGCCGTTGGGCACGCATATCCTTGGAGCGGGAAAGCTGACGGGAAAGCTCGGCGGCGACTGGAACGTGGGAGTGATCGAAGCCGTGACGAAGCGGGAGTACGCGGATATCCAGTTCGGCTCGGCGCGGTCGAAGGTGGAGGTGGAGCCGCTGACCTCGTACAGCGTCCTGCGGTTGCAGCGGGATTTCAACGACGGCCGCCAGGGGTTTGGCGTGCTCGGCACGCTCACGAAACGCTTCTTTGCGGACGACCGGTTGCGGGACGAGCTCAATGCTGAAGCCGGCGTCGCGGGCTTTGATGGATGGACGTTCCTTGATCAGGACAAGGTGTACGTGACGACGCTCTGGGTGGCGGGATCATCCATCCGCGGGAGTCGGGAGCGGATGCTGACGCTGCAGACCAGCTCAGGACATTACTTTCAGCGGCCGGATCTGCGCTCGGCGCGTCTCGACAGTTCCGCCACGTCCATGCAGGGCCTTGCTGCGCGGATGACATTGAACAAGCAGAAAGGAGCCGCGGCGTTCAACGCTGCCGTTGGCGTGATCAGTCCCGGATTCGAATCCGGCGACCTGGGCTTCATCTGGCGCACCAATGTCGTCAACGCCCATGTCGGCGCCGGGTACACGTGGTCCACTCCAACGGAATACTATCGCTCGTTCGAGATCATGACAGCACTCTTCGGGAGCGCAAACTTCGACGGTGACGTCACCTGGGCGGGGGTGTGGACCGGTCTGTGGCTGGAGCTGCCGAATTACTACAGCATGAATCTGACGCTTGCGTACAATCCATCGGTCATGAACGACCGGCGAACCCGTGGCGGTCCCGTGACGGAGAATCCGGCCGGCCGCGAACTCGATTTCAGACTTGCAACCGACAGCCGCTCCAGGACGGTCCTTCAGCTCTCAACGATGCTCTACTTCGGCGGCGGGGGGACCGGTCGGTCGCTCGATGCGAGCCTCGAAGTGAAGCCGTCATCGACCCTGTCGGTGTCGTTCGGGCCGACTCTGGAGCGGGACGAAACGGATGCCATGTGGCTGGGCTCGTACGCCGATCCAACGGCAACGGCCACCTGCAGAAACCGCTACCTCTTTGCGCACCTGAATCAAACTACCGTGGCTGCCAACCTACGCATCAACTGGACGATGAGCCCGACGCTGAGCCTGCAGGTGTTCGTCCAGCCGCTTATCTCGTCCGGCGACTATTCCGGCTTCAAGGAGCTGGTGCGGCCCCGGTCGTTCGACTTCCGCGAGTACGGAGCGCCGGGAACGTCGATCGCGACCTCGGCGTCGGACGGCACGACCCGGTACGCACTCGATCCGGACGGTGCCGGTCCGTTGCTGGCCTACGTCATCGACGATCCGGACTTCAACATCCGGTCATTGCGCGGCAATGCGGTCCTGCGGTGGGAATATACCCCGGGCTCCACGCTGTATCTCGTTTGGACGCAGAGCCGTTCGGATTACGAAGCGATCGGAAATTTCGAGCTCGGCCGGTCGATGGATCGTCTGGTGGGATCGCATCCGGACAACATCTTCATGCTGAAACTGACGTACTGGTGGGGACAGTAGGTCACGTGGAGAAGTGACAACCTCCAATTCTCAGGCACCAGGAAGGAAGGCAATACGGCGAAGACGCACAATCGAATTGTGTTGGCGTCTTCTGAGTTTCCTTGGCTCTTGTCTGTTGGGATTTGGTACCTACCCCGCCCGCTCTGCGCGCAGGGTGTCGATCGTCTCGACTGCATGACGCAGGTGGGGGATGAAGATGCTTCCGCCGACGATCAGCGCGACATTCATTGCATCGTGGAGTTCGGCATCCGTGCAGCCGAGGTCGATGCACTGAATGAGATGGTAATCGATGCAGTCGTTGCATCGCAGGACGCAGGAGGCGACAAGGCCGAGCAATTCCTTCGTCTTCGCATCGAGCGCGCCGTCCTTGTACGCCGCCGTATCGAGGTTGAAGAACCGTTTGATGCCGAGATGATCGATCCCGGCAATGCGTGAGTTCATGCGGTCCCGGTACGACCGGAACTCATCGAGAGATTTCGACATTCCTGCGCTTCTCCTTCACTGATGACACCGCGGGCGGCTTGCGCGTGCCCGGGGACAACATACCATTTTCGACGGGGGATTGCAACGACGGGGGCGGGGTGGCTCAGCCTTTCCGCACGAAATGCGGGAGCTCCGCAGGCAGTTCAAGACTCAGCTCGACGAAGCCGGCGTATTGGCCGTTCTCGTACCACGGCGACTGATAGATGAGCTTCTTCACGCCGCGCTTCTCGATCGTGTACACATTCCGTCGGCCGGTACGCAGCAGGTCTTCGAGCAGCGTCCGCGCCGGTTCCGGATGGCAGTCGAGCACATTCGTGCCGATGAGCGCGCGTCCTCCGTCCTCCTCGAACGACTTCGCGGCGCGGTCGTTCATCGCGGTGATGATGCCGTCCCGATCGCAGACGGTGATCGATGCAGGGAATTCTTCAATCCAGTGGTGCTGATTCATTCGGGTGTCCCGGTTGGCAGTGTATGGTTGATCAGAACGAGCGGCATTGTGCGCCCGTCCGTCTTGTCGAGAAATGACCGGAACGCGTCGTATGCTTCCGGCGGCACGTCCGATCCGCGCAGTGTCGTCGCGTAGTCAACGGTCAGCGCACGTCCATTCAGGCGCCAGTTCCATTCGATCCGCCCGAACGGGGAGATCACGGAGTCCTTCCCCGCGGAAGGCGATATCGCAAATCCTTCCGGAAGCTGAACGTCCCACCGGCTCTGTTGCAGCTCAGGAAAGGCAAGACGGATCGGATATCGCCGCGACGGCTGGTGAAATACTTCAACGGACGCGCCCGCCATTTGCCGGCCGGCGTCCAGAATGAGCGTCGAATCGGTTCGCATCGCCACCTGCGGCGCATGGAACCGGAATCGGATCTCCACCGGGTCGGCGCACGGAGACAAGCCGCTGACAGAGCTGCTCTCCAGCCGCGCGCCCGGGACGTGTGCAGCGAGTGTCGCCTCGATCCAATCGCGCTGCTGCTGCGCTGATCGTGTCCGAAGCGCCGTGCGGGCCTCCAGCGCCGGAGCGCCGGTCAGCTGTTTCATCCCTTCCACGACGGCGGATCCGTCACGTGACAGCCGCACAGACCACGAGGAAAGAGAACGATTGCGCTCCGGAACGTCGAACCGTGTTTGTCGGATGGCGGCCGCCCCCTCGGCGTCCACGACCAGTGCGGAGAGGCCCTGATCGTACCACGGCAGCTGGCCGAACGGCGCGCCTTTGTCCGTGGGGTCCATCCAAACCCCGCCGTCCGCATCGGGTGCGTATGCGATGACGTGATCGAACTGGAGGGGCGATGGCAATGTGGTGTCGGGATGTGCCGAGAACCAGCTGCTCAGATACGCGGGTTGCGCGGTGAGGCCGGCTTGCGTCGCCAGCGCGCACAGCAGAATCGTCATGTCCTTGCAGTCGCCGTAGCGATTGGTGAGCACCTCGTCCGCGGCGTGGGACTGATACCCGCCAATGCCGATCTCGACGGCGATGTACCGCACGTTGTCGCGCACCCATTCGTACAGGCGGCGCAGCTTCTCTCTCGGTTCCGTGATGCCGCCCGTCAGTCGCGCCACGAGTTCCTTCGCCGGAGTCCCGACACTCATCTTCGGGCCGTTCAGTTCGTGGAACCATGTCCCCACGTCCGCCCAGGACCTGAATCCGATCGGAGCGAGCGCGAGGCGCACGGCGATCTCCTGGCGCGGCGGCATGGCCGGCTCGGGGACGATGGCCGGAAGATTCTTGAGTTCCCACACGGTGGTGGACTTGAATCCGTGCGGTGCCGGTGTGACGGCAGGCTGGAGGTCGGTGCCGTACTCGCGCCAGAGAATATCCCACTCCGACGGGCGGATGAGCGTGAACCGGGAATCGAGTGTGGGATAGGAATCCTGAAAGCTCCAGGCATGCCACAACGTCCGGTCGAAGAGCGTCATGCGGTATTTCACTTCCAGCACGGCGCCGTCCTCGATCCCCGGCATCGTGAAGATCTTGGCACGTTGGTCGGAGAAGAAGATGAAGTTGGGGTACAGCGTGACGTCGTAGATGTTCTTTTCTTCGAGGGGGATGATTCTGCCGTCGGGCAGGATCGTCCGCGCCTCGACGGCGTCCACCTGGCTGCGGCCGCCGTACGGGATTACCACATTGCCGGCGCTGTGCCCGCGGACACCGAGGATCCTGACGATGCGATGACGCTCGAAGACGCTGAAGGGGATATCCCCCTGTGCGAACACTTCCATCGTTCCTTTGTCCAGAAGGATCACGGCTCCCGCATCGGGGAAGGCGGAGGGGTGCGGTGCCGCGGAGAGATCCGGCATCGGCAGCGTTTCATGTCCCGTCAGCGTCCGTTCCGAACCGCACGATGACAGGAGGAGCGTCAGCGGCACGAGGAAATGAACCGGGGATATCCGCCGTGCGTGCACCATGCGGAGACTACTTCCAGTTGTTCAGTGCCCGCGCTTTGGTGATCTGGCCGAGGTGTGATTCGCCGTGGCGCGAGTACGTGTCGAGCAATTCATCGAGCGTGATCGTGCCGTTTTTGAGGTGGATCCCTTCTTTCCCCCATTTGTCTTCGGGGATGGATTCAAGCAGGACGGCCCAGCGCTCGTGAAGCCCCTTGATGAGCGCGAGCGAGGCGGTGACCGGTACTGTGGTCGTGTCGGCCAGCGCGGCCCAGGCATCCTGGTCGAACGGCTTGATGATCGGCTTTTCCTCCGTGAGAATGAGCTTCATCCGGAGGTACGCGTTCATGTTCGTGTCCGCGATATGGTGCAGCGTTTGCCGGACAGTCCATTTGCCGGGTGCCGTGGGCGTGTTCAGCTGGGTGTCGTTCAGGCCGGCGACCGCCGTCTCGAGCAGCGTCGGGAGGGTGCGGATCTTGCTGATGCGCCGGATGCGTTCGTCACGTGATAACATCGGAAACTCCTTGTGGCTCGTGTGCGTGAAGTGTGCCGGTGGATCTCAGGAATCGACGAGATTGCCCGCGAGATCGTCCTCGTGGTGGATCCGGTCGCGGATGATCGCCTGAATGCGCGGCTGGACGTTCCAGATGCCGAACGGAAAGAAGAACAGCAACAGAAATGTGCCGGTATACGCGTGGAACGGAACATCCTGCCGCTCGGCGACGCAGACCAGCGCCTTGGCGACGAACGCCACGATGGCGATCGCCGCGACGATGGCGTACAAATGAAACGGCAGGAGGATCATCAGCTGGAGCCCGAAGGAAGAAAAGTTCCAGGTGCTCAGGATCTGCGCGCTGGCGATCAGCAGGATGAGGCTGTACAGCAGGAAGTAGACAAGATTGAAGACGAACCGGCGCAGGGAGAGCCGGGCTCCCGGCGGTCGCATTCGGTACAGGTTCGATCCGACCGCGTAGAACCAGACGGCCAGAAGCACTTCGGACAGGTAATTGGACAGGATCGAAATGAACAGATTCAGATCCTCCAGCTCCACGATGGTGAGCAGGAAGATGCCGAGCACCATGGTGCCGACGATGACGACGAACACCTGCCACGGTTCGGCGAGCAGGATGGACTCGAACGTCAGATGGGATTCGGTCGGAAGGGTGTCGTGCATGCGTGTGATGCGCCTTGTTCTCCGGACGCGGCGAACCCGCGACGGACGTCGGTCGCAATAAACAAAATGTTTTCGCCGCTTACAAGCCGGCCAAAAACGCAAAGGCACCCCGGGAGTGCCGGGATGCCTTTGACGGACGGGAAAAGAGCAGCCGGAACTCAGGTTCCGGACGCGTAGTCGTCGATGTACCGTTCCTGATCGGGTGTCAGCCTGTCGATGGCGTAGCCCATCGTCTTCAGCTTCAGCGCAGCGATCTCCTGATCCTGCTCGACCGGGATGTCGTGCACCTTCTGCTCCAGCCACTGACCCTTCCTGTACATCTCCACGAGCCGGAGCTGGGACATGAACTGATTCGCGAACGACATGTCCATCACTTCCGACGGATGGCCCTCGGCGGCGGCGAGATTGACCAGCCGGCCCTTCGCCAGCAGATAGATCCGGCGGCCGTTCTTCAGCGTGTACTCTTCGTTGTCCTTGCGCACTTCCCGGATCGACTTCTTCATCTTCTCGAGATCGGGGATGCGGATCTCGCAATCATAGTGACCGGTGTTGCAGACAATGGCGCCGTCCTTCATGACCTTGAAGTGCCGGTCCACGATCACGTCCTTCACGCCCGTGGCGGTGATGAAGAGGTCGCCGATCTTCGCGGCATCGTCCATCTTCATGACGCGATAGCCTTCGAGCGCCGCCTTGAGCGCCGCGGTTGGCTTCACTTCAGTGACGATCACGTTGGCGCCGAGGCCCTTCGCGCGCATCGCCACGCCGCGGCCGCAGTGGCCGAACCCGGCGATGACGATGTTCTTGCCGGCCAGTAGAACGCTCGTGGCGCGCAACACGCCGTCCAGCGTCGATTGGCCGGTGCCGTACACGTTGTCGAAGTCCCACTTGGTCTCGGCATCGTTCACCGCGATGACCGGGTACTTCAGCGCGCCGTCCGCCGCCATGGCGCGGAGCCGGTGGACGCCGGTGGTGGTCTCCTCCGTGCCGCCGATGATCTCCGGCAGCATCTCGGTGTGCTTGTTGTGAACCGTGAAAATGAGATCCGCGCCGTCATCCAGCGTCAGGTTCGGCTGGAACTTGAGCGTCTCCTCGATGCACCAGTAGAACTCCTTCACGTTCATTCCGTGCCAGGCGAAGATGCTCACGCCGTCGGCCGCGAGGGATGCGGCGACGTCATCCTGGGTGGACAGCGGGTTGCAGCCGCTCCAGCTCACGTCCGCACCGGCGTCGACGAAGGTCTTCACCAGCACAGCCGTCTCTTTGGTCACGTGCAGACAGCCGGCGATGCGGAATCCCTTGAACGGCTTCGTGACACGGTACTTTTCGCGCAGCGCCATCAGCACCGGCATGCGGGACTCGGCCCACTGGATCCGCAGCTTTCCTGCGGGGGCGAGCTTCAGGTCCCGGACTTTGTACTTCCCTTTTTTCTCGTTCATGCTCTATCCATTGGTGATGAAATATTATCGTCCGGCCTTGCGGAAGGTCTTGAGGAGGTCAAGCTTCTCCCACGTGAACTCGGGCTCCGTACGGCCGAAATGTCCGTAGGCCGCGGTCTTGCGGAAGATCGGCCGTCGCAGGTTGAGGCGCTTGATGATGCCGCGCGGCGTGAGGTCGATCTCCTTCTGAATGAACTGCGCCATCTCGACATCCGGCAGCACGCCCGTGCCGAAGGTCTGCACCTGGATCGACACCGGCTGTGCCACGCCGATGGCGTACGCGACCTGGATCTGGCACTCGGTGGCGAGACCGGCGGCAACGACATTCTTCGCGATATGCCGCGCAGCATATGCGGCACTGCGGTCGACCTTCGTCGGATCTTTTCCGGAGAAGGCGCCGCCGCCGTGGGGAGCGCGTCCGCCGTACGTGTCGACGATGATCTTGCGACCCGTCAGTCCGCTGTCGCCATGGGGCCCGCCGATCTCGAAACGGCCGGTCGGGTTGACCAGCAGGCGGGTCTTCGCGTCGATCATGGCTTCGGGGATGACCTTCCGGACCACAAGCGCTTCGACATCCTCTTTGATGCGCTTCTGCGATGCATCCGGCTCATGCTGAGTCGACACGACGATCGTATCGACGCGCACCGGCTTGCGGCCGTCGTATTCGATCGTGACCTGTGACTTGGCATCGGGACGGAGATACGGCATCGGGCTGTTGCCTTGCCGGCGCACGTCCGCCAGCCGCTGAACCAGCCGGTGAGCATACATGATCGGTGCCGGCATGAGCTCCGGAGTCTCCGAGCAGGCGTAGCCGAACATCATGCCCTGATCGCCCGCACCGCCGGTGTCCACACCCTGGGCGATGTCCGGCGATTGCGAGTGAATCGTGGAGAGCACAGAACACGAGTCGGCATCGAACCCGACGCCCGCTTTCGTGTAGCCGATGTCCCGGATCACCTGCCGGACGATGTCCTGAACTTCGATATATCCTTGCGTCGTGATTTCGCCGCCGACCAGCACCATGCCGGTCGTGACGAATGTCTCGCAGGCCACACGCGACGTCTTGTCCTGCTCGAGCAATGCATCCAGCACCGCGTCGGAGATCTGGTCGCAGACTTTGTCGGGATGGCCTTCCGAGACCGATTCCGACGTGAAAAGATTCCTCATACCGTTCTGACTCCCTGTAAATGATCGAACATTGAAAGACACTCTCGAATCCCGGAAGTACGCCCGCGGTACCGGCTCAATAGAATTCCAGCTCGGACGAATCACCGATGTTGATGCGCTTGTAGCTGCCGCGGATCACCGCGTTGCTGCCCACGATCGAGTCTTCGAGCAGCGCGTTCTCCACAGTGGCGCCTTCGCTGATGATGGAATTGCGGATGATGGCGTTTTCCACCCGCGCACCCTCGGCGACGGTGGCGAACGGTCCGATGACCGCGTTCTTCACGGTGGCGTCCGGCGAAATGAACGCCGGGCCCTGCACCACGACGTCCGGTTGCGATTGAGGGGCGGGCTGCTGCTTCAGCAGATGCTGATTGGTGGAGAGGAGCGTCTCGGGCTTGCCGCAGTCGTACCACCCCTCCACAGGGAACGGTGCCATCTGCTCGCCGCGGTCCAGCATCAGCTGGAGCGCATCGGTCAGCTGATACTCGCCCTTGGTCCGTGCGTTACTCTTGATGAGCTCCTTCAGACAGTCCACCATCACCTGCGGCTGCGTGACATAATAGAGGCCGACGACCGCCTGATTGCTGCGCGGCTGTTCGGGCTTTTCCACGAGGTGCACAATGCGGCCGTTCTCCGTCTCCGCCACGCCGAACCGCCGCGGATCGTCCACATGCTTCACGCCGATCTGGGTCGTCTCGGACGCGAGCATCGACTTGAGGTCCACGTCAAAGATCGTGTCGCCGAGGATGATGAGAATGGGGCTCCGTGAAAATGTGTGGCGCGAGATGAAGATGGCATGGCCGAGGCCGAGCCGCTCTTCCTGCTCAACGAAATCGAACTTGATGGAGTAGTGCTTGAGCACGTACTCTTTGACCATCTCGCCCAGATAACCGATGACGATGGTCGCCTCGTCGCATCCGGCCGCGATGACGGCGTCCAGGATGTGGGCAATGATCGGCTTGCCGGCGACATTCAGCAATACCTTCGGGACAGAATATGTATGCGGGCGGAGACGGCTTCCGACCCCCGCCACCGGAATGATTGCGCGCATGCGACACCATCTGGTTGCTGAGGAGATTGGCAGGAACTTCGATAACGTACGGAAGAATCGGCTGAGTTACAAACGCGGGGAACAATCGACGTTCGTCCCATTGCGCGCGTGCGCTCTTCCGGAACTCCGTCCGGATCGCTACGACCGGACCAGTCGCTTGTAGAACCGACGCTTTCCCATCTCCACAAGCGAGAGATAGAGAACCAGGAGACCGGTCAGAAGGACGAAGAAGACGGGGGGCAGCGGTGTGAATCCGAAAAAGGAGGCGACAGGAGTAAAGGGGAGCAGCAATGCCGTTGCCACGACGCCCAGCGATGTGACCGTGAGCCATCCATTCGGAGAGCTCCGGAAGGGGCTTCGGCGCGTGCGGATGACAAAGATCACCAGCACCTGAGTCGCAACGGACTCGGCGAACCATCCGGTGTGAAACAGGACTTCGTCGGCCTTGAGGAAGGAAATGAGGAGATAGAACGTCAGAAAATCGAACAGGGAGCTGATGGGGCCAATTCGAAGCATGAAATTCCGGATGAAGTCCATGTCCCATCGACGCGGGCGTGCAAGGTCTTCCTCGTCGACGGTATCGAGCGGCAGGGGAATTTCGGAGATGTCGTACAGCAGATTGTTGGCCAGAATCTGAAGTGGTAGCATCGGGAGGAAGGGAAGGAACAACGTCGCCCCCGCCATGCTGAACATGTTGCCGAAGTTTGAACTCGTCGCCATCATGATGTACTTCATCACGTTGCCGAACGTACGGCGGCCTTCGAGAATTCCGGCGTGCAGGGCCTTGAGGTCCGGAGCCATTAAGATCATGGCGGCGGCCTGCTTGGCCACGTCCACGGCACTGTCAACCGAGATACCCACATCGGCGGTGTGCAGAGATGGCGCGTCGTTGATTCCATCGCCGAGATATCCGACGACGTGGCCGCGTGCTTTCAGGGCCAGGAGGATGCGGTTCTTCTGGGCAGGATTCACGCGGCAAAACACGTTCACCGCCTCCACGCGGGCCTTCAACGCGTCGTCGTCCAGGGTCGCGATGTCCTTTCCCATGAGAATACCGGTGATCGGCACGTTCAATGCGGAGCACACATGACGGGTGACCTGCTCGTTGTCGCCCGTGATGATCTTCACCATGATCGCGCTTGCGCGCAGATCGGCCAGCGCTTCTGCGGCGCTGGCCTTAGGCGGGTCCAGAAAGGTGGCGAAACCGGCAAACACAAGGCCCGTTTCGTCGTTTACGACCGCATGAGGATGGTCGACGGGAACCGATCGCCAGGCGATCCCGAGGACGCGGAAACCCTGCATGCCCTGCTGCTCCTGAATCGTTCCGAGACGCTCCCGGACCGATGCATCGAACGACGTTGTCGCACCGGTTTCATCTTCGTAACTGTCGCATAAAGACAGGATGTCTTCCGGCGCCCCTTTCACCGCGAGAATGCGTGTTCCTTCCCGCTCAATCAGCACCGACACACGCCGCCGTTCGAAATCGAAAGGGACCTCATCGATTTTTTCCCAGCCGGTAGCATCGATTTCCCGATGGAGCAGGATCGCGTCGTCCAGCGGGCTTCGGAGACCGCTTTCAAAGAAACTGTTCAGATACGCGAGTTCCAACACACGCCGGCTCTCGTTCCCGTGTGAGTCGATATGACGTTCGAGTCGAATTCGCGCCTCCGTGAGGGTACCTGTCTTGTCGGTACACAGCACGTCCATCGCCCCCATGTCCTGAATTGCGGACAGGCGTTTGACGATGACCTCGTGTTTGGCCATTCGCAACGCGCCCCGCGCCAGCGTGACGGAGACGACCATGGGCAGAAGCTCGGGTGTGAGTCCTACCGCCAGCGCAACGGCAAAGAGGAAGGATTCGAGGAGCGGGCGATGCAACGCCACATTCACCAGAAGCGTGAAGAGCACCATGAGTAGCGTGATGCGCATGATGAGCAGGCCGAAGTGGCGTGTGCCCTGTGCGAACGCGGTGGATGGCGGCTGGCGCTCCAGACTGTCAGCAATCTGCCCCAATGCCGTGGCCGGGCCGGTGCGTCCGATCAGGATGCGTGCCGTGCCACTCACGACGGAACTTCCCATGAAGACGGCACCATCGTCATCCGGCGTCCAGAGCCCGGGATCTGAGGGAGGTACGGCGCGCTTCTCGACGGGATACGGCTCGCCGGAAAGCTGTGCCTGATTCACGAAAAAATCCCGTGCTGCGAGTATCCGTGCGTCGGCGGGTATCAGGTCGCCCGCCGAAAGCAGGACGACATCGCCCGGCACCAGCCCCGACGCCGGCGTCTCCCGGGACCTCCCATCACGCAGAACGGTTGCCGTCACCGCGACTTGTGCCGCGAGCCGCTCGGCTGCCTTCCCTGCGCGATACTCCTGATAAAAGTCGAGTGTCACGCTCATCAGCACGATGACGCCGATGATGAGTGCGCCCGGGGTGTCTCCCGTGAATGCAGAAACCCCGCTCGCCGCCAGAAGGATCAGCACGAGGGGACTCCGGAACCGGGCAAGGAACTGCACCGCAATCGCGCGATCTCGGGGAGGCGCAATCAGGTTCGGGCCAAACTGCGTCAGCCGTCTCGATGCCTCCTGACTGCTGAGACCGTCTGATGAGGGGGCCGGCGCCGCTTCTTCAGGCGCACGTCCGGGAGTCGGATTCGGCGAACGCTCCGGCGTTGTCATGCGGTGATTCTCAGCGCAGGTCCAGCTTTCGGAATATCCATATCTTCATCCGATCCATGACAATCAGCCAGGCTACGATGATCCCCAACGTTGCGGCAATCAGCGTTACGCGAATGGGAACCATCAGGATTCCCAGCGCGGCCATCGCACCGACGATGCACACATCCGCGATGGAGGCGAACAGCAGGAAATTGCCCGGACGCGAGCTCCACAGGTGACGGCGTTCACGGACCAGGTAGATCGTTCCCTGACCGCTGAAGACCAGCAGGACGAAAATCAGTGTCTGCATCTGCGACACGGACAACTGCCAGAAATTCCGGCCGATCCACAAGATGCCGAAAGAAAGCAGAAGAAGCGGCACGGCGAGGCTCAACGCGGCGAAGACCAGCTCGCGGACGCGCCAGCGATCCGGTCGCGAAGACGGAAGCACGCGGTCGGCGGCAATCGACATTGTCGCAAAATCATTGGTGAAGAGAAGCAAGACGATGAGCAAGGGTGTCGTGACGAACGTGCCCGTCAACAGGAAGCCCAAGCTCAGGAACAGGGCGATCTGGATCGTCTTCACGATCTTGTTCAGCGTGTAGGTGAGCATTCGCTGATAGATGCAGCGGCTCTCCTCGATCGCCGCAATAATATTCCCCAGTCCGGCGTCGGTCAGCACCAGGCCGGCCGCGGCCTTTGCCACGTCCGTCGCGTTGGACACTGCGATGCCGACCTGCGCCTGCCTGAGTGCCGGAGCGTCGTTGACGCCGTCGCCCGTCATCCCTACGGTGTGGGCGTGATCCTGCAATGAATGGACCAGGTCGAACTTGTCCTCCGGCAGTACTTCACCGAGCAGATCACACGCCAGCGCCGGATCCCCCGACCCCCGGCGCAGAATCTCTACCGCACACGCTCGATCGCCGATACCCACCGCGGCAGCAATCCAACGGGCTGTCGCCAATCCGTCTCCCGTTACCAGAATGACCCGTACGCCAAGTTCCCGCAGGCGCTTGATCAGCGACGGCGAATCAACGCGCGGCGGATCCTGCAGTCCAACAAGTCCCGCAAGCCGCAGCGACTGATCGACGCCGGAAGCGATCGCCAGCACTCGCTCGCCGCGCGCGGCCATGGTCCGCTCGTCCTGCTCCGCCGTTTCGCGTCCCGCCGTGCAGAGCGGCCCGATCCAGTGCGGCGCACCCTTCAGCACGCGCTGAGATTGGCCATGCTCGCCAAACGTCGCCTCCGAGCGTTTGGTCGTCGGGTCGAACGGGATGAAGGCATGACGCGGCGGCAGCGCGTTCAGGAGGTTCCGCGCCCGGGCCGCCTGCAGGATGGCCAGGTCCAGAGGATCCTGCGTTGCGTCGTCGCATGCCATCGCGGCAAGACGAAGAACATCCGCTTCTGTCGAGGGGGCATACGGCACAATCGTCGAGACCGCGAGACGGTTCTCTGTGATCGTGCCGGTCTTGTCACTGCAGAGAATGTCCATCCCAGCCGCCTCTTCAATGGCGGTCAAATGGGTCACGAGCACTCCCCGGTGCGCAAGTTTCTGCGCACCGAGTGCCGTGGCGACTGTGAAGGTTGCCGGGAGAGCGACGGGAACGGACGCGACGAGCAGCATCAGCGTAAAAGGCACTACTTCGCCCATGGGAGTGCCCGTCCACGCGGCATACGTCAGCACGAGCAGGGCAAGCAGACCGTCGAGAGCGATCAGATACGATACGATGCCGACGACGGTGCGCTCCAGCCGGCTGGGGACTTTCGCCTGCCGCACCAGGTCCGCGACCTTGCCGAATCTGGTGCGTCCGCCGGTCGCCGTTACCTCCCCGGTCGCCTCGCCGTGCTTGATGGTAGTCCCGGCATAGCACGTTTGATCCCGACGAGCCTCCACCGGCAGTGACTCGCCGGTCAATATTGACTGGTCGAGCAGGAGATCTCCTTCGAGAATCCGGATATCGGCCGGGACAAGATCGCCGAGCCGCAGGTGTACGATGTCGCCCGGGACAATCTCTTCTGATAAGAGGGTCACCCACGTTCCGTCGCGTCGGACGCGAGTCGAGAGCTTGAGGCGCTGTCGCAGGAGGGTGAGGGCGTCCTGCGACCGAAGCTCCTCAAAGGAACCCAACGCGGCATTCAGAACGACGAGGGCGCCGATCACGGCTGCTTCGACGATCTTGCCCAGGAACAGCTCGAGCAGGATGCTTGCTTCCAGCATCCACGGAACGGTCCCCCACATCTTTCCGGTGAACACCCGCCAGGGATGGCGAGGCGCCTCGGGAACGGCGTTCGGTCCAACCTGCCGCAGTCGCGCGTTTGCTTCGCTGCTGCTCAAACCTGGAGCTGACGATTCTGCGGATGCCGCGACGTTCATTGCTGGCATGTCCTTTCACCCGACACCGGGAGCGTTCTGTTGTCGCTTCCGAGTGCAAGTATACATCAGACTCCGTTCAATGGCAACCGGTCGACAGCAATGGCGTCGGGGATGCGTCGTTCGTGTGGAACCTCGGCCGCGCGGAGCGGCGATGGGAGTGGGATCGAGCGATTGCGGTGGACCTTTTTCCAGAGTCATCGGTCGAACAATCTCATCCCTTCTTTCATCACCGTATCCCCGATGAACGCACGATCCGGGCGGTTGCATCTCGCCTCCCATTTCTTTATTATTCCCACGAATGCATGACGCATGAGAAGAACACGGACATCCTCCCGAAAGCAGCAGCATGTGGCGCTGGCGCTCACGAAGGAGGTCGCGTTCCGTGCGAAGTCGCCCGGTTTTGAACAGTGGGACTTTCTCCATAATGCGCTTCCGGAGCTGGATGCAGGAGAAATCGATCTCTCCGCCGGCTTTCTGGGAAAGCGCATCGCGCTGCCGCTGATCATTTCGAGCATGACGGGGGGGTACCGCGAGGCCCTCCGCATTAATCGCCAGCTTGCTGAAGTCTGCGCGGAACTCGGACTGGCGATGGGGGTCGGCAGCCAGCGGCAGGCGTTGGAAACGGAACAGTTCCATCGGTCCTTCAGCATCGTGCGCGAAGCGGCTCCCGGGATCCCGATCTTCGGTAATCTCGGCGCTGCGGAGGTCGCCCGACTCAAGGACGCCGAACCGATCCTCCGGCTCGTCGAATTGATCAACGCCGACGGCTTTGCCGTCCACCTCAATCCCGTGCAGGAGTATCTGCAGCCGGAAGGCAACACGGATTTTCGCGGAGTGCTGGATCGTATCGCAATGCTGGTCCGAGCGCTGCCAGTACCGGTCATGGTCAAGGAAGTGGGCGCGGGGATTTCCGCGCCGGTCGCCCGACGCCTGATCGACGCCGGCGTCCGCTGGATTGATGTGGCGGGGGCAGGCGGAACCAGCTGGGCTGCGGTCGAAGTGCACCGGCGCCGAAGCCTCCGGTCCGGATTTACGGGCGCAGTGTTCTGGGATTGGGGCATCCCGACCGCCGAGGCGATCCGCACCGTTGCGGCGCTGCGCAGAGAGGTTCCCGACCTGCACGTGGTGGGATCGGGCGGCATTCGCTCCGGTTTGGACGCAGCCAAGGCGATTGCCCTGGGAGCCGACGTCGTTGCGGTCGCCCGGCCGTTTCTTCGCGCACTGGCGACGGGAGGTCCATCGGCGTTGCGCCGGTCGATCGCGGCGTGGTCCGCGGAACTCCGCGGCGCGATGTTCCTGACCGGCAGTCGCACGATCCGTGAACTTCAACAGCAACACCTGATCCGACGCGAAGAAGCGTTCTCATGACCTTTTCACCGGAACAACACTACCGGCAGTACCGCTCCCAGATCGAGCGCTATCTGCAATCGTTCATCAGCGAGTCGAAGCCGCATACGCTCTACGGTCCGTCCGAGTACGTTCTCAAAGGCGGCGGAAAGCGCATCCGGCCGGTGCTCGTGCAACTGGCTTGTGAGGCGGTCGGCGGAGAGGCGCGCGAGGCGCTGCACGCGGCGGCGGGCGTCGAGATTCTGCACAACTTCACGCTCGTGCACGACGACATTATGGATCACTCTCCGACCCGGCGCGGTCGGCCGACCGTGCACACGAAATGGGATCACAATGTGGCCATTCTGACCGGCGATGCTCTGCTGGCGCTTGCGTACCGTGCGCTGCTGAAGACGCGGTCGCCGCGGATCCAGGAGATCAGCCGGCTGTTCACGGAAGGCGTCGTGATCGTGTGTGAAGGACAGGCGTTCGACAAGGAATTCGAAGAGCGGCGTCGGGTCCACGTCAACGACTATTTGATGATGATCGAGAGGAAGACCGCGCGGATGCTCGCAGTCGCAGCCGAGATCGGCGGACTCATCGGCACATCGGATACCGGGCGGCTCGACGCGCTCCGGTCCTTCGGCACGTCGATCGGGCGCGCGTTCCAGGTGCAGGACGATCTGCTCGATATCGTCGCGGATGAAGAGGAGCTCGGCAAGCGCACGGGCAGCGACCTCGTGGAAGGAAAGAAGACCTTTCTGCTCCTGGAGGCGCTGCGTCTGGCGAAAGGGAAGGACAAAGCGATCCTGCAGAAGGTCGTGAACAATGGCGGCGTCCCGCGCTCACGCATCGCGGAGTACCGCCGGATCTATGAAGCCACCGGCGCGATCGCCTCGGCTGAGCGCCACGTGGCCCAGGATCTTGCCACCGCCCGTGCAGACCTGGAGCGTCTGCCGGCGAGCAATGCGCGCACTACGCTGCTCTGGCTGACCGACATGCTCGCGCGACGGACGTTCTGATGCAGCCATGATCACGCGGGATGTGACCATCCGGAACCGGGCGGGTCTCCACACCAGACCGGCGGCGGCGATCGTGAAGCTCGCCGCGAAATACAAGGCCGAGTTCTGGATCGAAAAGGACGGTGTGGAAATCAACGGCAAGAGCATCATCGGCGTGATGACGCTGGCCGCGGAGCAGGGCTCCACGCTGTCGCTGCGCTTTGAGGGGCCCGATGAAGGCGCGTTTGCGGAAGCCATGGCACAATTGTTTGAATCGGCGTTTGGCGAGCCGACCTGAGAACCGATGACGGACCAGACAGCACAGACACGGCAGGAAGTAAAACTGCGCGGCATCCCCGGCGCACCGGGGATCGTCATCGGACCTGTCTATCTTCACCGGAAACACGATCCCGCGATCACCGCACGCACGATCACACCCGGCGAGGTGAACCGCGAGCTGGATCGCTTTCTCCAGTCGGTCGAACGATCCAAGAAGGAACTGACCAAGATCTTCGATTTCGCCGAGAAGAAGCTGGGCGCGGATCAGTCCCAAATCTTTGAAGCGCAATTGATGATCCTGGATGATCCGACGCTGTTTGATGCGATCCGAAAGCGGCTGCTGAAAGAGCGCAAGAACGTCGAGGTGCTCATCCAGGAGGAGTTCGGGAAGTACCACGAGATGCTACTTGCCTCCAAGGACGAGTATGCCCGCGCCCGTGCGGATGATCTGGACGACGTGCGCAACCGCATCCTCCGGAATCTGCAGGACGAGAAGCTCGTCTCACGCATCGACGGCTCGCGCATCATCGTGTCGCCCAATCTGGCGGCCGCGGATGCGCTGATCTTCAGTCGCAACGACGTGCTGGCGTACGTCACGGAGGTTGGCGGGGCCACCTCGCACATGGCCCTGCTCGCCCGCGCGCTCAAGATCCCCGCCGTGGTGGGTGTTCACCAGGTGGCGACGCTGGTGAAGCCCGACGACACGGTCATCGTGGACGGCTATAACGGCCTGGTCATTCTCCATCCCACCCCCGAATCGATCCGCCACTTCGAAAAGAAGCAGGAGCAGTACCATTCATTCGAAGAAACGCTGAGCGCGCTGCGGGATCTGCCCGCGGAGACCCTCGACGGCCACCGGGTGCATCTGGCGGCAAACATCGAACTGGCGCAGGAACTGGATTTCATCAAAGTGCAGGGAGCGGACGGCATCGGCCTGTACCGCTCGGAGAGCCTGCTGCTGGGACGCGAGCTGTTTCCCTCCGAGGATGAGCAGTACGAAGAATATCGCCGCATCGCAGAGGCGGTGTTCCCCAAACACGCCATCATCCGTACCTTCGACATCGGCGGTGACAAATTCATGGCGGCGGCGGTCCGGGAGAACAATCCATTCCTCGGCTGGCGCGGCATCCGCGTCATGCTGGACCGGCCGCGACTGTTCCTGGATCAGCTGCGCGCGATCCTGCGTGCCAGCACCCTGAAGAACCTCGCGGTCATGTTCCCGATGGTCACGTCGATCAAGGAGGTCCAGCTCGCGAAGCAGCTGCTCACGCAGGCGAAAGATGACCTGCGGGCGCGCGGGATCGCCTTCGACGACGCGATCAAGATCGGGGTGATGATCGAGGTGCCCGGCGCGGCCATTATCGCGGATCATCTGGCCCGCGAAGTGAACTTCCTCAGTATCGGCACGAATGATCTGATTCAGTACCTGCTCGCGGTGGACCGGGGCAACGATATCGTCTCGGATCTTTTCCAGGAATTCCATCCCGCCGTCATCCGCTTCCTTCGCCGCATCATCGAGCGGGGCAAGCAGGAGCACGCGTGGGTGGGGCTGTGCGGCGAAATGGCGGGCGATCCGATGGCAACGCTGCTGCTGCTCGGCCTGGGACTCGACGAGTTCAGCGTGGTGCCGACCGTGCTGCCCGAGATCAAGAAGATCATCCGGTCCGTGCACTTTACGGAGGCGAAGCACATCGCCGAACGCGTGCTGACGATGCAGAGTGAAGATGAGATCAAGGCGTTCCTGCGCCACATGATGAAACTGAAATTTCCGGAAATCCCGATCGGCTGACAAGGAGAGATGTGTCATGACAATGGATGAGATCAAACGACTGGACCCCAAGGGGATGTACCGCTGGATCGCGGAGTTTCCGCAGCAGGCGGAAACGGCCGTGAAGATCGGCACGAAAGCGGCGGTGCGCATCAAGACGGCGGGCATTCGCAACATCGTCCTGACCGGTTTGGGCGGCTCAGCGATCGGCGGCGATCTGCTCCGGTCGTATCTGGCGGACGATCTCAAGGTGCCCTTCATCGTGAATCGTTCCTATCAGCTGCCGGCGTTCGTCGATCGGAACACGCTCGTGATCGTGTCGAGCTACTCGGGCAATACGGAAGAGACGATCGCGGCGCACAAGGACGCCATCCGCCGCAAAGCGCGCGTGCTGTGCATCAGCACGAATGGAGAGACGGCAAAGCTCGCGCGTCGCAACAAGCAGCCATGGATCCAGATCCCCGGCGGTCTGTCGCCGCGGGCGGCGCTCGGCTATTCGTTCTTCCCGCTGCTGGTGGCCCTGCAGCGCCTGAAGCTGATCAAGTCCAAGTCGCGGGAGATCGTCGAGACGATCGCACTCCTCAAGGAATCGTCCGCGATCTTTTCGGATCTCGCCTCCCTGCAGAATGAGCCGTTGCGTCTGGCGGGCGAGCTCAAAGGTCGGCTGCCAGTCTTCTATTCTCCCGCCGATCACTTCGACGCTGTGAACGTCCGCTGGCGCGGACAGATGGCCGAGAACGCCAAACAGCTGTCGTACGGGCATGTGCTGCCGGAAATGAATCACAACGAGCTCGTGGGCTGGAAGTCGCTCCGCGATCTCATGCGGCAGATGGAGGTCGTGTTCCTGAGCGACGCGGGCGCCCATCCGCGGGTCGCGATCCGCGCGAAGATCACCGCCGGTGTGGTGTCGCAGTATGCCGCCAAGGTGACCGAAGTGCAGAGCCGCGGCACGTCGCTGTTGGCACGCATGTTCTACCTGATCCACTTCGGCGACTGGGTCAGTTTCTACCTCGCGATCCTCAACAACGAGGACCCGGAGCCCGTCGCGGTGATCGATTACCTGAAGCACGAACTGGCGAAGGTGTAACCGGACGCCGGCAATCTGCCGGATCCACCGGTGCAGGGTGCAGCCATGGCGGCGCGGTTCGGACGCTGGTACGGTTGGACGCGAATGCTCGCCGTCGCGGGGCTGCTGGCGGCGAGTGCCCCCCTCTCCGCGCAGTTCTACTACTTCGGCCGCAACAAGGTCCAGTGGACGGATTTTGAATGGCACGTCCTCAAGACCGAACACTTCGAGATCTACTACTACCCCGAGATGGAAAATCTCGCGCGTCGCGGTGCGGCGTTCGCGGAAGAGGCCTACCATGAACTGGAGCAGCGCTTCAACCAGAACGTCCTTCAGCCGATCCCGCTGATTTTCTACAGCTCCCATCTTCATTTCGAACAGACCAACACCGCCCCCGGTTTCATCCCCGAAGGGGTCGGCGGATTCTTTGAGTTTCTCAAGGGGCGCGTCGTCATTCCCTCCGACGGATCCACGGCGCAGTTCCGGCGCGTGATCCGCCACGAACTGGTTCATGTCTTCATGCACAGCAAGATCGCCCGCGTGATCATCGACCACCGGCAGCCGCAGGACCGTACGCCACCGCTCTGGTTCAGCGAGGGCCTGGCCGAATACTGGTCTTCCGACTGGGACACGCAGGCGGAGATGGTGATGCGCGATGCGGTCGTAAACAATTACGTCGTCCCGCTGACCGATATGGACCGCATCTTCGGGACGTTCCTGATGTACAAGGAAGGTCAGAACATCTGCCAGTACATCGCGCGACGGTACGGCGACGAAGCGCTGCTGCTTCTGATGGACAACTTCTGGAAATCCGGATCCTTCTCGGAGGTCATGCACCAGACGATCGGCAAGACCTACGAAGAATTCGACAAAGACTGGCTGTACGCGCTGAAGAAGCAGTACTATCCGGAGTTGCGGACCGATGATCTTCCGGGAAACGTGACGGAGAATGTCGTGGACGAGGGATTCAACGCGAAGCCGACGGTGTACGCGCATGACGGCGTCCGGGAGGTGTTGTTCATCGGCAATCATCGCGGATACACGAGCATCTACCGCGCGAATCCCGATACCGTCGATCCGGAATCGCAGCTGGTCGTCGAAGGAGAGCAGACGAGCGATCTGGAGTCGTTCCACCCGTTCCAGAGCAAGATCGCCGTCTCGCGCGACGGCATCCTGGCGTTCGTGACAAAGTCGGATGAGACCGACGTGCTGCATCTGTTCGATCTGAAATCCGGGTCGATGCGGGAAACGCTCCGCTTCCGGAACCTGGTGGTTATCGGTTCCCCGTCCTGGTCGCCGGATGGCCGCCGCATTGTCTTTTCCTCCATCGACAAGTCCGGCAACAACGACCTTTACATCTACGACCTGGGCGATCGGTCGCTCGTGCGGGTGACCAACGATCTGTATGATGACCGGGATCCCGCCTGGTCCCCCGACGGGAAGTGGATCGCGTTCAGCTCCGACCGGACGGCGTGGGATCGGGGGAAGGCATACAACCTGTTTCTCTTCTCGCTGGACCGTGGAACGATCGACTACCTCACGGCCGGCGAGGAAAACGATCTGGCGCCCGCCTGGTCGCCGGACGGAACCATGCTGGCGTTCACGTCCGATCGCGTCGGTGCGCAGAACGTGTGGGTGCTTCGCATGAAGGATGGTTGCGGCGTGGGTCCGGCCAAACGGGTGACGAATTATCTCACGGCGGCCTTCGATCCCGCGTGGGGCGGGAAGGATGACATCATCTTCACCGCGTTCGAACGATTCAGCTTCCAGATCAAACGCTTCGAAGATATCTCCCTTCGGTACGACACCAGCCGGGTGACGATGATGGCGGAGATCCCCCGGGATGGCCGGCCCTGGACTGTGACACCCCTGGAGGGTCCGCAGATCGTCAGCAACTACCGGTATGCCAAGGACTACTCCATCGACATCGCCCAGAGTCAGATCTCGACCGATCCGGTGTTCGGCACCACCGGCGGGGCGGCGCTGGCCATGAGCGATGTGCTCGGGAACGATCAGTACTACTTCCTGGTGTACAACACGGCGCAGACGCAAAGCGAGATCCTGGACAATTTCAACGTCGCGATCACGAAAGTGTCCCTTGGCAGCCGCACCAACTTCGCGTACGGCATCTTCCGGCTCGCCGGCGAGCGGTACGACCTGACGGATCCGGATCTCTATTACTATGAGCGATCCTTCGGCGGCTACTTCGTGCTCAGCTATCCGCTTTCTCAATTCAAGCGGATCGAGTCCGGCATCACAGTCAGCAATTCGGAGAAGGATGACTTCATCGGGTTCAGTCCCCGGCGGGCGATCCTCGTGTCCAATACCCTGTCGTTCGTGTGGGACAACTCGCTGTGGGGACCGACGGGTCCGCTCGACGGCAACCGGATGAAAATGGAATTGGCGTACACGTCCGACGTCCACTCCTCGAACGTGAGTTACTACACGGTGATCGCGGACTACCGTACGTATGTGCGGCTTGCGAACCGCAGCGCCCTCGCGTTCCGGAGCAACCTCTGGTACAATGAAGGAAAAGAAGCGCGTCGCTTTTTCATGGGCGGCAGCTGGGATCTGCGCGGATGGGACCGCTGGTCCATCCGCGGCAAAAAGCAGTGGATCACGAGCCTCGAGCTCCGCTTTCCGCTTGTCGATCAGTTTGCATTGCGCTTTCCGTTCGGCGGCCTGTCCCTCGGCTCTTTTCGCGGGGCCGTGTACACGGACTTCGGCGGATCCTGGGACGATGAATATCGGGACACGAAGGGCAGCGTCGGACTCGGGATCCGGTACAATCTGTTCGGTGTCGTCGTCCTGCGGTACGACATCGGCAAGCGGATTGAGGATAACCTGAACCGCTTCCAGAAGGGATTGTTCTACCAGTTCTTCTTCGGGTGGGACTTTTGAGCGCGCGCATGCACATCGGCACGATCGCACGGACGGGCGCACCGGTCATTCTGGTGCTCGTTGCCGCCGCGTGCAGCAGTCTGCAGATCGATCGGGCGATCACACCTTCACCGGATGACTGGGAGATGCTCGGCGGTTCGCCGGCGAGAAGAAACGAGACCGCCGTCGACGTGCCGATCCCGCTCGTGACCGGTTGGATCTATGATCCGAACGCGGGCGTGTCGGCGCAGATGCTGCAGCGGGACAGCGTGCTGTTCGTTGCGACACTGAAAGGGGAACTCCATGCCGTGTCGGTCCCGGACGGAAAGAAGATCGGTGTCGTGAGTCTGGGCGCCCCGGTCGTCGGAACGCCGACGTTGTCGGACGACCGGATCGTTGTTCCGCTCTCGCGTGAGACGGAATCGGTGCTTCTTCTCGATCTCCGCACGGGGCACCGGGAGTGGAGCGCCGATGTGGGTCCGGTCGAGACGGCGCCGCTGGTCCGCGGAAATCGTGTGTACGTTACGACGCTGCTCGGCACGGCAGTGTGCCTGGACATCGCCGACGGCGCGGAACTCTGGAAGTTCCGCACCCGGCCGGGGAAGGACAGGCGTTCCATCCGGTCCTCGCCGGCTGCTGATTCCGTGCGCATGTATTTCGGGTGCGACGACGGTTGGCTCTACGCCGTCGATCTGCGATCGGGACAACTTGCCTGGAAACAGAACGTGGGCAGCGCCGTCTTCGGCCCTCCGCTGCTCTGCGGTTCCACGGTGGTGGTCGGTGGTCTTTCGGGAACCGTGTCGGCTGTGCGGGCGGATTCAGGTATCATACGCTGGCGCATGGATCTCGGAGCGCGTCTATACAATGCCCCGGCCACGGATGGCCTGCGCATTGTCGTCGGCGCCGCCGACGGGCGTCTGGTTGCGATCGATCCGGCGCGCGGGTCCGTGGAGTGGACCTTCGCCTCGTCGGATGGCGTTTCATGCACGCCGCTCATCGCGGACTCGACGGTAATCTTCGGCACGCTGGACAAGACGCTGCACGTGCTGTCGCTCCGCAGCGGAAGGGAACTCTGGTCGTGGAAGGGCGAGGGGCGCATGCGCGTCTCCCCGCTTGCCGGGCGCGGCCGGTTGTACGTGTGTGGCGACGATCGTACCGTCACTCTTCTGACGGGGAGCGCACTGCAATGATCGGACGGATCGGATACGGCTTTGTTGCGTTCGTCCTTGGGACGGTGGTGCCCGCGCGGGCTTCGGATTCGCTTCAGGTCGCTCCAGCGGCGGGAGTACTCATCGTGCGATCCGTGCCCGCAGCCGCGGACGTCGTGCTCGACAGCGCGTTCGTGGGGCGGACGCCGGTCGACTCCGTGCGCGTGAGTCCGGGGCGGCATCGTCTTCAATTGATCTCTCCCGGTCGACGAAGCTGGGACGCGGCGACGGTCACCGACAGCATCGATGTGGCGGCGGGCGATACGGTCCGGCGGGTCTACACCCTGCACCGGCCGGCTTGGCTGTGGAGCATCCCGTCCGGTGCCGAGGTGCTGCTGCGGGACTCGGTGGTGGGGAGCACCCCGCTGATGCTTGCGGGAACTCGAGCGTTGTCCCTGTTGCAGGTCCGATTGGCAGGATATCGTGCGGTGGAGATCCGTAGTGACACGCTCGGATCGTTCGCCAGCGTCGTTCGTCTGCAACCGGCGGACGGTGCCGCGACGGAACCTCCCTGGGACATGAACGGATCGTTTGTCCGGGAGCGTCGGCGCGAGACGCTCATTGCCAGCTCCGCAGGACTGATGGTGCTTTCCGGAGTCCTCGCGGCTGCCTGGAAGAACAAGGCGAACGATGAGTATGACGCCTACCTGGCGACAGGCGACGCCTCGCTCCTCGACTCGACCCACCGGCTCGACACCCGTGCCGGGGTCGCCCTCGCGGTCACGCAGGTGAGTTTCCTCCTCCTGTCGTATCTGCTGCTGTCGGAGTGACGGCGGCTGCCCGCCTTGCATTTCATGATAAGTCAAAATATATTGAATGCGGTGTAATCGACGCCGCCCGGAGCGGTTTCCGGAATTCACTGTTCTGACCACCATCACGGTCGCCACAACCATGCCCCAGGATGAAACCGGTTTTCTCCGCAGCGTTCCGATGTTCGCGGATCTGGAGGAAAAAGAACTCCAGAAGATCGCGCGACTCGGAATCCGGCAGAAATACAAGAAGGGTAATATCGTGGTGCTCGAGCAGGAGAGTGGCGCAGCCCTGTTCGTGATCGTTTCCGGCAAAGTGAAAGTGGTTCGGATGGACGAGGATGGCCGGGAGGTCATCCTGTCGATGTTCGGTCCCGGCGAGTTCTTCGGGGAGATGTCGCTGCTTGACGGCATGGCCCGCTCGGCGAGCGTCGTTGCGACG
>JAKAJH010000042.1 GCA_021813905.1 Bacteroidota bacterium | reverse complement strand
TCCGATCTCCTCCTGTTCGAGATCAACAGCAAGGTGATCGAGCTGCAGGGCCGGCAGGCGATCCTCAGCGTGTACCGGAACATCACGGAGCGGAAGCGCGCCGAGGAGGCTGTGAAGGAGTCCGAGGCGAACCTGCACTCGCTCATCTCCAACCGGGTGGAATCGATCTGGTCCGTCGACCGTGAGTATCGCTTTGTGATCATCAACGACTATTTCCGCCAGGCGTTTCGTACCGCGTACGGACAGGACATCAAGCCGGGAATCAGCGCGATCGACACGCTCACCTCGTCCGTGCGCGCGTTCTGGAAACCCAAGTATGATGCAGCCCTCGCCGGCACGGCGACAACCTTCCAGTTCTCGGAAACGATCAACGGCGAACTCAGACACTTTGACGTGTTTCTTAACCCGATCCTGATCGACGGACGCGTCACCGGAGCCTCCGCGCTCAGTATGGATATCACCGAGCGGTATCACGCCGAGCATCTGGTGGCGGAGAGCGAGAAGCGGTACCGGACGCTGTTTGCCCGGGCGACGGACGGCATCGCGATCATGGATTTAAACCTTCGTTTTCTCGACGTGAATGATTCGTTCGCGAAGATGCACGAATATCGTCCAGACGATCTGCTCTCCATGAATTTCCGCGATCTCGAGTGTCCGAACGCCGTGAACACCGGTGCGGAACGGATGCAGCACATTCTGAAGGGCGACACACTGCATTTCGAGGTGGATCATTTCAGCAAGAGCGGACGCACGATCTCGTTTGATGTTGTCGCCAATCTGATCGAGCTCGAAGGACGCAAGCACATCCTGTCATTCCACCGCGATATCACCGAGCAGAAGCGCGCGCAGGAAGCCATCCGGGAAAGCGAGGAGCGATTCCAGTTGATCATCGCCAACAGCCCGGACCTGACTCTCGTTCAGGATCACACGGGAACAGTGACGTACGTCAGCCCGCAGATCGAGCACATGCTCGGATATACTCCCGACACATTCATGAGCAAGCGGCTTCCCGATCAGATCCATCCCGACGACAAGGAGCACGCTGCCGCCGTCATGCGTCGCGCTCTGGCGGGACACGAGATCGTCGATTGCGAGTATCGGTTCTTCGGCCGGAGAGGCGAATTGCACTGGCTGTCCCACACCGTCCGGCCGCTGATCCGCAACGGGGAGATGAAGAGCCTGTTCAGCACGATCCGGGACATCACCGAACGGAAGCGGACCGAGGAAGAGCGGATGAAGCTCGAGAAGCAGCTGATCCAGGCGCAGAAAATGGAGTCCGTCGGGACGCTTTCCTCCGGCATTGCCCACGACTTCAACAACATCCTCAACATCATCATGGGCAATCTCAGCCTGTTGGAGAACAATCCGGACGACCGCGAGAAGTTCCCGCGACGCGTGCAATCGATGACCCGGGCAACGGAGCGCGGCGCCCACCTCGTGAAACAGCTTCTCACCTTCGCCCGGAAAACGACCCCCGATCGCCGTCTGATCGACGTGAACGATCTGGTCCGGGATATATCGAAGATTATCGATGAAACATTTCCGAAGAATATCGCCGTGTCCATGCAGCTGGATACAGGCATTGCGGAAGTCGACGCGGATCCGAATCAGCTGCATCAGGTTCTGCTGAACCTGAGTGTGAATGCGCGGGACGCAATGTCGCAGGGAGGGATCCTTGCAATCGCCACTTCTGTCGTCGCGGGAGATGATCTGCGTACCCGTTTCCCGAATGTCCTCTCGTCGCCGTATATCCGGATCTCCGTGGCCGATACCGGCGTCGGGATCGAGGAGCAGTATCTGAAGGACATCTTTGATCCGTTCTTTACGACCAAAGGAGTCGGCAAAGGCACCGGCCTGGGGCTGGCCGTGGCGTATGGCATCGTCCAGAATCACAGCGGATTTATCGAAGTCAAGAGCCGGGTGGGCGTCGGAAGCGAGTTCATCATCTACCTTCCGGTCGCGCAGCGCGCGCAGCCGGCCGCAGAGCCGCCCAGGGCTGAGATCTCCTCTTCCCCCGGGGGGACGGAAACCCTGCTGTTCATCGATGACGAAGCGCTGGCCCGGGACATGGCCATCGAGCAGCTGACGGAGAAGGGATATCGTGTGCTTTCCGCAACGGACGGCGAGGAGGCCGTCGCCGTGTTCCGGGAGCACCGGGCGGAGATCGCGCTCGTCCTGTCGGACTTCGGCCTGCCGAAGTTCAACGGTGAGGAAGTGTACCGGCGGATCCGGGAGCTCGATCCCGGCGTTCAGTTCGTACTGATGACCGGATTCATCGAGCAGCAGAAGATCAAGGAGTTCGGAGAGCTGGGCGTCTGCGAGATCCTGCACAAGCCGTACCGGCTGACGGACCTGCTGGCGGTCATTCGGGAGGTGCTGGATCGGAGGAAGGCGAAGCGCCCGAGCTGAGACCGGGCGATCTCAAAGGATCGGAGAGCAGCGCACGGGAGAGGACGGCCGGCAAGGAATGACGACGGGACGCCGGCGGCATTCAGCACCGCGGAAGGCACAACGAGGAAGGCGAGACGGCACCGGAAAGATCCTCGCGAGGGGGCCTCTCCGGATCCGGCGTTGCTACACGTCGATCTCCATCCCATCCGCACACGCAAAACATTCCACCGCACTCCCCGCTTTCGCGATCCGCTCACGACACCACGCAACGTGCCGGTCGAGATCGTCGTCGGTCCGGTCCGGGTCGTGGTGAAACAGCCCCAGGCGCTTCGCGCCGCTGTCGATTGCCAGGTCGACGGCATCCATGTACGTCGAATGCCCCCACCCCGTCGTCTTGTGATACTCTTCTTCCGTGTACTGCGCATCGTGGAAGAGAAGATCCGCCCCGCGACATGCATTGACATATTCGTCGCGCGACAACCCGCCCTCGTGCCGGAACCGGATCTCGTTGTCGGTCAGGAACACGAACGTCTTCCCCTTCTCGATGAACTTGAATCCGAAGCCGCCGTTCGGATGGTTCAGCGGAATGGAATGACACCCCACGGAGCGATGAACACCGGGCAGCATGTGGTCGCACACCAGGCGGTCACAATGACATCCCCGGTTGAACGTTGCTTTCATCTCGCCGAGATCGACCGGAAAATACGGGGCTTCCATTTGATGAGACAGATATTTCCACACATCCTGTGACGGCCGCGGACCGCCGCAGATGGTGACGGAATATCCGTGAATGTACGCGGGAGAGAAGAACGGGAATCCGATCAGATGATCCCAGTGCGAGTGCGTCAACAGGAGCGAGACGTGGGAGATTGTCCGGTCATTCAGCAGCGACTGACCCAACCGGCGAATCCCCGATCCCGCATCCACGATGATGCGCTCGCCGGTCGACGTCCGAACTTCGACACAGGTGGACTCTCCGCCGTAGCGGAGCGTCTCGCGCCCCGGCGTCGTCAGTGAACCTCGGCAACCCCAGACTTTGACTTGCATCGAACCTCCTCAGGCCGGGGAACCGTCACCGCACGTGCCCATCATCACGTCCCGGTTGCATGCAAAAGGTAGAAAAGCTTGCGGGGAAGTGCAAGTCAGATCCCGGCGGAGCAAAGCGTTCTCTCGGAGAAACGCGCGACGTGCATTTCAAATCGGAAAGCGGCTCTGCGTCGAGACCGGTCGGCCTTGTCCTGCATCTCACCGTCGTGCGCACGGCACTGCGAGGACCGACACTCACGCCTCAGCATTCCGATAGGCCCGCCCATCGCGCGACCCGGAGACGTGCCGACAGTCACACGGCGAGTGTGCCCCGCGGCAGGATGCCGGGACGGTTTCTGCGCTGAATCGGCGCCGGCACAGCGGGAGAACTTACGACCGGAGGGGTGTCCCGGCGAGCGGCCTTGCAGTCCGGGAGCATGATCATCTCACTGCAGATTCGTTCCGGATGGGAACCAATCAAGGCGGTAATTGTTCAAGAGTATGATTGCACATATGCGGAAGTTGCAGGAGGCGACGCATTGATGCATTGACAGGCAACCCAGACCGCAAATGCTTCTTAACGGCAGATGGGGCTCATCATCAGACGATGCTTCCTCGACGGATACTTCCGCAGCTTCGATACCTCATTTGCGCATGTTCCTTCCTCGCTCTCCTCTGCCCTGACGCGGCTGCCCAGGAATCGCCGGTACGATTCCAGGGGAACCTCAGCCTCTCCGGAGAGCTCTACTCGTCCAGCGGTATTTCGGCGCGACGATCCCGTGATGCCATGCGGGCCATCTTCACGCCCACGCTGACCTTGTTCGATCAGATCACCCTTCCGTTCGAGTTCTACATCTCAAATCAGGATCGGGGATACCGGCAGCCGTTCAATCAGTTCGGGGTGAACCCCCGTCTCTGGAACTGGCTCACGCTGCATGCAGGATATTTTTCGTCCCGCCTTTCCGATCTGACCTTCGGAGACACGCGGCTTCTCGGTGGTGGCTTCGATCTCACGCCCGGTGCGTTCCGCCTCTCCGTCCTTTACGGACGGTCTCAATCGGCCATCGCGGTCGACACCGTCCTCGGCATCCGGGGCACGTATGCACGGACGATGCTCGGAGCCAAAGTCGGATACGGGAATTCCGGGGGGTGGTACGTGGACCTGAACATGCTGCACGCCATCGATGACTCCAGTTCGCTGCAGTTGCCTGTCCGGGGATCAGCATCCGATTCGGTGCTCTCCCGCTATCTGTCGACGCCGACGGAGAACATCGTCAGCTCGCTGGACTTCGGCATGAGCTTCCTGGACGGGCTCGTGCGACTCAAGGGCGAGGCTGCCGTTTCCGCATTTTCCAACGACATCCGGTCGCCCCGGCTGACGGACACGAAAGGCCTGGGGTCCCTCTTCACGCCAAGGACGTCGTCGCAGCTCGATGCTGCCAGCACACTCTCGCTGACCATGGCGCCCGTCAACGATGTCACGATCGGTCTTTCCGGGAAATGGATCGGCCCCGGATTTGTGACGCTCGGGTACGCGCAGATGCCGAACGACGTCATGGAATTCGCCATCAGCCCGTCGTTCCGCCTGTTCGGGCACACCACGCAGCTTCGCAGCTCGTTCGGACTTCGGTACAATAATCTTCGTCATGACCACCGCGCAACCACGCGTCGGACCATCACGAGCATCGGGGTGACAACCGCACCGGCGCCGGGTCTGGGCCTCGAGCTGGATTACGCAAACTACGGGATGCGCTCGGCCGCGCGAAATGACACGCTCCGGATCGACAATATCGCCCAGTCGGTCACGGTTTCCCCGCGGTATTCCTTCGAGGGCCTCGGGGGGAGCAACACGCTCGTGCTGAACTACTCCCTGCAGGATTTTCAGGACTTCAATGTCGTGTCGGGAGCCCTCTCGTCGAACAGAACGAACGCCGGCGTCGCCACATGGATCCTGGCGCTTCCATCCACGTACTCGTTTGCCACGACGCTCATGGTCGCAGGCACCGTCACCTCCTCGGTAAAGACGACGATCCGAGGACTCACGGAATCGGTCGGCCGGTCATTTCTGGAGAATCGACTCTCGACGAACGTGACGCTGGGATACAATTCGTTTACGGTCGCTTCGACCAGCGGACAGATCGTCGTACGGATCAGCGCATCGATGAACATGGGGAACCGCGGGACTTTGTCGCTGATGCTGACGAGCAACCGCTTCAACGAGAGCGATCCGTCGGCCGGTCCCTCCTACGGCGAGTATCAGGGCGGATTGTCATACAGCATTCATTTCTGACGGGGATTCGGAACATGCGAATGCCATCTCGGATACCTCTGACCCGCTGGGGGCTCATGCTTCTCGCGGGGATGTCGGTGTCTACGCACCAGGCTCTGGCGCAGGTCACGGCCACGCTGACTGTTCGGAATCCGATGCCGTCGCAGCTTTCCACGTGGCAGAATGATCCCACCCTCGTCCAGCTCATCATCACCAGCACGGTGGGAGCCCGATCGTATCAGAACATCCGCGCGTCGATTGTCGTCGAGGATCTGAGCAACAACAATGCTGTCGTCCTGCAGTCGAAAGACAACGACCCCTCCATGCCCTCCTTCGACATCCCGGCGGGCGCCACCATCACGAAGTTCGGCACCGACCTCGTGAATGCCAACAATGTCAGCGTCAACTCCAGCTACCAGAAGGGCGCGCTCAGCACGAACAGCATCCCCGAGGGCGACTACCAGTTCTGCGTCACGCTGATCGACCAGAACAACAATCCCATCGCCGCGACCGGCAACACATGCATACCGTTTGTCGTCATCGTACCGGATCCGCCGTCTCTGACCAATCCGGCAGATCAGTCCACGGTCTCCTCGATCGCACCGACGGTGTTCGGATGGACGCCGGTCCTGCTCGGCACATCGCAGGCAAGCTATCAGCTGACGATCGCGCCGATCTACCAGAACCAGACGCCCCACGACGCGATCCAGAGCAATCCCCCGCTGTTCCAGAAGACACTGACGGTCAACTCGTACGTGTACACACAGTCCGATCCCCCCTTCTCATTTTATCCCTCTGCCACGGGATTCGCGTGGCAAGTGCAGGCGCTGGATCAGCAGAGCCTCCCCGTCGCCAAGAACGAGGGCAAAAGCGAGATCTTCAGCTTCTCCGTGCAGGGCAACACGACCACGCCCCAGCTCCCGCTCACCCTTGAGCAATACTATCCGTTCGATAACGATACGATCCCCTGGATCCCGCCCCATCTGATCGTTCGGTTCAATCCGTACAGCGACTCTATCACCCAGATGGAGTACACCCTGAGTGTTTCGGGCTCGGACAACTCAACCTATTCCGCACACCGGATCCTCTCATGGCCCAACGGTCCTCGGAAATCTCAAGGATGGACTGATCCGGCTGACACGGACCGGGCGCGCTACATCATCACGGACCTGGATTTCACCGGGAACAACAGTACTGTGGTCGTCCCGTCGTGGGCGTCGAACCTGAAACGAGGCGTGAAGTACACCTGGAGCGTGAACGCGACATTCACGAAAGGTACCAGCACGATCTCCGCGAATACCGGCAGCCGCTCCTTCTGGGTCGGCGCGACCTCGCCCGTGCTTTCCGGGCCCGCGGACGGCTCGACGATCGATTCCGCCAGCCAGCCGGTGACGCTCACATGGCAAAACTCCCGGCCCGACTCGCTCAATCCGGCCTATTTCGTGGGGATGGGCTCGAGCCTGCAGAAATCGGCCTTCAAGGGAGTCGCAAGCGAATTCTGGCGGCTGCAGATGTCGCACGATTCGACGTTCGCGGTGGTCGATACGGTCGATTCCCTGCGGGTTCCCGTTCCCCCCGACTCGACGGGCGGTGAGGCGGCAGGACTGTATGGTTCCCGATCCCTCGCGCTCAGTCCGTTGAAACCGGGGAAGTACTTCTGGCGCGCATCGTGGCTCGACAACAACTCACCGTATCTCACCGGCGGTCCGTGGTCATTCATCATTGCGACGGACACGACCCAGCAGAAAAAGAAGAGCCCTCCCGATTCGAACCAGTGCGGTGGATCCTATCTCGCCTCCACGCCGACGGATCAGACGCCCAGCAGCAGCACATTCACCGTCGGACAGCAACTCACGATCGGCCTGTTCAAGATGATCCTGACGAAGGTGACGGCCGGCGCGGGCTCGAATCTGACCGGCGAAGGCACGATCATCGTCCCCTACCTCCACGCACCGATCATCGTGGATTTCAGCGGTCTCAAAGTGAACAAGGAATCCGAAGTCATCGGCGGCTCCGCCACGGGCAAAGTGGACCCGAGCGCCTCGATCAGTCCGACCCTGGCGAATCAGCTCGGCGACCTGGGTCTGAAGAACTCCGACATTACGTCCATCATGAACAGTGCCGGCCAGGCGGCGAAACTCGTCAGCGCGCTGACGATAAGCACCCCGGTCACGCTCCCGATCGGACTCGACAATACCGTCGACGGATTTCCGATGACGATCGGCATTATGGGAATGACATTCACGGACACGATCGCGACGCTCAACGCCGTGGCGTCGTTCCCGCTCCCGGATCTGGGTCCCAACATCGGCCTTGGCGTGGGTGCGCGGGGCATCCCGCTCCAGCCCGGCGGCCTCGGCGTGGATGAAGGCACGCTCTATCTCGCCGAGGATATCGGGGTGGATCAGCCGGGAAGCTTCGGTTTCCGGTTCAAGGCGCCCGCGAAAAGCGACTCCGGGACATACGTGTCGTGGGACTGCAAGGGATTCAAAGAGCTTCACCTTCGCGCCGACGTACTGTTCCCGCGTGATTGGCTGATTCCCTTGCCCGATACCGGGGGAAAAGTGGCCGCACGACTGCTGGCGGTGATCCGACGCCCCGGCGACTGGCTCGGGGCCGCTTCCCTGGATTCGTGTGAGATCGCAGGTTCGTCCGGTATGGTGCTGACGGTAAAGGACATGACCTACGATCATTCCGATGTTCAGAATCCGGCGGGCATCGTCTTTCCGGCCAATTATCCGAAGGGAAAGCCCGGAGTGGACTGGCACGGGTTCTACATCCGATCCGGGATGGTCCGTCTCCCGAAGGAGCTCCAGACATTCAAAGGATCCCCGCCGCAGATCGCCGTCAACAATATGATCATCGACGGCGCAGGATTCACGGCAAGCTTCCTCGCGTCCAACATCATTCAGTATCCGGAGGGCGATTTCGGCCAGTGGGGCGCGAGCATCGATACCATCGGCGTGAATTTCGCCTGCAGCTCGCTGACCGACGGCCGGATGGAGGGACGCGTCCAGATCCCGATCGCTGACAGTGCGCTGGTCTACTCCGCCACGCTCTCGACGCTGCAAAGCGGCGACATGAAGTTCCTCTTCAACATCCATCCGACGAGTGAGGTCAAGGCCAGCGTCTGGTTCGCCACGCTCAACCTCGATCCCACCACCAACATTGTCGTCGCGGACAGCGCAGGCAAGTTCCGCGCGACGGCAACGCTCAACGGCAATTTCTCCGTGAACGGAAATGTCGGAGAGATTCCGAAAGTCGATCTGCAGCTTCTGGAGTTCCAGAACTTCATCCTGACCACGAACTCGCCGTACATCGACAAGGGAACGTGGAAATTCGGCAGTCCACAGCATTCGCTGTCCGGCTTCCCGATCTCGATCAGCGACGTCGGCATCGCAACGGAGCAACGACAGAACGGCTACGGCGTCGGACTGCGATTCACCGTTTCCGCGAACATCGCCGATCAGATCAGCGGAAGCACCGCCCTCTCCATCTGGGGCGTCATGGATGTGAACAGCGGCACCGGCCAGAAGTTTGCGTTCGACGGTGTCGATGTCGACACGATCACGGTGAAAGCCGATCTCGGCGCCGTGCTGATCAACGGGTCCATCGCATTGTACCATGACGATCCGACGTTCGGGAACGGCTTCCGGGGCGCTCTCAGCGCGACTTTCATCAAGACCGTTCAGGTTTCGGCGGTAGCGCAATTTGGGGCGGTGAACGGCTACCGCTACTGGTACGTCGACGCCTCCGCCGTCTTTGAAACCGGCGTCACCTTCGGACCCGTCGCAATGTACGGCCTCGGAGGCGGTGCGTGGTACCACATGAAGCCGGGGACCCTTCCGGCCACGATCGACAGCACTCCGCCGCCGCCCAAGAAGATCGGCTCCTCGTTGTCCGGGCTCACGTTCACGCCGGACGGCTCATCGGACCTCGGTTTTCTGGCCAACGCGGATGTCGGTATCTCGGGCCGGCCTCAGGTTTTCGTCTGCGCCATTACGCTCGGCGCCAATTTTGTGAACGGCGGGATCGGATCGATCTTCCTGAACGGGAACGGATACATCCTCTCGTCCGAAACCTCCGTGGCGGACATCCTTTCAAAGCAGGATGCCACCGTGCTGGCGGATGCCTCGATCTCGTATGACTTCGTCAATTCCGTCTTTGAGGGGAATTTCAACTTCCATACCGGCAGCAGTATCAGCGGCATCTTCGGTGCGCAGGGTCAGATGAACATTCACTTCGACCCGAGCAACTGGCACGTCCTCATCGGTGTGCCCACCAACCGTATCAAGCTGACACTCGCGTCCATTGCGACCGTCGACGCATACGTCATGGCCGGCACCGACATCCCGGCGCCCGACCTGAGCAATTTTCCGCACCGGGCCGACATTGAGCAGGCGATCGGACAGCCGCTTCCGACCGTTTCCCGGCCGCTCACCGGTGGACCGGCGTCCGGCTTCGCGATGGGCGCCAGCCTGAACTACACCGGAGACTTCACATTCCTGGCCTTCTACGCGCACATGGCGTTCGGCATGGGATTCGACATTGCGGTGATCGACGCGAACACGTGGATCTGCAGCAACACCAACGCTCCCCCGGGCGTCAACGGGTGGTTCGGCTACGGCCAGCTCTTCGCCTACGCGGATTTCAAGATGGGGCTCCACGTCGACATGACATTCGTGAGCGGTGATTTCCCGATCCTGGATATGGGCGCCGGTGCGCTGTGCCAGTTCCAGGCGCCGAATCCGATCTGGATCCAGGGGATCGTCGGAGGACACTTCTCCATTCTGGGCGGCCTCGTGGAGGGGCACGCCGCCTTCTCGTTTGAGATCGGAGAGAAATGCCTCGTCGCGGCCGAGAACCCGCTGAAGATCGACCTGTTCACAGCCGCAGCGCCCGATAACGGCACAAACAACGTCGACGTGTTCGCCACCCCGAGCCTTTCCATTCGCTTCCCCATTGACCAGGAAGTGGATCTGCAGACGCCCGACGAGAACGGGCAACCGATGACCAAGTCCTATCGCATCGTGTTCCAGGACTTCTCCCTGTCCACGGTGAACAACAACAGTCCGATCCCGGGTCACTGGGAGAAATCCCAGGACGGCTACACCGGGTACTTCGTGTCGGATCAGCCGCTGCCACAATACACGCAGGTCCAGATGACGGCGAAGGTGCAGGGGTTCGAGCTGGACGATCACGGACAGTGGACCGTGACAACGGACAGTCATGGGAACCCGATCGTTCAGGACACATCCCTGTATTTCACCACGGGCAAGCGTCCGGACAGCCTGGAAGCACGGAACATCTCCTGGAGCATGCCGCTTGACCGGCAGCGATATTTCCTGTACGGCGAGCAGAGCCAGGGCTTCGTCCAACTGAATGAAGACATGGAGTACTTGTTCAGCGTGCCCGGAACGTACGTGGTACGGCTCTTGCCGCTGGGTGGCGGAGCGCCTCAGGATGTTCCTCTCACGTATGATGAAGGGAGCCGGCGGATCACGTTCGCACTTTCATCGCTTCAGCCGTCGACAGACTACGCGCTCCAGTTCATCCGCCAGACGAAGGCGCAATTTGTTGCCTTGTCGGCGCAGCTCCATTCCTTCAACCTGCAAACGAAGGTCTCAAGCAGCAGGACCATGACGGTGCGGTCGGGTATCAAGGCCATAAACGTCAGCGGAGGATTCAACGGGATTGACTCGCTGAAGATCGCCTCGCCGCAGTTTGTGCCGCCCGGTCTCAGGGTTCGATCGAACGAGAAGCTCCTGTACGTGCTGTATTTCCAGACGAGCAAGCACCCAACACTCGCGGAGAAGATCGGTCAGCTCACGTTCTCCTCGACCGGCCATTCGCAATACTGGGGTATCCATGAAGACCTTGTGGCGGCGTTCGGCTCCGACGAGGGGTGGGACGACTACGATATGCACGGCTTCGTGAAGAAAGGAAGGAATTCCAATGATGATCAGCAGGCGGATCCGCTGATCCTCGTCGATGCGGTACATACGAATCAATCATGGTTCACGACATTCGCGAAGAAGTCCATCTACAATCACATCTTCGACATGGCCATTCGCGGTCTCTGGAGCACGTCTGTGCCCATTGCGGACGGACGGCTGTACGGTCAGCCCTCCTGGTCGCATCCGGATCCGCAGGCGACCTACGCCAGCATCTCCTTCGGACGGATGACCGTTCCGTTCGTCACTATGTCGCCCGCCCCGCGATCGCTGTTCCAGGCCGCACAAGTGAACTCATCGGCACTCAGGTTCACGACGGGCCAGCCCTCCGCGGCATACACTCTGAAGGTGAAGTATCTCCACGGAACGAACGTCCCGTCGGATTTCACCGACCTGTATTTCGCATCCATGCGTATATTAAGCGAGTACTATTCCGGCGGAGCGGATGACGACGGATGCGAGATCTATGGGAAGGGAGACTGGATACAGAACAACTTCGGCTGGCTGCAGAACCTCGGGAGTCAGAACATCTTCAGTTACACAGCTCTCTATTCTGCGGTGTATCAGGATACCTACACACTCGATTTTGCCTATTCGCCGAAGTTCGACTGGAACGCCAACGCCCCGTGGGTACAGAAGAATTTCACCTATGGTCACCCGGCGATGATTCGCGTATCGACGCCCATCGCCGCGCCCTCATCCACTCCACGCAGAAGTCGGATCATCCGGCATTAGCGATGGCCGATTCATTGTTCAGGAGAAGGATCATGCATCGTATTCTGGTGGCAGCAGCGCTGGTGAGTGTCGTGTGCGGTGGAAATCTCTCCGCGCAGAAGAGGTCCGCGGCAGCGGGCACGGCTGTGAAGTCTCCGCACCTTCCGGTACCACGCCTGACGATGGTTGCGCGTTCCGACCAGGATTCCGTCGTGCTCCGCTGGGCCCCGAATACCGCCCTCGGATGGCTCGCCGGCAACAGGCTCGGATACATCGTCGAGCGCGTCACGATGCTCAAAGATCCGAAAGCCGCGCGGGCAAGTTTCCGCCGCCTCTCCCCGTCGCCGGTCAAGCCGTGGTCACTCGAAGAATGGAAGCGTCGGATCTCGAACGGCGACCAGTACCAGGCGGTCGCGGTGCAAGCGTTGTATGGCAAGCAGTTTCTTCCGCGGCCGGAAGAAGGGCCGACCGCCGCATTGAAGGACGCGGCCGACGAGCTGACCAACCGGTTCGGATTTTCCCTCTTCGCCGCGGATATGGATCCGCTGGCGGCGGAAGGACTCGGACTTCGGCTGGTGGACAGAGACGTTAAGCGCGGAGAGACGTATTCGTACCGCGTCCGCCTGGCCGGCCCGGACTCGCTCGTCCGACTTGACACGGCATTCACCGTCGCGTCCGCAGTTCCCTTCCGACGACCGTCCGCGCCGGTTGCGCTCGTGGCGCATCCCGGCGAACACGCGGTCACGCTGCGATGGAACAGTCCGTCCGACCCCCGCGGCGGGCTCACCGCCTACAACATCTATCGCTCGGCGGACAGTGGCAAGACGTTCACAAAGCTGAACAATCTCCCGTATCTTTCCGCGACGGGAGAACAAGAGCGCGCCCGAGGGTCTCAGACATTCACGGACACCAGCGCCATCGACTACGTTCACTACCGCTACCGGGTCGAAGGGATCACGCCGTTTGCGGATCTCAGTGAGCCGGCCAATGTGGATGGCATGGCGGTCGATCTCACGCCGCCGCCGTCGCCAACGATCCGGAAGCCTGTCCAGCTCGGAACGCACGTCGTGCGGATCGTCTGGGATATGCCGGCGACCACGCCGGATCTCGCGGGATTTGTCGTGTCCCGCAGCTCGTTCGCATTGAAGAACTACCATTTGCTCTTTCAGCGCGGGGTCCGAATGCCTCCCCCCGGTAAAGGTGCCTCGGAGGAAACGAGGGAACTCATGCGCCTGATCCTCCCGGCGAACGCCCGATCCTTTGTGGATTCAGCGGCAACGACGATGGAGCCGTATTACGTCGTGGCGGCCGTCGACACCGCGGGGAATCTCGCACAATCCCTTCCAGCGTACAGCGAGACGATCGACACGACAAGGCCGGAAACGCCCGAAGGACTCGCCGGCACCATTGACAAGGAGGGCGTCGTCCGCCTGCGCTGGAAGCTCGGACCGGAGCGCAACATCATCGGGTACCGTGTGCTGTGGGCGAACGATCCGACGCACGAGTTCTCGCAGCGTGTCAATCAGCCTGTTCCGGATACATCGTTCGCGGACACGGTGAACATTCACACCCTCAGCCACTACATCTACTACCGCATTGCCGCGGTCACGGACCGGTACATTCAGTCGCCTCCGTCGTCCATGCTCGTGCTGCGCCGTCCCGATGTCGTACCGCCGGCATCGCCGGTGTTTCTCGACGTGCAGGTGAGCGACTCGTCGGTCGCACTCCGGTGGGCGACAAGTCCGAGCGATGATGTCGCGAAACAGGTCCTGTCGCGCCGGATCCAGGGGACGGAGGAGTGGCAATTGCTGCATGCGCTTGACCGGTCGCAGTCGCGGTTCGTCGACACCGCGGTGACGCAGAACGTCATGTACGAATACCGGATCGAAGCGATCGACAGCAGCGGACTGCACTCGCTTCCTTCGCCTGCTGTTGAGGCCCGTCCGTATGACACCGGCATCCGCGCACCAGCCTCCGGACTCAGCGCACGGTACGACTCGACCGCGGGGCGCGTCATTCTGACCTGGCAGTACGGATCGCACCGGAAGGAACGGTACTGGTTCGTCATCTATCGGGCACAGGGGCAGGAAGGCGTGACAGAGTATTCCTCGGTCGATGGATCGGCGCGGCAATTCCAGGACCGCCAGGTGCAGAGATCGGCTTCGTATCGCTACGCGATCCGCGTGAAGACCGCCGGAGGAGCGGAATCATCCCTTTCGGACAGTGCGGAGATCCGGACGGGGGGTCAGCCCGTCAAAGGGAAAGGTCGGATGGAATAAAAGGAAGGCGGAGAGCTCTCACGCCGCTTTGGTCGGGTCGGCCGCCAGACTGATCCCGCGAGCTCTGAATCCCGCCGGATCGAAATCCGTGCGAGCGCGTACGGCCCGCGGCTAGAATGAGAATCCGACGCCCAGCGAGATGGCCGATCCGGAAAAATCGTTGTATGCGTCGTTCGACTGATTTCGGACCACCGAGACCGAACACGACAGGTCGAGGCTGAAGCTCGCCGAAATCGGCAGCGGCCACGAAATGGTCGCATCCCACGCCGTCCGGAGATCGCTGCGATCCGAGCTCGTGGCTGTTCCGTCCAGCAGCAGCGCCGGCACCTGGTAGGATCTCTGTTGCAGCGCCAGACTGGTCGAGAGGGACAGCTGCCACGGAAGCGTCCGGGTGTACTCGACGGACACCTGAGGACCGCTGTAGTTGAAGGCGTCGTTGTACAGATCGTCGGTGAGCTGCGACGAATTGGACTGCTGTGCCACATACCGTGACGCCGTACTGGCGGCGAACTGATACAGCAGGCCGACGTTCAACGATCCCTCCTCCCATTCCCAGGCCCCGAACGCAAACGCGCTGAGCTGCGACGTCGTGCGCGACGTGGGCTGCAGAAGGATCTTCTTCGTCTGACCCGCGGCGCCGGCGGAGCCCCCGCCCACTCCTTTCCCCTTGCCGTGTCCCGCCCCTGCGGATGCCGTGACATCGAAGCGCGTGGTATCGTACCCCGAGAGGTAGAATGACTTGTAGCTGTACGAAAGCCCGCCGCCGAAGGATGCAACCGTGCCGGAGGTACCGAGCTCCAGTGCGAATGCGTTGCTCATGGCCGACATTTCCGGCACGTACAGATAGCTTCGGGAAGAAAGAACATCCGTCGCCCGTCCGTACATGCTGGCGCCAAGCGGGATCCGGTACGAAGCACCCCCGTGAATCCCCTGATTGTCGAAATCAGCGAACGCCGCCTTATCCAATCGGGCGCTGACTCCCGCCAGGAGCGTCAGGTAGCGGCCGGTGGAATCCGGAGTCTCGGACGTCCCGGCGGTGTCCTCGTCCCCAGCCTCCGCTTCCCACGCCAGGTCATAGTGAGCGGTCAGCCTATGTTCATAGTAATTCCGATCCGCAAATCCGTTGAATCCGACGAAGCCGCCCGTATAGTGCGCCGCGAAGACCGATGCGTCTCCATCGTGCTCCCATCCCAGACTCAGATACGCCTGGGAGAGCTGGTCTCCGATCATCGCGTAGTTCGCCATCGGGTTCGCGTCGTAGCCGTAGGTCGCCGATGCGTATCCGGAGAACTGCGCCGAGGCCGGCAATACGATCAGGGTCGTCAGGAGAAGCGCGTTGAAGATTTTCATGCGGTCACCGGGATGATGGCACATCGAACCGAACCGTCTTGTCCCACACGCGGCGTTCCCGCGCGATGTAGTCCTGATACCACGCCTTGACGACGATGTAGATCCAGAGCTGACAGTACGAGAAGTACATCAGCAGGACGATCCACAGATTCCGGGGCTTATCCTCCGCATCGTACGAGACCGCGAGCATGATCTCAAAGATGAACAGCACGAATGCCATGATCCAGACGAACGTGTACGGCCCCGGCAGCGCGATACTCACCAGCCGCGTGGCGCTCAGCAGAAACAGTGCATCGGAGATCACGATCGCGACGAAGAACGTGTAGTACAGCGAAAGCGTGTAAAGCAGATCGAAGGCGATGCGGCGACTGCGGAACTTCGGAATGTGTTTCCAGAACTTGGAGATCACATAGTTGTTGCCGCGGACCCACCGCATCCGCTGCCGCATCCACACCGACCACGACTGCGGCTCCTGCTCCTCCGTGATGGCATACGGAATGAACTTGATCTTGTATCCTTCCTCGTAGATCCGGATGCTCAGCTCGGAGTCTTCGGTCAGCGCCTCTTCATCCCACCCGTTCAGCGCGTCGATGAGCTCCCTCCGGATGACGAAGTTCGTTCCGGGAAGCGTCGCAATGCCGTGCATCTGCCAGCGGCCAGCCTGCAGCATCGACTGAAAACTGAGCGTTTCGATGTTGATGAACCGCGTCAGCAGGTTCACGTCCTTGTTCACGGTGCGGAACTTGCCGATCACCGCGCCCAGCTCGGAGTGGAGAAGCAGCTCGGCCACCAGGTATTTCAGCGCGTCCGGCTTGGGCGTGTTGTCCGCATCATAGATCGCCAGCACGTCGGCCTGCACCTGCTTGACGCCCAGGTTCAGCGCGCGCGATTTCCCCTTTCCGCCTTCCCCCGGTGGAACGTTGTAGAGCGTCACCCGCCGGTCCCGGGCCGCGATCTCTTCCACGATCGCCCGCGTCCGGTCCGTGGAGCCGTCATTGATGACGCAGATGGTAAGCCTGTCCGCCGGATACTCGAGCTGCAGCATCGACTCGACGGTGCGGCCGATCACCTTCTCTTCGTTGTGTGCGGGGATGAGAACGGCACAGGTGGGGTATGCGAACGTGCGAGCATCCACCTCCTTCCTGCTGCGCAGCGACCGGACGTAGTTGATATAGCCGAAGACCGTCAGCACGAACTGGTACGCGATCATGAACCAGATCAGAATGACGGCCACGACGAACAGGAAGCTGAGATCGACCTCCAGGACGCTCATGCATGTGCTCCGGCAGTGGACGGATCAGGCGGCGGCACGCCGTCGGACGACTTTCAGGACGAGGTACATGCCGAACAACAACAGGACCGCGGCGGCACCGAACAGCGCGATGGCCGTCGTCGACCACAGGCTGGTCACGCTGACGCCGTACGAGAACCGGTCACCGGCGACGATGCGGACATCGTGCGTGCCCGGCGGCAGCGCCACCGAATAGCAGTCATCTCCCTTCATCACGGTGAAGGAGTACGCGGCGCCGTCCACCGTGATCTCCGTGGGAAGATTGCTCAGCGACGCGATCGTGCGGCGCGGCGATTCATACCGGAACGCGATATCGCGCAGTCCATGCGAAATCGAAAGGAGCGAGCCGGTGATGGACATGAGCCGCGTATCGAGCGTGGAGGTGGAGAACGACGCGGGACCCTGCGCGCTCAACTGAAGCGTGTGCGCTCCGGCGGGAATCAGGAATTCGTTCCCCCGGAACGGACTGACGGGTGTTCCGTCCAGCGTCACCTGGTGTACCGTCGGCGGCAGTGTGACGCTGAAGGAGCGCGGTGACTCCACCGTGTATCCGTCGTCGGTCTGCCGATAGGTGACATCGGCGGCGAGCGCGTTCGACAGGTACCGCATGTCCTGCGGGTTGACCGTTGCTTCGGAATAGATCGTAAGCCGCGGTGCCCCTAGCGATGCCGAGCGCACCAGCTGGAAGCTTTCCGTTCCGGTCGGACCGAGCGTCGGGAACAGCGTCACCACCTCCGGTTTTCGGAACGACAGGATATTGAGGTCGAGCATCAGCTTCGACGTGTCGCCGACCAGCGAAGCGTACTGGCGACCCATCGCGACATAGCGCCGGGGATCCGTGGACCAGCGCGATTCCGGATCTTCGACCTGAAGCAGGAATCCGAATTCCTTCCGCAACCGCAGAACATCATCCATATCCACGCCGATGTTCGTCCGGAGCTCGGGAGAGCCTTTGCTGTCCATGGCCGTGACGATCACTTCGAATCCGGGCTTCCCCGCCGCGACCGACTGCAGCACGGGCAGGAGCGTGCGGTACACATGGTCCAGTTTCGAAACGCGGTAATCGACGAACGCCGCCGCCCCCGCCGAATCCGTCCTCCAGAACCACGAAGATTTCGGATCGAACAACACCGCCGGATCGAAGCCATGCAGCCGGCGGAATTCGGCCCGTGCCGAGGGATGCATCGGCGTGAAGTACTTCGCATCCTCGAACCCCCGGCCGGCTTCGAAATACAGTTCGGCCAGGTTCACGCCGTCGAAGTCATGCGCCCGCAGGAAGGCGTCGAATTCCCGCGTCACCGCCGCCAGACAGGCCGTGTCCGTGAGCGCCACGGGATAGCGCCACGACGGGCGGGCGTCCTCACCGCGATAGTTCTTCTCACGCCACTGCGGATGATCATTCCAGAATTTCTGGCTGACCTGCGGCGGCTCTAACCAGGCGTAAACCAGAATGCCGTTGGCGTGCGCGAGACGGATGAGGCGGTCGTAATCGTAGGTGTATTTCGGGTACTGGTGCCATCCCGCAACATGCACCGTCCGGATGCCGAGCTTGACCCACTGCGCCACCAGTTGTTCGATGCTGTAGGAATGACGGAAGCCCGGGTCGAAATACATCTCGAGATCCCGCCGTTCGACGATCGGCCGGACCTGAAAATACGATTGAAGATGATCCAGCAGGAACGGATACCGGCCGATGCCGATCATGGAAGAGGGATCGAACCGCGAGCTGATGAACAGCACGCGGCCCTTGCCGTATCGCATCCCCACGACCAGCGGCGCGTTGGTGGCTTCATCCGAGCAGAACACCTTGTCCACGCCGTCCGCTTCGAATTTCGCCACCAGTTCCGCATCGCGCCATGCGATCCGCTCTTCCGGGAACATCTTGTCCCGGACGTTGACCACCCGCAAGCGGGCGGGCGTGAACTTCAGGCCGAACTCTTCGGCAAGATCGGTGCGTCCGTCGAGGAGCACGTTACCGCCGTTCTGAACGAAGCTCGTGATGGCGGTGTAGTCGGGCAGCTTCAGCGAATCTGTGAAGGCGGCCGGCACGACCAGCACGGTATGCGGACCCGGCTGGACCGGCTGGCCGAGAAAGATCGTATCGACAGGAACATTTACCGCGGAGAAGATCGCCGCGAGGGACGCCTGGTCGCGATAGAATCCGCCCCGCGCGAAATGATTCCACAGGATGACCGGCCGCATTGGCTGCCAGGTCTGGTCGCCGGCGAACACCGCATCGAAGAGCCGTGACGCCTGACCGGTGAGGTTCTCGAGGAAGCCCGGTTCACGCTCCCGGAATTCGGTCGGCTCCGCCTTGTAGAATTCATCCGGGCCGAGCGTCACCGTCCGCGTCACCGCACCGCTGAGCCGCGTGTCGGAGACGGACCGGTCGCGCACCTGTCCGTGCTCGTTGAACCACGTTTCCTGCAGATACTGATCCGTCAGATGCACGGTGTAGCCCTGACTTCCGGAAAGGATCACACGGTCGGAAAGATGGACCCAGTTCGTCTGCTCGCGAAGGTCGAGGAAGGAATATCCCAGGCCCTGCAGTCCGTCGGCAAGCTGCTTGAGCAGATCGAGATCGAGGAAGGGATGGAAGAATACTCCCACCACGCCGTCGCGGACCGCCAGGTGGGACTTTGCGTCGGCGAGAATATCCCGAATGACCTGCTCGCTGGAATCCTTGTTGGGATTGAGCGGCACGTAACCGAGGTTCTCCGGATAGATTGTCTGACCGTACAGATCTTTTCTGATGATGTACGGAAAGTACTGGCTGAAGTCGGCATCGTCGACGGAAAGCCGCTGCTCACACGCCGTGCTGAAGTATTTCGCCACGGTCTTGTAAAGCGTCATGGAGGCGGTGTAGTGCGGCGTCTCCCAGACAAGCGGATAGAGCCCGTTCTTCATGAACTCCTGAATGCCGTTCTCGATCTTCCGTGCATCGCCCTCGGACGTCTCGCCCCGGATCGGGCCGTTCGTCGATTCGTCCCAGAACTCGTAATCGACCGCCGTCGTCCCTTTGTACTGGTGCGTGGAGCCGTGCATCACGATCGTTCCCCCGTTATGCACCATGTACTGAAGGGCATCGACCAACTCGGGCGCATCGGAAAGGCTGAGCCGCACGCCCTGTCCCGGATCGACATAGAACGGGATCACGCCGACGAGGAATGGAATGCCCCGGCTCGAGAGGATATCCGCGATCTCACGAAGGGCGTTGGGATTCTCGTAGACGTTCACATCCTCGATGCGGATAATCGCACCGTGGTACTCATCATGCTGGATCCCGAGGATATCATGAAGCATGTCGGCAAAGTACAGATACCGATCGCTCGGGCCGGCGTAGGCGAAGGGCGAATCCGCAATGTACAGAAGCGATCCGGAACGCAGGATGTAGGGGATTTGCCTCGATCCGTTGGCGGTCTGTGCCGTGGCCACCACCGATACTTTTGCCGCATTCGTGATGCTTACGATGCTCGTGGTCATCTCCTGGCGCTGGAAGATGCCTCGCGGCGTGCGGACGACCGAGTACGCCGTTATCGAATCGAGCGTCGCGACACGAAATCCGAATCGCTTGGCCACGGGAAAGCGGGCGCAGAATTCCTTGAAGCCGGTGCTCATCCAGACCACGGGACGCGAGCCCGCCATCACGTCCTGGAGGAAGGCATCCGGAGGTGTGTTGACGGGATTGAATCCGCAGTAGAACGTGACGTCGTATCCGTTCATCTCCCCCGGGACGTAGGAATTCACGCCCTTTGTGGTGACCGACACGGTCGGGAAATGGCCGAGAAGGGCTTGAAGCTGCCGGCCGATGCCCATCGCCGGGTTCTTCAGGTCAGAAGAACCTTCCACCACGATGAGGGCACGCTGAACGGGGGAATGTTGCCCGACGGCAACAGCGAGGGGGAAAACCATGAGCAGCAGAAGCCGGCGGAATCGTTCCATGCGCTCCATTCGATTGTCGTCCTAATGTACGGAAAAGAGCGCTCCGGAGGAACTCCGGAAGCGTTCTTCCGGCCCGCCCTCATTCCGGGCTCCGTCAGGGAGTCCGGACTGCCAGCCTCAGGACGGACGCGTTGTCATCAGAGTACGCGATGAAGACCTTTCCGGACCCATCCACACCGATTGACGGGCTGAATCCGGTATGCGGGTCCACCGTTTCGATCGACCATGACCCGCCGGATCGGGTCGCATACAGCAGTTTGTACGAACCCATAAGCATTGCCACATGAGGCACGTTGTTCCGGTCCACCACGATGGACTGATCGCACCACCCCACGCTGGAATATGCCTGGATCAGGCTCTTTTCCCACGCGCTCCCGGTCCAGCGCGCATATTTGTATCCGTTGAAGAGGGTATAATAGACGATCTGCGGCAGTCCGTCCGGACCGACTGCCAGGGAGATCAACGACGAGGTGAAATTGCCTCCGTCGCCGATGGAATCGACCGTCGCGATGCTCCAGACACCGTTGCTCAACTTCGCATAGCGCAGCAGTGCGGTGGACGTGGCAGTCGCTTCGTATTCGTATGCCACGTGGACGTTCCCGCTTCCGTCGACCGCGATACCCATGCTGCCCCCCGTCGATCCTCCCGCGGGACCGTCCAGCGCCGTCGCGGAAGCGTTCGGCGAACGCCAGTAGCCCATGACGGCCCCGCCGTGCGAATCGTAGAGGGAGAGTCCGGCGTGGATCGTGCCGGTGCTCTTATCCACGGCGACAGCATTCCGCCCGAGAAACGCCCACGCGGATTCCGACCAGCCGATCGGCGTCGGTGTCGTCCACGCGGAGCCCGACCACGACGTGACAAAGTACGCATCGTCGGCTTTGTGATACAGCACGACCGGAGACCCGTCCGCTTTTTGCACAATCGAGTTTCTCCCTGTCGTGACGTACGGCCCCGTCGCGTTTCCCACGTCAGCGATCGTCCATGCGGAACCGATCAGCCGTGCACACCGGATCATGCCGGTGGTGCGGTCGAAGTAGCTGATCGCCACATGGCCTGCGGTGTCAACCGCGATGTGGGACTCTTCCCCCACCACGCCGCTGCTGTCAATGGTCTGAATTGCCCAGGCGGATGTGCCGGTGGCGGGTGTACCTGCCGTGACGGGGTTTGAACTCTTTGACGAACATCCGAGAAATGTGAGCAACACTCCCATGCCAAGAGAAAAGAGAAAACGTTTCATCTGCAGCCTCCGGAAAAGCGATTCGTGCGTCCGCGCTGTCCGATTCGGCCGCGATCTCGCCGGAGGAGGAGCGGCTGCACCGGAGCGCATTGTGAATGCGCGCACGCTGTTTGAACGGTAGGAAAATATCGGCTCCCCCTTCGTGCTCCCGCTCACGAATGCATCCTCTCACCCGTTCCCGTACCAATCCTCACGCGTGAGCGGCACGCCACTTCGTCCCCCATCAGTCCTGACGAGAAGGGACTGATAGATGCTATATTGACCGGCGGCAAATCCGTGCGCGGATGCAGACATGTACAGCCGCCACGTACGGTACGTCGCCTCGTCGGTCAGGCGGGTCGCCTCGCCCCGGTGATGCTCCAGTCGCCGGACCCAATGCCGCAGCGTCATCGCGTAGTGCTCCCGCAGGCTCTCCACATCCCGCACTTCGAATCCGGTTTCCTCCGCCGCGCGCGTGTTGACATTGATCGGGGCCGGATCGCCGTCGGGAAAGACGTACGCATCGGAGAATGACTCCGCCGGTGAGGTGCCGAATCCCGGTGGATGCGCGATGCCGTGATTCAGGAACATCCCACCCGACCGGAGCAATCGCCACGCCTGCCCGAAGTACTCCGGCAGTTTCTCACGGCCGACATGCTCGACCATCCCGATGCTTGCGATCTTGTCGAACCGTTCTGCGGCGCCGAGCGCGCGATAGTCGCGCACCTCGACGCGGCACCGCTTTTCCAGATGCGCGCCGCGATCCGCTCGCGGGCGAGTTGCGCCTGCGGTTCGCTCAGCGTAATGCCGAGCGCGGAGACGCGATACTTGTTTGCCGCATGAATGATCAGTCCTCCCCAGCCGCAGCCGATGTCGAGGAAGTGCTCGCCGGGACGAAGGCGGAGCTTGCGGCAGATGTAATCCAACTTCTGTTCCTGAGCCCGGTCCAGCGAATCGGTCGGCTTCCGGAAATAGCCGCACGAGTACACCATCCGCCGGTCGAGATACAGGGCGAAGAAATCGTTCGAGACATTGTAGTGGTAGGTCACGGCCTGGCGATCCCGTTCGAGCGAATGCCGTGATCCTCGGAGGGCGACCGCTCCGCGACCCGTGGAACGGCGATCGGCGCGCGGAAGAGAGTGGACCGTTGCAGCTGATCGAACATCGCGCTATGTTCATCGGAAGATGTGATCGTCCATCACCCCATCTGCCGGAGAATCCGCAATGCCCATCCCCGCCCGGTATGTTCACACGAATCTCATCGCCCGCGACTGGCGGACGCTATCGCTCTTCTACCAGAACCTCTTTGGCTGCGTGCCGGTCCCTCCGGAGCGGCATTACGAGGGCCCGGACCTTGAGCGGGGAACGGGCGTGCCCGGAACGGAACTGCACGGCCAGCACCTGCGCCTGCCCGGGTACGGTGATGACGGACCGACGCTGGAGATTTATTCGTACACGGTGAGCACTTCCTCGGTCGCACCCGCGGTCAATCGGCCCGGATTCGGGCACATGGCGTTCGAAGTACCGGATGTGAACCGCGCCCAGCGGGAGCTTCTCGATGCCGGGGGGACGGCGGTGGGAGAGATCGTGACGCTCCGGACATCCGCCGGGATGAGCGTGACCTGGTGCTACTGCACGGATCCGGAAGGCAATATCCTCGAGTTGCAGTCGTGGGGACCGAAGACAGGCGAGGCCGATTCAGCGGGTCATTGAGCGCGGCAGCCAGAACGAGAACGTCGATCCTCTCCCCGCTTCGCTTTCGACACGGATCGTCCCGTTGTGGGCTTCGACGATCTTTCGGGCGATGGCCAGCCCCAGGCCGGTGCCCGCTTCGCCTTGTGTTCCGCGCGACTGCAGTGCGCTGAACGGCTGGAAGAGGAGCGCCAGCTTGTCCTGCGGGATGCCCCGGCCTTCGTCCCGCACCGCGATGCGGAAGCCGTCCCCTTCGGCCGTGAGGATCACCCGGATGGACGAATGCGCCGGGGAGAACTTGATTGCGTTGGTGATCAGGTTGTTCAGCACCTGCTCCACGCGCGAGGCATCGACCTCTGCGACCGCCCGTTCCACGGCGGGGACGATCTCGAGCGCGATCTCTTTCGATCCGGCCAGCGGGCGATTGAGTCCCGCCAAATGGACCGACAGTCCGACCAAATCCACCGGCTCCGGCTGCAGGCGGATGACACCGGCCTCGATCTTGGAGACATCAAGAAAATCATTCACGAGACGCAGCATCTGCCGGCTGGAGGTGGAGATTTCCTGCAGGAGTTCCTTCCGCTCCTCCGCAGACATCGGCACGGCATCATCCAGCAGCATGCTACCGTAGGTCGAAATGACGCCGATCGGATTCCGCAGATCGTGCGCGGCCATCCCGAGCATGCGATTCTTCTCTTCGTTCAGACGCGCCAGGTCCTGATTCTGTTGTTTCAGCTGCCCGCCCGCTTCTTCCAGCTGCGCATTCGCCTTCCGGAGCGCCAGCTCGGCCGTGATACGCCGGCGCAATGCGGAGAGAGCTTTCCTCTGTCGATCGTTCAGGATCCGCGGTACGCGGTCGATAACGCAGAGCGTCCCGATCGCATGCCCGCCGTTCGTAACCAGCGGCGCGCCGGCATAGAACCGGATGTGCGGATCCTGCGTCACGAAGGGATTGTCGGCAAACCGCTCATCCTTCAGCGCGTCCGGGATCTCGAAGATGTTCTGCGGATCGAGGATCGCGTGAGCGCAAAAGGAGACGTCCCGGGAGGTCTCCTTCTCGTTCAGCCCGACGACCGACTTGAACCATTGCCGCTCTTCGTCGACGAGGGTGATGAGTGCGATCGGCACATCGCAGATGAACGACGCGAGGAACGTGATATCGTCGAATGCCTGCTCGTTCGGCGTATCCAGGATGTTGAGCGCATGCAGAGCTTCGAGGCGCTCTTCTTCGTTCGGGGGCAGCGGAGCTTTCATCGTTCTTGTAGTCCTTTTCGTCTTGGCCGACGTTTTGGGGACACTGGTACATGGACGAAATGTACGGCGCGAGCGGCAGAGGGTCAACGACCACGGGGATCCCGGGATCAGCACCCGCTTCCGCCACCACCGTCACGGCACACGGATCACCACGACGGTCATGTCATCGTGCTGGCGTGCGCCACCGACGAAACCGGCCACATCATTCAGCAGAGCCGTGCAGAGATCCGGGGCCGTCATCGTGCGGCGATCGACATGCTGGAAGAACGCCGTCAGCCGCTCGATCTCGTAGAATTCGCCGGAAGAATTCTTCGCTTCGGGTATGCCATCCGTCACCAGAACCACCGCGTCTCCGGATGACAAGGCCACGCGCCGCTCGGCAAACCGGACGTCGCGCACGGCACCCAGCGGATGCGTCGGACCGGCGGCATCGAGCGAGGTCACGCGCCCGCCGGAGACCAGCAGGGGCTTGATGAGTCCGGCATTGGCAAAGACGAATTCCCGCGTCGACGGCTGAATGAACGCAAGACACATCGCCACAAACACTTCCCGGTCGGTCTTTTCGAACAGCGGCGCGTTCAAGTGCGTAAGCACGTCCGCCACGGAATCCGACGACCGCGCGTCCGCGTTCACCAGTCCGCTGGCCAACACCGCGGTCATGGCCGCCTTCATCCCTTTCCCCGACACATCGCCGACCACGATACCCAGCCCCTCGCGCGAACCCAATCGAACGTAGTCGTAGAAATCCCCTCCCACCTCGCTCGCCGGAATGCAGCGGCCGGCGATGTCGAATCCCTGCACCGGCGGCGCTGCGGCCGGCATAATGGACATCTGTGCGCGGTGAGCCGTTTCCAGTTCGGTCCGGAGCCGGACGGTGGCAACGCGCCGACGGAATGCCACGAACGCGACCGCCAGGAGCGCAAGCCCGCTCAGACTCAGGAACCACCAGGTCCTCCAGTACGGAGGATGGACCACGACGACGATCGAGACACCCGCGTCGTTCCAGACATCATCGTTGTTCGATCCCCGCACGTGAAAGACGTACCGCCCCGGCGGCA
>JAKAJH010000041.1 GCA_021813905.1 Bacteroidota bacterium | reverse complement strand
ACACACGCGAGGAATGGACGAACACCATTTGCCATGATCATGACCGACTTCCGTTTCATCGTGACTTGCCGTTCTGGAGATGATACTCCTGGAGACTCTTCACTGTCAGGGCGCCCGCCCGTTGCGCCTGCACCGCGCGGACGGCGGCTGAGGCGGCGGAGAGCGTGGTGATGAACGAGACCTTGTGCTCGAGGGCCGCCCAGCCGATGGAGTACTCGTCCTGCCGGGAGGTCTCACCCATCGGCGTGTTGATCACCAGATGGATCTCGCCATTCTTGATCATGTCGACCACATTCGGCCGGCCTTCGTTGACCTTGAACACATGTCCGCAGGGAACGCCGCCGCCGGTCAGGAAGCGGGCCGTCCCTTCGGTGGCGACGAAGCGGAATCCCAGCCGGTGAAAATCCCGTGCGATCCCGAGCCCGAATTCGGTTTTGTCACTGTCGTTCAGGCTGCAGAAGATCGTTCCTTTCAGCGGCAGGGTGTTCCCGGCGCTGATCTGCGATTTCGCGATCGACATGCCGTAGTCCTCGGAAATCCCCATGACCTCACCGGTCGAGCGCATCTCCGGTCCCAGGAAGACAGGCGTCTGGGGGAATTTCGCGAACGGGAAAACAGCTTCCTTGACCGACGTGTACTTCACCGTGCGAAAATCGAATGTGTCCAATCCCATTTGTTTCAGCGTCTTGCCGACCATGACCCGGGCCGCCACTTTCGCCAGCGGGATCCCGGTTGCCTTGCTCACAAACGGCACGGTGCGGGATGCGCGCGGATTCACTTCCAGCACGTAGATCACCCCTTCCTTCATCGCGAACTGGACGTTCATCAGTCCGATGACGTTCAGCGCTTTCGCCATCCTGACGGTGTAGCCGATCATTTCCTGCAGACTCTTTTCGGACAGGATGACGGGCGGAAGGATGCACGAGCTGTCGCCGGAGTGGATGCCGGCTTCCTCGATATGCTCCATCACGCCGCCGATCATCACATCCGTGCCGTCGCTGACGCAGTCCACGTCGTACTCGAACGCATCCTCAAGGAAGCGATCGATGAGTACCGGATGATCCGGAGAGACATCGACGGCCTTCTTCATGTACTCGCGGACCGCGTCCGGCGTATAGCAGATCTCCATGGCGCGACCGCCCAGCACATAGGACGGGCGGACGAGTACCGGGAATCCGATCTGTTCCGCGGCCCGGATCGCCGCATCGACGGACGACGCCGTCCCGTACTGCGGATGAGGGATCTTCAAGCGGCGCAGGAGCGCGCCGAACCGTTCGCGGTCTTCCGCCAGGTCGATGCCTTCCGGCGATGTTCCGAGGATCGGCACGCCGGCCTTCTCGAGCGATCCGGAGATCTTGAGCGGCGTCTGACCGCCGAAGCTGAGGATGACGCCGTCCGGCCGCTCGTGCTCGCAGATGTTCAGCACATCCTCCAGCGTCAGCGGCTCGAAGTACAGCTTGTCGGTCGTGTCGTAATCAGTCGAAACGGTCTCCGGATTGCAGTTGATCATGATCGTCTCGAATCCCTCCTCCCGCAGGGCGGAGACGCCATGCACACAGCAGTAGTCGAACTCGATTCCCTGCCCGATCCGGTTCGGACCGCCGCCGAGGATGATCACCTTCTTCCGGTCCGTGCGGACCGACTCGTTCTCTTCTTCGTAGGTGGAGTAGTGATACGGCGTGCGCGCTTCAAATTCCGCCGCGCAGGTGTCCACAGTTTTGAAGACCGGGACAATCCCCCACTTCACCCGCAATGCCCGCACCTGTTCTTCGCTCGCGTTCCACAGTCGCGCAAGCTGATAGTCGGAGTAACCGAGCTCCTTCGCCGTGCGGAGGAGTTCCGGCGTGACTTTCCCCGTCTTCTTCGTCGTCTTACTTCCCTTCACCGGCCTTCAGCTCCTTGCATCGTGCCCATTCATTCGGAGAGAGGATCTGCTTCATCTTCAGGTACACCTGTACATGCGCGAATCGCAGATCGGCGCGGAGCTTGCCGATCTGCTCGAGTCGACTTCGCAGCACCTTCTCGTTCAGCGTTCCCGCTTCGAACAACTTCGCCAGCTGCTCCTCGGCTTCCACGATCTCTTCTCCCTTCACCTTCACCGCCGCCTGCTGCGCGGCCACCACCGCTTCGATCCGCCGGAGCTTGTCGCGGGTGAGGCCCAACTCATCCTTCTTCGCCAGCACGGTCTCCGGCGACGGATAGCCGCAGCGCTCCGCGGGATTGGATTCGCTCGTCGATGCGCCGCTGAGCAGCTGCTCACGATCAGCCGGTATCGGTGCCTGTCCCATCGCCGGCATCGCAACGCCGGCGCAGACCGTCAGGATCAGCAACCATCGTCCAGGCATCATTGCAGCGTTCCTCCGAGTGCGACCGCGTCAGTACCGTCAGATCGTGACGGAAGCGAGCTCGTCTTCGAAATCGACAAGTTGTTTGATATTGTACAGGAACCAGGGATCGATCGCAGTCAATGCATGCAGCTCGTCCACCGTGCATCCCAGCTGAAATCCCAACCGCAGCAGGAAAATGTTTCCCGGTTTCGGCTTCTTCAGCCGATCGAGCACCCGCTTGCGCCATTCGGCCCGCTCCGTCTCCGGGAGAGAGCGGACCTCGACGGGATCCTTTCCGTCCGCGCCCAGACCGAAGCGCCCCTGCTCGAGCGAGCGAAGCGCCTTCTGCAGCGCCTCTTTGAAGGTGCGCCCGATGGCCATCGCCTCGCCCACCGACTTCATCTGCACGCCGAGCGTATCGTCCACGCCTTTGAACTTCTCGAAATCCCACCGCGGGATCTTCACCACGCAATAGTCGATGGTCGGCTCGAAGGACGCCGGCGTCAGGCGCGTGATGTCGTTGGGGATCTCATCGAGCGTGTAGCCGACCGCAAGCCGGGCGGCGATCTTCGCGATGGGGAATCCGGTGGCTTTCGACGCGAGGGCCGACGAGCGGGAAACGCGGGGATTCATTTCGATGACAATGAGACGGCCATCGCGCGGATTGACAGCAAACTGGATGTTCGATCCGCCGGTCTCGACGCCGATCTCCCGGATGATCTTCCGCGCAGCATCGCGCATCGTCTGATATTCCTTGTCCGTCAGGGTCTGGGCCGGCGCCACCGTGATCGAGTCGCCGGTATGCACGCCCATGGGATCGAAATTCTCGATGGAGCAGATGATGACGACGTTGTCCTTCAGGTCGCGCATCACCTCCAGTTCGTATTCCTTCCATCCGATCACCGATTCCTCGATCAGCACCTGATGGATGGGACTGGCGGTCAGTCCGTGCACAACCTTTTCTTCGAACTCCTCGATGTTGTATGCCGTTCCTCCGCCGGTGCCCCCGAGCGTGAACGACGGACGGATGATAAGCGGGAATCCGATCGACTCGGCGATCTTGAACGCTTCTTCGAGCGAGTTGACGAAGCCGCCGCGGGCGCTCTGCAGGCCGATGCGATCCATCGCCGCCTTGAACAGCTCGCGGTCCTCCGCCTTCCGGATGGCATCGAGTTTGGCGCCGATCAGTTCGACGCCGAATTTCTCCAGCACGCCGGACTCCGCCAGGGCCACGGCCGTGTTGAGCGCCGTCTGACCGCCCATCGTCGGCAGCACCGCGTCCGGCCGCTCCTTCTCGATGATCCGCTCGACGAATTCCGGCGTGATCGGTTCCACATACGTGGCATCGGCGAACTCCGGATCGGTCATGATCGTCGCGGGATTGCTATTGACCAGGATGATGCGGTACCCTTCCTGGCGCAGCGCCCGGCACGACTGCGTGCCCGAATAGTCGAATTCGCACGCCTGACCGATCACGATCGGTCCGGATCCGATGATCAGAATGGATTTGATGTCAGTTCGTTTCGGCACGGGAATGCCCCTTCAGCACAGAGACCGAGGATGAAATCGGAACGACAGCGATCGGACAGAACAACAGCGGCTTGAACGGAAGAAACAGCGGCACCTCGAATTGAATCCGGCGGCTCAGACGGGAATCCCGGAGGAAAGGGGATGTCTCAGGCATCGGCGTGCCGGCCACCCCGGAGCGATGTGTGCGCGCTGCTCATCGCGGGTCAATATACGAACAATCGGGCACGGATACAACCGTATGAAGGACCGGGCGCTCCGGTCGGACGTGAAGGGCTCGGGCATCCGGCAGCCATACGGAGCTTTGTGGCCCCGTTTTTTTTCTTATATTGGAGCGTTCATTTTGACATCCATTGCAGGGACCGCCACCACTATGAAGAGCATCGACTCCTTTCACGTCCGCACCTCACTGAAGGTCGGAAACACCAAATATGCGTACTACTCCATCCCCGCGCTCGAAAAGGCTACCGGCGCGTCCGTCGGCCGGCTGCCCATTTCGCTGCGGATCCTCCTGGAGAATCTTCTCCGTCGCGAGGACGGCCGCGTCGTTCGCAAGCAGGACATCGAGGCGATCCTTCGCTGGGATCCAAAGGCGACGCCGGATGCCGAGATCGCCTTCATGCCTGCCCGCGTGCTGCTGCAGGATTTCACCGGAGTACCCTGCGTGGTGGATCTGGCCGTCATGCGCGACGCGATGGTCGCCATGGGGGGTGACCCGAACAAGATCAATCCGCTGCAGCCGGTCGACCTGGTCATCGATCACTCGGTAATCGTGGACGAATTCGGCACGCCGACGGCCTTTCAGGCCAATTCCAGACTTGAATTCGAGCGGAATCGTGAGCGGTACGCCTTCCTGCGCTGGGGCCAGCAGGCGTTCCGCAATTTCCGGGTGGTCCCGCCCGATACCGGCATCGTCCATCAGGTCAACCTCGAATACCTCGCACGGACGGTGTTCGCCGCGGACGAAGACGGGGAGAAGGTCCTCTACCCCGACACGCTGGTCGGCACCGACTCGCATACGACCATGATCAACGGGCTCGGTGTACTCGGGTGGGGCGTCGGCGGGATCGAAGCCGAAGCGGCCATGCTCGGGCAGCCGGTCTCGATGCTCATTCCGCAGGTCGTGGGATTCCGGCTGACCGGCACGCTGAGCTCCGGAGCCACCGCCACGGATCTGGTGCTGACCGCGACGCAAATGCTCCGAAAGAAGGGAGTCGTCGGCAAGTTCGTCGAGTACTTCGGGCCCGGCCTGTCCAGCCTGTCTCTTGCCGATCGCGCCACGATCGCAAATATGTCGCCGGAATACGGCGCAACGATGGGCTTCTTCCCGGTTGATCAGGAGAGCATCGAATTTCTGCGGTTCAGCGGACGCAGCGCCGAGACGGTCGAACTCGCCGAAGCGTACTACCGTGCGCAGGGGCTGTTCCACGGCGCCGATACCGCCGAACCGGAGTTTTCGGACGTTCTCGAGCTCGATCTTGCGAGCGTCGAACCCAGCATTGCCGGCCCGAAACGTCCGCAGGACCGCATCGCACTGTCGAATTCCCGCGCGGCGTTCCGATCCGCGCTCGTCGACATGCTCCAGGCCAAAGGCACCTCCGTTGACAAGTCGTCGATCGCACCATGGCTGGGCGGCGGAAACGATGCACCTGCCTTCATGACGCAGGCCCCGGTCAAGAAGAATGGAAGGTCATTCTCGCTTCGGCACGGATCGGTCGTTATCGCGGCCATCACGAGCTGCACCAACACTTCAAATCCTTCCGTGCTGATCGCCGCCGGATTGCTGGCACAAAAAGCCGCCGCACGCGGGCTCGGGGTCAAGCCGTGGGTGAAGACGTCACTGGCTCCGGGATCAAAGGTGGTGACCGAGTATCTCACCGACGCCAAACTCATGGGACCGCTGGAGCAGCTGGGCTTCCATCTGGTCGGTTATGGTTGCACCACCTGCATCGGCAATAGCGGGCCGCTGCCGGAAGAGATCGCAGCGGCGGTACAGGAGAGCGACCTCGTCGCGGTATCCGTCCTGTCCGGCAACCGGAACTTCGAAGGACGCGTCAATCCGTACGCGCGGGCGAACTACCTTGCTTCTCCCCCGCTCGTGGTCGCGTACGCAATCGCCGGGACGATGGACATCGACCTGCAGACCGAGCCATTGGGCGTCGGCAACGACGGCACCCCCGTGTATCTCAAAGATATCTGGCCGTCATCGGCGGAGGTGGAAGAGGCGATCCGACGGCATGTGAAGTCGGAAATGTTCCGCAAGGAGTATGCGAACGTGTTCGACGGCGATGCCGCCTGGAAATCGCTCCCCGTTCCCACCGGCGCGCGGTACGCCTGGGAAGCCGGCTCGACGTACATCAAAGCCGCCCCGTATTTCGACGGCATGCCGAAGGAGCCGACTCCGCCCGTCGATATCCGGAAAGCGCGCGTACTGGCGATGCTGGGCGATTCCGTCACCACGGATCACATTTCACCGGCGGGATCGTTCAACGAGAAGAGCCCCGCGGGACGCTTCCTGACCGCGCTCGGCGTTCAGAAGAAAGACTTCAATCAGTATGGAGCACGGCGCGGCGACCATGAGATCATGATGCGCGGGACTTTCGCCAACATCCGCCTCCGCAATCTCATGGTGCCCGGCACGGAGGGCGGCGTCACCCGTCATCCCTCCTCCCCCGAGCCGATGTCAATCTATGATGCCGCAATGAAGTTCAAGGAGCAGGGCACACCGCTTCTCGTCATCGCCGGGAAGGAGTACGGATCGGGATCATCGCGTGATTGGGCGGCCAAGGGACCGATGCTGCTCGGCGTGCGCGCGGTGATCGCCGAGAGCTTCGAGCGCATTCACCGGAGCAACCTCGTCGGCATGGGGGTACTGCCGCTGCAGTTCACCGAGGGACAGAATGCCGCTTCGCTCGGTCTGACCGGTTTCGAGGAATACAACATCGAAGGCATCGCCGCGGATCTTCGGCCGGGCAAGCGCATGACCGTCTCCACGCGTGCGGCGGACGACACGACGCGCACCTTCACGGTGATATGCCGCATCGACACACCGAACGAGGTCGATTACTACCGCCACGGAGGAATTCTGCAGTTCGTGCTTCGATCACTGCTGAAGCACTGAGGGGATCAGGACTTCGGTGTTGCGCCGCGGCGTTCAGACTCCGCACGCAGCACCGACTGCAGTTCCGCTTTGAGGGATGATTTCTGAATGAAGCCGTCGGCCGGGGAGTCGACGGCCAGTTCCCGGATCTCTCCGAGTTCGTACGCCGAGTAGAGATACACGCTGATGCGGCGGTCGATTTCTTTGATCCGCCGCGCCACATCCACGCCTTTCCCATCCGGCAAGCTGATATCCAGCAGAACGATGTCGGGCAGCAACTCCCGGCACTTCATCACCGCATCCTCGGCACCCACCGCCTGACCGACGATCTCCACCTCTTTCATCGGACGCAGGTATTGGGCGACGAGCATGCGCCACGTCTCGGTGTCATCAACGATCAGAATTCTCAGTTTCGCCATCTCGCTTCACGCCCACGGGCGGATGCGCCCGCCGTGAGTCCTCGGTCCCAATATACACCGAAAGCCTTTCAAACGGAAGCCGGGGGGCCGTTCTCCCTAGCCGATCTTCTTCTGAAAACGGGCGACGCTCAGGCCCAGGATGGTCACGCCAAACAGAAGAAGCGCCGCTGCCTGCGGCCACAGGATGTCCAGTCCGACGCCTTTCAGAAACAGCCCGCGCACGATCACAAAATAGTACCGAAGCGGCATGAGATATGAAACATACTGGAAGACGGTCGGCATGCTTTCGATCGGGAAGACGAAACCGGCGAAGAAGATCATCGGCATCATGAAGAAGAAGATCGCCGTCATCATCGCCTGTTGCTGCGTGCGGGAGATGGTGCTGATGAACAGCCCGAGGCCGAGCGTAGTCATCAGGAACACCAGAGACAGGGCCACGAGAAGCACCTCGCTTCCCTTCACCGGCAGATTGAACAGAAAGGCGGCGGTCGCAATCACGAGGAACACATCGACCAGTCCGATGGCCAGGAACGGCGCCAATTTGCCGGTGACAAGCTGATACGATTTGATGGGCGTGACGATCAGCTGCTCCAACGTGCCCAGTTCCTTCTCCTTGACGATGGCCAGGGAAGTGAGGAGCATCGTCATCACCATCAGCAACAATCCGAGTACGCCGGGAACCATGAAGTTCCTGCTCTTCAGCTCCGGATTGTACCAGACGCGGAATTCGGTCTGGATCCGCGCCGGCAGAGTCCGCGTCCCATGACGTACAAGCGTCTGCAGAAGGATCTGTTGCGAATAGCGCGTCACGATGATTGCCGCGTAGTTCAGGCCGACTGTGGCCGAGCTGGTCTCGCTCCCGTCCGCGATCAATTGCAGCGGCGCGGGCGTGCCGCGTCCCAGATCGCGGTCGAAGTTCCGGGGGATCACCATCGCCATCGATGCGTGGCCGTCGTCCAACTGCCCGTCGATCTTTCCGATGCGGTCCAGATATCCCACGACCTTGAAATATCCGGTGCTCTCGAAATCCCGCACGAGTTGCCGGCTCGACGTGCTGTGATCCTGATCCACGATCACGAGGGGAATGTCCTTCACGTCGAACGTCGCGGCGTATCCCAGGACGATCAGCTGAAACACCGGAGCAATGAGACTCACGCGGAGCATCTGTTTGTCCCGGAACAGCTGCAGGAACTCTTTACGAATAATATGTCGGATGACGCGCATACGGTCCTCAGTGAAGCAGCTTGCGGAGACGCATCGAGCTGACGCCGAGCATCAGCACGGCATAGACCAGCAGGAACAGGAACTGGTCCCAGAATGCGCTGAGCCCGGCTCCCTTCAGAATGATCGCCCGCAACGCCACCAGAAAATACCGGGCGGGAATGATGTACGTGATCACTTGAATCGGTACCGACATGTTCCGGATCGGAAACACGAATCCCGACAGGATGAAGGTCGGCAACATCGAAACGATCACCGCCACCGTGAACGCCAGCTGTTGCGTGTCGACGATGGTGGAGATGAGCAACCCCACCCCCAGGCCACCGACCAGGAACAGGGCTGTCACCAGGAACAGCAGCAGCGCGCTTCCCTTCAGCACCACGCCGAAGAGGATGTACCCGAGGAGGAGGATCGCAACCGTCGCCACCAGCGAAATGATCGTGTACGGGATGGTTTTCCCCAGGATCAGCTCCACCGGCCGGATCGGCGAAACCATAATTTGCTCCATCGTTCCGTGCTCCCGCTCCCGCACCACGGCCAGCGCCGTCGAAATGACCGCAGTGACCATCAGGATGAACGCGATGAGCCCCGGGACGAGGAACCGCGCACTTTCCAGCTCCGGATTGTACCAGACCCGCGGCTCGTAATCGATGGGCACGCCGAGCGTCCGTCCGCCGGCCCGAAGCATCGCATTGGCGATGATGCTCGCCGAGTACTGCTGAACGATCGTGTTCGCATAACCCAGGACAGTCCCGGCGGAATTGGCATTCGTGCCGTCCACAATGATCTGCACAGCGACATCGCCGCCGCGGGCAAGGTCGCGGGCGAAGTCGCGTGGAATGACGAGCACCAGGTGCGCCCCATCCGAGTCCAGCAGATGATTGATCTCCGACTCGCGGGTAATGGCCGCCACCCGCGTGAACTGCTCGGTCACAAAGAACCGTTCGGCAAACTCGCGGCTCTGGCGACTGCCATCCTGGTCGAACACGGCCATCGACGTATGCTTCACGTCGAACGTCAGCGCGTAGCCGAACATCACCAGCATGAGACCGGGAATGAACAGCAACACGGCCAGCACGCGCTTGTCGCGGCGGATCTGCCGGAATTCCTTCCGGACGATCGGCATGATATTGAGACCCGTCGCCATGCTAGTGCTCCGCGCTTCCCCGCCGGGCGTCTTCCTCGGCGATCAGGTGAATGAACACGTCTTCCAGTGCCGGCAGGATCCTGTCGATCCGCGCCACCGCGATCCCGTCGGCAGCCAGGTGCGTCCGGATTCGCTCCTCCGCCCCGTCCAGCACCGTGGTGCTGATATGGAACGCCGAGCCGAAGATGGAGGTCTCCGCGACCCACGGCTGGCGACGCAGGAGTTCCATCGCATCGACGGGCCGATCGCTGTGCACTTCAAAGATCGCGAACTTGTCGAGCTGATGTTTCAGTTCCGTGGGTGAGCCGGTGGAAATGAGCCGTCCGCCATAGATCAAACCAATTGTATTGCAGTGCTCGGCCTCGTCCATGTAATGCGTGGTGACAAAGACAGTCACCCCCTTGTGCGACAGATCGTAGATCAGATCCCAGAAATTGCGGCGCGAGACCGGGTCCACGCCGCCCGTCGGTTCATCCAGGAACAGGATCGGCGGTTCGTGAAGGATGGCACAGCCCAGGGCCAGTCGCTGCTTCCAGCCGCCCGACAGCGCATGCGTGAGCACGTCCTCTTTTCCCTGCAAGCCGGCCATTTCGATCGCCCACCGCTTGCGCTCCTCCAGCCGTTCCCCGTCCAGCCCGTACACACCGCCGTAGAAATCCACGTTCTGACTGACGGTCAGATCTTCGTACAGCGAGAAGCGTTGGGACATGTAGCCGATGACCGACTTCACCTGATCCGGTTGCGTGCTGATGTCGAATCCTCCCACCGTCCCCGCACCGGAGGTCGGTGTGAGCAATCCGCACAACATGCGGATCGTTGTGGACTTACCGGCCCCGTTGGGACCGAGGAATCCGTACACTTCACCGCGCTTCACGCGGAAGCTGATGTCGTCCACCGCCACGAAAGAACCGAACGTGCGCGTCAGCCCCGAAACGGTGACGGCATATTCCTCCTCCGCGACGGGCGGACGATGGGAATCCGCGAGTGTCATCAGAGTGCTTCCCCCGCGGCGCGACGCAAGCGGATCTGCGCGAGCGCGAGATCCACCAGAGCGTTCGTGTAGGTGACGTTGGCCTGGAGCAGCATCGTCTCCGCATCGAGCAGATCGGTGTTCGTGGCCAGTCCCTGGCGATACCGGTCATGCGTGATGCGGCGAACCTCGGCGGTCTGACGAAGTCCGTCTGCCGACGCGGTCACTTTGCTTCGGGCCGCCGCCACGGCGTAGTATTGCTGCGCCACGTCGATCGCGACCGCATCCGACGTCTGCGCCACACCCGCCTCCGCCTGCCGCAATGTCGCTTCGGCCTGAGCAGTCTGGTGGCTCGTCGCCATCCAATCCCACAGATTCCATTGCATCAGCACGCCGACATCCCACGTCCCGTCCCACCGGTCCTTGGGCGGAATGATGCGCGCATTCGGCCGGGCATACTCATAATCGGCGGCCAGCGAGATCTGCGGGAACCATCCCGCACGGGCAGCCGTGACTCCGGCTTCGCCCATGCGGCGCCGCAGATCCACCGACCGCATCTCGGGCCGCGTCTCGTGCGCACGCGCAGTCAGCGATTCGAGCGACGGCGTTGTGTCGGCGAAACCGGAATCCGGAGCAACCAGACTGTCCGCGGGGATCAGACTGCCGGTGACCGGACGCCCCATCAGGCTGTTCAGCATCATCGAAGCGACGCGAACGGCATTGTCCGACTCGATACTCCGCACCACCGTCTCCGCACGCTGGGCCTGGACCTTCAGCACGTCGGCATCCGTCGCCAGTCCCTGCACGGCGAAATTGCGCACGTCGCGCAGATGTTCATCCAGCTGGTCGACCGCCTGATGCACCGCTTCCTGCGTGCGCCGCGCGCGGTACAGATTCCAGTACGCCGTCGTCACGTTCAGGATCAGCTCATCCCGATCGCGACGATGATCTTCCCGGGCCGCGTCCGCCTGGTACGAGGCGGCCTCGCGATTCTTCGCGAGACGGAATCCCGTGAAGAGCGGCTGCTGGACCGTGATCTTCGCGGAGTAGTTTTCGGTGATCGACGGGAACAGCGTCAGCGGGCCGATCGGCGGCGGAGCGGCAATGGTGAAGACCGGCACGCTGCTCAGTTCCATGGCGCGTCCGGTGAACCGAACCTGCGGCAGCAGCGCCGTCCCGGCTTCCCGGGATCGGGCGTCCGCCGCGTCCGCCCGGGCCGCGCTTGCCTGAAGCGAAGGGTTGTGCGTCAACGCTTCCTGCACGCACGTGTTCAGCGAAACAGCGGTGGCTGGCGTGCCGGCGGTCTGCGCCTGCATCGGCGCTGCCGCGACGAGCAGCGCTGCGATCAAGAGTCCGTACTTCATCGTCATCCTCATCTTCAGTTCAGGAATTCACACGCGCAATGAATACATCTTCCAACGACGGCGGCATCCGACGCACGGTGCTGATGCGGATCCCCTGGGCGCTCAGCGCGGACGGGATCGACTCCGCCTCCCCGCTCCCGCGCGGCATCAGCACATGCAACCGGTCGCCGAACAACTGGATGCGGTCGCGCTCCACCACGGCCTGCAGCCGGTCCAGCGCCGCCCGGACGTCATCACAGACGATCTCCAGCACTTCCGCGGGGAACGATTCTTTGACCCGCTCGGGCGTATCACACTGCAGGATGCGCCCCTTGTTCATCAGCGCCACGCGGGCGCTCCGCTCCGCTTCGTCCAGATAGGGAGTGCTCACCACGATCGTGATGCCCGATCGAAGGAGCGAGGAGAGGATCTTCCAGAAGTCCCTGCGGGAGACAGGATCCACGCCGGTGGTCGGTTCGTCGAGGAAGATAATGTCGGGCGTGTGGATGAGCGTGCAGGCAAGCGCCAGTTTTTGCTTCATGCCTCCCGACAGCCGCCCGGCCAGCCGGTCGCGGAACGCGCTTAGGCGCGTGAATTCGAGGAGCTCTTCCTTGCGTGCCCGGAAATCGCCCACCCGGTGGATCTCGGCGAAGAAGTCGATGTTTTCGCTGACCGTGAGATCACCGTACAGGCTGAAGCGCTGGGAGAGATAGCCGACATGCTTCTTCATTTCCGCCCGCTGGGTGTGCAGATCAAGACCCAGGATCCGGATCGCGCCTTCCGTCGGCTCGAGGACGCCGCACATCATGCGGATGGCCGTGGTCTTGCCCGCACCGTCCGGTCCGACCAGACTGAAGATCTCACCCCGGCGGATGGTCAGGGAGAGATCGTCCACGGCGCGCACTTCGTTCGCCGTGCCGGGTTCATAGATCTTCGTGACACGATCGAGAACGATCGCGTCCGGTGTCCCGCCGACCGGTGTCATCGTCCCTGCACCGGCAACCGTACGTCCGCCGGAATGCCCGCTTTCAACCGGCCATCCGGATTGGGCACGCGCACCTTGACGGCAAACACAAGCTTGGTGCGTTCATCTTTGGTCTGGATGTTTTTCGGCGTGAATTCCGCTGTCGGAGAGATGTACACGACCTTCCCCTCGAAATCACGCTCGGAGTATGCATCGACATGAACGAACGCCGGCTGACCCAGGGAAACGCGCGGCAGTTCCGATTCCGCCACGTAGATCATCAGATCCATTTCAGAAAGATTCGACACCTGAACGAGCGCCGTGCCCGTCCCGGCCAGTTCACCCGTTTCGACAAATCGCTTGGTCACGATGCCGGCGATCGGCGAGCGCACAACGCAATCGGAGACTTTCTTGCTGAGCGCCTCCATCTGCGCTTTCATCTGTTCCATCCGCGCCTGCGCCGTCCGGATCTCTTCGGTGCGAAGCCCGCGGCGAAGTTTCTCCCAGGTCTGCTGCGCGACGGTAAAGCGCGTCTGCGCGTCGTCCAGCTGCTTCTGAGCCACGCTCTTCTCCGCGAAGAGTTTCTGCATGCGCTGAAGATCGCCCTCCGCGTTCTTGTAGGTCGCTTCCGCCTGCGCAAGGTCCTCCCGTCGTGCGCCGCTCACCGCCAGGGCGTACTGCGCGTCTGCCTGGGCGAAACCCGCACGCGCCTGCTCGTACTGGAATTGCCAGTCCGTGGGATCGATGACCACGAGCGTATCTCCCGCGCGGACCGTGCTTCCTTCGTCCACGAGCAGTCGGTGGACCGGTCCCCCCGATTGAGCACTGACGGTGACGTCGGTGGCTTCAATGGTTCCGGTGGCTTCGATGGCGTCATGGGAGTTGCCGCCGCAGCCGACAAGCACAACGGCGGACAGCAGGATGATCAGACTCGTTTTCATTCGACCCTCATTGAGGCAAGAAGTGATTCAGCAGTGAATTTGGCGGAGAACTGAGCCGACGCTTCTTCGGTCAGCGCGCCCTGAAAGAGAATGCGGAAAATGCCGGCGAAAGCCTCGTCCGCGGAGTATGACTCGTTGGCAAGCGTGTACGGATTGAGAATTCCTTCCACGGCCGTGAGAAAAAGCAGAAAGAAGAGCTCCGGGCTGATATCAGCACGAAGCACGCCCTCCTCACGGGCCGACTTCAGCAACGGATAGACCTTCGTGGTCGCCTGGAGTCGCCGGAAGGTCTCGATCTCCTTCCAGATGGTCGGGGCATAGCGGGTGAGATCGGACCGAAGCGTCCTCGTCAAACGCACGTACTGGCGTCCGATCAGCGGGAGGATCATGGTGATCTTGTCGATGAAGGAGCGGTCCGAGTTTACAACTTCCCCCACCTGCCGCTCGATGGTGGTCATCGCCTGCCGGGCGATGGCCAGCATGAGGAGGTCCTTCCGCGGAAAGTACTTGTAGATGGTCTTCTTGCTCATCCCCAGATCGGCGGCAAGATCATCCATGCACACGCGCTGGTAGCCTTGCGTGCGGAACCGCTCTTCGGCGGCACCGAGGATCCGTTGGCGCACAACCTCCTCGCCTGCCACAGCCGATGATTCCGGGGGAAACGACAACAGTGTTTTGAGTTTCCTTTTGGCCATAAAATTTGCCGGGAAGAGAACCCGGCCTCATTAAGAAACTTTAAAAGTATTCCGCGTTTCCAATATACGGTTATCCGGGGCAGTTGTCAAGCGAAGAGTCCGACATCAGTAAAAACAAAAACGGACGACAGGACCATCTCCTGCCGTCCGTCCAGACCCGCGTCCATCGTTTCTTCAAGCCAGGATAGGGAAGATGTGCTCCTGCGGTGCGCTACCGGTCACAACCACCTTCCGGTCGGCGGTGATCACCACATCCACCTCCGTCCGCAGGCCGTATTTCCCGGAGAAGTAGATGCCGGGCTCGATGGAGAACGACGACATCGGCAGAATCTTCCGCTCGTCGTGCGTCTCCAGATTGTCCATATTCGCGCCGTTTCCGTGCACTTCTTCGCCAATGGAGTGCCCCGTCCGGTGGACAAAATACTTGCCGTACCCCTTTCGGGCAATCACCTTCCGGGTCACGTCATCCACTTCGTATCCGCGAATCTCTTTCTTCTTCCCGACCGACTGACGGAGGAAATCCACGGCAGCATCACGCGCCTCGCACAGCACGCGGAACACCTTCTCGTATTCGTCCGGCACACTCGTCCCCACATACCCCATCCACGTGATATCCGCGTAGACGGCGCGCTTTTTGTCCTTCTTGGCCCAGAGGTCCAGGAGTACCAGATCCCCCTTCCGGATCGGGGAATTGATCTCCTTCGTCGGTTCATAATGCGGATTGGCCGCGTTCGCATTGACCGAACAGTTCGGATCGCTGTTGGTCGTGATCCCGCGGGCACGGAATTCCTGGCTCATCCGCTGCTGCACGTCGTATTCGGTCACCGGCGTTCCCGTGTTGATGCGATCGCGGATGAAGGCGAAGGCCGCATCCACCACCGCTCGGAGATGATCGGCGGTCCCGGCATTGTCCTGCATCTGCTCGTCGTCCCACGTCGCCTCGAATCGCGAGACAAGATCGGCGGACGACACCACTTTCACTCCTGCCGATTTCCGGACCAATTCAACGGTTCCGCCGTCGACGATGGCGACATACGGAATTGCGCAGTTGGGCGAGTATTCCATGGCGACCGTCTTCGCTCCGCGCAGAAGCTTCTTGAGGCCTTTCGCCAGCGACTGCCAGCTGATGTATTCTTCCTTTGTCCCCGGCAGAGAGTCGAGATGCAGATTCTCAATGCGATGGACCAGCTTGCGCGGTTCACCGCGCTTCGGGATGAAATAGAAGTAGCGGCGGGTGAACATCAGGTGTTCGGGGAGTGCGAGAAGACGGTTCGCGAACACGTTGGAACCGCGGAAGTTGTACAGCAGCCAACCGTCCATTTTCTCTTCTTTCAGGATCGTCTGGATGCTGCGGATGACCGCCTGAAATCTCGTGGAATCAGCCATGATTGTTCTCGCACAATGAACGAACGTTGATGGATCCGCCGATAAAATGCAAAGCGCCCGTCAGCGGTGAACCGACGGGCGCAATGTACACAGGCTTCGATTACTTTCCAACCCGTTCCGTCGAAATCGGCTCGGGGACGGAAGGTACGGACTTGCGCCGCGCCGGCTGTCGCTTCCGGAGGTACTTTTTCTCCACCGGCAGCTGCTCGATGGGCCCCTCCTCGACATCCGGATAGGTGTAGATCTCGTACTTGAAATTCCGGAGGATGATGTCCTTGCCGTTCCGCCCGAGCACGTACTGCGGCAGCAGCGGAATCTTTCCACCGCCGCCCGGGGCGTCGATCACGTAATACGGCACGGCCAGGCCGGACGTATGGCCCCGCAGCTTGTCCATGATCTCCAGTCCCACGCGGACCGGTGTCCGGAAATGGTTGGTCCCTTTGGTCAGGTCCGCCTGGTAGATGTAGTACGGGCGCACGCGCATCTTCAGAAGCTTCCGGTGCAGTTCCAGCATCACATCCGGATCATCGTTGACGCCCTTCATCAGCACGGCCTGGTTCCCGATGGGGATACCGGCATCGGCGAGCATGTTGCACGCCTTTTCCGCCTCGGGGGTGCATTCCCATGGGTGGTTGAAGTGCGTGTTGATGTACAGCGGGTGATACTTCTTGAGCATCTTGGTCAGTTTCGGCGTGATACGCTGCGGAAGCACACACGGCATCTTCGTACCGAGCCGGATGATCTCCACGTGCGGGATCTCCCGCAGTCCGGCAAGCACGCGCTCGAGGGCGAAATCCGTCACCATGAGCGGATCACCGCCGGAGATAATCACATCGCGGATCTCCGGGTGTGCCGCGATATAACTGAGGCCGTCCTGGATGTACTTGGCGTTGATCTTTGTGGAATCGCTCACCTTCCGCTTGCGGGTGCAGAACCGGCAGTACATCGAGCACTGGCTCGTGATGAGGAACAGCGCGCGATCCGGGTAGCGGTGCGTGATACTGGGAACGGGACTGTCCGCGTCCTCGTTCAACGGATCCTCCGGAGCTTTATCGTCCTGGAGCTCGATGGCGTCGGGAATGCATTGTCGCCAGATCGGATCTCCGGGATACCGGATGAGACTCAGGTAGTACGGGTTGATGCGGATATGAAAGAACTTATTGAGCTTCTCCGCCGTCGCCGTGTCGAATCCGAACCGCTCCACCAGATCCTTCCCGCTATCGACGCTCTGCCTGAGCATCTCTTGCCAGAGTTCCATACCGTTCTTTGAACCTCCTTAGAAGTGTTTGGAATAGACTACAAGATCATCGCCGGGCGCGTAGTACTCCCTCACCCGCGCTTCCTGCGCGTACGAGGCCCGCTGATAGAAGCGACGCGTCGCGTCGTACTTCGGCAGAGACGACGTCTCCACCATCACGAGCGTTCCTCCGAGCGACCGCACCTGTGCTTCACAATGCCCCAGCAACTGCCGTCCCACGCCTTTGCCCTGGAGCGCCGGATCAACCACGATCCAGTACAGATCGAACGTAGATCGTGTCATCGGGGTCGGCCCGACGCAGTAGTAGCCGCGTACCGCGTTCTGCTCATCGACGAATGTGAAGATGATATAATCCTTCTGATTCGAATCGTCCGCAACGACCTGCATCAACTCCACCGCGACGTCCACTTCCTCCGGGCGGAACACATCCGTTGCCCGGACAATCTCGGTCAGCGGACCGATATCCGCCGGTTCAAATCTTCTGATGGGCATGGCCGGGCTGCGCCGTCCGTTCCAGGGCTGACTCGACGATCGCGGCGATCATCTCGGGGTACGTCCATCCGTGCGTGCGTCCCGACCGTGCGAACCCCGCATCCTCCGAAATATCCGGATTCGGATTGACTTCCAGGGCGTACGGCGTCCCGTCGGCCGCCAACCGCAGATCCACGCGTGCGTAGTCGCGCACCTCCATCACCCGGTATGCGAGCAGGGCGATCCGACGCACCAGCCGCTCCACCTCCGCGTCGAGCGCTGCCGGACAGGTGCCGACCGTTCCCACATACTCCGGCGTTCCTTCCATCCACTTGGCATTGTACGTCACGATCTTCGGATAGCCGGACGGCAATCCGGAAAAGTCGATCTCGGAGATCGGCAGGACAATCGGATCCGCCGTCCCGACGATCGCCACGTTCAGTTCGCGACCTTCGATGAATTCCTCCACGAGCGCCGGCTGCTGGTGCGTCTCCAGCACAAATCGCACGCGATCGCGCAGCGCTGTCTGATCCCGCACCACCGAAGAGTTTTCGATGCCGATGCTCGCGTCCTCGCGGGAGGGCTTGACGATCAGCGGAAAGCGGAGGTCCAGATGATTTGCATCGAGGTCCGCCAGCGTGCGGACCATCAGGAACCGCGCCGTCGGGATGTCATGATAGCTGAGGATCTCTTTCGTGCGGACCTTATTGAGACAACTGCCGAGCGCGAACGCACCGGCACCGGTAAAGGGCACGCCGAGAAGCTCGAAGATGCCGGCGATATGCATCTCGTGAATCGCCTGGTTCCGGACTCCTTCACACAGATTGAAAACGAGATCGGGTTTCGTATCCTCCAGAAAATCGATCAGCCGCTTAAGATCGCCGTTGATGTTGAACAGCGTCGTGCGGTAGCCACCCTCCCGAAGCGCTTGCTCGACGTGCTCGCGCGCTTCGATGACGCCGACTTCCGACAGATCGATCTGTCCTTTGCCGACCGACGCCATCAATTCCGCGTGCGGCGCCATCGCCCCCACCGTATTGCCGTCCGAAATGTATCGGCGGGTGCCCTCTTCGTTCACGACCGTCGGTTCGTTGAACACGACAGCGATGAGTGCGGAATCACAGTATTTTGAGGGGGGTGTCAAGTTAATTCTCTGGAATCTCAGGAAGTTAGGGCCTTGCGATTCCGTACCGCTTGAGCGCAGCGTCCAGAACCCCATTAATCATCGTGTCATAGTCCACGCCTGCCGCTCTGGCAGCCTGAGGAAAACACGAGTGTTCCTCGGGATTCGGCAAAATTCCGGGGAGCGGATTCAGCTCAATAATATGCGGCTCGCCGTTCCCATCCAACCGTATGTCAATTCGACACCAGTCACGGCAATTCAAAATCGCGTACGCGGAGAGGCAGGTTTCGCGGATGCGGCGCTCGAGATCCTGATCGATTCGCGCAGGACACTCGTGAACGTCGATGGGATGCTCCAGATTATCCCACACCCATTTCGCCTCATACGAATAGATGTGATTCACGCCGTCCGGGAGAGAGTCGAAACGGATCTCGACGATCGGCAAGGTACGCACATCGCCGTTGTTGCCCATCACCGCCACGGTGAACTCACGACCGGGAAGATATTCTTCCACGAGCGCCGGCTGACGGTACGTGGCATGCACATGACGAACTTGCGCGTGGAATTCTTCCTCGGTCCGCACGATGGATGCATTCGTGATGCCCTTGCTCGATCCTTCGTGCAATGGTTTGACGATCGCCGGAAGCGGGAACGCAGGAGGCAGCGACGCGGACGGTTCGATGACGATGAAGGCCGGCGTGGAGACGCCGTGATACGACAGAATTTCTTTTGCGCGGGATTTGTCGAGGCAGATGCCGAGGGTCAGCGGATCGGATCCGGTGTACGGGATCCCGAGCATCTCAAGCATTGCGGGGATCTGTGCTTCGCGCGACGGACCGTGAAGTCCTTCGGCGATATTGAAGACAATGTCGGGTCGGGCCGCCCGGAGACGGGCATACGCCTCTTCGTTGGCTTCGATGAGTGTGACGCTGTGGTACTGCTCGAGCGCCGTTCGAACGGCGAGAATGGTCTCCTCAGTATCCCATTCCGCGTATGTGTCTGCTGTCGTCTGCTGAAGCTTCGAGGCTGCGACCTGCGCATTCCCCCGTGTGCGCGGTTTATTGGGGTCGCTGTCTTCACTCGAAGCTTCGTCCGAACCATCTTTCTTCAGGTTGTAGACGAGAGCGACGTGCAATCGCTTTAGCAAGCGGAGACTTGAACCTTTTGTGAGTTGATCGTTGAACCCGACTGTTTCAATGAACGAGTGTTCCCTTACAAATATAGTCTTTTGCCACTTGTTGTCAAGTTTTTCGGGCCGTTTTCGGTGACGATCACGGTCCGATCACCGACGACCGGTTGCGGGTCAGGTGGAGTGAGTGACGATGAAGTGAAGGAGCGATGTGCGTCGGAAGAGGATCCGACCGTCGATCATCCGATGAGACCGAGACCGACGAGTTCCTTGTAGCGACGGTCGAAGGTATGACGGAGGCAGCGATGGTCCGATGACCGGAGATGGGGATCGGACTCGACGAGCGCGAACGCTTCCGCCCGGGCACGAAGGAGAAGCGCACCATCTTCGTCCAGGCGGGCGATCCGGAGCTCCGGTATGCCGCTTTGCTGGGTGCCGTAGAACTCACCGGGCCCCCGGATCTTCAGATCTTCCTCCGCCACGACGAATCCGTCCGTGGTCCGCACCATCGTCTCCAGCCGGCGCCGGGCGCTATCCTTTTCTTCCGCCACGCCGACGGTGTCCTTTCCCCCCGGATGGGCGTCAAACCACCCGTAATTCGCCATCAGAATGCAGTAGGACTGGTCCGCCCCCCGTCCCACCCGCCCCCGCAGCTGATGGAGCTGGGCGAGACCGAACCGTTCGGCGTTCTCAACCACCATCACCGTGGCATTCGGGACGTCGATCCCGACCTCAATGACCGTGGTGGAGACCAGAATCTGGGTCTCTCCCGCCTTGAACCGATCCATGACCCCGTCTTTCTCCTCCCCCTTCAGCCGTCCGTGCAGCAGATCCAGCCGGAGGTCGGGAAAGACCTCTGTCCGCAGGCGCTCGAACTCGACCGTGGCGGCCTTGAGATCGACCTTCTCCGATTCTTCGATCAGCGGAAGGACGATGTAGACCTGCCGCCCGCGTCCCACCTCCGTCCGAAGGAATGCCGCGATCTTCTCCTTGTCGGCATCAGTCCGGATGGCGGTGCGGACCGGCTTCCGGTTCGCCGGCATCTCGTCCAGAACCGAGGCATCAAGATCGCCGTACACCGTCATTGCCAGCGTACGCGGGATCGGGGTCGCGGTCATCACCAGCACATCCGGGTTATGTCCTTTTGAACGCAATGCCGCCCGCTGCAGAACTCCGAAGCGGTGCTGTTCGTCGATCACCACCAGTCCGAGATTGGCAAAAGCCACGTGCTCTTCCAGCACCGCGTGTGTGCCGACGACGATCTGCGCGCGGCCCGAACGAACATCCTCGAGAACATCCTCACGGAGCTTCTTTCGCTGGCCTCCCGTCAGAAGCCGGACGGTCACGTCCTGTGCACCCAGCAACGAACGCACGGTGCGGTAATGCTGCTCGGCGAGGATCTCCGTGGGAGCCATGAACGCGACCTGGTATCCGCTGTCGATGGCCATCATGGCGGCCGCAAGCGCCACCACCGTCTTGCCACTGCCGACATCCCCCTGCAGCAAGCGATTCATCGGATGAAGAGCGCGCAAGTCTCCCCGCAGTTCGCCGATCACGCGCGTTTGTGCCGTTGTCAGTTCGAACGGAAGATCCGTCAGGAAACGACCCACGCCCGGACCGTCGACAACATACCGCTGGACACGCCGATCTTCGGCGGCGCGACGGCGACGCAGAGCGACCATGAGTTGCAGATAGAAGAGTTCCTCGAATTTCAGGCGCTCCCGGGCGGCCGCACCATCTTCCTCCGACTCGGGGAAATGCATCGCGCTGAATGCCGAGCGCCGGTCCCGCAAACCGAATTTTGCCAGTACGGCGGCGGGCAAAGTCTCTTCGATCAGATCGGCGTGCGTCCGCAACGCGTTGCGAATAACGGTGCGGAACCCCCGGCTGTCGAGGCCCACACGCTCCAACGCATCGGTGCTGCTGTACTTCGGGATGATCTTGCCGGTGTTGAAAAGGCTGCCCCAGTCGGGCTCGTCCTCATCGCCCCGGAACCGATCGAAGACCGGGTGGACGAACTGGATGAATCCCCGCTTGTCCCGCACCGGTTCTCCGGAAAACGCGGCCACATCCCCCACGTCAAAAGCTTCGTTCAGCCACTTGTAGCCGTGAAACCAGACGCACTTCATGAATCCGCTGTCGTCACGCACCGTCAGGATGAACATCACCTTTTGCGATCGACGCGATCGCGGAGCTTCCTTCCGGTACACCTGCGCAACGACAGTCGGCGTATCCGCGTGCGATCGGGGACGGTACGATTTCAGGTCGGCAATCCGGACGACATGTGAGCGGTCGAGATACCCGTACGGAAAGTACGAAAGGAGATCCTCGACCGTCGCAACGCCCTTTTCAGTCTGCAAGGCGGCGGTACGGGCCGGCCCGATCCCACGGACCGAGCGGAGGTCGTGAACGTCAAACGCCGGAGGTGACACGAGCTTCGCCACAGCGATTCCGGAACGGTCCCGTCAACGGGCAAACACGATCCGGCCGCCGACGACGGTCAGATCGACCTGCGTGGATTCGATCGCCTCGGGAGGGATCGAGAGGATGTCGTCCGACAGAAGAACGAAGTCGGCCAACTTGCCCGCGGTGATCGATCCCTTCTCATGCTCTTCAAACGCGGCGAACGCATTGTTGATCGTGTAACAGGCGATCGCTTCGCGAACGGTGATCTTCTGTTCAGGGAACCAACCGCCGGGGTTCGCCCCGTCGACCGTGCGGCGCGTGACCGCGGCATAGATGCCGAGGAGCGGATTGAGCGGTGCGACGGTCCAGTCGCTCCCGAAGCAGAGGCGCACACCGCTGTCGAGGAACGTCCGGAAAGCGTATATCGTTGCGCAGCGGTCGTGCCCGATCCGTTTTTCCGCCCACCGGCCGTCGTCGATGGCATGGTACGGTTGCGCGGAAGCGATCACGCCAAGCCGGGCGAACCGCGCGAAATCCGACGGACGGATGTGCTGCGCATGTTCGATGCGGAAGCGGCGGTCCCAGGACGGGTTGGCCGCGACGATCCGCTCGAAGATGTCGAGCACGCGGCTGTTGGCACTGTCGCCGATGGCGTGGATGGAAAGCTGGAGACCCGCCCGATCGGCCCCGGTCGCCCAGCGTTCCAGTCGGCCGTCCATCACCACATCGGTCGCGAGGCCGCGGGTGCTCTCGGAAACGTACGGATCGAAGAAGAGTGCGGTAGATGAACCGAGCGATCCATCCGCGAATCCTTTCAGCGATCCGACACGCACCCACTCGTCGCCGAACGGTACATGGATGCCGACGTCCGCCAACGATTGCCATTGGCTGATGGGGATACGGCAATGGAACCGACAGGTCAACGCACCGGAATCGCGAAGCGTCTGGTATGTCCGCACGTCGCCGGCCCACGCGACGTCCTGAATGCTCGTTACACCGAACCGGCGGGCTTCCGCGAGCGCACTTTTCGCCGCTTCGAGGCGTTCCGGTTCGGACGGATCGGGAATGAGCGCGTACACCGACGTCATCGCTTCATCTTTCAGTACGCCGGTCGGCTCTCCGGTCTTCGGATCGCGAACGATCTCGCCACCCGGCGGATCGGGGCTCTCACGCGTGATGCCGGCGCGTTTCAGAACGACAGAGTTTGCGAGCGCCATGTGGCCGTCATAGCGACTGACGAACACGGGCGTCGAGAGAGTCTGCGCATCGATCAGCTCTTTGGTCGGCAGACGGCCTCCCGGCCAGCGATCATGGTCCCAATCTCCGCCGGTGATCCAGCGGTCAGGAAATCGTGCCGCCCGATCGGCGATGCGCCGGGCAAATTCCTGTTCATCGGCCGCGTCGCGCAAATCGATGCTCCGGATCTGGAACGCTCCCTGCATGAAATGCGTGTGATCGTCGATGAATCCGGGGAGCAGGCGTTTGTTGTGCGCGTCGATCTTCTTCGTTCCCGGCCCGGCCAGCGCGAAGATCTCCGCTTCGGTGCCGACAGAGACGATCCGTCCATCGCGGACCGCGAGAGCACGAGCCTCCGGTTTCGCCGGATCGACGGTCCAGATCCGCGCGTTCGTGACAATGAGATCGGCTTGCTGCGCCATGACGGTCCCCACGATGCTCAGGAATGCAAGAAAGGCGAGTTTCACAGGAGGCTCCGCGTGTGGATGAGGAATGCGCTGCCGGGCCAAATTAGCCAATCCCCCCGTGAAATTCAATTGAGGTGTCGCCGGCTGGCGCGGAACATTGCCCGGCGCAGTGCGTCTATACGAAGTGAGTCCCGAACGTGCGCGCGTCCTCAGCGCACCGACGCTTCGTGGAGCGTCACCAACGAGGACGATTCGGCGCTCCTGATGAGATTCCCCCCGATCGATTCAGGAGCGCTCCTGTTTATGCGCGGTCCTGTCATCCGAGTGCTCCGGGGGGATTCCTCCAGCACCCGCCGGCACATTCCTCCCGCCAAATCGATCGCTCCCGTCTGTTTGTAGCACTGTGCGAGCATGAGGTAGGCCGCGTTGGCATACCGACTGTCCGCCCCCCGGGCAACCTCCGCGAATAATTCCTTGGCCCGATCCAGCTCGTAAAGCCGGAAGTGGACCATGCCGGTCCAGAAATCGCACCCGGCACCGGCCCTGCGGGCACTTCGCCGTGATCTCAACTCACTCAGTCGGGCAAGTGCGGATCGGAAATCACCCCGTCGGTACTCCCGGATGGCTTCATTGAGGAGATCGCGCGAATCGTCGGGCGACCGGACCGCCATTCGGCGCTCCGCGTCAGCCGCCTGTGCACGCTGTGCCGCAAGGGCAGACTCCAATCGGGAAAGGGCCGCTTCAAGACGGGAGCTTTGCTCATCGATCATTGTGAGAAGCGACCATGCGCTTCCGCCTCCAGCGGTGACAGAATCGGCGGCGGAAATCGGGGGCGTGCCTGCGAGCCGCGGTAATCCGGACGAATCAGCCAACGCGTCCAGCCGCCGGCTGATGGCGGTCAGACGATCCTGTTGCTGCCGCAGGGACGCACGCAGTGCATCGGAAGGGATCTCTCCCGCACGGGAAAGGGCATCTCGTGCTGCGGCCTCAAACGCCGCGGGGGGCGGCTCCGCATGTCGCCGCATCCGCGGGGTGAAGAATACGTCCTCGGTCGGTGCGGGATCCGTGCCGGTACACGACACGAGCACAACACTCACGATGAGTACAACCATGCCGGTGGCGCTCCGGCGTTGGATCGCCATGGTACTGCCTCCCCGTCTGTCAGGCTCGCTGTGAGTCTTATGCCGGCTTCTTCGGCGCTGAGGAAAACTGCTTGACGGCGCTGACGAACTCCCGGAACAGCGGATGCGCGCCGATGGGCCGCGATTTGAGTTCCGGATGGAACTGGACTGCCACATACCACGGATGGTCGGGCAACTCGATCATTTCCACAAGATCGTTGTTCGGATATGTGCCGCTCACGATCATGCCGGCGTCGGTAAGACGCTTCCGAAACTTGTTGTTGACCTCGTACCGATGGCGGTGACGTTCCGAGATAAGATCCTTGTGGTATGCCTTGTACGCTTTCGTACCGCGCACCACCGCACAGGGATACGCTCCGAGGCGCATGGTGCCGCCCATGTTGCGTACGGTCTTTTGCTCCAGCATCATGTCGATGACGTTGTGCTTGGTCTTCCGAAATTCCGTGCTGTTCGCGTCCTTCATCCCGCATACGCTGCGGGCGAACTCGATCACCGCGCACTGAAGGCCGAGGCAGATGCCGAAGAACGGAATCTTGTTCTCGCGGACGTACCGGATCGCGGCGATCTTCCCCTCGATGCCCCGGTTGCCGAATCCCCACGGGATAAGCAGGCCGGTCGCCCCGGTCAGATACTTCTCGGGTCCGTTGATCTCGACATCTTCGGCTCGGATCCAGTCGAGCTGCACCTCCACATCATTCTCGGCGCCCGCATGCACGAACGCCTCCGTGATGCTCTTGTAGGCGTCCTTCAGATCGGTGTATTTTCCGCAGACGGCGATGCGGACCTTACCCGCCGGTTTGCGGACCTTTTGAATGAATCGGCTCCACTTGCGCAGGTCCGGGCGGCCGCATTTCAGATTGAGTTTTTCGAGAACGATCGCCGGAAGACCTTCCTCCTCGAGGGCCAGCGGCACCTCGTAGATCGACTGCACGTCCCGTCCTTCAATCACCGCGCCCGGCTCGACGTTGCAGAACAGCGCGATCTTGGCGCGGAGCTCCCTGGTCAGCGTCCGTTCCGTGCGGCAGATGAGTACATCGGGCTGCACGCCGATTTCGAGCAGAGTCTTGACGCTGTGCTGAGTCGGTTTCGTCTTGACTTCTCCCGCCGACTTGATGAACGGCACGAGCGTCACGTGAATCGAGATCGCGTTCCGGTGGCCGACTTCAAGCGTCAGCTGCCGGATGGCTTCGAGGAACGGCAGGCTCTCGATATCGCCGACCGTGCCGCCGACCTCCACAAGGATCACGTCATACTTGCCGGTTCGCGCGAGCGAGTGGATCCGGCGCTTGATCTCATCCGTAATATGCGGGATGACCTGCACCGTATCGCCCAGGTAGTCGCCGCGCCGCTCGCGGGCAATGACTTCGTAGTAGACCTGACCCGTCGTGGTGTTGTTCAGGCGCGTCATATTCTCGTCGAGATAGCGCTCATAGTGCCCGAGATCCAGGTCGGTTTCCGCGCCGTCCTCCGTCACGTACACCTCGCCGTGCTGGAAGGGATTCATCGTCCCGGGATCGACGTTGATGTACGGATCCAGCTTGAT
>JAKAJH010000040.1 GCA_021813905.1 Bacteroidota bacterium | reverse complement strand
AGTAATCCACATCGAACGACGCCCCATCGGCCACCACCAGCGTGTCCGTCGGCACCGACGGCACCGTCACGATCGGCGCGCCCGAGAAAATCGCCGACGTCAGCACCTTTGTGATCACCCCGCTCTCGCCAACCGTCCGAACTGTGACGGTATCCAGCCCACTGGTCGGGAACGGCTCCCCGCCAAACCGCTTGACGGAGACTTGTCCATACTGATCGGTGTATCCGCTCGCCTCGATAATTCCTGTATTGCTTGTGAAATACACCGCCGTGTTGGGCTGGACCGGATTGCCATAGCGGTCACCCAAAATCGCGGACACGGTACCGATTTGCGACAGCGTACTCGACGACCAAGCGTAATTCCGCTTGTCCGTTGTGGCACTCACATGCGCCAAATCGGCCAGACCGCTGGCAATGACGACTGATACAGGCGCCGACTTGACAACGCCGCCGGCGTAACTCGCCAGGATCTGCATCACCCCGGCCTTCGTCCCCGCGTTCACCGTCACGCCCACCGTCCCGTTGGCATCGGTCTGCACCGAGTCCGGATACACGAACTCCCCACCGCCCGGTCCACCCACAATGCTGAAGTGGATCCACGCCTGACGTGCCAGCGTGAGCGCATTGCCCAGTGAGTCCTTCACCTCAAAGCTCAGCTTCACCGTCTCGGTCGCTCCCGTTCCCTTCACCGAAATCTTTTGCGGATCAGGCGGTGCATTGATTAGCCGGATCGAGGACGGGTATCCCCCGACCACCCCGCTCGTTGGAACAGTGCCGGAGGGAAGCAGTGTACCACTGAAACTCGAGTTCAACGAGCCGTTATCTCCGCTCACGCTCACGACTACGATAACCGGACCTGACAGGCCGCCCCCTTTGGTATCGGTGATCGTCGCCGTAAACGTCGTCGCCGATGTGTCTTGCGTATCGCCCATCGTGACGTTCACGTCGCCGGAGAGCTTCAAATCGGCCTGCGTCGCCCCCGAAAGCGACACGCTGATGTTCGAGCCGGACGTCAGCGGATTTCCGTTTACATCCGCCACCTTGTAGCTGAACGTGTACGACCCGCTGTCGGCAATCTGAAACGCACCGGACGGCACTGTGATCTTCGGAGTACCCGAGAACAGGAACGGGATCCTCTTCGTGATGATCGTCGAGTCCCGCCCGTACATCATCGCCGTCACGGTCCCGTAGCCGGGACCTTTCAACGGATCGGTCGGAGCCGGCGAACCGCCGGAGAACTGCGCTGTCACTTGCCCTGACGCATCACTCGTGGCGCTCGCCTGCATCGATCCGCCGCTCGTCGTGAAGTACACCACCGTGCCCAGGCGCGCCGGGTTGCGATACTGGTCCGCCAACTGCAGATTTACCGTGCCCAGCTGACCAGCCTTGACCAGGCCCGGGAGATTCTTCTTCGACAACCCGACGGTCACGTTGTTCGAGTCGGGATAGCCGCCAGAAATGATGAGATCTGCATACGCCGGTGCTTTCGATGTGTTCAGGATCTTTGCCTGAATCCTCACCGGACCGGACTTCGTGCCCGCATGGAACATCGTAGCAACCCGACCCGAGTTGTCCGTCGAGTCGATGGACGGCTCGAAGTACTCACCACCGCCCAGTCCCCCGCCGGGGATCGAGAACGTAACGATCGGCCGCGGAATGCCGGAATTCGCAAAATTGATAACCGGATTGCCCATCGAGTCCTTCACCACGAAGGTCAGCCTCGACAGGGACGCAGGATCGGATCCGCCCTCGTTGACGATCAACGATGTCCGCGACGCTGACTGAAACTCGATGCTGGCCGGAGCCGGGAATCCGGAGCTGCCACCGCCACCGCCTGAGGTCCCGCTGGCCCAAGTATAGCCGAGCAGTTTGTCGTTTGTCAGCGTACCATTCCCGTTCGACGACGCATCGCTTTTCACGTCGATAACGACTTTGAACGGTCCGCCGGTGCCACCCGGGGTGTTCTTTGAGACAACCACCGTGAATCGCGTGTAGCTCGTATCCTGGGTGTCCGGGATCTTGACATCTACATCACCGGAGAGGTCCAAGCCTGCAGCACCCTGACCGGCAACACTCACTTTGATCTCTGAGCCGCTGACCAGGGGCCAGCCGTTCTGATCCATGACCCGGAACCTCAGAGTGTCCGATCCGCTGTCGGGCACACTCAGCGATCTGGTCGGAAGGATCACCTGCGTCGCGCCGGTGAAGAGGATGCGCGCTATCCGCGTGATGGTGCTGTCTGCCTTCCGTACGGCGGTGTCGCCGATCGTCTTCGCCGTCACCCAAACCACGCCGTTCAACGGACGCGGGTTTGTCGTCGTCAGCTCGACACTGGCGGCGCCGGAGGCGTCGCTGATCTGACTGGCGGTGATCATGCCGCCGCTGGTCGTAAAGTACACCGCGCTCGGCTGTGCCGGATTGCCGTATCGGTCGCCCAGCAGCACGCTGAACCGGGCCTTGACGCCGTCGTACAGCAATCCCGCGATGTTCTGCTTCTCCAGTGCCATGGAGACGTGCGCGGAATCCGGCAATCCGCCGGAGATCGTGATCTTGACCGGGCTGGACCGCACGGAGTCGTTGCGGCAGGTAGCATTGATCTGAAGGACGCCGGACTTGTCACCGCTCGTAACGCGCGTGGAGACGCGTCCCGTGGTCGGGTCCGTGGTCGCCGATGTCGGGAAAACGTACTCGCCGCCTCCCGGCCCGCCCAGGATCGAGAACCTGACGTTCACGCTGCTGGCGCCGATGAGCGGGTTCCCCAGGGAATCGCGAACCTCGAATGTCAGCAGGGCCGACTGGTTTTGCCCGGTGCCGCGCAGCGAGATGTTCTCCGCGTCCAGGCCAACCTGTACGATCGTCGCCGCCGGACCCACCGCACCGATCACCTTGACGCTCGAATCCCGCTTCATCCGCACGGTGAGCGTGGTGGTGGCACCGGGATCCACCGAGGCCGTGACGGAATCCCCAAAGAACCCCAGCGCCGTCGTGAACACCGTGGTCGAGTACGTCGACGAGAGGTTGAAATGCAGCGCATACGTGCCGTCGGACTTTGACGTGTCCACGGCGCCGATGGTCCCCTTGTCGATCACGATCGCGCCCGCGATCGGCTGATTGTTATCGTCCCGGATGATGCGGCCCGAGATGGCTGATGCCTTCGTGCCGGCGCCGCCGCCGGTGGGCTCGGTCGGATTCTGACAGCCTCCGAAGATCAGGGCCGTCACGATCAGCACGGTGAGAATTCGTGTCCAAATCTTCATACCCAAACTCCTCAGGCGTACACACCTGTCTCGCGTGGTGACATGCTCCCGCCCGCTCTCCATCCGGAGGCCGGTCGTCGGGAGACTGGATTCATCGCACTATCGTCAACATTCTGCCGCCGGAGCGTGCGGACGCTCACCCCGGCACCGGACCGCCGGTCCGGTCAGTTCTTCTTTATCGTCGTGCGGCGTTCGAGATCCTGCTGATTGTCGCGCCGCTGTTCCTGCAGTACATTCTGCCGCAGCGGCTGTTCCGCGCGTTCTTTCACCAGCGGCAGCATCTGCGCCCGGATCAGCACGATCAGTTCCTTGCGCGTCACACTCTTATTGTCGTATCCGAAGATATACCGCAGACCCAGAACCCACCAGGGGAGATCTTTCAGCAAAGGCACACCTTCACGCAAGGTCGTTGTCTCGTTCGAATACATGCCTCCCACATAGCTCTCCTCTCCGTTCAGCAACGAGAGCGTCCCTTCCGCCTTCGTCGTGCTGACGACGGTCGACGTGGCCGAGATCTGCGGCGTGCTTCGCTCGATCTGGTAATAGAGGTCGATGAATTCCGTCTCCCCCACCTTGAAGACGCGGGGTTTGACAGTCAGAATCGTGCCGGTCTCGTAGAATTTCTCGACCGTGTTGCCGGAGAAATCCTTCTGGAGCGTCGAGAAGTTCTGACCGATCTGAATGCGCGACAACGAACCGGAGCGCACAGTCACCTGCGGGCGGGCGATGACCTCGCCGGCCTGATTGCTCTCCAGCATCCCGAGGGCCGCGTTGACATCGACCGCCAGGCGCGGGTCGGTGGGATTGACACTGGCGGAGAAGATGGAATTGACGTTCTTGGTGCCGGTGAATTGCACGCCCAGATTCAGGTCCTTGCCGCGGAAGATGGAGAACGCCACGCCCATCTGCGAGAGCTTCGTCTGATCGACCTCGAAGAACACGCTTGAGATCGTGATCTCGCGGAGTTTGGCGTAGTATTCGCTCGAGTCGACCGGGGCCGGTGCCTGTTGCGCGGGTGTCGGCATGGGATATTGCGGCTGGATGGCGGCCTGTGCCGGCGTTTTGGCCGGTTCCGTCGTTTGCGGCGTACCCGCGGGCGCCGCTTGCGCCTGGCGTCCTACCTGATCGATGGAGACGATTTCGCGGTACTCAGGAAAGTCGTTGTACCAGAGCTGGTTATTGCGGAGGATGAGTTCGAGCGCGTCCTTCCAGTACATCGACTCGATGTTCACCCCGATCGCTTTGTCTTTCCCGGCCAACGGCGACCGATCGATGAGGATCTTGCCGTCGAACTTCTTGCTCAGTTCTCCCAGGGACTGAATGGCTTGCGAGTACGGCACGTCCGCTTTGAAGGACACCAGCTCATCCTGGGATGCCCCGACCTTTCCCTGCGCCATGCGCATCACACTCTGCTGCGTCTGCGCCGCCAGCAGTCCGACGGCGACCAGCGAAAGGAGGAATGATCGAATGACAGTGGACACTCTCATGGTTGCCTCTTGAATAGTCTTCGGTCGAATTGGATCTTCTTCTCCACGGTACGGACCACGCCGCCTTCATCCAGCGTGAATTCCACGGCGCTCTGCGCGGGCGCAACTTTGCTCACATAGCCGCGCCACACCTTGTCGCCGATATGGAGGACGATCAGTTCATTCTCATAGAGGGCGAACGCCTTTCCGGGCACGACCGCCTTGATCTCGAGCTTGTCGATATTGATCTCGTTCGCCGGCGCCTCGGTCGAGATGGTCTGCGTAATCATCGGCTTGAACGGATCGCTCGGCGACGGAATCATCGTCAGCGCTTTTGCCGCCAGCGAGGTCGCGAGTTCGGGAACATCCTTGACGAAGTACGCGTGCAGCTCCATTTCGAACGCGATCAGGCGGTTCGTTTCCTTCGTGTCAGGGTCGATCGATTCCTGCTGCTCGAGCTTGAGGGACGCGATCTTGTAGAGGCGCCGTCCGTTCTCCAGGAAGTACACGAACTTGAACAGATTTCCGAATTGCGCCTGCCCTTTGTCCAGCTTGTACACGTTGTATCCCCAGCTGGCCTTCCGATCCGTCCCCACAAATTTCATGTCGAACTTCAGGAATCCCGCCTCCTCGATGCCCCGGCTCATGTACCCGTACGTCTGCGACGACATGTCCGACTGCGGGATCTCCTTCGAGCGGGAATCATACCGGCGCTTCACATCCTGGAATTGCGCGCTCAGACGTTGCACGGCATCGGTGAGACCCGGCAGGTCTTCGAGCTGCTTCTCGATGCCTCGGACCTGAGTGGTGATCTTCTTGAGCGTCCGCGGCTGCCAGAACCCCCAATAGCCCAGGCCGCCGAGAGTGATGATCAACCACACGATCCCGAGCGCAATGGTATTTCGGATTTTGAATGACACGGCGGTTTGCTCCGATTAGCGGCGCCCAGCCTGGTAGACCGGTTCCGGAATGTCGTGCTTGTCGACCTTCTCGACCACGATGTCGAATTCGTACAGGACCTTCTTGCGGATTTCGATCGTTCGGACCTCGCGCAGGGTCGCCGCTTCAAAAAGGCTCGCGATCCGCTCGATCCGGCTGCGGTAGAGGGAGCGTCCCGTGATCAGCAGATTCCGTGGATTCTGGTCATCCGGCCGGATCGAAATGATCCAGAGCGAGTTGAGATCCTCCACGCTGTTGGCCAGGTAGTGCAGAATGCGGCTCCAACGATCCCCGCCCGGCGCGATCGAGTCATAAATCGTCGTCGCATTGCTGTAGCGGCTGATGTCGTTGTTCAATTCGTCCTGCCGCTGACGGAACACATCCAATTCACCCAGCTTTGCCTGTTTCTGCGAGAGATTCTCACGCGCCCGACGGATCTCCGCGTTGCGGGAGAGAATGGAAGTATAGAAAAACACGATGGAGCCGATGATCATGAGCGCAACGATCCATCCGTGCCACGCCAGCTTGAACGCCTTCTGACCTTCGATGATGAAGATCGGCACGAGATTGATGTCGTACATTCCCTTATTCCGGGGCTGCAGCGCCTTCCACCCGGTCATAATGGGAATGATGTACTCGGAGATCGCCTCACCGATCGACTCGTCGTAGAGTCCCAGATCGAGAGACGGCATCTTCATGTATTCAACCGCGGCACTGGCGAATTGCGGGCCCAGCGACTCAAGGAGGTTAATCTTGTGGCTTTCCCCGGCCAGGAGAATACGGTCAATGCGCGTCAGCGCGATGTTATCCTGCTCCAGCAGGATACGGCTGTAGATGGTGTTCTCGATATTGGGGGATTCGTATCCTTCGCTGATGATGGGCGCAAAATGCAGGTAGTTGTCGCCCTGCATGAAGATGAGTCGGCTGAAATCGTGTCCGACGTAGACGACCACCGAGACTTCTTCCGGCTGGACCGCATAGTCCATCCGCACGCCTTCCATCAGCGCAAGATCGGAACTGGCGACCACATTGATATTCGGCGTCCGGCCGCCGAGGAATGTGCGGATCTCCGAAAGCAGGTCAAACACATGCAGGCCGTCTTCGCGCACGACCGACAGAATCCCCCCCGAGGCCGCCGGGATCGCGCTGACCGCGTCGGGAAGCGGCGGCGTGGCACGCGTACTGGCGATTTCTTCGACGATCTTCCGGCGGAGCTTCTCGCCCTTCAGTCCAAAATCGCTTTCCAGCTCCTGATACGTCACCGCCGGTTCGGTAATCGCGTACGAAAAGGAGTATTTCCTGGGAGATCCGAGATCACTCAACAGCCCCAGAAGCACGGATGCGTTGTTCGCCCCTTCGTCGGAGGCCGTCTCCGCTGCTCCGCCCCCGCCAAAGGCATCCGAGGCTGAGTCGGTGAACGCCGCCTCTTCCTTGGCGCCGCCGGTTTGTTTCTCATCGAGCTTCTTGACAAGCGCGACGGTCTTGAACTCCCGCAGGGTGACCTTGCCTCCCTTCGCGGACAGTCGAACGAACTTCAGCTCCAGTCCGTCAACGAAGACCGCGACAGCCGTTTTTCCGTCAGATGGCTGAATTGGCATTCGACGTCATATCCTTACGAAGAGTGAAACACTGAGGAGCGGGTTTGAATCGGTACTACCGGGCAGGCCGGCACTATTCGGCAGCCTGCAACTGCAGCAATTGCTGCAACCGACGCTTATTGTTCGAATAGTTCATTGCCGAGTCGAGAGAGATCTTCTTGGCCATGTACAGGCGCTTCAGGTCCTGCTCCATGGTGCACATCCCCTGATCCAGTCCCTCGGAGATCATCTGGTAGATCTCACCGGTGTTGTTATTCTTGATGGCGGCCCGCACCGATGGTGTCGCGAGCATAACTTCTTTTGCCAAAACGCGTTTCCCATCAAGGCTCGGAATCAACTTTTGAGAAATGACGCAACGCAATGTATCTGCAAGACGATTGCGGACTCGTTCCTGCTCCATCGGCGGAGTTTCACCGATGATCCTGTCAATACTCTCTACTGCTGACGCTGTGTGAAGGGTGGAAAAGACCTTGTGGCCGGAATCCGTAATTTCAAGCGCGGTCAGGATCGTGTCCGGGTCGCGGAGCTCTCCGAGCATGATGATGTCCGGATCCTGTCGCAGAGCCTGAATGGCGCCTTCTTTAAAGGAAAGCACATCGCGGCCAACCTCCCGGTGCCGGATGATGCATTTGTCGGACTTGTGGACATACTCGATCGGCGAAGCGATGATGACGATATGACCTTCAACCGAGTGATTATTCGCATCGATAACCGCATCCAGAGTGGAACTTTTGCCGGATCCGGTAATCCCCGTGATGAGGCAGAGCCCTTCTTTCGTGTGGGCGAGGCTCAGCGCACGCGTGACGTTGGGATGAAGCTCCATATTCTTGTACGGGCGGACGGTATTGTTGATCGCCCGCATATTGAGGCCCACCTGATCAAGATCAAAATACGCATCGGCGCGAAAGCGGCGGAAGTCCCCGGTTTCCAGGTACATCATGTGCGAAAAATCGAGATTCCGGTTCTCGTACAGGAACGAGCGCTGTCGTTCGCCGATCACCGACTGGATGAGGATGTTCGTTTCGTCGGGAGTGTACTTGCCCAGGGAAGGATCGGGTTTCTTGACGCCGTAAATGCGCAGCCAGATGAACCCCTGCGAACCGTATCCTCCCATATCGATGTCGGATGCGTTGACCGCGAGCATTCTGCTGAGAAAATGATTCATCATCAGCATCAGCTTGGTCTTCGAGGTTTCATCCATCCGCGTGAGCGAGTCGCCGATCATCATCTGGCGTTCGAGGCCCTGGATGGTCATCGGGATCTGAGCGGCGGTGTCTTTGAGGATCTTCTGCCCCTCAAGAATAACGGAGGGAATCTCCGTAGGCGACGCGGAGACACCGGGAGATTGCGGTACGGGCGACGGAGGTTGGATGGCCATGCGTGATGTGAGGGAGTCGTCCTTGATCGTGTGCGTGCCGGCGCCGATGTATGGCGACACCGCTTGGATTATACATAACTCCCTATGAAAAAGCAAATTACAGCCGTCGGGGAGGTCCGGACGACCGGTAAGAAAGAAGTCGTTTTCTGCAAACCGCCTGTTCGTGAGTGCTTCCGGCGCGCGAAATCCGCCGCATCCGCCACAGGCACATCGTTTGCGTCGGCCGGTTGAGGGGCAACCGGGGCGGTGACCGGTGGCACACGGCCGTTTCTTGACATTCAGGGGGCTTTTGAGTACGCTTTCGACGAACCGAGATCGCCCGCCGGCGACACGGACGGGCTCGAGAGAGTCGGATTCCAACCGAGGAGTCGAGAATGCAAACGGGCCAGACGATGCTGGTCATAGCCGCTTTTGCGTTGCTGTCCACGCTGACACTGGGAATCAATGCGACCATGGTCACGACGGCAACAATGGGCTTTGAAATGGAAGCAAGCCTGAATGCCCTTTCCGTGGCCCAGTCCATGCTGGACGAGATCCTGATGAAGGATTTTGATGAGAAGACCACAAACAACCATCGGGTCTTCACCTATGACGGAATGACCGACGTTTCCCTGCTTGGTCCCGATGCCGGAGAAAGCATTACCGGGGTCGACTCATCGCGCACCGGCGATTTTCAATCCAGATCAAGATTCGACGACGCGGACGACTACAACGGATACGTGCGGATGGCCTGGGACAGCCGATTGGGGTGGTTTACCGTCCGCGATTCAGTTGTCTACGTCAACGAGCTGAATCCAAACATCGTTTCGTCGACCCGCACGTGGGAGAAGCGCATCACGGTGCAGGTGACGAACTTCAGCATGCCCAAGGATCTGAACGGCAACGTGATTCCATATTCGCTGCAGGACCTCACCATCTACCGGAAGTATTACTAGGGAACCACACCGTGGGCGCTCTGTTTGACTATATCGCCTCTGTGATTGTCTTCGGCGTGCTGGCATTGACCGTGGCCCGCATCCAGATCAACCTGAATTCGACGATGTACCAGAATACCTTCACGCTGACGACGCAGCGAAACGCGGTGGAACTCGCCCGCCAGATCGAGTTTGACTTTCTGAAAATCGGCAACCGCGTCAGGGGCCTGAAGATCACCGCCGCCGACACCAGTCAGATCACGTTTCGGGCCGACCTGAAGAACAACTGGGATACAGTTCTCGTCAGTTATGCGGCCGGCACAAAAGGTATGTCCTCCCAGACAAAGAACAAGCGGGACTTTCCGCTTCTTCGAACCGAAAAGGGTGCAACGATCACGCAGCAGTGGGGGCTCACCCGGTTCTTTATGCAGTATTACGATTCACTGAACAATCGCATGACCACGCCGATCACCGTCGCGGATTCGCTCCGGCGCATTCGGGCGATCGACGTGCAGTTCACCGTGGAGAGCCCGGAGGCGGTCATTTCCGCGACAGACACGATGTGGGCGGGGGTTAACTGGCACAAGCTGATTTATCCCCGCAATTTGAACAAGATCGACTACTGAGGAACGGTCATGGGCCGGGCAGCGATGTTGATGGTGCTTGCGCTGATGATGGCATTTGCGTACATCGGCATCAACATGCGGAGCACGTCGCGGGATCTGACGCAGGCGCACAGCGGGTACTTCATGTATACCAATGCGCGCAACCTTGCGCGCACGGCCATCCATCGGTACCTGCGGTACATCGACGGTATTCCGGGATACACCGGATCACCGATCACGTCGGGGACGTTCGGCGAAGGGAGTTACGCGGTCACGCCGACGACGTCCGGGGACACGCTGTGGCTGACGTCCGTCGGCACCTATGTCGATTCCAGCTACACGATGAAGGTCAAATTGCTGTTCACCCCGAAGCCGTTTCCGATGCCGTCCGGCGCCGTGGGGATCACCGCCGAGCCGGCCAGCATGACGTTCACCGGCAAGGCAACGGTGGACGGCCATAACTGGGACTCGACGGGAACCACATTGACCGGCAGCGGAGACCTCCCGGGTGTCGCGGTGATGACAGCCGCGGACTCCGCCAACATCGCAGCCTCCGGCGCTGTCGGCACGAGCGATCCGAACATCGCCGGTTCGCCCGCTGTTGCCGTCAACCCCAATCAGGTCGATCCGGCAGCATTCATTGCCGAGTACGAACAGTCAGCGCACTACTACTTCAACACCCCGGGGAATGTCTCCGGAAACTGGACATTCGGCTCCGCGTCGAATCCGGTCATTGTTGTCTGCAATGCCGGAGAAGACACATCGTTCTATATCCGTTTCACCGGGAGTATCATTGGCCACGGCATTCTCGCGATCAACGGCAATGTGAAATTTGCCGGTGGCTTCGAATGGTACGGCCTTGTTGTTGCGTACGGGATCGACAACGTGGTGACATTCGAAATGTTGGGCAATCCGCAGATCGTGGGGGGAGTGATCGTGGCCGGCAACCAAGGCGCCTCCCTGACGCTGAAAGGCACCGGCACCGGGGGAAAGGTCAAGTACAGCAGCCAGGCTCTTGACAAGGCAAGGCGCATCGGGCGACTGTTGTACTACAGCGTTCTGGAGTGGTACGAATAGGCGACGGCACTTTCTCCGTCCGGATGAAACGAACAACGGCGCCCCTGAGGCGCCGTTGCTGTTTGAACCCGCTCGCGCTCGAAGCGCGACTACTCTTCTTCCACCGTCGTGGAGACGACTTCTTCGAGGGTGGTCACGCCTTCCATCATCCGCTCCATGCCCGACCGGCGCAGCGTCCACATGCCGTCCTTCGATGCCTGGTCGCGGATGGCATTCTCATCCACCTTCTCGCCGGCATTCAGCACGATATCCTTGATCTGCTTCGAGAAGTAGAGCGCTTCGTGGATCGCAGCGCGCCCCTTGTACCCGCCGTTGCACTTTTCACACCCCACCGCCTTGTAGAACGTGTGGGATGCGACCTGTTCGTTCGTAAAGCCGAACTTGAGGAGGTCGGCTTTCTCCGCATCCGGCATTGGCTCTTTGCAGACCTTGCACAGCGTCCGGATCAGGCGCTGAGCCACGATGATATTGATGGCGTACGCGATCAGGAACGGCTCAATGCCCATCTTGTACAGTCGTGCGACCGCGCTCGGCGCATCGTTGGTGTGCAGGGTTGAGAAGACGAGGTGGCCCGTGTTGGCCAGCTTGATGGCGGTTTCCGCCGTCACTTTGTCACGCATCTCACCGACGAGTACGATGTCCGGGTCGTGCCGCAGGATACCGCGGATGGACTGCTCGAACGACATCTTGGCGCCGATCTTGAGCTGCCGCGCGCCTTTGATGATATACTCGACCGGCTCTTCGATGGTCAGCACGTTCACGGTCGGGTCAATGACCTGGTACAGTGCCGCGATGAGCGTCGTCGATTTTCCGGAACCCGTCGGACCGGTCAGGATGATGATGCCCTGCGGCTTCTGGATCGCCTTGTAGAAGAACCCGCGTGCCGGTCCCTGCAAACCGAGTTTCTCCAGATCCGTGATCACCTTCCGGTCGTCCAGCACGCGGATGACGACGCTCTCGAATTTGTGCTTGAACTCGGTCGTCACGATCGGCATGATCGAGACACGGAACCGGAGCTGGTGACCGTCGACCACGCGCTGGATGAAACCGTCCTGCGACATCTCGCGCTCGAACCGATCCACGCCCTTGGTCCGATCCTTCACCACCGCCATCACTGCTTCGGGCAGCGTCCCCTCCTGGCAGTGCCAGATCTGCAGATTGCCATCGACGCGAAACATGAAGTTTGTCCGGTTCCCTTCGGCCGCCACGACGTGCACGTCGGATACGCCCCGCCGCACCGCCTCCACCAGACATCCTTCGAACAGATTCACCAGCGCGCTCTTGTTGATCTCCGCGTCGAGCGCCTGCTCATCGACCGACTCCTCTTCCTTCCCCGCCCCATCATCGACCGAAATCTTCTCGTCTTCGAGGAGTTTCAGGAATTCGTTCTGCGCCGGCGCCACCTTCTCCATGAGATTCTGGAGGTCCTTCAGGCGCACGTAGCAGATCTCGTACTTCTTGACGTTGAAACTCCGGGCGACGACCGGCAGATTGCGGTCGGTGGGATCCGCGGCGATGACGATGAGCTTGTCCGGCTGACGTTCGTCGAACTTGAACGGGAGCATCTTCGACTGCGTCATCATCTCCCGCTGCTGGTCGGAGAGCTGCTCCACGAACTTCTTGACGAAGGCGATGCGGGTGTCGTCGACCTTCTCATCCTGCAGATAGATCTCGCGGAAGGCGTAGAGGTTGGCGACTTCCCGGAAGACCGCATCGTGGTCGGCGCCGAATTCCGTGACCAGGATCTGGCCGAGGTTCTTCCGGTTCTTCTTGTTCTCCTCCGAATCCTTGAGCTTCAGCGACTTCTCGAGTGTCTCAAAGTCGATGATCCCCTTCTTGAGGAGTGTGTATCCAATCTTATCCGTTATGTCGATTTCTGGCATGGCCTACGTCCTCCATCGCGCGGGACACGCACGATCACGGCAGGAACATCGGGAACGGCAGGATCATTTTGGGCGACTCGATCCGCACGGTCGCGGTTTCGGACGACACCAGGGTCAGTCCGGTCAGCACGAGCATGATGATCATATTCACGGAAAGGGAGATGACCTCGATCGCGTTCTTCAGGCGGTAGGAGGTTTCCTTTTCGTAGTACTCCGCAAGCTGGAGTGCCGTGTTCTTGACTGTTCCCGTCTCGGCGCCGGAGTTGAACCGGGAGATCGCGGTCTTGGTGAATACACCGGTGGCTTCGAACGATTCGGTCAGTCCGCGGCCGCGCTCCAGCATCATCGGCACGGCGATGGTCTTAATCTGGTGTTCCATGTACCGGTTTCCGCACGCTTCCGCCGCCATCTTGATCACGTCGATGTTCTCACCCGATCCGCTGTAGAGCGCGTAGAACACCCGGCAAAAGATCTCGATAGAGGTCTTGTGCAGCAGCGATCCGATCACCGGGATCCGCATCATGTACTTGTCCAGCAGGAATTTGCCCCGTTCCGTGGACGCGAAGCGCGCGAACGCAATCACAGGGATCGCGAAGATGACCAGCAGGAAGATCACATTATCCGTCAGCCATTTGCTGAATTTCAGCGTGGCGGCCGTCATCGGCGGGAGCTTGATGTGGAACTTGACGAACATTTCCGCCGTCGCGGGGAAAATGTAGGCCACATAGAAGAGGACGGCCAGGAACAGCACGAACAGGGTGATCAGGGGCGTGATGAGCGCGCTGCGGAGACTCCGCTTGAATTCCGCGTTCCGCTCGAGGAACTTGGCCGTGCTTTCATAAATCTCGGCCATGTTGCCGCTCTTCGATGCCAGGCCAAGCATGTTCGCGGTGAATTTACCGAGCACGGTCGAGTGCTTCAAGAACACCTTTTCGCTGTCCTTCCCCTGCTTCAACTCCATGTTGATTTCCTTGATGGCATCCCGGAGCGCGGGATTCGGGATATCATTGATCAGGAGTTGGAGGACTTCGTTGAAGGGAAGCTTCTGGCGCATCAGGTCGGTGCTGACGCGGACAAATGCGATGACGTCCACCGGCGGAGCCGCCTTCTGCTTGTTGCCGAACAGCCGCTTCCGGACATACAGCACCCGGTAGCCCATCTTCTCGAGCGCTGACCGCACTTCCTGCGGTGTGAACGCCTTCTGCTCGCCGTCGAGGGGCTTCTCGGATCCTTTCTGGACCCGGTAAATGAAGGTGCCGCGCTCGGAGACGTTCGAGACCTTGAACTTCTTCTCGCGCCCCATTTCCTCAGCCTTGTGGCGGGCCAGCCGTTTGTTGTCGGCACTAATGACGCCCGCGACCGGCTTCCCCGAAACGGTGATTCCTTCAATCTTGTACTCAGCCATACCGGACAGGTTCCGTCAACGATTGGACATGGAGAAGAGGCGTTTCCTCGGATTCCTGCTACGATAATACTCTTTTTCGATGTACCAGTCAAGACACGCGGAGAGGAGCGCCACGGGCGTATGCGTCGGAGAGATGCGAAACGGACGGCGCCCCGGGGTGTGCACCGTCCGTCGCAGGCAAAACGGGCACGCGGGTCTACTGCCGCTGAATGACGGCGCGCACGAGGTCGGTGATCTTCCGGAAATCGATCTTGCCGCTCCCCATCTTCGGCAACTCAGGCAAAACGACGAATTGCTTCGGCAGCGCGATATTCGGCAGATGATTCGCCATTTCTTTGAGGATCTTCTTCTCGTCGATCTGTTGCGTGACCGCAGCCACAATGCGCGCCCCGCGCAGCGGGTCGGGGATCTCGACCACGCAACATTGCACCTCGGCCGGCAGCAGGCGTTCCAGCACGTCTTCCACGCGGATGAGAGAGACCATTTCGCCGCCGATCTTCACGAAGCGGCGCAAACGGCCGACGTGCCACAGGAATCCGTCCTCGTCCATGTATCCCATGTCGCCGGTATCGTACCATCCGTGACGAATGCTCAGCGAGGTCTGCTCGAAGTCGTCAAAGTATCCCTTCATCACATTCTCCCCCTTGACCAGGATCTTGCCGATCTCGCCGACGCCGCACTCCTCGCCCGTCTCGTAATTCTCCATACGAACCTTCACATTCGGCAACGGCCGTCCGACACTCCCGGGCCGATTGAAGTCCGGAACGTTCGCCGAGATGACCGGACTGGTCTCGGTGGTGCCGTAGCCTTCATACAGCGTCAGCTGATGCTTCTCCAGATACGCTTGCCGCAATGCTTCAGGACACTTATCCGCTCCGGAGAGCGCGATCCGCACCGTGTCAAAGTCGCCTTTCTCGGACTTGTTGACGTACCCCCACAGGAATGCCGGCGTGCCGACAAGGAAGGTCACTTTCTCTTCGCGTGCGATGCGGCAGACCACTTTGAAGTCAAGGGGATTGGCGTACGTCACGAGCGTCATGCCGAAGTACAGCGGCAGCCACAGGTGCACCGTCAGACCGAAGACGTGGAAGTACGGCAGGGTACAGAGAAAGATATCTTCGGAGGTAAATTCAAACAGCTGCGTCACGCCCTGGATATTGGACCAGATATTCCGGTGGGTCAGCTGGACCGCCTTGGGTTCTTTCTCGCTGCCGCTGGTGAACAGGATGACCGCCGTGTCGTCCTCCGATGCCGCCGGCAAACGCGAGATCAGACGCTCCACCGGAAGTCTCGCGCGAAGCGCGGCTTTCACCTTGTCGAGAATGCCGATGCTGTCCATCACATCTTCGATGAACACCATCCCCTCCACTTTCCGGCAGTTGATCTTGTCGAGCAGCGCTCGTGAGGTGATGATGGTGCGGAAAGCGCATTTCTTCTGGGCGAATTCACAATTCTGCGCCGCGCCGGTGGAGTAGTTGATCATCACCGGCGTATGGCCGCTGATCAGCGTGCCCAGGACCGCCAGCACGGCGCCGGCGGAATTCGGCAGCATGATCCCGAGGAAACCGGCGTCATACGTCCGCAGCTTGTCGGCGAGGATCAGCGATGCGATCAGCGATCGCTCGTACGTGAGGCGGCGATCGAGCGTGCGGTCCACGATGGCAAGCTTCTTCTCGTACTTCTTGGCCGTGCGGATGAACATGTGGTGAAGCAACATGGTGAACTCCTGAGCGGTTGGTGAGTGCGGTGGAATGTAGGCGAGATTGCGTTCATCGGCAAGCGCCGAGGCTGCGCAACCGAAGATTGCCCGACGGGACTGCTGAAGAACTCAGCAGTCCGTTCCTGTGCGTCAGACCCGTCCCGGCTGGTGCGCCGCTGACGATGAATCCATCCTGCGGCGGAAGATCCATCCAAAGTAGACGGCGACTCCGACGGCGCCCACGGCAGACACGCCGAACGCGGCCCGCGGGCCGACCGCATACCAGAGAAATCCCGCGGTACTGCTCGCGATCAGCGCGCACAGACTGTTCATTCCCGTGTAGAATCCGATCGCCGTGGCCGTCTCTGTTGCCGGTACGATATTGGCGATCCACGCTTTCGAGATGCCCTCCGTGCTCGCGGCATACAGTCCGTAGAGAAGGAACAGCGCCGCCATGATCGCGGGAGATGAAACGAATCCCACCGCTCCGTACACGATCGCGAACACAAGGAGACCCAGCTGAAACGTCCGCCGCAGACCAATACGATCTCCGAGCACTCCCATCGGAAACGAGGCGAGTGCGTACACCACGTTGTAGAAGACATAGATGAGAATGACCTGACGGTCTGTGGCACCCTGCTGGTTCATCACCAGCAGCAGGAGCAGGTCGGAGCTGTTCACGAGTCCGAAGACCAGCAATCCGCTCACCAGCAGACGGTAGGGTTTCGGCGCCGAGCGCCAGTATCGGAGGAATGCAAAGAAGCCGGGCCGCGGACCGGAGACGGCCGAAGGAAGCTTTCCGCTGTCACGGATGAACAATGTGAGGATCACCGCCGCGGCGCCGGGAATGGCCGCAAGCAGGAAGAGCCTCGTGTAGTCTCCCGGTGTGAGCGTCAGGATCAACAGGGCAACGAGCGGACCCAAAGCGGCGCCGATCGTGTCGAACGCGCGGTGGAATCCGAACACGCGTCCCTTCTCTTCGGGACGGGATTCGGCCGACAATATCGCGTCGCGCGGTCCGGTGCGCAATCCCTTCCCCAGCCGATCCGTCGTCCGGGCCGTGAATACCCACCAGGGATGCGTCAGCAGCGCGAGCATCGGCTTGGACACGGCGCTGAGCGCGTATCCGAGACGAACGAACGGCGCGCGGCGGCCGAGGACGTCGGAGAGATTCCCGAAGAATCCTTTGCTCAGCCCGGCGGTGGCTTCCGCAATCCCTTCCAGAATGCCGATCAGCAGGACCGAGAATCCGATCGAGCGGAGGTACATCGGCATGATGGGATAAAGCATCTCACTGGCCAGATCGGTGCACAGACTGACGACCGAGAGAAGGAGGATGGTGCGCGTGATGTATTTCACGGGCGGGGCGTGACGGAGATATGGGCGAGCGGCAACAACGTCATGCGTGGGCCCTGCAGGGCTCGAACCTGCGACCCGCGGATTATGAGTCCGCTGCTCTAACCAGCTGAGCTAAGGGCCCGGGAGAATGGAGAATGCCGAACGATCACTGAAACATAAAGAGTGATCAATTCCAAAAGAAGATACGGAATTCGAACGAAAGAGGGAATTCCGGCGCGGTGCGTCAGCGCCAGCGTTGTTCCAGCGTGCGCAGACGATCCGAAACAGCGCTGTCGGCACCGCCGAGAGCTGCGAGCCGCCGGTAGTACCGGAACGCCGGCTCATAGATCGCTTTCAGGAAATAGAGGTCTGCAACACGGCGCAGTGCTTCCCGATTGTCAGGATCGAGCCGAAGCACGTGGAGGAAGTCGTCGATGGCCTCTTCCCTCAGACTCATGGCCTCGAGCAGCCGGCCGCGGCGCAGCAGCAACGGAATCCCGACGGGCGATCCTCCGGCACGGGTCAGTTGCGCACTCGCCTGCAGAACCGAATCCAGTCCCGTCGTCAGGATGTTGTCGGGCGCATACGGACGCGCACGCTCCAGCATGACCCGCGCGTCGTCCAACCGACCGAGTTCATAATCGAAGATCGCCTTGAAGATCAGCGCCGGATAGTAGCCGGAATCCGCCGCGGCGGATTCGTCGAGCAGTTGCAGGGCGCGATTTCGGAACCCCACTTCCCATTCGTTCACGCCGACAATATGATAGAGATTCGCCCGCAGCTGCGGAACAGCCGCCGCTTCCGCCCGACGAAGACGCGCAGTGATCTCCTGGTGGTACCACGCCTGCTGCAGGTACGATCCCGCCTGCGGCACGTAGCGGAACTGCGCGAACACACTGTCCGCCGCCGTGAGATGACCGGCGAATTCCTTTGCGATGCCGATGTGCAGCATGAGGGCACCGTACCGCCCGATCCGGCGGCTCAGCCGCGTGAACAGACTCTCCGCCTTCGCGGGTTGCTCCTCCTCGAGCAGAGCCATACCCCGCGCGAAGTCGGCACGAACGCTGTCGTCACGCGTCACCGGAGTTCGTCCTCCCGGTCCGGGACCCTCGGGCCCTCCGCGCGGGATCACCCGTACGACCTCAACGTTCGCGACGCGATAGGCGGTGGCAAACCGGAACCGCAAGGACTGTGCGAACAGCACTTCATGTTCCCGGAGCCCGCCGCGGGAGACAAGCGACACGACGAATTCGACACCATAATTACGAAGCAACTGATCGAACAAGTCCGGCGTGATTTGCGCGTCCGCATCCAGCACCTTCCGGCCGTTGAGCCAGAACGCGGTCTCTTTCCAACGCGTCAGCACGGGGGCGGACGAGTCCGAATGGGTCACGATCCAGTGCGCGGCGAGATCGAGCGGCTTGGTGAACGATTCGGGATAGTACGGATCGTCCGCGATCCGCTCGTAGAACGCCACCGGCGATGCGCGGTAGGCCATACCGTTCCGCGTTTCGCTCCGGAGCCAGACGAGATTCGGGATCAAGAGCAGGAATAGCATCGCCGCGGCCAGCAGACGGCGAGGCAACGCATGCGTCCACGCATTGCGCAGCCGTCGGATCCCCCACGCTGCTCCGGCCACCCAGAGCATGATCATTACGATGAGAATCGGATAAAGGAACCGGATGTCGTTGATCGGATAGAGAAGGATGGGAATGAAATAGAGAACGGCGAAACAGACGAGAAGCGCAATGCTTCCCGAGCGCCGCCACTCCAGCCACAGACCCAGCGCCGCTCCGCCGATGGACACAACAGCCAGAACGTACTGGCCGACGGGCAGAATCATCATCACCATCCGTACGAGCGGATCCCCCACCGAGATGAGCGCATAGGAGCGAAGGACGAAATCCGGATAGAACATCAGCCGGACGAGGAGATTGGCGTACACCCGAATGTTTGCCGTCAGCCGCGCCGCGAGCTCGCTGAGAAGTCCGGCTTCGTTGGGCGTGTAGTAGTGCGACAGGAATACGCGCGAGTTGCGCATCGCCGGATTCTCGAGACCGGCGATGATGACCTCGTTCCGAACATACCACAGCAGGTAGAACAGAACCGCAACCAGAAAGACGAACGCAGCCCGGCGATACTCCCGCCGCCAGACGAAGAACGCCGCGGCCGCCAGGACCAGCGAGACACCGACTTCGCGCAGGAAGAGCCCCGCCACGAGCGTCGCCACGAGCGCGTATTCGCGCGTGCGGGTTCCGGCCTGCGGCATCGTGAGCGTTTCCGCATACCAGAAGAACAGGATCACGGCGGCGCCGAAGGGAAGATCGGACAGCACCTGTGTGGCGTAGAGGAATGTGAGCGGATTCAGCGCCAGAAGCGTTGTGGCCGCGAGCCCGGCCCAGGCTCCTTCCCTGCGGCGCACCCACCGGAACATCAGCAGAAGGACGACCGCGCCGACGAACAGCGTCGTCACCTTCGCGGCGACAACGCCGTTGGCGGCGAGCCATTCTCCCGGGACGAGCAGCAGCGGATACAACGGAGCATGCACCACGTAGCGGATCGGTTCCGGTCCAGTGTCATCCTTGAATCCGTCTCCCTTCGCGAGCGACGATGCCCACGCCAGATAGCGGGCGCTGTCCGGCGTGTAGACGATCATATTGTTGAGCGTCAGAAGTCCCGCCCCGAGGAAGACCGCGAGGAGCAGAAGCAACAGAACACCCGGGAGGGATCGACGATCCATGAATCGTCCTTGTGCCTACTTCGCGAACCGCAGATTCATCGCAACAATCTCGGGCCGGTTGCCCGTACGTACGGGCGGTCCCCACGTGCCGACACCGCAGGAAACATAGATGTGCGTCTCCCCCTTCTTCTTGTATCCCCAACTGACTTCGTACACAAGCTGCGCGAGGTACCCGAACGGCCAGAGTTGTCCGTGATGCGTATGGCCCGAGATCTGCACGTCCGCCCCGTTCCGCACGGCGGCATCGAGGTCGGACGGCTGATGATCCATGAGCAGGATGGGCAACGACCGATCCACATCCTTCATCACTTCCTCCAGCGGCGCTCGCCGCTTTCCGTTGAAGTGCGCCACGCTCAGATCTTCCCGTCCGACCAGCACCAATCCTCCGGCCACCACGGCGGTGGAATCGCGCAGCATCGTGACGCCGTGCTCGCTCAGATAGCGGCAGGCCGGCTCTGCTCCGCCGATGTATTCGTGGTTGCCGGTGATCGCGTAGACGCCGTGACGTGCACGGATCCGGCGGAGACTTTCGCCGAGATTCTGTCGCACGACCGGAGCGAGATCCTCATCCACGATATCGCCCGGGAGCAGGACCAGATCGGGCTCCAGCGCGTTGATGCGGTCCACGATGCTGTCAAAGAACTTCCGGCACACCAGCGTCCCCAGATGGATGTCCGTCGCCGCGACGATCTTCACGCTTCCGAGCGGAGAGGATTTGGCGATCGCGAGGTCGAGCGTGCGAACGCGCGGTGCGCGGGCATTCAGATGTCCGCCGAGCACGACGAGGAACACCGCCGAAACCACCGTGATCGCGGTGATCATCCGGGTCTGTTCCGGATGCCTCGTGAACAATGCCGGGAAGAACGGGAAGAAATGGTTGACCAGCCGCAGAAGGTCGATGAACAAGACCGTCAGATACAGATACGCCATGGCGGCCAGCCAGAATGAACCCACCCAGACCACCGCCGAACTGAACCACGAGACCGTCAGTCGTTCGGCGAACCGTCCGAGGATGAAGGATGCCGCCAGCATCCAGAACAACACGGCGAACCACGGCCGAAGCGGGGATCCGTCAGGGATCGCCTGCCATCCGCGGATGAAAATGTGCGTGTTGATCAGCGCATAGACCGACAGGACGATCGAGAAGAAGACGATGAAACTCTGCGTGCGGGTCATTCGGTACCTCAGCCCTCGGCGGATTTGTCGAGATTGTTGTTCCAAAGGTACTCGCGCGTCTCCGCCACGATGACACCGCTGAGTACCAGCAATGAAATGAGATTCGGGAGCGCCATCAGGGCGTTGGTAATATCCGCGAATGACCAGACGACCGGGAGTGACAGAACCGACCCGACCATCACGGCGGCGACCCAGAGCCAGCGGTACGGCAGGATCACGCGGGAGCCGAAGAGATATTCCGCCGCTTTCTCGCCGTAGTAGGACCAGCCGAGGATCGTGGAGAAGACGAACGTCAGCAGGCCGACCGCGAGCACCGTCGGTCCGATGATCGGGAGGTCCGTGAAGGCCGCATTGGTCAACGCCGCACCGCGAAGTCCGTTCACCCACTCGCCCGAGTTGACCAGGACGAGACCCGTGACGGCACACACCACCACCGTATCCCAGAACGTACCGGTGGACGACACCAGCGCCTGCCGGACGGGGTTCTTCGTTTGCGCCGCCGCGGCCACGATCGGTGCACTGCCAAGGCCCGATTCATTCGAGAACAATCCCCGGGCCACGCCGTAACGGATGGCTTCCTTCATTCCCGCGCCGAGGAATCCGCCGACCATTGCCTGGCCGGTAAACGCCGTGCTCACGATGAGCCAGAGTGTGTGGGGGAGGGTTTGATAGTTCATCGCCAGGAGGATAACGCTGCCCAGCACATAGAAGACCGCCATGAACGGAACGAGCCGCTCGCACACGCTTGCGATCGACTTGATACCGCCGACGATCACGATCGCCGTCAGGATCGTCATGACTATGCCGGTGAGCCACGGCGTGATGCCGAACGACTCCTGCACCATGGCCGAGATGGAGTTTGCCTGCACCATGTTCCCGATGCCGAACGCGGAGACGGCCGTCAGCGCGGCGAACGTCAGTCCGAGCCATCGCTTCTTCATTCCGCGTTCGAGCACATACATCGGTCCCCCGGCCATCAATCCCTGCGGCGTGGTGATGCGATACTTGACGGAGAGGATCGCCTCACCGTACTTGGTCGCCACGCCGAACACACCCGTCAGCCACATCCACAACACGGCGCCGGGGCCGCCAGCCGCCACCGCCGTCGCAACGCCGACGATGTTTCCGGTGCCGATCGTTGCCGCAAGCGCCGTCGTCAGCGCGCCGAAGTGGCTGACGTCGCCCGCCCCTTCTGTGGTCCGGCGGAACGACAGCCGGATCGCCGTCCCGAGATAGCGCTGAATGAATCTCAGGCGGATCGTCAGGAAGATGTGCGTCCCGACGAGCAGAATGATCATCGGCCAGCCCCACACGACGTCGCTGATCTGCTGAAGCACGGTTTCAAGAGTCTGCATGAACCCTCATCGTTTCAATCATCCGTGTACGCCAACGCTTCGTTCCCCGTCCCGCACTGCTGATGACGATAGGAGATAAGTTCTGCAAATTCAAGAACGGACGGGCAACCATCCCTTCAATTGAATCTCCGGCGATTATTCCCTACCATGCTCCGTAACCACGCACCAACGGGAGGATCGCATGCCGGACTTCATGTCAGCAGCCATCGAAGAGGCGCGGAAGAGCCTTGCCGAAGGGGGCATTCCCATCGGCGCGGTGCTCGTGCGGGACGGAGCCATCATCGGGCGGGGACACAACCGGCGGGTACAGGAAGACGATCCGATCCTCCACGCCGAGATCGACTGTATCCGGAACGCCGGACGCATCCGATCGTACAAGGGAACCGTCCTGTACACGACGCTGATGCCGTGTTTCCTGTGCAGCGGCGCGCTCGTGCAGTTCGGCATCGAGAAGGTGGTCGTCGGCGATTCGCGGACGTTTCACGGAGCTCCCTCGTTCCTGCGCGATCACTGGGTGTCCGTCGTCGAGGCGGATTCGGATGAATGCACGGCGCTCATGAAGGACTTCATCGCGCGCAATCCGGAATTGTGGAAGGAAGACATCGGCGCCCTCTGATCGCCGGCGTCAACAGGAGAGGAGCCTGAGCATTTGACGATGGATGGAGACCGGAACACGCTGATGCGGCAGGTCATCGCACTGGCGGAAGAGAACGTCCGCTCCGGCGGCGGTCCCTTCGCCGCGCTCGTGGTGCGGAACGGAACCGTCATCGCCCGGGGCGCGAACCGCGTCACCGCGACGAACGACCCGACCGCGCACGCGGAGGTGTCGGCGATCCGGGAAGCATGCAGAATGCTGGGCACATTTCAGCTGACCGGATGCGACATCTACACCTCATGCGAACCGTGCCCGATGTGCCTCGGCGCCATCTACTGGGGCCGACCCGCGCATGTCTTCTATGCATCGACGCGGGACGACGCCGCGGCCGCAGGCTTCGACGATTCGCTGATCTACCGCGAACTGGACCTCGCTCCCGAACGGCGAAAAATCCCGATGACGCAAGTACTGCGGGATGAAGCGGCGCGCGTGTTTCAGGCATGGAAGGACACCACCTCCAAAACCCCCTACTGATCTTCAGTACCGCGGGATCGACGGATCGATCTGTTCGGACCAGGCCGTGATCCCGCCCGCAAGACTCCGCGTGGATGCAAATCCCCGGCTCCGGAGGAACGACGCCGCCTGCAGACTCCGGACACCGCGGTGACAATACGTCACAATCTCCCGAGAGGGGTCGAGTTCAGAGAGCCGTCGCGGCAGATCACCCAATGGAATGAGGACGCCGCCGATGCTCGCGAATTCGTTCTCAAAGGGTTCCCGCACATCCACCAGCAGGATCTGTTCCCCCGCATCCAGCTTCTGTTTCAGCTCTTCGACCGTGATCGTCATCGTGCTCCTTCCCTGTTCGACTCTCTGCTCCCTCCGAACACAGCAACGCCGGCCGGAAGTTCCTCCGGATCGACGTTCGTTCGCTCAATTGTCATCGATCATGATTCAAGGCGCCGAATGATCATGCGATTCTGATGATTGCCGATATCCTTCCCTTCCGGCGTGAAGAGGAATTCGATGCGATCGCGATAGAACTCCTCGATCCTGCCCCGAACCATCTTCAGCGTGCTGTTCAGGAACTGGTTCTGCTCGGTGAATCCCTCGCCGAGCACGGCGACGGCCGCCGGGAGCCAGCGCTCCGGGAACATGCCGGCATACGGTCCGCCGGCCCGGTACGCATCGACCGCCGATTCGATCATCTTCAGCGCCGCGTCCTGACCTTCGGGAGACGCCACGGTCAACCCCTGTGCCTTGAGCGCACGGACCAGCGCTTCCTTATTCGGCACGACCAGCGCGACCGTGTACGGCGACTGACTGTTGTGCAGCATCACCTGGTCGATCAGCGGTGAGTGTCCGACCAGCGCTTCCTCGATGCCCTCGGGGCTGTACTTTTCCCCGTCATGGCCGATCAGAAGACTCTTGGCGCGACCGAGCACGTACAGGAAGTTGTCCGCATCGACGTAGCCGAGATCGCCGGTGTACAGCCAGCCGTCCCGGATCGTCTCCTTCGTGGCGCGCTCATTCCGCCAGTATCCCGCCATCACGTTCTCTCCCCGCACGACGATCTCGCCCCGTTGTCCGCGCGGAACTTCCTTGCCCTGGTCATCGCAGATGCGGACGTCGAGTGCCGGGACAATTGCCCCGGACGAACCGAGCTTGTGCCGTTTGGGTACGTTCGCGGAGATGATCGGCGCCGCTTCCGTCAGCCCGTAGCCCTGGTACATCGGAATGCCGATCGCATAGAAGAAGCGCTGCATCTCGATATCCAGCAGCGCACCGCCGCCGATGAAGAATTCCAGCCGTCCGCCGAACACGGCGCGGATCTTCCGGAAGAGCAGCAGATCGAACGCCCGGCGCTGCACGCGCATCGCCAGCGAGGCATTCTTTCCGCGATCCCAGCCGATGCCGTTATACGCGCAGGCCACCTCAAGCGCTTTGGTGAAGAGTCGTTCCACCTTCGGGCCCTTCTCGCGAATCCCCCGCTCGATGTTCTTCCGGAAGCTCTTGGCCAACGACGGCACGCTCAGCAGGAACGTCGGCCGCGTTTCACGGATATTGACGGGAATATTCTTGAGCGTTTCCATTGGCGTGCGGCCTACCTGGACGGCGGCCATGCTGGCGCCGTTCCGCATGAGCGTGTAGATGCCGGCGGTATGGGCAAACGCATGATCCCATGGCAGGATGAGCAGCGAGCAGTACCATTCGGGGATGGGCAGGATGGCCGACGCCTGTTCCACATTGGCGGTGTAGTTGCGATGCGTCAGGATGATGCCTTTCGGGTCCGCCGTCGTGCCCGACGTGTAGCAGATGTTCGCGGGGTCCGATTCGTGGACGGCGCGCCAGCGCTTTTCAACATCCCCGGCACGCGTGCGCAGGAATGTTTCTCCCTGCTTCAGCACATCGTCGAAGGCGATCTCATCCGCCGCACCGCTGCCCCCGCCGTCGAAGAGGATCGTCCGCTCGAGCTCCGGCAGGTCCTGACGGATCTTTGCGACCTTCACCGCCTGCGACGCGGACACCACCACCATGCGGCAGCCGGAATGGGCGAGCCGGAATTTCAGATCGTTGAGCTCTTCGATCTTCACCGAAAGCGGCACGTTGATGGCGCCCGTGAAGAGGATTCCCAGCTCGGCGACGACCCAGTCGGTCCGTCCTTCCGCGATCAGCGCGATTCGGTCACCGGGACGGACGCCGAGGTGCATCAGTCCGGCGGCAAAACGGTGGACGCGGTCCCGCACGTCTCCGTAGGTGGCTCCCGCGTACGAGTCGCCGGTCTTCTGCCACAGAAGCGTGTTGTCTGTGTACCGAGCCACACTTGTCTCAAACAGCCAGGGAATTGTTCGCTGGTCGCTCATCGCTGTCTCTTCTGCTGTTGGTGATCAGAATCCGGCGCCGAGGAGGCTCGGTCACCGGGGACGAACCGAAAGGCCGGGAGCCACGACGCGGTCGCGGCCGGAACGTTGCGCCTCGTACAGCGACTCCTTCGCCACGAGCAGGAGTTCACGCTCGGCTCGTGCGTGCGTCGGAAAGACCGACACGCCGATGCTCACACTGGTGCGGATGTTTCTGCGGGCGTACGCACTGTTCCGGATCTGCGTGCACAGCGATTCCGCCTCGCGCACCGCCGCGTCGGCCGGCGTATTCGCACGGAGCACGATGAATTCGTCGAATCCGTACCGTCCCGCGGCATCCGTCGGCCGCAGCGCCTGACGGATGATACCGGCGATCTCCCGCAACATCAGGCGGGCATTTTCATACCCGTAGGTGAGCGCAATATGCTTGTAGTTATCGATATCCAGCAGCATGATGGAGAATTGCTCTCCGGTCGACTCACCGCGCACGAGCGCTTCGTGCAACTTTTCCAGGAACGCCGGATACTTCAGCAGGTCCGTATCGTGATCGATCGTGTCCAGCCGGAGGTTTTCCTCGTAGAGCCGCTCCTTGTTCAGCGCGACCGCCGCGAAGTCGGCGAACCCCTGGAGGGTTCGGATGTCCTGCGCGGTGAACGCACCCGGGCGGGTGCTGTCGGCATGCAGGTAGCCCAGCGTTCGGTGATCGACCGACATCTGAACGCAGAGGCAGGATCGGAACGCGTGCTCCAGCCGCATTTCATCGGCCACGGAAGGCCGCTCCTCGCTGTCCTCGATCAGCACCGGCTCTCCCGTCCAGAGGAGGCGCCCCACGGCGCCGGCCGCAAGCTTGCGACGGAATTCCTTGGAAAACGTCCACGAGAGGCCGTGACTGACGGCGATGTGGAGATACTCCGTCGCCGGGTCAACGATGATAATCGCGCAGCTCTGGCAGCCGAACAGGCGAACGACGCGGTCCACGATGAGCGAGAAGGATTTCTCGCACTGGTTCGTGGACTTGAGGACGGTCAGGATCTCGGTGACAAAATTGAGGCATTCATCCGATTTCATCGCACACCTCCTCTCTGCGGATGGT
>JAKAJH010000085.1 GCA_021813905.1 Bacteroidota bacterium | reverse complement strand
CAAGCCCGCTCAGACTCAGGAACCACCAGGTCCTCCAGTACGGAGGATGGACCACGACGACGATCGAGACACCCGCGTCGTTCCAGACATCATCGTTGTTCGATCCCCGCACGTGAAAGACGTACCACCCCGGCGGCAACGTGGTGTACGTGGCGACCCGATTCGAGGCGTCCGTGTGGATCCAGCCTTTGTCGAGTCCTTCCATCCGGTAGGCGTACCGGTTCTTCTCCGGCGCGGTGAAGTCCAGGGCCGCGAATTCGAACGAGAAGATGTAGTCGAGGTGGGAGAGATCCAGCTGGCTGAGCTCGGAGAACGGCAACTCAAATCGGACTTCCTGATTCAGCTTCCGGAACGACGTGATGACCACGGGCGGCACATGGTCATTGTCTACGATCTCCTCGGGGAAGAACGCGTTGAAGCCGTCGATGCCGCCGAAGAACATTTCGCCGCGATCGCCGAGGAACGCGGAGCCGCCGTTGAACTCGTTGCTTTGCAGGCCGTCGCGGACCGTGTAGTTCCGGAACCGACGTTCCTTCGGGGCAAACCGGCTCAGACCGGCGTTCGTGCTGAGCCAGAAGTTTCCCCGGCGGTCCTCCATGATCGTGTAGATCGCGTCGCTCGGCAATCCGTCACGCATCGTAAAGTGCGAGAACATCTCGGTTTCCGGGTCGAAGACGTTCAGCCCGCCGCCCCAGGAACCCATCCACAACCTCCCGTCGCGATCCCGATGCACGGTGAACAGATAGTCGTTGCTGAGACCGTTGGGATCGTCCGGATTGGCGCGGTAGGCACGGAAGGTCCCGGTCGCCGGATCGAACCGGTTCAGTCCCCCGCCGTACGTCGCGATCCAGAAGGCACCGGTCTCATCTTCGAGCATCCCGCGGATGAAATCGCTGCTGAGGCTTCCGGGATCTCCGGCGCGATGCCGGTAGCGGACGAACGTCGGCCGATCATTCGGCGTTCGGCCCGGCACAAGCCGGTTCAAACCTCCGCCCTGCGTGCCGATCCAGAGCCGCCCCGCGCGGTCGAAAAACATCGACCGGATCTCGTCATGACTCAGGCTGGTCGGATCCCCCGGATCGTGGCGGTAAGTCGTGAACCCGTTCGTGCGCGGATCGAACCGGTTGATCCCGCCGCCGTTCGTGCCGAGCCAGAGGATACCATCCTTCCCCTCCACTACGAGACGCACGGTATTGTGGCTCAGGCTCGCGGGATCGCTGGGGTCATGCAGATAGTGGGACCAGCGTCCGGTCCGGCGATCCAGACGGTTCAAGCCGCCGCCGTTCGCGCCGAGCCAGAGAACGCCCTGGCGATCCTGGCAGATGGACCAGACGATCTGTTGATTGAGACTGTTCGGGTTCCCGGGTTCAGGACGGTAGAGCGCGAACCGTTTCCGGCACTTATCTACTTTGCTGACGCCGCCGCCGTACGTTCCGATCCAGACGTTGCCCGCACGATCTTCGCCGATGCACCGGATCTCATCATAGCTCAGACTGCGTGCGTCGCGGGGATCGTGACGATACGCAAGGAACCGCCCGGAGCCGCGGTTCATGACGTTCACGCCGCCGCCGTTGGTGCCGACCCAGAAAGTGCCGGCCGCATCTTCGTACACCGCATACACCTGATCGTTGGTCAGACTGGCCGGATCGGACGAACGATGAAGATACCGTACGACCGTATACGGACGGGAGAATGGTTCGCGCGCCTGCGGCAGGATCCGATGGAGCCCGTGGTCGGTTCCGACCCACAGCGTGCCGGCACGATCTTCGAACAGCGTGCGCACCGACCGATCGCCCGCCCTCCCCGGCATCCGGCCGTACTCGAACGGGATCACCGCGTATCGCGCGTCGGGCGCATCCGACGACGAATCAACCGGAACCACTTTGAAGAGCCCCTCATCCGTGCCGACCCAGAGAACGGATCGCCGGTCCCGGTACAACGCCCGGACGTTCAGGCCCCCGGAATCCGCCGGCGGATTCCCGAGAGGGATCCACCGGAAGACCGTCTTCTCCGTTCCGCTGACCGTGTCGCGGTACCGGACAAGACGATCAAGCCCCGCCGCCGTACCGATCCAGAGTGCTCCGGCCGACTCCTCGCAAAGCGCATTCACGACGTCGCTGCGCAGGCTCAACGAATCGAGCGGATCGTGGCGGAACCGCGTCCAGCGTTCCGCGATCGGATCGAACCGGTTGAGTCCGCCGTTGAACGTGCCAAGCCAGATCCGTCCGCTCCGGTCCTCGAGACCCGAGGTGAGCTGGTTGTGGCTGAGGCTGTTTGCATCATCCGGGCGATTGCGCAGGACACTGAAGCGGTATCCGTCGTAGCGGTTGAGACCGTCTTCGGTGCAGAGCCAGAGGTACCCCGTCCGGTCCTGCAACACGGTCGTGACGATGCTTTGGGCCAGACCCTGATCGATGCTGATCTGCTGAAAGAGAACAGAGGGGGTTTGGGCCGGGGCCTCGCGCGCGCCGGCACCGAGCAATGCGGATGCTGCCAAGAGTGCGTTGCGGAGATTGCAGGACGAGCGGCGAGTCAGGCGTCGCATCGGACCGATCGACCGCATCGGGCGTATCAGTGAAAGAGGCATGGGGGTGCCGCACCAGGAGTGCGGGAAGAACTCTGCCGGTATAATACCGACGCTGCGAGAGAGAAGCAAGCGGCCCGGGAGGCGCCGCTCCGCCCGGTGCGATCAGCTGACAAACAGCCGCTTCGTCGCGAAATCAGGATCGCTGGTCAGGTTCACACCGAGCTTTCGCAGGCCGGCCTCATCGCCCGGCGTCGGCATATGGGTGAGATGGACCTCGCACCCGCGGAGATCCTTCAATTTTTCCACCGCAACCTGCGCGGCGGGATTGACCGCTGCGCTGATGCTGAGCGCGATGAGCGTTTCCTCGAGATCGAGGCTCACGACCGTGCCGCGCAATACATCCTTCTTGAAGTGCGTGAGCGATGACGTGATCGCCGGCGGAAGAAGGTGCATCGAATCCGGAAGACCGGACAGGTGTTTGACGGCATTCAGGACCAGCGCCGACGAGGCGTGCATGAGCGGAGAGTTCTTCCCCGTCATGATCGTTCCGTCCGGCAGTTCCGCGGCGGCACCGCAGTACACGCCGTCGATCCCTTTGCCGTGCGCTTCGGCTTCCGCTGCCGCCCGTCGGGCCGGTTCCACCACGCGGCGGGACGCCGGCTGCACATTCAGCTCTTCCAGCAGCAGCGCCACCCGCTGGACGGTTTCCTTGTCGGCCAGGCCCATCGCGTACTCGCACGAATAGCGGAAGAAGCGACGGATGATCTCCTGCACGGCCGCCTCCCGCACCGCCTGATCATCGACGACGCCGAATCCCGCCCGGTTCACCCCCATGTCGGTCGGAGAGCGGTACGTCGACGTCGAGCCGGAGATCCGCTCGAGGATCCGGCGCAGCAGCGGGAACGCATCGACATCCCGGTTGTAGTTGACCGTGCGTTCGTTGTACGCCTCCAGATGGAACGAGTCGATGACGTTGTAGTCGCGAATGTCGGCCGTGGCGGCTTCGTACGCAAGATTCACGGGATGCTTCAGGGGAACATTCCAGATGGGGAACGTCTCGAACTTCGCATATCCGGCATCCACGCCCCGTCGGTGTTCATGGTAGACCTGCGAGAGGCACGTGGCGAGCTTTCCGCTGTTCGGTCCCGGGCCGGTCACCACGACGATCGGCCGTGATGTTTCGATGAACTCGTTGGCGCCGTAGCCTTCGTCGCTGACGATCAGGTCCACATCGGTCGGATAGCCCTTGGTGAAGCGGTGGGTGTAGACTCGGACGCCGCGACGTTCGAGGCGGTTCCGGAACTGGACAGCGGACGGCTGCTGCTCGAAGCGCGTGATGACGACGCCCGCGATCTCGATCCCCCATTCTTTCAGGTCGTCCATCAGCCGCAGGGCGTCCGCGTCGTAGGTGATGCCGAAATCCGCCCGGAGCTTCTTTCGCTCGATGTCGCCAGCGTAGATCGCCAGCACCACCTCCGCTTTGCCGCGGAGCTGTTGCAGCAGACGCATCTTGACATTCGGATCGTAGCCGGGGAGCACGCGGGCAGCGTGGTAGTCGAACATCAGCTTGCCGCCGAACTCGAGGTAGAGCTTGTTCCCGAATTTCCCGACACGGTCGAGAATGGCAGCGGTCTGTTCGGCGAGGTACTTTTCGTTGTCGAAGGCGGCAGTCACAGGCGTCCGTTCGGGATGATGGTGAGAAGGAGTGATGCTGACGCAATATCGGATTCCGGCGCACGAAGGTCAAGGACTCGCAGCATTCCTTGCCCCCCCAAACACGGACCGCTCACGCATTCCGATCCCGACGCCCGGATGGTGACGGCAGCAGTCTCCGCTGCACGTGGACGCGGCCGCGCCGCTATTCGAAGTAGATGGGCTTCCGGAACTCTTTGAGCGAGAACTCCAGGAAGATGTGGTGTCCGTCGTAGTCGAGGACGCGGAGATCGTCTTCCTGCTTGAGATCGCTCATGGTCGCTTCGTAGTGCGCGCCATAGCGTTTGCGCACGTTGCGCACCGGGACCTCGTAGGCGATGAACTTCCGGATGCCCTTCGAGCCCAGTTTTGTCACGAGGCTCTTGTTCGTCAACGAATCGTACGAGGTCAGGATGAGGATCGGCCCCGAACCGGTGAAATACACTCCTGCTTTCATGATTCATCCTCCTCTGAAGGATGGGCGACCCTGCCGGTCAGACCGTAACGGCCGGACCGGCGCAGAGCCCGCGTCTGTGGGAAACAGAAGAAAGAGAAGTGGCGTGAGGACTCCATCGAAGATCTCTCCCCGATGTCGTGGCGGAAGTATGCGAATCTCCGGCCTGGGAGTCAAGGCCCCTGTTCGGGCCCGGGCATCAGCCGATGGACCGGACGTTCTGTCGGAAATACGGAGGGGCTTCTAGCGGAGCAGGAGCAGCCGGGACACGCCGGCGGGATTCCCGTCGACCGTCCACCGGCAATAATAGACGCCGGTTGAAAGCTGATGTCCGCCGTCATCGGTTCCGTCCCATCGGATCCGGTGGCGCCCGGCGGCAACGAGACCGTCAAACAAAGAGCGGATCTTCTGTCCGAGGACATTGTACACCGTCAGCCGGACTCGCGCGGGCGAGGCGACCACGTACTCGACGGTGGTTGCAGGATTGAACGGATTCGGATAGCACGCCAGCAGTCCGAATCGGTCAGGCTGTTCTTCCGTTCGCTCAACGCCGGTCGTCGGCGGCGTCCATGCGCCGGTGATGAGAATTCCGTTCGGGCACGGACCGAGGCCATCTTTGAAGTTCGCATAGAAGCGCAGATCGGCGCATCCGCCCGCCGGAGCAGCAGAGACGGTCCACGTCAGGCCGTCATCCGGGCTGTGCCAGATGCCGCCCGGGCCGGCAATCCAGAAATCCGTGCCGCCGGGAAATGCCTGCGCCGCTCGCACCGCACCGATGCCGGGGAGAGCGACCGTCTGCCACGTGGATCCGCCGTCCGTCGTCCCATAGATCGTATCCACGGCGCCGCAGATGCCCGTGCCGCCAATCGCGCTGAACGCCAGTGCGTGTGCATCATTCGTCGGGAGGGATCGGAATGTCCACGGACCGTTGACGCCGTTGGCGGATTGATACAGCCGTCCGCCCGATCCTTTCGTCGCAAACCAGATCGATGTTCCGATACGGCACAGCGTACCGCCGCAAACGCTGTCGCCCGGCGGCAGTATGATGGGATTCATCGCCGCACGCCATGTGACCCCGCGATCGGCCGAACGAAGAACGGTGATGGTGTCGTTCACCGCATCCGGCACCGCGATCATTGCCGAAGTCGAGGTCTTTCCCACAAGACGGATCGCAGAGGGAAGAGTGTCGAGAGACACCGCGTTCCAGGTTACTCCTCCATCCAATGTCCGCGAGAGGACGCCCACCCCGGAAGGGTCGGATCCGATCGCGACGGCGATCGCCTTCGACATTCCGACGATCGCGGAGACCGGAGAGCCGATGGCGCCGGCCGCATGCCAGCTCCCTCCCCGGTCGGTCGTTTGCAGGAGATATCCGCCGTCGGTCCCGATCCATGCCGTGCTGTCATCGACCGCATCGAGCGCCGTGAACGATTGCGTGGTACCCAGCGAGATGGAACTCCACCGGAAGGCCGGCAGGAGGAACCGGAAGCGAAGCGCCGGACGGAAATTCGAGACATCCGACAGGATCGCCGGGGCCGCCGTGGCCGACCAGCCGGAACGGATGGACAAAGACAACGCTGTGCTGGATGCCACGACGAGGTTCTCGGTCGTGAACGGGCCGCCACTTTCAAAATCATAGGCAATGTACAGCCCCGGTCCTGTCCGCATGAAAGGAGAGTCGAGCGTGATGTCCAGCGGCCCGGCAGAATCGGCGATCGTGAACGGGCC
>JAKAJH010000039.1 GCA_021813905.1 Bacteroidota bacterium | reverse complement strand
GAACGTGGTCAGCGTTCCCCGCGTCATCAGCAGCTGCTTGCCGATCTCCACGATCTCCAGCAGTTTGGTCGGATTGGAATCGAGGTCGATCATGTTCGCGGCCTCGCGAGCCGGCTGCGTGCCGGTATTCATCGCCACCGCCACGTCGGCCTGCGCCAGCGCGGGCGCATCGTTGGTGCCATCGCCCGTCATCGCGACGAGCCGTCCCTGCTGCTGGTAGTCGCGGATCAGCCGCAGCTTGTCTTCCGGTCTCGCTTCCGCGAGGAAATCATCCACGCCGGCTTCTGCCGCGATGGCGGTCGCGGTCAGGGTATTATCCCCCGTGATCATCACGGTCCGGATTCCCATTTCCCGCAGATGCGCGAAACGCTCACGAATGCCGCCTTTGACGATGTCCTTCAACCGCACCACGCCCAGCACGTCGGCATTCTCCGCTACCACCAGCGGCGTCCCGCCCGACCGGGCGATCTCCTGAACCTGCGAGAGCACGGACGCCGCGATCGATCCGCCCTGCTGCTCCACGAATGCCCGGATCGCATCGGTGGAACCCTTCCGAATGCGCCGATGGTGATCGGTCCCGTCACTCCGGATATCGACTCCGCTCATCCGCGTCTGAGCGCTGAACGGCACGAAATGCGCCGCGATCGCCTGCACGTCACGTCCGCGCAGTCCGTACCGTTCCTTGGCCAGAACAGCGATCGATCGTCCTTCGGGAGTCTCATCGGCCAGCGAGGCAAGCTGGGCCGCATCGGCGAGCCGATCGGCCGCGACCCCGGGCGCCGGGAGAAACTCGGTTGCCATCCGATTCCCAAGCGTCACGGTGCCCGTCTTGTCCAGCAGCAGCACATCCACATCGCCGGCCGCTTCGATCGCCCGCCCGGACGTTGCGATGACGTTATGCCGGATCATCCGGTCCATGCCGGCGATGCCGATCGCCGAGAGGAGTCCTCCGATGGTGGTCGGAATCAGACAGACCAGGAGCGCGACAAGCACGGTGACCGTGACCGGAGTCCCCTGCCCGGCCGCAGCAACACTGAACAGCGAGAACGGCAGCAGCGTGGCACAGACGACGAGAAAGATGATGGTGAATGCCGCGAGCAGAATATTGAGCGCGATCTCGTTCGGCGTCTTCTGGCGCTTCGCGCCTTCGATCAGATGGATCATCCGGTCCAGGAATCCGCCGCCCGGCTCGGCGGTGACCCGGACGACCAGCCAGTCGGACAGCACCTTCGTCCCGCCCGTCACCGCGCTCCGATCCCCGCCGGACTCGCGGATCACTGGCGCGCTTTCACCGGTGATCGCACTCTCATCGACCGACGCGATGCCTTCGATCACTTCCCCGTCGGCCGCAATGGTATCACCCGCCTCGACGAGGAATACATCACCCGTGCGCAGCTCTGTGGATGGGATCGACTCGAACGACGCGGCGCGGCGCGGCTCGGCCAGACGTTTTGCCATCGTGTCGCGGCGGGCCCGGCGCAGACCCTCCGCCTGCGCCTTCCCGCGTCCTTCCGCCAGCGCCTCCGAGAAGTTCGCGAACAGGACGGTGAACCAGAGCCACAGGGCGACCGAGCCGATAAACCAGGCCGGCGCTTCCCCGTGTCCGGCAAGCGCGACGACCCAGAGCCCCGTCGTGAGCGTGCTGCCCGCTTCGACCACCAGCATGACCGGATTGCGGATCATGGAGACTGGATTGAGCTTCCACACGGCATCGACCAACGCACGCCGCACAAGCGGAGCTGTCAGACCTTGATGCGCGGCAGATCTTGACGGGTGAGTCCTCATGCGCGTCTCATCGTCAGTGAATCATCATCAGATGCTCGACGATCGGCCCAAGCGCCAGCGCCGGCAGGAAATTGAGCGCGCCGACGATGAGAATGACCGCCGTAAGCCAGAACTGAAAGAGCGACGTGTGGGTCGGCAGCGTCCCATCCGACGGCGGGACGGCATTTTTCCGTGCGAGCGAGCCGGCCAGCGCCAGTGTCGGTACCGCCAGCCAGTACCGGCCGATCAGCATCGCCAAGGCGCCGAGCAGATTGTAAAACGGCGTGCCGGCATCGATCCCCGCGAAGGCGCTCCCGTTGTTGTTGCCCTGCGATGTGAACGCGTAGAGGATCTCGCTGAACCCGTGCGGGCCCGGATTGTGGATCCCGGCCCTACCTCCCGCCGTGACGACCGCCACCGCCGTCAGCACGAGGACGGTGACCGGCATGATCAGGATCAGCAGCGAGGCCATCTTCATCTCGAACGCCTCCAGCTTGTGTCCGAGGTATTCCGGCGTCCGCCCGACGAGGAGGCCCGCAACGAACACGGCCACGATCACGAAGACCAGCATGCCGTACAGCCCGGAGCCGACACCGCCGAGCACCACTTCACCCAGTTGCATCATCACCAGCGGCACCAGGCCGCCCAGTGGCGTGAACGAATCGTGCATGCCGTCCACGGCGCCGCACGAGGTCGCCGTGGTCACGGTCGCAAACAGCGCGGAAGGCGTGATGCCGAACCGCATCTCTTTGCCTTCCATGTTCCCGCCCGGATTCAGCGGCGATGCATGCTGGTCGATCCCGAGCGCCGTCATTGTCGGCACCGAAGCCGACTCGGCGAACGTCGTCGCGAGGATGCCCGCCGTCAACAGCGCCATCATCACGGTCAGCAACGCCCGTCCCTGTCGCGGATCCTTCACCATGCGACCAAACGTCACGCAAAATGCGGCAGCGATGACCCCCTGGGACAGCACGAGCAGGAAGTCCGTCAGCGGCGTGGGATTTTCGAAGGGATGCGCCGCATTCGCGTTGAAGAATCCGCCGCCGTTCGTGCCCAGATGCTTGATGGCGACCTGCGATGCCACGGGCCCCATGGCGATCGACTGTTCCATGACCGGGCGATCCGATGCATCGACGGTCGGATCCAGCAGGTGCGCCCTCACCGGCCCGGAGAGATTCTGCACGACCCCCTGTGACACCAGTACGAGCGACAACAGCAGCGACAGCGGCAGGAGGACATACAGGATGCTCCGCGTGAGGTCGACCCAGAAATTGCCGATGGTGCGGGCGGAATGCCGTGCGAGACCGCGGATGAACAGCGCGAGGACCGCCATGCCGGTCGCTGCGGAGGCGAAATTCTGGACCGTCATGCCCGCCATCTGCGTCAGGTGGCTCATGGTCGTTTCGCCGCCGTACGACTGCCAGTTCGTGTTTGAGGTAAAGCTGACCGCCGCGTTGAACGCCGTATCCGCACCGACCGGACCGAATCGCAGCGGGTTCAGCGGCAGCCACTGCTGGACGCGCTGAAGAAGATAGAGAAGGATGAACCCCGCGAGATTGAAGAGCAGCATCGCGATCGCGTTGGACTTCCAGTCCATCTCCTCGTGCGGATCGATCCCGGCGAGTCGATAGACGAACCGCTCCAGCGGACCCACAACAGGATCGAGGAACGTCCGTTCGCCTTGATAGATCCGCGCCATGTATGCACCCAACGGCTTCGAAAGTAGGAGCAGCGCGATCAGATACGCGGCGATGTATCCCGCACCGACGATGGTCATTCCAGCTTCTCCGGCGCAACCAGCGCCACAATGAGATACACGAGCAATCCCAGCGCCAGAACGCCCGACACCAGATATGTCCAGGGCATGGTCAATTTCCTCTCCGTCGTTCTGCCGGCGGCTCGCAAATCGCCAGCAATCCCCTCGTAGCAACGGCGAATGCCGCGATGAGCATGAGCGCGATCAGATCCATCATCGCGGCGCCCCCCCAAGCCGGTCGAGCGCAAGATTCAGTTGCAGAACATTCACGCGCGGCTCACCCAGCAAGCCGAAGGTCCGGCCCTCCGTGCAGCGGTCCACGAGGGTCCGGACGATCGACGGATCGAGCCTGCGGGCGCGGGCGACACGAGGCAGCTGATAGAGGGCGGATGCGATACTGATGTGCGGATCGAGTCCGCTGCCGGAGGCGGTGACCAGATCGACGGGGATCGGCGCGGTATTCAATGGATCGGCATGGCGAAGCTCCTGGGCGCGACGAGCAATCGTCTGCAGGAGGGCCGGATTGGTCGGCGCATCATTCGACGCGCCGGAAAGAGCCGCATTGTCAGAGAACGGCTCCGTGGCGGACGGACGGCTCCAGAAGTACTTCGGATCCGTGAACGGCTGTCCGATCAGCTCGGACCCGATGACCGTCCCATTCCGGGTGAGGAGACTGCCATTCGCGCTCAGCGGGAAGAGCAGTTGCGCCACTCCCGTGATCGCAAACGGATAGACCAGTCCCGTCAGGACCGTCAGGATGACGATCATTCGGATTGCACGACTCACCGGTTTTCCGCGCATCAGTCTCCTCCATCGCACCGGATCCAGCATCCGATGCGGCGTCATGATGCGGAACGGTGGGGAAGAAGGCAATCAGCAGGGTGCAAAGACCGGCGAAGTATCCGTAAGGAATTTGTAAAGAGGAATATGCATCTCCCCCAGGAACAACAAAACGGGCCGCCCGCGACGGGCAGCCCGGTGTGAGTCACACGAAGGAACGGGGGCCGATCACTCGGGACGCTTCATCGCGCCCAGTCCGCGCTCGGAGACCAGATCGCGGTAAGTCACCAGCCGGATGCCGTTCCGGGCCAGCGCCTCCCGGAAAGCGTCGGAAAGCAGCGCCCCTCGCTCCGCATTGCGGTACTTGCTCATCTCCGGCAACCCGAAAGTATTCAGATCCACCAGCGCGTTCATCTCGGGCGTTTCGAGCCCGACGTGGAACACCAGCAATCGCACCGGTCCCGGCCTGAATCCGTTGACGCGATCGACCAGCGTGTCGATCTTCGCCGCCGGCGCAGCCTGGTAGAATCCCTCGATATCCTGCTCGCCGAAGTAGCGCGAGATCGCCACGTGGTACTCGGCCGCCAGCTTCTCGACGATCGCCCGCATCTCGGGATTGTCCACCGCCGTGCCCATATGGTAGTCGAGATAGTCGATCCGAAGGCCGGCAAGCAGCGCCCGGTCGATCTGCGCTCGCAGCTCGCGCTCCACTTCATCCGGCTTCGGATGGTGCGCAAAGAACAGGGCGCGACTCGGCATGAAGTTGCCCGAGCTGTCGACAAGACTCGGCACCGCGGCGGCGCCCAGGACGGGTCCCCAACGGTAGTGCTTCCATTCCGCGTTCAGCGTCAGATGGATCCCCAGCGACACGTGCGGCGCATTGCGCAGAATGTCCGCTGCCTCTTCGAACCACGGACACGGCGTCATGACGGAGATGGACACCGGAATCTGCCGGTCCACGATCTCCTGCAGCGCCATATTCACGGCGTGGCACATGCCGGCGTCGTCGCAGCGGATCAGCGCAGTGATCGGACTTGCCGACGGCGTCTGTCCGAACGCGGCCGTCGCCGCCAGCATCACACCGGCACAGAGAGCGAGGAATCTTCTCACGTTCACCTCAAGGGAAATGAGTGGATTGATCACGATCTATCCAGACCGCGCTTCCGCAGGAGCGGCTCCACGCTCGGCTCGCGGCCACGGAATTTCTTGTACATCTCCATCGCATCTTCCGTCCCCCCTTTTTCCAGAATGTTCTTCCGGAATGACGAGGCGGTCGCTGCATCGAAGATCCCGTGCTCGCGGAACGCGTCGAACGCATCGCTGTCAAGCACTTCGCTCCAGATGTAGCTGTAGTATCCCGCGGAATAGCCGCCGGCAAAGATGTGCTGAAAGTAGGGACTGCGGTACCGGACGATGATCTCCGGCATGAGACGGATCCGCTCAAGCGACGTCTGCTCGAATGCGTTGACGTCAAGACCGTTCGCGCTCTTCAGCGTGTGCCAGTCCATATCGAGAAACGACGCCGCGAGATATTCGACCGTCATGAAACCCTGGTTGAACGTTCCGGCCCTGGTGATCTTCTCCACCAGCGCCGGGGGAATCGGGTCACCGGTCTTCCAGTGCCGCGCGTACATGGCCAGCACCTCCGGCTCGAACGCCCAATGCTCCATGATCTGCGAGGGAAGCTCGACGAAATCCCGCGGCACGCCGGCGACACCCTGGTAGTGAATGCGGGAGAGCAGCGAATGGAGCGCGTGTCCGAATTCGTGGAACAGCGTTTCCACTTCCTCCGTCCGCAGCAGCGCGGGTGCATCGCCCGCCGGTCGCGTGAAATTGCAGACGTTGACGACGATCGGGCGCACGTCGACGCCGTTGCGCACATACTGACCGCGGAACCGGCTCGTCCAGGCTCCGCCCCGCTTCCCCGGGCGCGGATGGTAATCCGTGATGAACACACCCAGGTGCGTGCCGTCCGCGTCTTTCGCTTCGAACGTGCGCACTTCGGGATGATACTTCGGAATGTCCATCCGCTCGGTGAAGGTGATCCCGTACAGCCGATGAGCCACGGCAAACGCGCCGTCCCGGACCCGGTCGAGCGAAAAATAATTGCTCGCCTCGGTCTCATCCAGGTCGAATCGCGCCTTCTTCACTTTCTCCGCGTAGAACCGCCAATCCCACGCGTGGAGCGAATCAGCCGCGCCGTCCTTCTGCATCATCGCCTGCAGGTCGGTCGCTTCGCGGTGCGCGGCCGCCAGTGCCGGCGTCCAGATTTGATTCAGAAGTGCGTACACGTTGGCCGGCGTCCTGGCCATGCGTTCGGTCAGGACGAAATCCGCGTGCGTCGGATATCCCAGCAACTGTGCGCGTTCGGCGCGCAAGGCAGCCATGCGCAGGAGCAGAGCGCGATTGTCCTGTCCGTTCCCTTGCTGCCCCCGGTCTGCGTATGCGGTCAGGAGTTGCTTCCGGAGCTCGCGGTCCTCCGCGTACGAAAGGAACGGCCAGAGGCTCGGTGCCTGGAGGGTGAAGACCCACTTCCCCTTCAGACCTGCTGTCGTCGCTGCATCGGCTGCCGCCATCACCGCACCCTGTGGCAATCCGCGAAGTTGATCCGGCGACGTCACCACGAGCCTGTAGGCGTTGGTCTCTTTGAGAAGGTTGTCGCTGAACCGAAGGCCGAGCGTGGACATCTCCTCGTTGATCGCCCGGAGCCGCGCTTGCTTCCCGGGAGGAAGCTGTGCCCCTCCCCGCACGAATGATTTGTACGTCTCTTCGACGAGTTTGCGCTGCTCGGCATCGAGCCCGGCTGCGTCACGTGCTTCCCAGACCGTCCGTACGCGCGCAAAGAGCGTCGGATTCAGAAGAATGTCATCATGGAGAGCCGCCGTGAGCGGAGCAACCTGCTTCGCGATCGCCTGGCGCTGCGGATTGGTCTCCGCGGAACTCAGGTTCCCGAACACCCCCTCCACCCGATCCAGCGTCTCACCGGCCGCATCGAGTGCAGCGATCGTATTCGCGAATGTCGGTGGTTCCGACGATGCCACGATTGCGTCGATCTCCGACCGTTCGCGCGCGATCGCCTCGGCGAATGCGGGGAGAAAATCGTCGTCCTGGATCTCGGAGAACGGCGGCACGCCGAACGGCGTGGTCCACCGCTCGAGCAGCGGATTCGCTCGTCCCGGCGATGGAGGATTCTGCGCGGAAAGAAATGAGGGGATGGTCATCAGAACGACGGCACAAACGAAAATGACGCGCATGGGCAGAGCACTCCGGGTAAGGTGATCACGACCACCGGGCCGTTCTCCGCGTGCTGCCCACCAGCGCATCCGGCGTTTCATTGAATAGTGGCGAGAAATCAGGAAAAATGAAAGCGCCGGCGCTTCATCGCCTCCCGCAGGCGTCGCCCTCCGAATGTGAACGGACCGGAAGGCGAAGCCATCACATCAACATCCGGAGGGGCTGAAATCCGGGCGACGATTCAGGCACCGGAAGTCTTCGGACGACTGAAGACGACGCCAAGCATGATGCCGGCAAGGACATACTCGACGAACGCATAGATAAACCATTGCACCGCAACCGCGTACGGGACCGGATACGACGCATACGATCCGTACGCGTACGGCGTTGCCATCAGGAGCCCGATGTACACGCCGTACCGCAATCCCTCCATCCACCCCTTCCCCTCATATCCTTTCGCGAAGATGAAGACGATGAAGAATGTGGTGATCGCACGGACAAGCCAGATGATCCACATCTTCTCCATCATGTCCGGACGCCAGACATTCGCCATTGTGGTATAGGCTCCCGACAGGATCATGCCGTGGACGATCATGTCCAGGACCGAGAGGAGCACGTAGATCGCGATCCATCCGATGATGATCTGCTTCTTCATAGGACCTCCTTGGTGAGTGGGTGATCGCTTCCCTCTCCGCACGCCGCCGGCAATCTCCACCGCTCCGGCGCTACAACCGGAGCTTGACCGTGATTCCGGCCGTCACAAAGGTCACGTAGTCTCCCCGCTGGAAACCGATCTCCTGGCGCGTGAGATCGAGCGAGGGATTGAGGATGTACAGATCGTTGAAGAGCCACCAGAGTCCGACGCCGGCGGTCTGAGACTTCAGCGTGAAGATCTCCGTCCCCGTGAATCCTTCACTCGTCTGGATCAGACGTTCGTCCGGCGTGAATCCCGCACCCATTCGCGCGTACAGATAATGGTCGGGATCGGCGATGTACCGGCGTGCGGCGAACGACATCGAGAACGACGAGGCAAGGTCACCGGAGCCGAAGTACGGACGCGCGGAGAGCATGTACGCCCCGGTGTACCAGTTCACCGAGAGCGTCACCAGCTTCACGCTGCGGGACGCATCAAAGAAGAACGACCGGACGCCGAGCGAACCTTCGAGCGACAGCGGCAGGCGAACGAACACTTCCGCGCCCACGCGATGCTTCGGAAAAAGCACGCTGCCGGAATAGCCGTAGTTCAGATAGGCGTACACCCCCTCGCCGAGCAAGGGATACAGATCGGCCTCGTACTGGAGACCGTCACGAAGGAACCGGTACGAGTAATTCATCCGCGCGAAGAACGTCCCGCCGTCGAAGCGCCGGCTGTATTCGACGCTGACGTAGTGCATCGTCGAATAGAGGCTCGAGTAGCGGTCCGCGGCGTACGACGCACCGATCGTCGATCGGGACGCGGTCCTGGTGATCGAATCTCGAAGCGATGCCGCGTCCGTCGATGTGGGATCGATCGATTCGATCTGCCCCACAACTCCGAGGGCTTCCGCATCGCGGCGGGCGAGATGGAGAAGACGGGCTTTCTTCACGAGAAACTCAAGATCCCCCGGCGCCCGATGCAGGATCCGATCGGCTACAAGCAAGGCATCGTCGGTCCTGCCATCCCACACCTCCACGTCGAACAGGGCGCTCAGCGCGTCCCGGTTGGTCGGATCCTGACGGAGCGCGAGCTGAAGCTCCTTCCGGGCCTCATCACGCTTCCCGTCCCACGCCTCGGTCCGCGCCAGAAGCACCCGCACGTCGATGTACTCCGGTGCGCGACGCAGGATTGCCTGGCAGATACGGCGGGCCTCCGCATGTTCGCCCCCGACCGCTTTCTCACGCGCGATGCGATACAGCTGATCCACATCGCCATTAGTCGTGTCAATCTGCGACAGAAGCGGGGCGGCGGAGCCTGCGAGCAGCAGGATGGCGCTGATGCAGAGACGGATTACGGACTTGTGACGGGAGCGATGATTCATAGCGTGCCTTGCACGGAAGGATGATTCGACCGCTTTGCCGGTACCGGCACGGTCGGGTCGCACGAATGTAACCAAAATTGCCGCGGCGGGCAACGGGAACGCCGGATCGCGTCGCCAGGCTGCCTTCGGACCGGGCTGTTGAAGAAGCCAACAGTCAGCCCGCATCGAAGGATCTTTGCCTCCGCCGCGTGGAGCCGTGGACGCGTACCGGCTGTTCAGATCGCGAGGCTATCCCGTCCACCGTTCCCGATACTCAGACACTCGCACGAGCACACAATGATGCGATCCGCACTGTTCATGGTCGTACTGTCACTCATCGGAGCATGTACGTCGAGCGTTGACCCGGTGATGACGCCCGACCGCTTGCCGTGACGCGCTGACGCCCGGCCACGATCCGGCCTGGGCCGCATGATTCGGAATCCGGCGGTCAGACTCGCCGTCGCATTCCCCGCGGCGGCGAGTTTCTTTTTCCACCCTCCCCGTGCAATCGCACCGGAAACTTGCTATCTTTTGACATCCGAATTCTCTTCAACCAATCTCGACCGGATCACCATGAAACGATTCCTCACGCTTTCCTTCTCACTTCTTCTTTTCGTTGCTCTGCCCGGCTGTTCCGTTCTCAAGATGGTCGGACTCTACACACCCCCGGCATCGGAGTACATCGGCACGCTGCGCGCGGACGTCGCAGCCCAGCGAGTCGGAATGACGCTCCCGGCCGGCACGCGCGTCGATTCGGTCCGGGCTGATTCATCCGCCCGCGTCGTGCACGTTCGCTTTTCGGGCGCGCTGGCGGACATGGCGTTCCGCGAGCAGACCGTCCGTTCCCTGCATGACATCGTGTCATCCTACCTGGCCGAGGCATATCCCGGGTTCACATTCTCCGTCGAGACGCTTCGCCGACCGGTGGAAGAACTTGTACCGAATTACTTCCGCCCGGATACCGCCACGTGGGACCGGTCGCGCATGCCGAAAGGTCCGGACGTCCGTCCCGCTCCCGTCGTCCGGAATTTGAGCAAGCCGTTCGTACCGACGAAAGGACTCTTCGGCCGGAACGTCGGCATCTGGAACAGCCACGGATGGTACTACAACAACGACCTGAACCGGTGGGAATGGCAGCGCCCGCGGCTGTTCCTGACCGTGGAGGATCTGGTTCCGACGGCGTTTGTACTCCCCTACATCGTGCCGATGCTTGAACATGCGGGCGCCAACGTGTTCGTCCCGCGGGAGCGAGACCTTCAGACGCACGAAGTCGTGGTGGACAACGACACGCAGGGTTCCGGATACGTCGAGCACGCGACCGACGCGGCCCGCTGGTCCACAGCGCCGGCAAAGGGATTTGCCGTCGGCACACCGCCGTACGGCGTGGGCGTGAATCCGTTTCAGTTGGGCACGGTCCGGATGGCACCCGCGAGCGGTCCGGGCGATGCGACCGCACGGTGGAGTCCGGATATCCCCGCCGACGGAGCTTACGCGGTCTATGTGTCGTACGCATCGGTGGATTCGGGAACGTCGGACGCACGGTACACAGTCCATCATCTGGGCGGCAGTACGGAATTCCGCGTGAACCAGCAGATCGGCGGCGGGACGTGGATCTACCTCGGCACATTCCGGTTTCAGCAAGGACGCAACGACGCGATCGGCAGCGTTGAGCTTGCGTCCGGCGCCGTGGAATCCGGGCGCTACCTCACGGCGGACGCGGTGCGATTCGGCGGCGGCATGGGGGTGATCGAGCGCGGCGGGACCACGAGCGGGCGTCCGAAGTTCGTCGAAGGCAGCCGGTACTGGCTGCAATACGCGGGTATGCCGGATACGCTGGTCTACAGTTTCAGTCGCGGCCGGAACGATTACCGCGACGACTACATGTCGCGCGCCGAGTACCTGAACTACCTGATGGGTGCGCCGTTCGGTCCGAACCGCGACCGCGGCGTCAAGGGCCTCGGCATCCCCATCGACATTTCGATGGCGTTCCACACGGATGCGGGCATCACCACCAACGACACCACGGTCGGCACGCTCTCGATTTACGGACTCGAATCGACCGACGAGTCGCAGGTGTTTCCGGACAGCATGTCGCGCATGGCAAGCCGCGATCTTGCCGACATTATTCAGACGCAGATCGTGAACGATACGCGGGCGAGCTTTGATCCGGCGTGGAACCGCCGGCAGCTGCGGAACGGAGATTACAGCGAAGCACGCCGCCCGAACATGCCGGGACTGCTGCTGGAACTGCTGTCGCACCAGAATTTTCTCGACATGGAGTTCGCGCTCGACCCCCGGTTCCGCTTCGAAGTGTCGCGGGCGATCTACAAGGGTATGCTCCGCTTCCTCTCAGCGCAGTACCGGGTGCCGTATGTCGTCGAGCCGCTGGCGCCGGTGGCGTTCTCCTCGGAATTCTCCTCCACCGGAGATGTCGTGTTGCGCTGGAAGCCGCAGGCCGATCCGCTCGAGCCAACGGCCCTGCCGCAGAAGTACATCGTGTACACCCGGAAGGATGACGGTGGATTTGACAACGGCTTCGTCGTCGATACGGCCGGGGCAGTCATCCGCACCATCGTGCCGGGAGTGATCTACAGCTTCAAGGTCAGCGCGGTCAACGACGGCGGTGAAAGTTTCCCGTCGGAAGTGCTGGCGGTATGCCGCGCCAGCGACTCCGCACACACAGCGCTGATCGTCAACGGATTTGACCGGATCTCCGGGCCGGGGACGGTGAACGTACCCGGCTACGAAGGATTCACGGCGGACCTCGACGCCGGAGTGCCGGACCACGTAAACCCCGGCATGACGGGCGATCAGTATGATTTCGACCGGTCTTCCGCATTCCGCTCGAACGATGCGCCGGGGCATGGAGCGAGCTTCGCTGATCTCGAGGGACATCCCATCGCGGGGAATACGTTCGACTTCGCGGTGGTCCATGGCCGGGCGCTTCGTGCCGCCGGATGGTCATTCGTTTCTGTCTCGCGTCAGGCGGTCATGGATTCGGCGGTGTCGCTCTCATCGTATCCGTTCGTCGATCTCATTCTCGGGAAGGAGAAGGAGACGCACTGGCAGCGCCCGGCGCTCGATTCGATCCGCGGAGTGCAGTACCGCGTGTTCCCTGCGCTACTCCAGGCATCGATCGCCGCATACCTCCGCGGCGGCGGAAACCTGCTTGCCAGCGGCGCGTACGTCGGCGCCGACCTCTTCGCGCACCCGAAGACGGACAGCATCAGCGTTCAATTCGCGCGGTCCGTCCTGCATTTCAACTGGGTGACCAATCACGCGGCACGCACGGGAGACGTGTTCAACTCCGACACGACATTCCTCCCGCGGGGGACCGAATTCCGGTTCAATCAGCAGCCGAGCTCCGGCCTGTACGCTGTCGAATCTCCCGATGCGCTTGTGCCGGCTGACAGCGGCGCACAACTTCTTCGCTATTCGGAGAATCAGTTCGGGGCGGGCGTAGGCTACAAGCAGGCGTGCGGTGTTATCGTGATGGGATTTCCGATCGAAACAATGCCGGACGCCAATGCGCGGACGCTGCTCATGCAGGCCGTTCTGCGGTATCTCCACCCATAGGAATATGAAGAATGGACGTCTTCTTCTATGAAGCGTTCGCCGAGGAAGCGGAAGCGCTTCGCCGGTATCTGGGGGATGGACTGACGTACGAGATGTCGTCGGAGACCGTGCAGGCGCTCGACCATCCGGCGCCTCCGGCACGACTCATTAGTATTCGGACCCAATCGATCGTGCCGACAGCTTGGGCAGCTTCGCTCGATGGGATCCTGAGTCGGAGCACAGGCTACGATCACCTGCGGGTGTTTCGTGAGCACTCGGGATCGTCGCTTCCGTGCGGATATCTCGACGAGTATGCCACGCGGGCGGTGGCGGAGCATGCGATCATTCTGGCCGCCTCGCTTCTGCGACGGATACCCGCTCAACTCCGGCAGATGGCAACATTTGACCGGGACGGCCTCACCGGCGTGGAATTCGGCGGCAAGAAGCTTCTTGTGGTCGGCGTCGGTCGGATCGGGATCGAGATCGTGCGCCTCGCGACAGGCATGGGAATGTCCGTGCGCGGCGTTGACATTGTACAGCGCCATTCTGACGTGCAGTATGTTTCGCCCGGAGAAGGCATCGCGTGGGCTGACGCCCTCATTTGCGCGATGAATCTGACGCCGGAGAACGCGGGCTATTTCTCTTCGGATCTGCTCTCTCGGGCGAAGGCCGGAGCGGTCTTCGTGAATATCGCGCGCGGCGAGCACGCCTCGACCGAGGCATTGCTCAACGGCCTGCAGCGGGGAATTTTGGGAGGAGTGGGTCTGGATGTCTATCAGGACGAGCCGCACGTCGCGGAAGCGCTCCGGCATGGGGGATTGACCTCCCGCGAAGCGGCAGCGCTTCGTACGCTTCAGGCACTGCCGAATGTCATCCTCACTCCGCACAATGCGTTCAACACGCGTGAGGCGGTCGAGCGCAAATCCGAGATGTCTGCGCGACAGGTGCGGCATTTCCTGAAGCACCGGCAGTTCTTGTGGGGGCTGTAACTGCCGTACTTCGCTCGGCGCAGTGAGCGTCTGCACTGACGTCCGACGCGGGGGCTGATCATGCTGCTGTCTCGCCGGGCAAAGTCTGCGGCAGAGTCTCGATCCACGGGGTCAGCCGGGGACGAAAGTCCTGACGCAGGGGGTTGGTAGAACCACTGATGAGCGGGATAGCGTAAGCGGACGCGATTCTTCGTCGGGTCTTTCGACCCGACGGTTGCGGCCGCGGCATGTGTGCGGCAGGACATAATTGGGGGAATCATGACCAGGCGGAACCATCTCCGATTCGGCGTTCAAGGAGAAGTATTGTTTCTCACCACCGCCGTCAGGCATCACTACAGAATCTTCTCCCTCGGTCCACAGTACTTTCGGATTCTCCTCGGTTCCCTCAGTTATGTTCGTGCAAAATATGGCGGTCGGATTCTGGCCTACGTGTTGATGCCCACGCACATTCATCTCGTTGTTCGGCTTCCGGAAGGAAGATCCATCTCCGCCTTCATGCGCGATTTCAAGAAGTTCACGTCCACAAGAATCCGACAGCAGATCGAACACGATGGACACCAACATTGGCTCAATGCGCTTCGAAGCAACGCGCTGGGCGTGCCGCGCCAGGTTTTCAAGCTATGGGCAGACCGCTTCGATGCGGTTTCCGTCAGAAGCGAGCGTTCCATGGAACGAATTATCGCGTACATGCATCACAATCCGGTACGAGCGAGGTTGGTGATTCGTGCAGAGGATTGGCCGTACTCAAGCTGTCGGACTTACATGACGGGTGTTCAGACAGAGTTGGCTGTGGAAACAGACTGGTTCAGGTCTTGAAGGACTGTCTCAGGATCCCGCATGAATTTGAAGTCCAGGTTTGTGCTCAGCAGACTGAGCGTCAGGACGGAAGTCCTGACGCGGGTGGCTGGTCACATTTGAATTTCCTGAGGAGCGTTTGAGACCGCGGTTCTCCGTCGGGTCTTTCGACACTGCGGTTGCCGCTGTGTTTCGCTCAACGCGGTGAGCGTCAGGTCAAATGTCCTGATGCGGGGCTGAGCACATTCGACTCTGATGGTCGCCCCCGTTCCATTTCCGCCAATTCTTCCGTAGTTTGTCGTCCGCATGCTCTCATTGGAGAACATATCGCTGAGCTTCGGCGAGCGGACGCTTTTTCGCGATCTCTCCTTCACGATCACTCCGCACGACCGCATCGCCCTTGTCGGATCCAACGGCACCGGCAAAACCACCCTGATGCGCATCATCGTCGGGGAGCAACAGCCGGAGAGCGGCCTCATCAACCGGGCGCGGTCGGTCACAGTCGGCTATCTCCCGCAGGAGGGGATCACCGCCGAAGGACGCACACTTTTTGAAGAAGCTCAGTCGGCGTTCGAAACGATCCTTGCCGTTCACCAGGAGATCGAGGAGGTCCAGAAGCTCCTCGAGACGCTGGACCCGTCCACACCGGAGTATGCGGAGGCGCTGGAGATGTTCGGCGAGTATCACCACAAGCTCGAAGACCTCGACGCCTGGCGCATGAAATCGAAGGTGGAGCAGGTCCTGATGGGTCTGGGCTTTGCCGAACGCGATTTCAACCGTCCTGTCGAGACCTTCAGCGGCGGCTGGCAGATGCGCATCGCGCTCGCGAAACTGCTGCTGTCCGAGCCGCTCGTCCTCCTGCTGGACGAACCGACCAATCATCTCGACCTCGATTCCCTTGAATGGCTCGAGGATTACTTGGGTTCGTACCAGGGCGCGGTCATCCTTGTCTCTCACGACCGGTCCTTTCTCGACAATCTCACCAAACGAACGATTGCGCTCAGCATGGGCCGCGCGGAGGAATATGCCGGCAACTATTCGTTCTACGAGCAGGAGCGGGTGAAACGGCGGGAGCTGCTTCAAAACCAGGCGAAGAATCAGCAGGCGCAGATCAAACAGACACAGGAATTCATCGACCGATTCCGTTACAAAGCGACCAAGGCTCGCCAGGTCCAAAGCCGCATCAAGATGCTCGAGCGGCTGGAAGAGATCGAACTGGAGCCGGAAGAGGAAGAGATCCGCTTCTCCTTCCCGCCCCCTCAGCCGAGCGGGCGGATCGTCATGGAGCTGCAGGGACTTGTCAAGCGGTACGGCGATCTGACGGTGTTCGACGGATTCGACCTGAAGGTCGAGCGGGGCGATCGCATCGCAGTGGTCGGGGTGAACGGTGCGGGAAAATCGACGCTGGCCCGCATTCTCGCGGGCGCGGAACAGTTCGACGCCGGCACACGCATCCAGGGAAGCAATGTGCTGGTGTCGTACTTCGGCCAGCATCAGGCCGACGAGCTCGACCTGGACCGGGAGGCCATCCAGATCGTAGACGAGGTGGCCGAAGGAGAGATCCGGAGATCGCTCCGCACCATCCTCGGGTCGTTCCTCTTCCACGGCGATGATGTGTTCAAGAAGGTCCGTGTCCTTTCGGGGGGTGAAAAGAGCCGCCTGGCGCTTGCCAAGATGCTCCTTGCGCCCGCGAATGTCCTCGTGATGGACGAACCGACCAACCACCTGGACATGCGGTCCAAACGCGTTCTGCAGGAGGCGCTCCAGTCGTACACGGGCACCTATTTCATCGTCTCGCACGACCGGTCATTCCTCGACCCGATCATCAACAAGGTTCTCGAGCTGCATCCCGGAAGCGCAAAACTTTACCTCGGTACCCTGACCGATTATCTTCGGAAGAAACACGAGCAGCAGAACGCGGCCCACGCCGCCGCTTCACCGACGCCGCCGGCCACAACGCCTGTCGAATCGAGACGTCCTGAACCACAACCGCGAAAGAAGCAGAACGGGCGGGAGATCCGCTCGCTCCGAAAAGAGCTGGAAGAAACCGAGCAGAAGATCGGCCATCTGGAAGGACGTAAGCGTGAGCTGGAAGGACTCCTGGGTGACCCGGAACTCTACAGACGTCCGGACGAAGCACGCAGCGTCAATGAGGAGTATCGTCAGATCGATCAGATCCTGAGCGACGCATACGCACACTGGTCAGATCTGACGCAACGACTGGAACGTCTGGAGTCTCAATAGGCGTTTGCCATTCGGGGATGCGCCGGTCCGGCGGCAGTCGCCGGACGAATCACTCCGGATCGCGGTGCACTGTCTCCGGCGAAAAGGCCGGCACGCAGACCGAGATGTACTCCGCCCCTCCCTCCGCCGGAGAACTGTATCGGACCCACTCTCCTTTGTGCGCCGCCACCGCCTGACCCGCGGGAACAAGCAGTGTCCCGTGGCGGCTTTCCACCCGGAGTTCCCCCCGAAGCACGAGCGTGTACTCGTCGAAATCGGGCGCCTGACCGGGTTCCTTCCAGCCTTTCGGACTCACCATGTGAGCGACACTCACGGCACCGGTTCCCGAGTTGACTTTCCCGATAAATTCTTCGATCAGCTTCGGCGGGACGCCGGCCGCTTTGATCGTGGTGGGCTTCGGGATGATCGTCGGCATGTCAGTCGCTCCGTTCTCGCAGTTCATCGGCATGGTGCTTGACGACACGTGCCTGGGTGTGGAAGATGACCTCTTCGGCGATGTTCGTCGCCAGGTCACCGACCCGCTCGAGATTGCGGCTGACGCGAATCAGCTCGAGTCCGCATTCGATGGACGAGTTCGCGCCGCGCAGTTGATCGATCACTTCGTTCGTCATCTTGCGGTTCAACTCGTCAATGAGATCGTCGCGCCCGAGGACCTTGTGGGCCAGGTCCGCGTCGAGCGTGATGAAGCCGTCGATGGCATTCTTGAGCATTTCCAGGGCGATCTCGCACATCCGCGGGACTTCGAGCATCACCCCTTTCCCTTTGAGCGGCTTCAGCGTGGAGACACCTTCTGCAATGTTCACCGCGTGATCGCCGATGCGCTCGAGATCATTGTTGATCTTCTGCGCCGCGATGATGAACCGCAGGTCGCTGGCCACGGGCTGCTGAAGCGCCAGCAGATCGATGACCGTGTTGTCGATCTCGAGTTCCAGTGAGTTCACCCGCTGATCGGCCGCGATGACCTGCTGCGCGAGGGCCTCGTCACCGTCGAGCAGCGCCCGGACAGCGGCGGAGACGTTTTCCTCCACCACGCTGCCCATCTTGATCAGCGATGTCTTCAGACTCTCAAGTTCACGCTCAAATCGTCGTTCCATGTCCACGCTCCTGTGATCCGTCGCCGATCAACCGAAACGGCCGGTGACGTAGTCTTCGGTCTGTTTCTTCGCGGGTGCCGTGAAGATCTTCTTGGTATCGTCGAACTCCACCAGTCGCCCCATATAGAAGAACGCCGTCTGATCGCTCACACGCGCCGCCTGCTGCATGTTATGCGTGACGATGACGATGGTGTACGTCCGCTTCAATTCATAGATCAATTCCTCGATCTTTGCCGTCGAGATCGGATCGAGCGCGCTGGCCGGCTCGTCCATCAGCAGGACCTCCGGGCTCACCGCAAGCGCCCGCGCAATGCAGAGACGCTGCTGCTGGCCGCCCGACAGGCTCACGCCGCTGTTGTCGAGGGAATCCTTCACTTCGTCCCACAACGCCGCCTGACGCAGGCTCTTCTCGACGATCTCCGCCACCACTGTGCGGTTCCGCACGCCGCCGAAAGTCAGTCCGGCCGACACGTTATCCCGGATGGACATGGTCGGGAACGGATTGGGCTTCTGAAACACCATGCCGATCCGTTTCCGCACCAGCACCGCGTCCATTGCGTGAATATCCTCGCCGTCCAGGAGGATCCGACCCGTCATCCGGCTGCCGGGCACAATCTCGTGCATGCGATTGATCGACCGGAGGAATGTCGACTTCCCGCAACCCGACGGACCGATAATAGCCGTGACCGACCGGTCAAGCATCGTCAGGCTGACATCATACAGCGCCTGCGTCGTGCCGAAGTAGGCATTCACCTTTTCCGCCACGATCCGCGGCTGCCGCGCCGGATGGTCTGCCTGCGCCGGTTCCACCCTGCCGTGTGGTGTCATCAATGGTACCAAGATGTTCTTCCTCTCGTTCTACGTTCCACGCCCGAAGCGGGACCGTGTGGCAATACGCACCGCCATGCTGAGCACCAGGATCATCGTCATCAGCACGAGCGCGCCCGCCCATGCCTGCGCGATCCAGTCGCTGAAGGGGGACACGCCGTAGTTGTAAATGAAGACGGTCAGTGAGGCCATCGGCTGGCTAAGATCCGTCTGCCAGAAGCGGTTGTTGAGCGCCGTAAAGAGCAGGGGCGCCGTTTCTCCCGCCGCCCGCGCGACCGCCAGCAGAATTCCGGTGATGACACCGCCCGAGGCCGTGGTCAGCACGATCCGAAAGGTTGTCTTCCATCGCGGGATGCCCAGGGCCAGCGCGGCTTCGCGCAGCGATTGCGGAACGATGCGGAGCATCTCCTCCGTCGTCCGCGTGATCGTCGGGATCATCAGGATCCCCAGCGCGACTCCGCCGGCGTACGCGGAAAAGTGCTTCATCGGAATGACCACCAGCGTGTACGCCACGACACCGGTGACGATGGACGGAACGCCGTTCAGCACATCCGTCAGGAATCGTACCGTCGCTCCGAACGGATTGTTGCCGTGCTCGGACAGGTACATCCCCGCCATCAGCCCCACCGGCAAACTCACGAGGGAACCCAGTCCCACGAGGATCAGCGTGCCGACGATGGCGTTCGCCAGTCCCCCGCCGGTTTCGCCCACCGGTTTCGGCAGTTCGATGAAGAAATCGAGATTGATCGCCGAAAGACCAAGTGAGAGGGTATGATAGAAGATCAGGACCAGCGGCACGACCGCGAGCAGCGCGCTCAGGCCGCAGAGCGCGTACAGCAGCACGCTCTTGAACTTTCGATACCGGAAACGGATGGTCGGCTTCATCGTCAGGTGTGCCCCTGTGTCGACCGTCGGGTGACCGTCCAGACCAGCAGCCGCGCGAACGAATTCACGACGATCGTGATGATGAAGAGGACAAGCGCGATCTCGATCAGCACGCTCAAGTACATGTCGGACGTCGCTTCGGTGAATTCGTTTGCCAGGACGCTCGCCATCGTGTAGCCGGGTTCGAACAGCGACGCCGAGATCGTCGGACGATTTCCGATGACCATGGTCACCGCCATGGTCTCGCCGAGCGCACGGCCGAGGCCGAGGATGGCTCCGCCAAGAATGCCCGAGCGGGCGTAACTGATCGCGATCCGCGTCGCTTCCCACCGCGTCGAACCGAGCGCCAGCGCGGCTTCCTTCTGCGCCCGCGGGACGGCCCGCAGCACATCACGAGAGATGGAGGCGATGATCGGCAGGATCATGATCGACAGGATGATTCCGGCGGACAGCATGCCGACGCCGTACGGCGCACCACGGAAAAGCGGCAGCGATCCCAGCGCCGACGAGAGCGCCGGCTCTACCGCGCTCCGGATCCACGGCACCATCACGAAGAACCCCCAGATGCCGTACACGATGCTCGGAATGCCGGCGAGCAATTCGACGAAGAACGACACCGGCCGCTCGAGCCACGGCGGCGCGAGTTCCGACAGAAAGACGGCGATCCCGATGCTGAGGGGAAGCGCGATCAGCAGGGCGAGGAAGGACGACACCAGCGTCCCGTAGATGAACGGCAGCGCGCCGTAGTTTTCCTGCACCGGGTCCCACACGGACCGGACAAGGAACGAAAGGCCGAATTTGTTCCAGGTGAGACGTGACTGCACGGCCATCTCGTAGGCCATGAGCACCACCAAAACGAGGATGAGCGCTGCAAAGAACCGCGTGAGGTTCTTGAAGAGCTCATCGCCGATGTTGAGCGACCGTGTCTGGGGCCGATGCTGCCGGTTGTCTGTCATGCGAGTTGAATATACAGAAAAATCGTGGCTGGCTCCACCGAACCAGCCACGGGTCCCACCGCTCCCACTCCTTCAGGGGGTTGCGGCTACTTCACCGCGATCGAATTGATCAGTTTCTCGTTCAGCTTCACCACTTCCTTGGGCAGGGGGGCGTACATCAGGTCGGCAGCATACGCTTCGCCGTCCTTCATCGCCCAGTGCAGGAACTGCTGGATGGCCTTCCCCTTCACCTTGTCCTTCGGGTGCTTGTAGATCAGCAGCCAGGTGAAGCCGCAGATCGGGTACGCTTTCTTGCCCGCCGCATTCGTGATCGAGACACGCATGTCAGCCGGCATCTGGCGCGCTTCCGACTGTGCCGCCTCGGTGACGGATTCGAGCGATGGCTCGACGTAGAAGCCGGCCTTGTTCTTCAGGCTCGCATACGGGAGGTTGTTCTTCACCGCATAGGCCTGTTCAACGTAACCGATGGCACCTTCGGTCTGTTTCACCATACCCGAGACGCCCTCGTTGCCTTTTCCTCCGAGACCCAACGGCCAATTGACGGACGTTCCTTTGCCCACTTTCCCGCTCCACGTCTTGCTGACCTTCGACAGGTAGTCCGTGAAGATGAAGGACGTGCCGCTCCCGTCAGACCGGTGCACCGCGATGATGGGTTTGTTGGGAAGGCTCAGATCCTTGTTCTGATTTGTGATCCTCGGATCGTTCCACGTCGTGATCTCTCCCAAATAAATCCCAGCGAGCGCATCCGCGTCGAGCTTCAGGTGCTGGCCGGCTTCGGGGAGATTGTACGTCGCGACGACACCGCCCATCACCGTCGGGATGTGCATGATCTCCGTGCCCTGCTTCTGTTTCACCTCATTCATTTGCGCATCCGTCATCGGACCGTCGGAGGCGCCAAAGTCCACCGTTCCCTCGATCACCTGCTTGATGCCCCCGCCGCTGCCGATCGACTGGTAATTGAACTGGACGCCGGTCTTCTTGTTGTAGACGTCAAACCACTTCGAGTAGATGACGTACGGGAACGTCGCCCCCGCACCGTTGAGCTGCATCTGTGCTGCGGCTGGGAGAGTCGCAAGGACCATCGCCGCAAGTGCCATCGTGAGTTTCTTCATGATATTCTCCTTCGGATTTCGTTTCGTCGCAATCAGGCTCAGAGGAACGTGTAGAAAAGCGTGACACGGGCAGTCACCGAGGGATCCGGCGCGCCTCTGCCGGCCGCCGGTGCCTGGTACGTCTCGTACAGCACATTCGGCTGCACGGCGACGTTCTTGTCCACCTTCCACGACAGGCCGGCGACCACATACTCGCGGGCGTCATACTTCGCATTGCTGTCCGTGTTGGGATCGAAGTGATCATACCGACCCACAAGGGCGACATCCGGCATGACAGTGACGGAGCCAAAGACCGACAGCCCCAGACCGCTCTTCGATGCGAGCGACGTCCCATTGTCGTACCCATGGCTGGTCGATTGCGTGTATGCCTCGAGACCGACGTTAAACGAGTTCTTCACCGCGTAGTTTCCGAACACTGCCGCCGTCAGGGTGCCGTTGCTGACCTTCTTGCCGGCGCTATAGGGATCGGCGACGTCCGCACGGTCCGCAAAGTCCGCATAGACGGTGAACTGCATTTCCGCAGTCGGCTTGAATTGCAGATGACCGTAGTACCGCTTGTACTTGTCCGTCTCCGGCTTGTTTCCCGGGCCGTTGGCGATGAGCACCCAGTAATTCACCATGCCGTCGCCCGTGACCTTGCCGCGCAGCGCAACGCCGAGATCGCGCGACGGGGCGATTCCCCGAAGGTCCATGATGGTCTTCTCGATCGAGCGGTAGCCCCAGGCGCCTTCAGACACATCAAAGGTCGGCGTCGGCTGGATGCCGAAATAGAGGTCGCTGCCGTTGAAAATGTTCTTCCACCGCAGGAACGCATCTTTGATGGCGAATCCGATCTTCCCGTCGGAGGTGTTGGAGGACTGATCCGCCTCGAGCCGCAGACGCGAGCTGAATGTCTCGGAGATCTCGTCATCGTACGCAAAGTAAATCCGCCGGAGCTTGAATTCCTGATATGCCGTCGTCCCCGCCGGGCTCGCGACGTTCGACAGCGACGTGATGTTTCCGGGTCTCGTCACATTGTACGAATAGTCCCCGAACATGTATCCGCTGAACTTGCCCTGGGCGAACGCCGGAGCGACGCCGACAGCAAGCAGCAGCGCAAAACCGAGAACGAACTGCTTCATGGTGATTCCTTCTGATTGGTAATTGGGTGGCAGATTTTCGCTGCCTGCCGGTTCTATTCTGAACGACGGATGCAATATCGCAAACACCCGTAAAGCCGTCGTTATGCCAGTGTTACGAAATTGTTACCAGGGCGATCAGCGTCTGGCAAGCTGAAAAACAAGCGCCGCGATGCCAAATGCCCCCGACAGCATGGCCATGGAGATCCTGAATTCTTTCGGGCTGATGGGGAGATCGCTCTCTCGGGATCCGCCGAACATTTCCAGAATCCGTGCAGTGAGCCGCGTTCCGTTGTTCTGTCCTGTGATGAGTTCCATATGCTCTCCTTCCCGACGTCCGGGGAGACCGAAATCCGGCGTCGTGCGCCACAAAGATACACACCGCACGTTATCGTCGTGTAAAGAGAAGATGAAGGATCTGTGAAGCAGGGAGGGAAGGGAAAGAATTCAGCGAACCATCGACAAGTGAAGAAGCAATCGCGGGAAGCCGATCGGATCAGACGGATCCGGTCACGCGAGAGACGATCAGCGCGCCGCGGAATGAGCGAGGACGCGGGTCCGGATCAGGTCAGCGAACCGCTTCGTGAACCGCGATCGGTCAAATTCCTCCGCATGCCGCCGGATGGCGGACGGATCGAATCGAACAGCCCGCACGCGCTCAAGTGCCCCGAGGAGCGCTTCGACAGTCTGCTCGCGGAAGAATACGCCGGTGCGACCTTCCCCTTCGTCCACGACCGTCTCGAGCGCTCCGCCGCGGGCGAACGCCACGACCGGCTTTCCGCACGCCATTGCCTCGAGGGGCACGATCCCGAAATCCTCCTCTCCCGGAAAGATGAGCGCCCGACAGCCCTGATACAACCGGGCGAGATCTTCATCCGATCGCCAGCCGAGGAATTCCACGTTGCGTGGTGCGCTCTGCTCCAACCGCACCCGCTCAGGCCCCGAGCCGACGATGAGCAGACGGTCCGATCGTCCACGGTACGCCTCGATTGCCAGTTCGATCCGCTTGTACGGCACGAGTGCACTCACGATGAGATCGTACCCATCATCGTGCGTCTCGACCCGGAACCGGGAGCAATCGACGGGAGCGTGCAGCACATCCGCCGATCGCCGGTAGATCCGGGCGATGCGGTCCGCGACATTCCGCGAATTCGCGATGAAGTGATCCACCCGCGCCGCCGTGCGAATATCCCAGCGCCGGAGGTACGGCGCCACCAGGGCCATGGCGGTACGCGTCGCCGGTCCCGCGCGACCCGGACCGAAATATTCGTCGTACTGATCCCACACATACCGCATCGGTGTATGACAGTAGCAGAGGTGCAGCGCACCGGGGTCCGGGCGTACGCCTTTGACGACGGCGTGGCTGGTGGAGAGAATGAGATCGAACCCGGACAGATCCAGCGATTCCGCCGCCATCGGCATCAGCGGCAGATAGCTGCGGTAGTGCGTTCGCTTGGCGGGCAGCCGCTGAAGGAATGAGGTCCGGATCGGATGCCGCTCGATGACCGGAGAGACAGAACCTTCATTATGGACGAGCGTGAAGATCGGCGCATCGGGATACAGCTCGCACAGCACCTCCAGGACTTTCTCGCCCCCCCGCATGCCCGTGAGCCAGTCGTGGACGAGCGCGACGCGCATTCGGTCGCTTCCGGGCATGTTCATCGGATGCTCATCGGAGGCTGTACGCAACCGAAAAGAATCCGACCCAATGCCGGAGGGACGCCGGGGCGGTCGTTCCCAGACCTGTTCCCTTGAGCGGCAGGACGCCATCGGTGTACGAGTCCGCGTAGCGCAGCAGCTGACCGTGGAGATCCTTGCCGGTCACGGATTTCATCACCTTCATCGTCGTCAGCATTCCGAACGGGATGGAATAGCGCCCGCACCAGAGGATGGAATGGAGAGATTCGGAGAGATCAGCAATACCGCCGGCCGTGATCGTTCCCGTCAGATCTTTCATCGCCAGCTTCACGTCCTGCTTCGTGGCCCGGTCGTGCGCCAGTGAATCGACGCCGAACGGCGTATTGCGAAAATCTTCTCCGTAGTGATTTGCATCGGACGAGATGAGAAAGACGATGTCCTTGCCGGGCTTGAGTCCTTTCGACCGCATGTACGTCGCAATGATCTCCGACAGAGCCGTCGCGATCGTGTCCGCACGCCCCGGACTCATGATGGTCACCATGATCGGCACGATCTTCGCGGAGGGATTGAAATAGCGCACGAACGGCACCAGCGCCTCGATGGAATGCTCCATCCGGTGCGCCTCGTTGCTGACGAGCACCATGGACGGATCCAGATGCGTCCGGATCTCCTCACGCAGCGGCGAGATCGGCACGCGCTCTCCGGCCCCCTGCCAGGCGTCGTACGAATCGAGAATGATCACACCCTTCGGATCGCCGATGCTGTCGCGGACAGTCTTGTGCGTCACGCCGAAGATCACGACTTCTTTGGCATGCACGGCCCGCATCAGCGGAATGTAAGCCACGCCGGCATACAGGTAATCGTCGTGCGGCGAAATCCCGGCCACGATCGGGCTCCGGTGCGGCTTCATGCGTTCGACGGATTCAAGATACCGGACCAGTCGGGCGACCTGCTTCGGATTCCAGCAGAATCCCACATTGTCCCGGACGGGACGGATTCCCTGGGCGGAACCAAGTACCGTTCCCGCCAGGAAGACGAACATCAGTATTCCTCCCCGGAATGATTGTGGCATCGTCTGCTCCTTTCCGATGAAGCTATGGTACAAAAAAAGAAGCCACCGTCAAAGGCGGTGGCTTCTCTGCATCGGATCATGGAATGACGATCAGCGAAGCTTGCGGAGTTCGATATCGGCGTTGACGGTCTGCAGTTCGATCAGGTCGCCGCCGCCGTTGAGCTTGTACACCGCCCGGATCTCGCCGGCATCGGTGTCGGTCTCATACGACTCCTGCTTGAATTCGGAGCGCACCTTGTACCGCTCCGCACGACGGCCCCAGCCGTCGATCCGGATGGTCGCTTCGATCGTGACCTTCGCGTTCTCAGGCACCGCCAGCCGGATGTTGCCGCCGGCCGAGGTCAGCTTGCTGTCACCCTTGCCGCTTGGCACCAGTTCGGCATCCACTTCGCCGCCCGCCGTCTTCGCCTCGATGGAGCCGGTCACGCCGCGCAGACGAACATCGCCGCCCGAGGTGCGTGCCACGACGCGTCCGCTGGCGCCTTTCAACTCCAGATCGCCGCCGGCCGTGCTCATCGTGACCTTGCCGGAGACTCTGCCCACGCTGATGCTGCCGCCGGAGGTGGAAACGCGCGCTTCACCCCCCACATCGCCGATCTGAATGTCGCCGCCGGCCGTTTTGGCTTCGAGCGACTTCGCGACCGATTCCACGGTGATATCGCCGCCAGACGTGGCTACTTCGAGCGTGCCGTTCACCGCCCCGACCTTGATATCGCCGCCGGCGGTTTTCAGTCGGCCGTCGCCCTGCATGTTGCCTGCTTCGATGTCACCGCCCGAGGTGGACATTTCGACCGGTCCGCCCATGATCGTGCCGAGCTTGATGTCACCGCCGGCCGTCGAGCCGTCGATCTTGCCGTTCAACGTGCCGGTGATCGTGATATCGCCGCCGGAGGTGTTCATGTCAAGATTGAATTGCGCCGGCACGCTGGCTTCGAACAGTACGTTGCCGGAGTGCGATCCCCACGACGGACGGAAGGAGACGCGGACGGTGTTCCCGTTCTGGGTCATCTTGACCCGCTGCAGTTCCTCGTCGTCCAGGCCGTCCACCGTGACGACCACTTCGTTCTTATCCCACGGCTTGATGCGAACATCGCCGACGCCGGTGGCGATCTCGAGAGTGCCGCCCTTCGAGACAGTAAAGGATTTGGTCCGGGAGCCTTCGTCGCCCCGAGCCGATGCCAGGCTCGCCAACGCGAGGAGCGCGAGTGCCAGACCGAGTATACGGATACGTGCATTCATTGTCGTGCCTCCTTCAGGGCCGCCGAGGCCCGGATACGGATGTAGTTGTTTTCGTCTGACTGCAGTTTCTGCCGGAACACATCGAGCACCTCCTGACCGGCCGGCCGGCCGGAGAGCTTCGACATGTCGAGGGCGTTGATGGCTGCGATCCGCATGCCCGTGTTTCCTTCCGACGTCAGGACGTCAAGGATGGCACGGGTCGCCTCCGGATCGGGAAGATAGTACTGGAGAACATTCAGGGCTTCTTTCCGGACGCCGAGGTTCCGGTCATACCGCAGGGCAGTGATCAGCGCCTTCTTCACATCCTCGCTCATGGAGGAGACATGCGTGGTCTGCTCCGCGGAGCCGGCGATCATGTTGACCGCCCGCAGACGGGCGCCCGGGTTGTCGTCGCTGACGAGCGCACGCGCCAGAATGCTCTGCACCGCCGGATCACTGATGTTGCCGCGCATTCGCATCGGCGATACCGCGTCGAACGTGAATTCGACATCGCCCGACGGCTGATCCCGGTCGACAAAACGAAAGTTCTCGATCTGCAGGTCGGTCCGGTCCTGGACCGCGCCGGGATAGGCGGCCTGCAACAGACCGGCCGGAGCCGATTCCGCCCCGCCCTGCGATCGGCTCACCAGAAGACCGCCGACGAAGCCGACGACCAGCACGAACGCCCCGGCAAGGGCCGTGCGCACCGTCGGTGTAAAGATCAATCGCGCCGTCTCCACCACGTTCTCCACGAAGCGCGTACGGGCCGGGTGCCGACGGAGCAGCATCCGTCGTTCAACGCGGAGGTCCGCCAGATCGGTTTCCTGCATCTCCATCGGGCGATGCTCCGTCACCAGCGCCTGCAGCGACCGGATCTGGGCAAGTTCCGCGCGACAGGCGTCGCAGGTCTCAAGGTGCTTCCCGATGAACCGCCGGTCTTCATCCGACAGATCATCATATGCCAGCGGCGGCAGCAATTCACGATAGATTTGGTGGTTCATGGTCATCTCCATCCTTCAACGCACAAGATCCTTCAGGGCCTTCCGCATCTTTGCCGTGGCTTCGAACAGGTACTTCTTCACCGCACCTTCGCTGCACTGAAGCATCTGCGCGATCTCTATCAGCTTCTGTCCCTCGTAGTGCCGGAGCGTGAAGACCATTCGCTGTCGCGGCGACAGCGACTGCAGCGCTTCTTCCACACGAGTGCTGATCTCCATGTCTTCTCCCAGACGTTGCGCCGTCTGATGGTCCTTCAGCCCCTCGGGCTCTCCGTGCGGCTGGTCGTCGTCATCTCCCCGACGATGATCCAGCGATGCATGAGAGTGGCGACGAGAGCGCACCCGGTGCGAGAGACAGACATTCGTCGTGATGCGAAAGAGCCAGGTTGAGAATTCGCTGCGCAGCTCGAATCTGGAAAGCCCGCGAAAGACACGGAGGAAGACTTCCTGATAGATGTCTTTCGCGTCCTCCGAACTCTCGACGTAACCGGCGGCGATCGTAAGCACGCGTCGATCATACCGCTGCACGAGCGTCTCGAAGGCATCCATGTTGCCGTCGCGCGAGAGAAGAATCAGTTCCTTGTCTGTCGCCGTGCTCAAATCGGGTTGTCCGGATCCTGTTGACATGGTATTAGACTTTGACGTGATCGGGAACGTTGGGGGGATGCACGGGGCAAATTACACCGGCGAATGCCGGATTTCAAGCAAAATCGCGGATCACAGAGGAATCACCGGCGATTTTCGCGCATCTGTGCGGTTCACCGCGCCGGAAGAACCGAACTTTCACGTGCATTGAGCAGGCGCACATCGGGCGCGACATCGCGGATATATCTTGCCATCCCCTGATCATAACTACGGAGCCGCACATGGGAGACATCGTCATCGTGGGAGGCGGAACCGCAGGAATGATGCTCGCGTTTCAGCTCGCCGCTCAAGGCATCCCTGTACGCGTCATCGAACGACACGCGGAATTCGGATCGGATGGCTCCACTGCCTGTGTAGAGCCCCCCGTCATCCGTACACTGAACCAGCTTGGTCTGCTGAACGAACTGACCGCACGCAGCCATGTGATGCCATTGACTTCCGTGCGCAAGCGGTACGGCGGACGGATCTACGCCGGGATCGCCGGAAGCCCGGACCGGCCCGCGCGATACGCCCTGGACGTCCCGGGGCTCCTTTCGCTGCTGGACGAGCGTTGCCGGCAGTTTCCCGGATACTCGCTCGAGCGTGCAACGACGGTTGTAAAAGTAATGCGCGACGGGGCGGGGGTCCGCGGTGTTATCGTCCGCAACGAGGGCGGAGAACAGAGGATCCCCGCCTCGACCGTAGTGGCTTGCGACGGCCGTGCTTCGACATTGCGCCGCCTCGTCGGAATGAAGCCGGAGATCCTCGAAGTACCCTGGGAGATGCTCGGCATTCGGCTCAGGACCGACGGATTTCCGGAAACATTGGTGGAGGGATACGAAGAGTATCTGACGGATCGTTCTCTGACGGCTGTGTTCCGATCCTCGGACCAGCACATCACGATCCTCTGGCGTCGGGCGCGCCGGTACGCCCTCAAGCTCAGCGCATCACCGCGGACGCTCCTGCCGTACCTTGTGCAGGATGTGCCGGTCCGCTATCACGCACTGCTCCGAGACCGGTTCACGGCTGATGTGCAACGAACCGTCCTGCGCATTTCCGCCGACCGGCTGCGGCGGTGGCACGTCCCGGGCCTGATTCTTCTTGGAGACGCCGCGCATACG
>JAKAJH010000038.1 GCA_021813905.1 Bacteroidota bacterium | reverse complement strand
AAGAATCTGATCTGTCCATCAACCACAGAATCGAACTACATCTCATACCGGATCGCGGCCTGACCTTCACGCTTTTACACACAAAATAGGACTTGACCCGGGATCCACGTCACTTCTCACGGGCGAGTACGGCGAATACACGTACTATTCGATTCAAGGGGGGCCAAATCCATCCGCCGCAAACTTCGCCCTCGTCGCCGAAGGTAAGAACCAGTGGAATGAAAATCACAACGCTTACCTGTTTGTCAAACCCACTTATTACGGCAACAGCGTGCCAACGCTCACCACGCTCTATACGAACATGTCTGCCCCAACGGTGATGGTCGAGACAAATGGAGGGTTCGGCAATCCCACATATGAGATCGACATGAAGTCTGGGTCAGACGGCAATTGGTACAAGGCGAATTCGGCCTCTCCGTCGCTGTTCGGATTGAATGTGGCAGGTATGTTCACACGGGAGCGCGTCGGATCCGGCGACCGTGCCTCCATGGCTGTCAGATCCAACGTAATCTCGACGCCCAATCGGATAGACCGCTACAGCGGCACAGGGATGTTGCAGAAGATAGAGGGCGGAACGCTGAACCTGGAGAACACCGCCGTGCGCCTCTGGAAGGGCCCGGAGGGCGAAGAACACCTGCTCCACTTGGATTTTGGCTCCTTGCCAATACAGAGAGTTGACAGTTTGGAGAATGAGAACGTCGTCTGTGCTATTCGTCTGCTGGCGAGCCCCGAGGGATCAATCGTGGCACAGGCAGACTCAGTTCTTCAACTCCTATCTGTAGGCGTCGTTCGGGACAACGTCCAGATATCGGCATTCGCGCCGTCACAGTGGTCGAGCATTTCCAGAGCCGATATCCCGGAAGCGTCCAATGGAGACATCCTTGTCTTCGCGCTTGGCGATAGTATTCAGGTCGCGAGGAGCTACACCGTCGTCGAAATCAATGGGTCAGTTCTTTCAAAGTCTCCCCATGGCGAGACCTCGCCGGCAACGGGCCAGGGACAAATACGACGGATTGAGGACCAGCTCAGCGTCTATCCGAATCCGTTCAATCCATCAACGCAGATTCAGATGGATCTCTCGCAACCCGCAGACGTTTCCATCGTGGTGTTTGACATGCTTGGCAGAGAGATCGAGACGATCATGCGGGGATTCAAGCAGGCCGGGATTCACTCGGCCACATTCAACGGCTCACAGCTGCCGAGCGGAGTCTATTTCTGTCGATCGACGATCCGCCCCCAGGACGGACAGGCGAAGAGCTGGACGAAGAAGATACTGCTGGCGAAGTAGGGCAGTTGTTTGAATCCATGCAGGGGAGGGAAGAATCCAAATTCCAAGGCGTCAAGATTCAAGGAAGATGACAAGGATCAAGAAATCAAACGTCAGGCCCTTTGTCCTTTTGCGTTTTGACTTCCTTCCTTGAGATTTGAGTCTTGAGGGTTGGCTTGTTCGCCGTGTAAACAAAATAGGCCCGGACATCTCCGGGCCTTTCGCGTCTCTCACGCAGGACAGCATGCCTCGTACTACTTGTTCTTGATCTCCTCCATCAGCGCGGCGGCGTCCTTCCGGAACTGATCGTCATCCTCGTCCTTCTTCGGCAGCGTGGGAATGATCGCCAGCTGCTCGCGCGCCTTCGCGTATTCATCCATCTCCACATATGCCCGGGCGCAGTCGAGGCGGTACATGATGAAATCCGGGCGGAGGGCGATGGACTTCTCATAATTCTTTACCGATTCGTCCATGTTGGCCCAGCCGAGCCCCAGCGGCCACCGGACGATCTTCGGCTTCTCGCATACCTTCGCGTGCGTCCGTCCCAATACGTAGTACGCGGCGGCTTCATTCGGATTCAGCGCAATGGCCTTCTCGCAGTCGGCCCTTGTCTGCTTGACCAGGTCGATCGATTCCCAAATGCCGCGGAAGAGCGCGATGCGTCCGCGGGCGATGGCCCGGCGGGTGTATCCCATGGCGCCGTTGGGATTGGCGGTCACGGCTTTCTCGGCGGCGTCCAGCGCCTTCTCATACGTCTTGAGCTGGGCTTCCTTCTCCGCATCGCTCTTCGCCGGCATGTGCTCGCCGATGTCAACGTAGGTTCGGCTCAGGCGCCAGAGAACGTCATAATCGTTCGGTGCGAGCGCCGCCGCATCCTGGAAGGCCTTGAGCGCATTCTGATTGTCGAATTGTTTCTCGGAATACTCGTCTCCCTGCCGGATCAGCGTGTTGACCGCTGCGGTGTCGGCTCCGCCCGCGCGAAGCGGCGACCAGGCAAGTGCCAGCACGACGATGACCATGAGGAGAGGGAGAACGGAACGCAGACGTGCATCCACAGGAGGTTCCTCCAGGAATGTGGTGAGGGATGTGCAACGACAGCGTGGTGAATCAGGAATCACGGGCCTGCAGCTTGCGCAGCTCGTCGCGCAGCTGGGCGGCCTTCTCGTAGTCCTCGCGGGCGATGGCTTCGTCGAGCTGCTTCCGGACCTGCTCCGCGCGCGGCGGAGCGGGGGCGGCCGGCTCTTCAGGCTGCTCCTTCTTGGGTGGAATGCTGATCTTCTCGGCGTCCTCGGCCTCGGGAATGAACGACGCCTCGTCCATCACCTGGTCGGACACGTAGATCGGCACACCGTACCGCACCGCCAGGGCGATGGCGTCGCTGGGACGCGAATCGATCTCCTGCGTCTCCAGATTCAGCCGGGCGAAGAATGTGCCGTCGCGGAGCTCGTTGATGAACACGTCCACCAGCTCGCCGCCCAGGGAGTCGATCAGATTCTTCATCAGGTCATGCGTGAGCGGCCGGGGCGGCTTGATGCCTTCCATCTCGAGCGCGATCGACTGCGCCTCGAACGCCCCGATGATGATCGGAAGCCGGCGCTGGCCGTTCGTCTCCTTCAGCACCAGAGCATACGCCCCGCCGCTGGATGGACTCGTGGACAATCCCAGAATATCGACCTGAATACGATCCACAGGATCTTCGCTCCGCTACTTTCCCAACAGCTTCTTCGTTTCCTGCGTCAATGCCGGCACGATCTCGAACGCGTCACCCACGATGCCGTAATCGGCCACCTGGAAGATCGGCGCGTCCTTGTCCTTGTTGATGGCGACAATGTACTTCGAGGAGGACATCCCCGCAAGGTGCTGGATCGCCCCCGAAACGGCCACGGCGATGTACAGCGACGGGGAAACCGTCTTTCCGGTCTGTCCGACCTGCTCTTCATGCGGCCGCCAGCCGGCATCGACCACGGCGCGTGATGCGCCGACAGCCCCGCCGAGCACGCCCGCCAGCTCCTCGATCATGCCAAAGTTCTCCGGGCCTTTCAGTCCGCGCCCGCCCGTCACAATGATATCCGCTTCCGCCACGTCCATCTTGCCGGCGGACTTCGACGTACCGGTCACGACCGTCGCCAGATCGGCATCGGTCAGCGCAACGGACACCGGCGCGGGAGTCGCCGTGGCGCCGGATGACGTCCCGGCGGAGAACACGTTCGGCCGCAGGGTCAGCACCTTGACCGCCGTTGAGATCCGGATGTCGGTCAATGCTTTGCCGGCATACACGGGCCGCGTGGCGACGATCTCTCCATTCTCCACGGTGCAGGCGATGCAATCGGATGCGAGACCCGCTTCGAGCCGCACGGCCGCGCGCGGCGCGCAGTCTTTGCCCATGGCGGATGCGCCCATCAGAACAACATCCGCGTGTTCCGCATTGGCGACGTCAGCGATGATCTTCGCGTAGGCCGTTGTGGAATACGCCGCAAGTTTTGCATCGTCGGCGATCAGTACCCGATGGGCGCCGAAGCCGGCGAGCGTGGCGGCACTGTTCTTGACGCCCTGACCAATCACCAGCGCCACGGCTTCGCCGCCGGTCTGGTCCGCAAGTGCGCGGCCGGTCCGGACCGCTTCGAGGGCGTGCTTCTTCAACTGCAGATCGCGTTGTTCGGCAAAGATCAGAATCTTCATGGTCGTCCTGTCAGATCACACGGGCTTCTTCGTGAAGGAGCCGCACCAGCTCCGGAACGGCACTGACGTCGGTCCCGACGATCTTGCCGGGATTCTTCGACGCCGGCTTCCGCATGGCGGTCACCTGCACCCGGGCCGGAACGGCGGCGGGCGCGATCTCTTCGATCAGCTTGCTCTTGGCCGCCATGATGCCTTTGAGGGACGGATACCGCGGCTCGTTCAGGCCCTTCTGCGCGGTAAACACTGCCGGCAGCTTCGTCGCCACGACCTCGCGTCCCCCCTCGATCTCGCGTTCGGCCACCACATCGGTACCGTTCACATCCATCTTCACAACCACCGTCACCGACGGCATGCCGAGCAGTTCGGCTACCATCGGTCCGACCGCCGCGTCGTCGGCATCCACCGATTGCTTGCCGAAGAAGATGGCGTCGGGAGACTGCGCCTTGGCATACTCGGCCAGCGCATGCGCCACGGCGAACGAATCGCGCGGGCTGTCGTCCTTCAGCAGCACCGCCTTATCGACGCCCATGGCCAGGGCCTTGCGCAGCGTCTCTTTGTGCGCATCGCCGCCCAGGGAGACGGCAATGACCTCGCCGCCGTTCTTTTCCTTGAGGCGGAGGCACTGCTCCACGGCGAACTCGTCGTAGGGATTGAGGACGAACGTAACGCCCGTCCGGTCGATGGATTTCCCGTCCGCGCCGATGGAGACCCGGGTCGCGGTGTCGGGGACGTGATTGATGCAGGCGATCAGTTTCATGCGCTCGTGCGAATTGTGGAGTGATGCTGAACTTCAGTCAAAGTACAAAAGGATTCTCTGTCGGGCAAGTCAGGCGCCGGTGCGGAGAATGTCTGCGAGCAGGGAAGGCGCCACGTTGCCGCCGCTGATGATTGCGCAGATACGCGCGTCGTGAAGACCGAGGACATTGAAGAACACCGCGGCCGGTGCGACGGCGCCGGTAGGTTCCACGACGATCTTCATGCGCTCAGCGAAGAACCGCATCATTGCGCGCACCTGGTCGTCGGTGACGGTCACCACATCGTGAACGTAGCGTTGGATGATCTCGAAGTTCCGCGTACCGACCGCCTGGGTGCGCATACCGTCCGCGATGGTGTCCGGCGGTGCGATGCGGACGATCCGGCCTGAGCGGAATGACTGCTGGCAATCGTTGGCCGGCTCCGTCTCGACGCCGATCACACGGGCGTGCGGGAACAGGTGCGCCGCCGCGACCGCATTGCCGCCGATGAGCCCGCCCCCGCCGATGGGAACGAAGAGATAGTCAAGTCCCGGCATGTCCTGCGCGATTTCGAGCGCCACCGTGCCTTGTCCGGCGATGATGGCGTCGTCGTTGAACGGCGGGACGAGGACGAGATTGCGCTCCTGCTGGAGCCGGTGCGCCACGCGTTCGCGGTCGTCCGAGGAATCGGCGCAAAAGACGACTTCGGCGCCGTAGCCGCGCGTCGCGTCGACCTTGATCGCCGGCGAATTTGACGGCATGACCACCGTGGCGCGCACGCCGAGCAGGGAGGCGGCCAGCGCCACGCCCTGGGCATGATTGCCGGATGAATGCGCCACCACACCCCGCCGGCGTTCGTCGTCGGACAGGCCCGCAATCTTGTTGTAGGCACCGCGGATCTTGAACGCGCCGATGCGCTGAAGATTCTCCGCTTTCAGCGCGACGGTATTGCCCGACCGGCGGTCGAAAGTGGTGGAACGCAGCAGGGGAGTCTTGTGGACCACCGGCCGGACGGTCCGGGCGGCCAGTTCGATATCAGCGAATGTGATCATGGGTATCCTGAAGGCCCCGTCAAGGTAGAGAAAAGGGGGAGGAATGACAAGAAGAAAACGATTGACAACGCGCGCGGAATTTGCTATACTTTACTTAGATACAGTATGAAGAAGCCATCAACAAAAGAGATCGACGACCTGTACACCGCGGTGCTCCGGCTCGACACGCTTGAGGAATGCCGGCGGTTCTTCCGCGATCTGCTGACCGAGAACGAGATTCAGGAGTTCGCCGAGCGGTGGAAGGCGGCCCAAATGCTCGCCGGCGGCGTTTCCTACACTGAAATCGAACGCGAGACCGGACTGAGTTCGCGCACCATCGCCCGCGTCGGGCGCTGGCTTAAACAGGGCCGGGGCGGCTATGCCATGATGCTCCAGCGCGTCCGGCCGAAATGATTTTTTTTGATGTCAACACTGTAATGAGGTAAAGCATGCTTGCCACCAATGGTCGATTGAAGATCGCCGTCCAGCGCAACGGACGGCTCACCGATGAGACTGTCGCGTTTCTCCGGGCCTGCGGACTCGACTTCGAGTTCCGGTCCCGAAGCCTCTATTCTCCCTGTCGGAATTTCCCGCTCGATATCCTCGCCATCCGCGACGACGACATTCCGGAATATGTCCAGGATGGCGTGGCGGACCTCGGCATTGTCGGACAGAACATCATCGACGAGAAACGCTCCCGCGTGAGCGCCCAGCTGCCGCTCGGCTTCGGCCGATGCCGGCTCATGATCAGCGTGCCGCAGCGCTCGGCCATCCGCTCGGTGAAGGATCTGCGCGGCAAACGCGTGGGCACCACCTATCCGGTGATCCTCCGGAAGTTTCTCGCGGAGGCCGGCGTGGAGGCGGAGATCATCCGCCTGAGCGGTTCCGTCGAGCTCGCGCCAACCCTCGATGTCGCGGATGCGATCTGCGACATCATCTCCACCGGGACGACGGCCCGCATGAACGGCCTGAAACCTCTGCTGACCGTGCTCGATTCCGAAGCACAACTAATCGCCAATCGCAAATCGCTCGCCGCCACACGCAAACGCACCGACATTGACCGGCTGCTCATCCGCGCGCGGGGAGTGCTGGAAGCACGCGGGAAGCGCTATCTGATGATGAACGCCCCGCAACACGCGGTGGCGCGCCTGAAACGCATCATCCCCAGTCTCAAGAGTCCCACCGTCGTCCCGCTCGCCGAGAGCAACATGGTGGCAATCCACTCCGTTGTAGCGGAGGATGTGTTCTGGGATGTGATGGAAAACCTCAAGAAGGCCGGCGCCAGCGATATCATCGTGGTTCCGATCGAGACGATCATCCGATGAAGATCCGCCCCTGGACCAGTCTCTCGCCGGACGAACGTTCGGCGCTCCTTCGGCGCACGGAGGCCGGCGATCCCTCCGTCGACGCCGCGGTACAGGAGATCTGCCGGGATGTGCGCCGGCGGGGAGATGATGGCGTTCGCTCGTGGACGGAACGGTTTGACCGTCAGACGGTCGACTCGATGCGCGTGCCGGAAGAAGAGCTCGCCGCCGCAGAGCGCCAGCTGTCCGAAGAACTGAGACGAGCGCTTCTTCAGGCCATTGCGAACATCCGCGCCTTTCATGCCGCACAGCGGCGTCCGCCGGTCGCGGTTGAAACGATGCCGGGCGTTGTGTGCCGGCTGGAAACGCGTCCCATCGGGCGTGTGGGACTCTATATTCCCGCCGGCTCAGCTCCGCTTCCCTCGACATTGCTCATGCTGGCGATTCCTGCGCAGCTCGCGGGCTGTTCGCGGATCGCGGTGTGTTCCGCACCCCGGAACGGGGGATCGATCGACCCTCTCGTGGCTGCGACCGGTCGCCTGCTGGGCCTGACGGAATTCTACCGCGTGGGCGGTGTGCAGGCGGTGGCAGCCATGGCTTACGGGACCGCATCGATCCCGAAGGTGGACAAGATCTTCGGTCCGGGAAACCGTTACGTCGCCGCGGCGAAACGGCTCGTTGCGGCCGATACGGACGGAACATCGGTCGATCTGCCGGCGGGGCCCTCGGAAGTGCTTGTCATCGCCGATGACCGGGCCGATGCGCAGACGGTCACGTGGGACCTGATCTCACAGGCGGAGCACGATCCGGATGCGCGGGCGATCCTGGTGACGCCGTCCCGAGCGCTCGCCGAGCGGGTGAATGCAGCGGTGGAGGCGGCCGTCGATTCGATCCCGCGGTCGTCCATCGCCCGACGTGCGCTCGATGCGAGCGTGATTGTGATCGTCGACTCACTCGACGAGGCGATCACATTCTCCAACGAGTACGCGCCGGAGCATCTGGTCGTCAATACGTCGGATCCGGAACGAGTCGCGGGAACGATCCTCAATGCCGGATCGGTTTTCCTCGGAGCGTACGCGCCCGTGACTGCCGGCGACTACGCTTCCGGTACGAATCACACGCTCCCCACATCCGGCGCGGCGCGCGGCACCGGTGGAGTGACGCTGCAGAGTTTTGAAAAGACGTTGACGATTCAGACGTTGACCCGCTCGGGCCTGGAAGCGCTTGCGCCCACGCTCTGCTCCCTGGCGCAGGCCGAAGGTCTCACGGCGCATGCCCGGGCCGTTGATGTCCGACTGACAGGAGAGAAATGATGAGTGATGTGATCGAGAATCTGGTCCGACCGAATATCCGGCGCCTGAAACCGTACCACAGCGCCCGGCAGGATTTTCTGTCCGGCGTGCTTCTGGATGCGAATGAGAATTCCCTCGGCACCACGGCGCCGACCGACGGCATTGCCCTGAACCGCTATCCCGATCCCTTTCAACGGGTCCTGCGTGAACGTCTCGCGGTTCTGAACGGCGTCTCTCCGGACGAGGTCTTTGTGGGTGTGGGATCGGATGAGGTGATCGACCTGCTCGTGCGCATCTTCTGCGAGCCGGGCCAGGACAATGTCATTCTTGCGGAACCGACGTACGGCATGTACCGCGTCGCGGCGGAGATCCAGAATGTCGAGGTCCGGTCAGTGCTGCTGACGGATGACTTCCAGCCCGATGTGCCGGCCCTCATCGGCGCGGTGAATGACCGGACGAAGCTCATTTTCGCTTGTTCGCCGAACAATCCGACCGCCAACACGCTGCACCGGGAGGATATTCTTGCCCTTGCCGGCGTCCGGGCGGTGGTCGTGGTGGACGAGGCGTACTGGGATTTCTCGAGTGCCCCGTCACTGGTCGCGAAGATCCGTGAAATGCCGAACCTGGTTGTGATGCGCACGCTCTCCAAGGCGTGGGGACTGGCGGGGATCCGCCTCGGCTACGCGGTGGCGGACGCCGCGATCGTGCAATGGCTGATGAAGGTGAAGCCGCCGTACAACATCAACGCGCTGACCGCCTCCGCGGCGCTCCGGGCGCTCGACAACCAGAAACGAAAGGACGAGTTCGTCCGGAACATTCTGGTGGAGCGGGCGTGGCTCTCGGAGCAGCTCAGCGCGATCCCCGCGGTTCGTATGGTCTTTCCATCGGAGACGAACTTCCTGCTGGTGCGCTGCACCGATGCGCGGCGCGTTTACCGGACGCTGGCGGAGCAGGGAATCATCGTGCGCGACCGGAGCATGGAACCAAAACTGGAGAACTGCCTCCGCGTGACCGTGGGAACGCATGAGCAGAACGTGCGCCTGATCGACGCCATGAGGACGATCGAACCATGAACGTGATCTTCGTGGACCGCGACGGCACGATCATCGTCGAGCCGCCGGATGAGCAGGTCGATTCGCTGGAGAAGCTGGAGTTCCTCCCCGGCGCCATCAGCGGTCTTCGCACGCTCACGGAGCGGGGATATGCGCTCGTGATGGTGACGAACCAGGACGATCTGGGTACCGACCGGTATCCGAAAGCCTCCTACGATGCCGTGCAGGGAAAACTCCTGAGGATCCTTGAGAGCGAAGGCGTTCGGTTCGAGGAGGTGTTCGTGTGTCCCCACGGACCGAATGATGGTTGCGCCTGCCGGAAACCGCGCACCGGCCTGCTGACGGCATTTCTCTCCACGAACGCGGTCGATCTCAGCCGCTCGTGGGTCATTGGTGACCGGCCGACGGACGTCCAGCTGGCGCGAAACATCGGCTGCCGCGCTGTGCGCATTGCCCTGGCGGCGGATCCGGCTGCCGACGCGACGGCCCCCGGCCTCCGCGAAGCGGCACAATGCATCATCCGACAGGAACGGCACGCCCGCGTGGACCGGACAACGAAAGAGACGACGATCGACGTCGATGTCGTGCTGGACGGCAGCGGCCGGCATGAGATCTCGACCGGCATCGGATTCTTCGACCACATGCTGGAACAGTTGGCGAAGCATTCGGATATTGACATGACCGTGCATGTTACCGGCGACCTGAAGATCGATGAGCACCACACGGTTGAAGACACGGGACTGGCGTTGGGAGAAGCGATCCGGCGGGCGCTCGGAGACAAGCGCGGCATCGGGCGCTACGGATACGCGGCGCCGATGGATGAATCGCTGGCGCAGATCGCGCTCGACCTGAGCGGCCGGCCGTTCTGTTCGGTCCGGGCATCGTTTCGCCGGGAACGCATCGGCGATCTGCCGACGGAGCTCGTGGAGGACTTTCTGCGCGCGTTCGCCGACGGCCTGCGGGCGACCATGCACGTCTCCGTCACGGGAAGAAACGAGCACCACATGGTCGAAGCACTGTTCAAGACGCTTGCGCAGGTGCTGCGTCAGGCGGTGCGGCCGGACCGGCCGGGAAGCGGTGTGCCGTCAACGAAGGGAGTGCTCTGAAATGGCTCCGTCCGCACGCGTGGGGATTGCGGGGACCAGCGCCGGCAACATCCGGTCGGTCGTGAACGCCCTGAATCGCCTCGGGATCCGGGCCGAGGTCTCGAACGATCCGGCGGTCCTGACGAAGGCGACGCACATCATCCTGCCCGGCGTCGGCGAAGCGCGAACCGCCATGGAGGCGCTTGACCGGTCCGGCGTGTCGCAATGGCTGCGGGAGGCGCGGGTCCCGTTCCTGGGCATCTGTCTCGGCATGCAGCTGCTCTTCGAGCGATCGATGGAGCGGGACACCAGCGGCCTCGGCATCGTTTCCGGCACGGTCCGGCGGTTCGAGACCGGTACGCTGAAAGTGCCGCACATGGGCTGGAACACGGTGGCGCCGGTCCAACCCTCTCTGCTGCTGGACGGAATCGCTCCCGAGGCGTTCTTCTATTTCGTACATTCGTACTACGCACCGGTGACGGCGGAAACGCTTGCGCGCTCGGATTACGGGATCGCGTTCGCGTCGGTGGTGCAGCGCGACAATTTCTATGGCGTGCAGTTTCACCCGGAAAAGTCGGGCACGGCCGGTCTGCAACTTCTGAGGAACTTCATCGAACGATGCTGATCATTCCTGCGATCGATATTCTGGACGGCCGTTGCGTGCGGCTCAGTGAAGGAGACTTCGCGCGTAAAACGGTCTACTCGGAGAATCCTGCCGAGGTGGCGCGGACATTCGCCGGGGCCGGTCTGTCCATGCTCCATGTCGTCGACCTGGACGGCGCGAAGGCGGGACGGATCGCCAACTGGCAGTCCATCGAGTCGATCCTCCGCGTTCCGGGGATCGAGGCGGAGGTGGGAGGCGGCGTGCGGACCAGTGAGGATATCCGGCGGTTGCTGGACCTGGGCGTACGCCGGGTGGTCATCGGCAGCGTCGCCGCCAAGTCGCCGGAGCTGGTCGGATATTGGATCGAACAGTTCGGCGCGGAGCGGATCGTCATCGGGATGGACGTGCGGAACGGGTCGGTCGCCATCAGCGGATGGCTGGAAGACAGTCATCGCGCGCCGGTCGATGTTCTGTTGGATCTCAAGACCCGCGGTGCGCGCACGTTCATCTGCACCGACATTGCCCGCGACGGAACGATGCAGGGCACCAACGTGGATTTCTTCCGGTCGCTGAAGAATGCCCTGCCGGCGGTCGATCTGATCGCCTCGGGCGGCATCGCCTCGCTGGGGGACATCCGGCTGCTGGCCGGCGCGGGCGTTTCCGGCGTCGTGGTCGGAAAAGCGCTCTACGAAGGGCGCATCCGGCTTGAGGATCTCACGGACCACAAGGCGTGAACCGATGCTGACCGCCCGGATCATTCCGTGTCTCGACGTCAAGAACGGCCGCACGGTCAAGGGTACGCGGTTCGTCGATCTCCGCGATGCCGGCGATCCCGTGGAGCTGGCGGCGCGCTACTCGGACGAGGGCGCCGATGAACTGGTCTTCCTGGACATCAGTGCGACGCTGGAAGAACGCCCCACATTTCTGGCGATGGTGGAGCGGGTTGCGGCGGCCGTGAACATTCCGTTCACCGTCGGCGGGGGGATCGGATCGGTGGCGGATGTGCTGCGGGCGCTGGACGCCGGCGCGGACAAGGTGGCATTGAATTCCGCGATCCTCCGGACGCCGTCGCTGCTGGACGAAGCCGCGCAGACCGTCGGCGCCCAGTCGATTGTGGCGGCGATCGACGTGCGGCAGGAGAATGGCGGCTGGACAGTCTACACCCGCGCGGGAACAGAATCGACGGGACGTGATGCGGTGGCGTGGGCACGTGAAGCTGCCGGGCGGGGTGCCGGCGAGCTGCTGGTCACCTCGATGGACCGGGATGGAACGACGATGGGCTATGACCTTCCGCTTCTGCGGGCGATCGGCCAGGCAGTGCCGGTGCCGCTCATCGCCTCCGGCGGTGCGGGTCGGCTGGAGCATCTTCGCGACGCGCTCCGTGACGGCGGCGCTGACGCGGTGCTGGCGGCCAGCATCTTCCATTACGGAACGTTCTCCCTCGCCGATGTGAAAACGTATCTGCAGAACGAAGGGATCCGGGTGCGATGGTGACGGAACAGATTGATTTCTCGAAAATGAACGGCCTCGTGCCCGCGGTGGTTCAGGATGCGCGCGACAATCGCGTGCTCATGCTCGGATTTATGAACGAGGAAGCGCTCCGACGAACCCTGGAGGATCGGAAGGTGACGTTCTGGAGCCGCAGCCGTCGGACGCTCTGGCAGAAAGGCGAGACATCCGGGAATGTGCTGGACCTCGTGTCGGTCCACGTCGATTGCGACCGGGACTCGCTGCTGATCAAAGCCGTTCCGTCCGGGCCGGTGTGTCACACGGGAGCGGAGACGTGCTTCGAGGAGAACGAGCGGTCGGTGCTCGCCGGACTGGAGTCGACGATCGCGCGGCGGTACACCGAGCGGCCCGAAGGCTCATACACCACACGACTCTTTGCGGGAGGAACGCCGGCGATCGCGCAGAAAGTGGGGGAGGAAGCGGTGGAAGTCGTGGTGGCTGCTCTGGCGCAGGATGCCCGCCGGCTCACCGAAGAGTCGGCCGATCTGCTGTATCATCTGCTTGTTTTACTGCGGGATCGGGGAGTGTCGCTGGACGATGTGACCCGCGAGCTGGCGCGTCGGAGGAAATGAGCTTACTCGGCGTGAACGAATTCGTGTCCCGCCTGTTGCAGCGCTTGCGTCGCCTTCACCAGATCCTCCTCCGCCACAAAGACGTAATCGGTATTGAAGGTTGAGACGAGAAAGATCGCCACGCCGGCATCTGCCAGTGGCGCGGCAAGCGACGCGATCACGCCCACCTCGTGCAGTTGACTGGGCGTCTCGACGCGCAGACAGCGCCAACCGGTCTCCTGCTGTACGTTGGTCGGCGCCATGAACTCCGGACTGATCACGGCGAGTTCCTCATCGGTGCGGATCACGAAGCACATCTCGCCTTTCGTGATCACCGACGGGATCTCGGCGAACTGCGCCAGCTTGCTGATGCAGAACTTTTCGTCAAGCAGCTGGAGTTTGAGCTGTTTCTTCATACGGGATCCGGTGGTGGTCGGTGCGAAATCCGTGTGAAGCCTTTGCTCAAGGTACTTGTTCTCCGTGCGCCGCGCAAGTCGGACGCGTGGGTTTGTCGCCGCGACGTGACGACGCGCATGGAACGCATCCGGATTTCCCCCGGGATCGCTCAGATCTGCAGCCGGAACAGCGGCAATTCCTGCACGGCCGGCACTTCCGGTGCGCGGTGACGGGAAGACGGCCGCCCGATCCCCATTGCACTCTTCAATCGCACCAGGTCGTATCCCAGCGGCAGCAGCAGGGTCTCGGCCGCCTTGAGCGCGAACTCCGTGTACACCCCGATGTCGTAGCCGTCCTCGAACGCGTACAGCGCCAGCGGCTTGGCTTTGTCCGGATGCCGCTTCCCCGACTGGTCGATGATGATGAACTCGATCGACTCGCCGGCCGACAGGTGTACGCCCATCGCGTCCACCATCCGCGCGACGACCGCGTTGACGCTGTTGACCGTGTACTCGTCCGCCTCCCGCGTGATGTGCCGCCGCAGTACCAGTTCCATCGGATTGGTGCGGCCGCTCCGCAACACGGCCAGGTGCGACCGGACGATCTCAAGCAGATCGGGCACCATCGCGTGCAGGTCGTCGACGCCCGTGGCGGCGGACATCCGGTCCAGAAGCGCCTGCTGCAGGTTCCTGACGAACCGCGGCGTGTCGCGCCGGCGCGCCTCGATCCCCCGGATCTTGAATTCGCCGTGGTGGTACCATCCGACATACCGGTTCGCCGTCGTGATGACCGGATCCATCTTGGAGGCGGGGAAGAGGATCCAGCGGTAGATTCCCTCGAGCGAGATGTCGATGCCGACCGCACGGGTGATGTCGCGCGACAGGCGTTCGTAATCCTCCGCGGTGGCGCCCGCCTTTGTCACCCACACGCAGTCGATGATCGCGTGGAGAAGGTGAAATCCCTGCTGCTCGGCGACCTCTTTGGCGGTGAGAATGGCGTCGCGCGAGAACGCGTTGACCGACTCGTGCGCCTCGATGCGTCCGAACCGGGCATTCTTGTAGCCGAGATACCCGAAGCAGCTCACGAGCATCCACTTGAGCGCGTTCTGACGATGATCGTACCGGCGGAAGAGCGTCTCGTCCGTTCCCTTATACTCGCGCTTCTTTTGCTTGTAGTACGCGCGCTTGGCGACCACCGCCCGCAGCGTCTCGGGCACGATGCCCGCCCGCTTCTCGCAGATGGTATACTCCAGCTCCGGCACGGCGTGGTTGTGACAGCAGCGGCAATTCACCGTCTCAGGCGAGACGTTGTGATTGACCATGATGCTCGGGTACATGGAGACGAAATCGAGTTCCGCGATGTCCTCGTGATATCCGAGCGGAGGATTGAAAATGAGTCCGCCCCGGTCGGCCAGCAGCAGCGTGGCGGCCGACTTGAATTCCTCCGGCTCCCGCTTCTTCGACGGGATGAGAACGTTGTTCCGGTACGCCCACGACAGCTGCATCGACGACATCGACGTGCCGATGCTCGCGCGTCCCTGCCGCTGCCCGCACATCTGCGTCAGGCGCGTCATCTCGAACAGTCCGTCAAGGTCGGCTTCGGCCACGGTCATGGAGTTATCCGCGTCCACGTGCCAGCGGCCTGCCAGCTCGAACGCGCCGTCCTTATGCACGATGCGGCCGTACTGGAAGAAGCTGGATTCCTTCGACGTGACATAGCCGGCGGCGGCGTCGCGGTTGAGCAGAAGAGGGATGTTGTGCCGGCGGGACAGCTCGGTGAGCTTCGGCAGCAGAATGGAATCGCCGTAACTCGTCAGCAGAATGTCCGGATCGCAGCGGTGCAGGTGCCAGTTGAAGGCCTCGAGCAGCTCGCGCGGCGTCTCCTGCTGCAGCAGATAGCTTCGTCCGTCGTAGGAGATCTCCAGCTCCAGATGGCGCTGATACTTCGGCGGCACAAAGCCGTTCGTGGTTTTCAGCGAGAGGATGGAAAAGGGCGGAAGCTCGTAGTCCACGGATTCGCGTGAGTCGCGCAGTTCCCAGCGCAGCAGCTCGCCCGTGGAGCTGAACTCGTACTCCCCCAGGGCCAGCGGGAACAGCTGCGTCTCATACAGGAACAATTGCGCCGCCGGAATGTCCGAGTTGAAGAACACGAAGTGCGGAAAGAACCGCTCGAAGTACCGCACCGCCTCTTTCAACCGATCCGCGGCGTGGACGTGCACCTGCGTGACATCCCAGGTGTCGCCGGAGTAGATCTCCGTCCGCGGCACATGGCTGAAGGAGACCCGTGCCGGACAGTGTGCGCTGAGCACCTCGGCACGACGACGGTCGGCATCGTTGAGATGGAGAAAGAACGACGGCGTGAAGCGCCGGTGCGCCCGCAGGCGGTTCCCGTCGCGGTCGATGAACCAGAGTGTCACGCCTTCGGGTGAGGGATAGACGTCGAAGAGCCAGGCCTCGATGCGATGCGGCATGGACCTCTCCGTCAGTCGCCGAAAGCGCCGGAGCCGGCCGGGGTCTTCAGCGCGGCGATCTCCCGCCGCAGAACGCGCAGCGCTTTCTGCTGTTCCACGAGAATGGACACCATGATGCTCTCGAACGGGATCGTCCGCATGGCGTAGAAGTTCTCCGCCAGGTGCAGCCGGGCCGCGCGGAAGATCTCGTCGAACGCCTCCTGATCCTCTTTCCGCAGCCCGCGCCGGAACTTCGACCAGCTGGCGACCTCGTCGTCAATGATGTTGGTAAATGTCGGTACTGTTCGTCCCATGGCCCTAACTCAATTCACAATGATCAATTGTTAGTTGTCAATTTGTTGGCCTCTTTCCGCACCTTCACCATTCCCTTCTCATCCGCGTCCAACCTATAGACCCGATCCATTCCGTCCTTCAGCGTCGTGAAGAGCTGGTTCCGTTCTTTTGGCAGAACGCTCCACTCGGAGCACACCAGCAGCACGGAGGTGCCGTCGGCTTTCATGCGCCGAAGGGCGTCGAGCAGCCGCCGGAGGATCTGCTGTACTTCGCGCAGCGGCGCCTGGTCGTCGTAGAACGTGTCCAGCAGCCCGAAGATCAGCGCGGTGTGTGATCCGATCGATTGCAGGAATGCCGGCAGCCGGTTGACCACGGCCTGTTCCATCTGGTAGCAGGTGAATCCGCGCGAGATGAAGATGCGGTGGAGGAAGGCGTCGGGGTTCATCCGGCGCGCACGGGCGAAGTGCGTCAGCAGATGCACGTCGAACCGGTTGCCGCCATCCACCACGGCGATGGGGGACCCGTGCGCCATCGCCTCGGCCGCCATGCGGAGCGCAACGGAGAAGATCAGCCGGTCGCCGTAGAGAAGGAACATCTTCCCCGGCGGCTCGGCGAAGATCCGGGCCAGCCGGTCGGACGGGATGACCGATCCGCTCGGTGCGGACAGCTCTTCCGGCGACGGGCGCCGGGACCGGGAAGACATGACAGGCGGCATCGTGCCGGCACGATACGACAAATTTGTCGTCTTGTCAAGGCGATGAGGACAAAAATGGCATTCGGGAAACGGCGGAACAGGAAGGGTTACGGCTGCGTGCGCTCGATGACGACGAACGCGACGACGGTGTTCTCGGTGTGTGACAGGGACAGATGCAGATGCGAGCCGGTCAGGGCGTGCGCGACCTCGCGGTACAGAATGATCCGGGGGGCACCGGAGGGTTCGTTGACGACCTCGACATCTTTCCAGCGGAACGATCCGCTCCAGCCGGTCTTCATCGCCTTGGCCACGGCTTCTTTGGCGGCAAAGCGCGCGGCGAAGTGCTGGTACGGCTTCTTTTTCGAACGGCAGTAAGCGGTCTCGGTGTCCGTGAACACCTTCGTGATGAAATGGGCACCCTGCTCCTCCATGACCTGCTGCAGGCGCTGCACATCCACCACATCCACGCCGACGCCCTGAATGGATTCCATGCTCAGCTCCGCTCGTTCTCGCGCTTCACAATCCCGATGATCTGTGACACGTCGTCCACATCGTAGTCCGCGTTCGAGACCAGCGTGCCGAAGGTATCGCCGTAGCGCGCGAAGACCGTCTTCATGCCCAGCTTCGCCGCCCCGAGGACGTCGCGCTCCGCCCAATCGCCGACCATCATCGCTTCCTTTGCCGGCACCTTCAGCAGCTTCAGCGCCCGCTTGAACGGCTCGGGATTCGGCTTGCGTACGCCGGTGTCGTCGTACGTGACCACCGCGTCGAAGATGTGATGCAGATTCAGATAGCAGAGCCGCAGCCAGGCTTCCTTCGCCGGCGCGTCCGAGACGACGCCCAGCTTCATATGCATCTTCGACAGCTCGATAAGCGTCATCGTGACGTGCGGATACGGCACCAGGGCCGCTTCCCGCGCCCGCCGGTAGGCGATCACGCCGGCGGAAAGGATCTTGTAGTCAATCTTGCTGAACTCGCCGTAGAGCAGCTCGTCGAAGACGCTCTGAAACTCGATCCCGCGTTCCTTGTAAATTTTGTCGATGCGGTGGCGGATCTCGTCGGCCGAGAGCTTCAATCCCGCATCCCGCATGGCATGAATGGCCGCGTCGATGGCCTGCCGCTTCATAAGCATGAAGTCAACGAGCGTGTTGTCGAGATCAAAGATAACGGCGGAGACCATGGGGCAATTCAAAAGGAAAAAGTAAAAATGAAAAAGAGATTAGTGTTCCGATTCCTACATCAGGTATTCGACTGCCAGCTCGTAGCCGCGGATGCCGAGTCCCGTGATGACCCCGGCACAGACGGGGGCGATGACGGATTCACGGCGGAATTCCTCGCGCGCATGTATGTTCGTCAGATGCACCTCGACCACGGGCACTTTCAGCGCGGAGACCGCGTCGCGGATGGCGTACGAGTAATGCGCGTACGCGCCCGGATTGAGCACGATGCCGGCCGAACCGCCATCCAGCGCCCGGTGCAGCGCGTCGATCAGCGCGCCTTCACTGTTGGATTGGATGAATTCGAACGCGACCTTCGGATACTTCTCCTTCAATCGGTTCTCGATATCCCACAGCGATGTCGTGCCGTACATGTGCGGCTCGCGCTTGCCCAGGATGTCGAGGTTCGGACCGTTGATGATGAGGATTCGCATGGCCGCCGTCCTGTCTAAAGTACTTTCACCACGATGATGGACATGTCGTCGTGCTGCTGCGCTCCGCCGACGAACGTCTTGATGGCCCGGAACACGCCGTCCATGATCTGCGTCGCAGTGCCGCCGGCCAACGATTGCACCGCCTGCGCCAGCCGGTCCTCGCCGAATTCTTCCATCTTCTTGTTCATCGCTTCGCTGAAGCCGTCGGTGTAGAGCACGAAGACGTCGCCCGGCTGGAAGTCCACGCGGATGTCCTCGATGGACCGGCCGAACGTATCTCCGCCGTCCAGTCCGAGCGCAAGTCCCGTCGGTTGCAGGACCTGCGGCTGGGTGGCGCTGGACTTCCGCACGATCACCGGATTGTGTCCGGCGCGGGCCAGGGTTAGCGTTCGCGTCGACATGTCGAAGATCCCGTACACCATGCTGATGAACATTCCGCGTTCGACATTCTCATAGAAAAGCCGGTTTGCATGTGTCAGCACGGCCGCCGGGGACGACGCCTGCGCGGCGAGGGCACGCAGAAATCCCTTGGTCAGCGTCATGAAGAAGGCCGCCTGCGTGCCTTTTCCCGAGACGTCGCCGATGGCAACGCCGAGCCGATGCTCGTCCAGTTCGATGAAATCATAATAGTCGCCCCCGACTTCCTGGGCGGGTGCACACCGTGCGGCGATGTCGAGACGGTAGCGGGTGGGATGCTTCTTCGGGAGGAAACTCATCTGCACTTCGCGCGCGATCTCGAGTTCCTGCTGCAGCCGCTGTCGTTCGGTGATATGACGGGCGAATGCCGGTGTGATGGCGCTGAAATCAGTGATCTCTTTGCGACGAAATTGGGTTGCGACCGACAGGACCAGCAGCACGCCGAGTGCGGAGAGGACAATGATCCCAGCGCCCGCATAGGCGGGATGTCCGCTCATCAGCAGTCCGCCCGCATCCCGCAGCGCATGCCAGGTGAGGAAGGCGACGAACGTCGTCAACGCATCGTACCGGACGAACGACCAGACAATGAACGCGTACACGAGGGTCTGGATCACCATGGCGGCGGGAACCGGCGTGAGCGGTCCGGTATTCAGGATGGCCATGAGCACGGCACCGGCCGCCACCAGCAGCGGCGTCCGGGTAATCCACTGGCGCAGGAAGGTGACGCCGAAGACCACGAAGAATGCGAACGGAAAGATCGAGTTCGAAAAGCTCTCACCCAGCGCAAACAGTGACGTGGGGGATCCGGTGAACAACGAAAACGATTCCTCCCCGGCGGCGCTGAGCGTCAGGAAGTGTCCGGCGATCGACGTGAGCAGGAGTGAAACCGCCAGGGCGGTCGTTCCGAACGCAAGTCCGCGGATCGTGCTTTGTCCGAGCCGCGAGTGCAGCAGATGGCCGTTGGTGATGAGGTCGATGGCGCTGAACTTGTCGCTCCAGAGCTCACGCACGAGCGACTCCGCCACGGCCCAGATGAGCGCCAGCGCCCCGCCGACGAACAGGGGCGTGATCAGAAGCGGGATGAGGAGCTCCCAGCGGAACGGATCCGTGATGCTGAAGTACAACTGCAGATCGAACAGAATGCCCGTGACGATGCCCAGCGTGATGGCGGTCCGGAAGCCGATCTCGTACGACCGGATGCGCCGGTAGGCGATGAACAGCAATCCCACGCCGAGGACGGTGTACGCAAGGATCAGCAGGATGGACAGGAACTTGACCGTATCGGACTGCCGGAACTGCTCCGGGATCTCGACCGACGGATCGATCGCGCTGACGACCGAACCCGCCACGGTGACCTTCACGTGGATCGGATTGTGGAGCAGGGGAGAGGCTCCCTTCCATACGAACTCGTAATCCTCGCGATGCAGTTGCTTGACGATCTTCTCCGACTCGGCATTGTTCGTGTCGGCGATGACGCGCAGGAACGGCGTTGAGGTGCGCAGGATGGAGAGCGCGAAGCGTCGGGCGTCGGCCTTGGAAAGTGTCGGCAACGCGGCGCTGTCCGGAATGCTGCGCTCGTAGCCGATCACGTTGCCCTGCGGATCCATGCGAAGCGTGAATTCGCCGAGCGCGGCGTTGATCGCCTGTTGAGCCCTCTTGTCAGAATTCTCATCCTCCCCGAAGCTGAAACTCATTCCTTCAGCTTTGGTCCACCGCACCTGCCAGAAATACGCCGGAATGCTGTCGCGGATGAGCCGGTTGGCCTCCGGAAAGCCGAGCGTGCGCTGCGCCTGGCGTAACAAGGGGCGATCGACCCGAAGCGTGGCGCGGGACGTGAGTGTGCTCAGGTCGACGCCGGACTGCTCGAGGAACTGCCGGGAGCGGCTGACAATCTGCTCCTCGTTCAGAGGAAGCGCGAGCCCTCCGTACGGGTCCGTGGACGGAAAGAGCCGCCACGTGACGGCTCCGGCCAGGATCAGCAGCAGCGCGAACGGAAGAAGAAGTTTGAGTCTGTCCATGGGGTGCGGGAAGAAATGCGACGTGCCCGGTATCGCGCCGTCAGGACCGCGCGGCGCGGGCCAGCTCATCCTCGATGTATTCGCGGACGGCCGGTTTCAGATAAATCTCGTCGATGCCCACTTCAGCGAGCCCCTGGGCCAGGACGGAAGCCCGGCGCGGCGTCGCGAGGCGTTTGTTGACGACAATGATGCGTTCGGCCTTCAGCACGCAGAAACCGCCGTCGAAGTCCCCCTTTTCGTAACGCACGCCGATACCGCAGTTGCCGGCGAGATCTTCAAGTTCCGAAAGGATCTGTTCCTGGGTCATCAAAAGTAACTTAGCAAGTTCTCGACCCTGTTGCAAGCGTCAAGCGATCTGTGCTGCGCGCAACCGCTCCCACCACGCCTGAATCTTCTTCCCGCTCCAGATCGTCAGCGCGAAGAAGGCCGCCCCACCCATAAGGTCTACGACGTAGTGGTACCGGAGATACACTGTTGCGATGATGAGCAACGTCGTCAGCACGGCGATCAGCCATCGCGTCGGGATGCGATACTTGAACGCCAGCCAGGCGACGAGCAGCGTCATCTGTGTGTGACCGCTCGGGAAGACATCCCGCTGCACGAATTGCGCCGCATTCGCCATCGAGAATGAGATCGACTCGCCCGCGTTGATGAAATCCCGCATCCACGGCGTGAGCCAGAGGCCCGGCAACTCGCGATTGATCGCGTAGAAATCGTGCAGCGTGAACCGTGGACCGATCGCCGGCAGCAGGAAATAGCCGAGATAGGAGAGATAAAACCCGTACACGATCATGAACGCGCCGTGATCGAACTCTTCGATCGGGAAACGGCGGTACAGCTCGACGCCGAGCAGGATGAACAGAAGATAGTACGAGAAGTACGAGATCTGAAGGACCTCGGTGAGCACCGGATTGGCGAACTGCGCAAGCCATTGCGTCGGGTTGACGCCGAAGAGCCAGTGATCCGCCGCGATCAGGAGCCAGTCGTAATCGACCGGATGGATGGGGCGAACCATCAGGTAGATTTCCTTGAAGACGAACAGGACGATCGGATAGCAGTACCACCGGTGCAGGCCGATCAGGAGTCTCGTCCGCTTCGTGTGCGAGAGATGCGCCAGCGTCAGAATGATGCCGACGACGGCGACGTTCACCAGCACCAGCCGCCACCACCACCCGACACGCGTGCAAAAGATGATGTTGAGCAGACTGAGAAAGAGCAAGAAGACGATCGAGACGACATCGACGGGGGCGAGGGAGCGGCGAAGGTTCATAAGCGTCGGCACTGTGCGGATCAATTTTGTACAATGGACCGATGAGCGTTCAGAGGTACGATTTGTCGGGTGAGATGGAGAAACTCATCCACGGTCAGCTCTTCGGGACGGCGGTTCAGATCGATGTCAAGTCCGCCCAGATCAGCGTCGGTCAGTCCGAGCGAGCGCAGCCCGTTGCGCAGTGTCTTCCGTCGCGTGCCGAACGTCGTTCGCACGACCTGGCGGAAGAGCTGTTCGTTCACATCCGGCAGCTGCTCGCGGAACTGCAGGCGAATGACCGCCGAATCGACGTCGGGGCGGGGATGGAAGCACCCGCGCGAGACCTTGAAAAGCATGCGGCAGTCAGTGTAGAACTGCGCAAACACCGAGAGGATGCCGTACGCCTTCGTGCGCGGCCCGGCCGCCAGCCGCTGAGCGACCTCGAGCTGCACCATGAGCGTCGCATCCCGCACGAGCGTTCGCTGGTCGAACAGCCAGAAGAGGATCTCACTCGTCAGATTGTATGGAATGTTCCCCACGACCCGGTACCGGTCTGCGGAGGACGCCGCCAGATCGCTCAGCTGCACATCCAGCACGCTGGCGTGGATGATCCCGGCGGTGTCGGGGAGCTGCTCTTTCAGCACGGCGACGGCCCGCGGATCGACCTCGATGGCCAACAGCCGGACCGGCATCATTGCGAGATGGCGCGTGAGCGCGCCCTGACCCGGACCGATCTCGATAATCGTGTCGCCCTCGACGGGATGCACCGCATCGATGATCTTGCGGATGATGTTCTCGTCGCGGAGAAAATGCTGTCCGAGTGATTTGTGCGGTCGGATCATGGTGACGTTCGAACCGAATATACCGATTTTTCCCCTCGCGCCGGGGCCTTTCCTTGCTTCTCCTGCCATTTTGCGTTACTTTGGCCACGAACCGTCCACCACGCAGACACCCCATGGCAGTCAAGAAGACATCACCGGCATCCACGTCACCGTACCTGACGGTCGTCGTCCCTCTTTATAATGAAGAGGAATCCCTCCGCGAGCTGCATGGCCGCATCGTCGACGTGATGAAGTTGATCGGCAAGCCGTACGAGATCATCTTCGTGGATGACGGAAGTTCGGACCGCTCGTTCCAGGTGCTCACAGACCTCCACGCGAAGCACAAGGAAGTCAAAGTCATCCGGTTCCGGAGGAATTTCGGCAAATCGGCCGCGCTGTCCGTGGCGTTTAAAGAGGCGGCCGGCGACTTCGTGATCACGATGGATGCCGACCTGCAGGACGATCCCGCCGAGATCCCGGAGCTCATCGCTGCGCTGGGCGAGACGTATGACCTCGTGTCGGGCTGGAAGAAGAAGCGGCACGATCCGCTCTCGAAGACGATCCCGTCGCGTTTCTTCAATTTTGTGACCGGCAAGATGACCGGCATTCCCATCCACGACTTCAACTGCGGGCTGAAAGCCTACCGCCACGAGGTGGTCAAGCAGATCACCGTCCACGGCGAGCTGCACCGGTACATTCCGGCGCTGGCGCACTGGGCCGGCTTCCGCGTGACGGAAAAGATCGTCCAGCATCATCCGCGCAAGTACGGGCGGACCAAGTTCGGCATCAGCCGGTTCTTCAACGGCTTCCTCGATCTGCTGACGGTCCTCTTTACCACCCGGTACATCCGCAAGCCGCTGCATCTGTTCGGCGTGTGGGGGATGGTGTCGTTCCTCGTCGGCGCGCTCATCGACATCTATCTCTCCATCGAATGGTTCGCCGGGCGCACGTCGCTGAGCAACCGGCCGCTGTTCATGGTCGGGTTCCTCTTCATCATCATCGGGATCCAGTTCGTCTCCATCGGCCTGCTGGGGGAAATGATCTCGCGCCACGAGCGGGATGAAGATACCTATTCCATCCGCGAAACACTGAAGTAGATGGCCAAGCCGCCCGCCCAGCCACCGGTCCGCTCCAAAGCCAACGAACGCAAGCAGACAGAACCGACGGCCGCCCGGTCGGCGCTGTTTCCGTATCTCCGTACCGTTCCGGAGCACCCCCGGTTTCCGCTGTTCATCGCGCTTGCGTACGGCATCGTCATGCTGTTCATCGGTCTGCGCGCTCACGTCGTCGGCGACTACGCGGTAGAGACGGAGTTCTTTGGAATCTTTGCGCCGGAAGCGAAGCGCCTGCTTCACGGCATCATGACGATCGATGCATCTCACGGTCCGGTCTATCCGGTCGTGCTTGCGGCTGCGACGATGCTCCTGGGCAACGCGTTCGTTGCCGGCATTGTGCTGGCGGTGATCTCCGCGGCGGTAATGCTCGGACTGACATTCGCGCTGCTCCGGCGGCTGATCGGGGCGGACCGATCGCTCTTTGTGGCTGTTGCGATGGCGGTGAGCGCCACCTTCGTGCAGTTCTCGTATTCCGTCGGTCCGACCATGCTGTTCGCTGCGGTATTGACGCTCTCCGCCTTCATGATACTGCGGCGACAGGATCGGTCCGTCGGCGACATTCTCATTGCGGGAGCGCTGGCGGGCGTGGCATGCCTGACGCGGTCCGACGCCGCCGGGGCGGTCATCGCGCTGGTGCTCGGTATCGTCATCGTCGATCCGTTCAGGCTCGACCGGAACGGACGGCTGAAGGCCGCGGGCATCTTTCTGGGAGGATGCGCGGTGATTATCCTTCCGTATGAATTGTACCGTGTGGCGCAAACGGGCAGCTTCTTCTCCGCAGAGTATGCGGTTGGCATCGCGCGAGAGATGTACCGCGACCGGTTCTCCGACGACGGCGCATGGCTCGCGGAAGCGGCGAAGTACCATTCCGTGTTTCACGTGATCGCGGGGGATCCGGTGCTGTTCGTCAGGATGATCGTGCGTCATCTCTACGAGCAGTTCACGGGAGACATGGCCAGGCTGTTTGGATGGCAGGTCGGCGTGTTCGTGGTGCCGGGACTGATTCTGCTCTGGCAGGAGCGTGCGAACCGGCGCCTGATGATGCTCTTCGTCATGGTCCTGGGCCTGTTTGGCATCCTGCTGCTGTCGTCCCGCGAGGCGGGCGCGTCGCTGTTCCTGATTCCGGCGTACCTGACGCTGGCCACGCTCACGCTGACGTGGAAAGGATTGTACGAATACCGGTTCTGGAATCGTGTGCATGTGGGAGGCGTGGCGGCTGTGGTGCTGGTCCTCTGGACGTTCGATGTCTCGTTCCGGTTCAACCGGGAGAACATCGATGCGGGACCGAAAGAGGTCGTCGCGATCGCCGGACAGTTCCACGGCGCGTACGGCGAGCGGGAAGATGGCAGGATCGTCATGGCCCGGATGCCGCACGTTGCGTATTATCTCGGCATGACGCAGACCGCGTTGCCGTCCGCCCCGAATGAGGCCGATCTCAAGGCGGCAATGGACACCGCCCATGCGTCGTATCTGTTCTTCAGCGTGATGGAAGCGGGCTTGCTGCCGCAGTGTCGCGAATTGCTCGATCCCCGTCGGGCGCCGGCCTGGCTGACGCCGGTGGCGCGGACCGTCTCACCGCCGGCGGTGCTGTACCGGTTGCGACCAGAATCTTCATCAGCCCAATAGCGTGGCGCTTCTCGTTCTCGTACGAGGTTCGTATAATGAAATCATTGAAAACCGACTGTCGCTTCTTTCGCGGAACGGTGCCGTGCGCTCCGCACAAGAAACAGGGCGTGCATTGCACGGAGGCCGATGGCAGCGCCTGTCCGCACTATGAGCGGATCGGCAAAGAGATCCTCATCATTAAGCTGGGCGCGATCGGCGATGTGATCCGCACGACGCCGCTGCTGCGCAAGCTGAAAAGCGTCTATCCCGACGCGCGCATCTGGTGGCTCACGCTGACGCCGGAGATCCTTCCCGCGGCGGTCGATGAGCCCATGCGGTTCTCGCTCGAGTCGACGCTGTACCTTGCATCGCGACCGTTCGACTTGCTTCTCAACCTCGACAAGGACCGGGAAGCGTGCGCGCTTGCGGAACAGATCACTGCCCGCGAGAAAAAGGGATACCGTCTGCGTGACGGCATCGTCGTCCCTGCAGCGCCTGAGGCGGAAGCGAAGTATCTGACGGGCATCTTCGATGATGTCGGCAAGGCGAATACCATAAGCTATCCGGCCGAGATCTTCGGGATCTGCGGTTTCACGTTTCAGGGAGAGCGGTATCTGCTGGATCCGCCGCCCCCGCCGCCGGCATCCTGGAAGCTCAACCGGCGCAAACGCATCGTGGGCCTGAACACCGGATGCGGGGCACGCTGGACCTCCCGGTTGTGGGCGGACAAGAACTGGATCGCGCTCGCCCGCACGCTCAAGCGAAAAGGGTATGAAGTGGTTCTCCTGGGCGGTGAACAGGAGCACGCGAAGAATCTGAAGATCGCCCGGGCGGCGAGCGTGAAATATTTCGGGCACGGACCGCTCAGGCAATTCCTGAGTCTCATCGACCAGTGCGATCTGGTGGTGACCGGCGTGACGATGGCTATGCACATCACCATCGGACTCGGCAAGAAGATCGTGCTCATCAACAACATCTTCAACCGGCACGAGTTCGAGCTGTACGGCCTCGGCACGATCGTGGAGCCGGAGAAGCAATGCACCTGCTACTTCCGGCCCGTCTGCGTGAATCCGGAGTACCGGTGCATGGAGCACCTCACCGTCCGGCAGCTGGTGCATGCGTGTGACGAGGTATGCGCCGCGTGACGGAGCGCATGGGGCACCCATGAAGATTGTCATCGTCGGAACAGCATCGCCGTTGCGCGGAGGGATCGCGCATTTTGTCTCCCTCCTCTACACGCATCTGTCCGTCCGGCACGATGTCGAGGTCGTCACGTTCTCGCGGCAGTATCCGTCATTTCTCTTTCCCGGCAAGTCGCAGGAAGAGCAGGGCGATGACGCGCACGCGATCCCCACGGAGCAGCTGGTCGATTCGGTCAATCCGCTGACGTGGTACGCCGCGGCACGGGCGATCATCCGCAAGAAACCGGATCTGCTGATCTTCAAGTACTGGCTTCCGTTCTTCGGGCCGTGCTTCGGCACCATCGCGCGGCTGGTCAAGCGGGCCACGCACGCGCGGGTCCTGTTCATCTGCGACAACATCATCCCCCACGAGCACCGGCCGGGAGATCGGCTGTTCACGCGGTATGCGTTCGGACCGGTGGATCACTTCATCGTGCAATCCGCCGCGGTCGAGCGCGAGCTGAAAGCGTTCCTGCCCGGAGCGGATTTCGCGTTCGTGCCGCACCCGGTGTATGAGATCTTCGGTGCCGCGATGCCCAAGGAAGAAGCGCGGCGCCGGTTGGAGCTCGGTGCCGAGCGCGTGATCCTCTTCTTCGGTTATGTGCGCAAGTACAAGGGGCTGCAGACGCTTCTCGATGCGATGCCGGCGATCCTTCGTCAGAAGCCGGTCACGCTGCTGGCGGTGGGAGAATTCTATGACAGCGAGCAGCCGTACCGGGAGAAGATCGCGCAGCTGGGTATCGACGGCTCCGTGCGCGTGCACTCGGACTATGTGCCGAACGACGCCGTGGCGACGTATTTCTCGGCGGCGGATGTCGTCGTGCTGCCGTATCTTTCCGCGACGCAAAGCGGCATCGTGCAGATCGCGTATCAGTTCGATAAACCCGTCATTGCGACGGATGTGGGGGGATTGGCGGAGGTCGTGCGTGATGGCATGACGGGATTTATCGTTCCGCCGAACGCGCCGGAGGCGCTGGCACAGGCGGTGATCCGATTCTACGACGAAGCGAAGGAAGAGCCGTTCGTGCAGGCGGTCCGGGAAGAGAAGAAAAAATATTCGTGGGATGCTCTCGTGCAGGCGATCGAGCGATTCCGCGGCGCGGGTACCGGCCGCACAGAACAATCGCGCGAAGACCGGTGAGATCATGACGGTTCCGCCGGCAGAACAATTTCTGACAATCACGCATACGCAATGATCCTGAAAACCTCTTGCCGCCATTTCCCCGGTGATCGTCCGTGCACCTTCAACAAGCGGGAAGGATTGATGTGCGATGATTGTCCGCACTTCGAGCCGCCGACACAGCGGATCCTCATTGTGAAGCTCGACGCGGCGGGCGATGTGCTGCGCACGACGTGCATCCTGCACGGTCTGCACGAGCGCTATCCGGGGTGTGAGATCACATGGATCACGCGGAAGAGCGCGATGCCCATGTTTGATCATAATCCGCTCGTGCATCGCGTCCTGGCGTATGAGTCGACGGAAGCGGTGCTGCATGCGATGGTGGAGACCTTCGATGTGCTGATCAGCCCCGATGCGGCGCGTGAAAGCGCGGTGCTGGCATCGGCGGCAAAGGCCGATACGAAGATCGGATTCGGACTCGATGCCCGCGGCGATGTGTTCGCTTTCAACCCCGAGGCGGAAGCATGGCTGGAGATGGGGGCGTTCGACCAGCGGAAGAAGGAGAACACCCGCTCGTACCAGGACATCATGCTCGGCATCTGCGGCCTTCGCACGACGAAGAAGGACATCGTGCTCACGCTGAGCGACGAGGAGCGTGCTTTCGCGGAAGATTTTGCGGCGAAGCACCGCCTGGACTGCGCGAAGCCGGTGATCGGACTGAACACGGGTGCGAGCGGCCGGTGGCAGTACAAGCAATGGACGCTGGAAGGATTTGAAGGACTGATCCGTGCGCTGATCGAAGGGACGGACGCCACAATTCTGCTCTACGGCGGTCCCCTGGAACAGGAGCGGAACGAGCGGCTCCGGACGCTGCATCCGTCCCGCGTGATCGACACGGGAACCTCCAACACGCTGCGGGAGTTTTTTGCTCTCGTGACCCTGAGCGATATCTTCGTCACCGGCGATACGCTGGCCCTGCACGTGGCGACCGCGCTGGGCAGGAAAGTGGTGGCGTACTTCGGACCCACGTCGGCGGCGGAAATCGACTCGTACGACGATCGGATCGTCAAGGTGCAGTCGGATCTCGACTGTCTCGTCTGCTACAAGCCGCGGTGCGATTTCGAGCCGAACTGCATGAACAGCATTGCGGTGGAGACGATGGTAAGGGCGGTAGAAGGAAAAATGAAAAAGTAAAAATTCAAAAAGGGTAGGTCGGGGATTCGGCAATGAGCAAGCAGGGAATGTGGATGGAAGTGGCGCGGGACAGTTCATCCTTCCCGGTCATTCCTGCAACATGAATTGAGTAGAATGAGACCTGTTCAGCTGTAGAGAGTTCATACAAGGGGGAGGATCTATGGCTGGATCGTGTCATTTGACGCTGATCGCCCGCACGTTGCGGAAGCGAATGACGCCCGCGGAGAAACTGTTGTGGGCGCAGGTGCGAAATCGTCGGCTGGGCGGATTGAAATTCATGCGCCAGCACCCGATTGGCAATTACATCGTGGACTTCTACTGTCATGAAGCAAGGCTGGTCGTGGAGTTGGAAGGCGGGATACATGACACAACGGTTCAACGGGAGTACGATAGGGTACGATTCGAACAAGTGCGTGCCGCGGGATTCCGCGTTCTTCGCGTGCAAAACGAAGCTGTTGTGCGCAATATGGACGAAGTGCTTCGTATGATCATCCAAGTGGCGAAAGGAGATCTTCACTCCCCCAATCCCCCTCTCCTGTAAGGAGAGGGGGTGTCAGGTTCTTGCATTGGTATGGGGAGTGGTGGCA
>JAKAJH010000037.1 GCA_021813905.1 Bacteroidota bacterium | reverse complement strand
GGACCGTATCCCCCCTCGGTGCTTCGTCCCATTCTGGAGCAGAAGAACATTTTCCGTCAGTTGAAGGATCGTGGCAGGCGGGTGGTGTTTACCAACGCGTTTCCGGGACGTTTCTTCGACTATGTTGCCTCCGGCACACGCCGTCTGACCGTGACGACACTCTCGTGCCGGATGGCAGGGGTTCCGTTGCTGACGGCATCGGAGCTGGCACGCAACGAAGGAATCTCCGCCGATTTCACGCGCGTCCGGTGGCCGGAGCTGGGGCATCCGGAGATCGTCCCCGTCACACCGCTCGAAGCCGGACGCCATTTGTGGCACATTGCGAAGAGCCATGATTTTGCCTTGTTCGAATACTGGCTGACAGATCACGCCGGGCATAGTCAGTCGACGGAGCTCGCCCGGGCCGCTCTGCAGGATTTGGACCGGTTTCTCATCGGGCTGTTCGAATCGTTCGACGACACGTCGTCGACGTTCGTGCTTGTCAGCGATCACGGAAACATCGAAGATCTCTCCACCAAAAGTCACACGCGCAACCGCGTGCCGTGTATTGTGGCGGGGCGGCATCGCACGAAGGTCGCGGAACGGCTGACCAATCTCATGCATATCACGCCCACGATCCTGCGCCTGCTGCAGGAATCGTAGGCTTCGGGGGAACCGGGCGGCGGCCGTCCGTCCGGATTGCTTGCCTGATGATCGGGGGGATCCTGGGCAGTTCCATTCTTCCTCTCGCACCGGAGCCGTACGCGCTTGCAGGCGCCGCAGGGCTTGTGATCGCCGGAACGTGCGCGCTCATACGACGTGACCGGCTCTCTTCAATCGTCCTCCAGTCTGCGTTTCTTCTATTGATGGCCGCGTACGCCGGTTCGATGGAACTGGAAGCGGATCGCGGCACCGTCGCCGCTCCGGTCGGCGAAGAGCGCGTGCTGGTCGCCGGCGGTATTGATTCGGAGCCGATCTGGAATGGTGACCGTGTTTCCTGCGCCGTGCAGGTGGATTCGATCGAGCGGAATGGACAATGGGAGGTTCTCGGTTGTCGTCTCCTGCTGCTCGGTCGAGGGAAGCAATGGGACGCAGTCCGACGGGACCTCCGGCCGGGAGATCGGATCACATGCTCGGGACTGTTGCAGGAGCGGTCACGTCCGAGGAATCCCGGAGAGTTCGACTACGGTCGGTACCTCGAGCTAAACGACATCGGCGGGATCATTCGCACGGGACCGACCGATTCGCTCGTGTGCAGTGTGGCAGCCGGCGGCGTCGGTCTCGGCACGTTCGTTTCATCCGCCCAACGGTGGCTCTACGCGGTCTTCGATACGCTCCATCCTCCCGACCATGCCGCGTTTCTCAAAGGGGTGGTCCTCGGCTTCCGCGCACAGATCTCGGAAGATGTGAAACAGTCCTTCATGGAAACCGGGACGATTCACATTCTCGCGGTGTCAGGATCGAATGTGGCCGTGGTGGCGCTGGCATTCACCGCGGTACTTGGATTCTCGCGGCTTTCCCGGCGTCTTCGTGCCGTGGGGACGGCAATGGGGATTCTCTTCTATATGCTGGTGACGGGATCGTCGCCGTCAGTCGTTCGCGCCACGATCATGGCGCTGCTTGTCCTCGGCGCAACAATGGCCGAACGGCGCACGGACGTGTACAACGCACTCGCGGCAGCGGCCGTCGTACTCCTGCTCTGGAATCCCCTTACACTCTTCGATGTCGGATTCCAGCTTTCATTCGCTGCGGTCTGGTCGCTTGTCTACTTCTATCCGATCCTTGAGTCGGTCGTCCGAAAGATCCCCGAGCGATTCGAGGAGATCAAGGCGATGGATGCGGGTCTGAAGCTGTTCGCGGTATCGCTTGCGGCGCAGATCGGAACGCTGCCGTTCACAGTCTACTACTTCAACCGCATATCGATCATCGGCATCGTCGCGAATCTCGTGGTCGTTCCGGTGAGCGGTCTGAATGTTCTCGTCGGCTTCACCGAAGCGATCTTCGCGCTGATCTGGACGCAGGCCGCCCGATGCTGCGCAGCCGTAAACGATCTGCTGACCTGGTTTCTCCTCGGTTTCGTCCGGACGGCGGCTCATCAGCCGTTCGCGTCCGTGGAGACAGCCGGCATGAGTGCGCCTTCGGTCGTGCTCTACTACGCGATCGTCATCGGTGTCATGCGCATCGGCGATCCGAAGGTGCTCACGCGAGCGTGTGTCGTGGCGCTGAGTGCGGCGGTGGTGCTGGTCTGGTCACCGCTTCTCCACAGTAGTGCATCGACGCTGGAAGTCACGTTTCTTGATGTGGGGCAGGGCGATGCGGCCCTTCTCCGTCTCCCCGAGGGGAAAACGCTTCTGGTGGATGCAGGAGGCCTTGTCGCCAATTCAGATGCGGGCACGCGCACCATCGTACCGTTTCTGCGGCGCAACGGGGTCCATGCGCTGGATGCCTTGGTGCTGACCCATGCGCATGACGACCACACCGGTGGGGCGCTCGCCGTTCTGCGCAGCATTCGTGTCGGTTCAGTGATCGTGCCTCGCACGCCGGAGATGTCGCGCGGTCTGCGGGCGGTGTTGGATGAGGCGGATGGGCAGGGCGTTCGCATCAGCGCGGTGGCCGCCGGAGACGTGATTCCGTTCGGGACTGCGACCCGAATTTACACCGTCGGTCCTGTCCGATCTGCCGAAACCCGTACGAATCTGAACAATACCTCTGTCGTGCTTCGTGTCGTGTACGGGGAAACGTCGGTGCTCCTGCCCGGCGATGCGGATGAGCAGAGCGAATTGGGCATGTGTGAACGGTATGGGGCGTTCCTTCGTTCAGATCTGCTGAAAGCCGGTCACCACGGGAGCAAAACCTCGTCCTCCGCGGCCTGGCTTGACGCGGTACGACCCCGGTGGGCCGTGGTTTCCGTGGGGCGATGGAACCGGTTCGGTCATCCTTCGGCGGTGACGCTGCGGCGCGTGTCGGATGCCGGCATTGCGACGCTTCGAACGGACCGACTGGGCGCCGCGGTCTTCCAAAGCGATGGAAGGAACTGGAGAAGCATCGACTGGCGTGTCGGAGGAGTTCCCTGAGCGGAATAGTCCTTGATTTTCAAGCCGGCAAACCGTACCAATGGAGGAGTGGTTGAGCGGTATCGTTCAACGATCACAACGGAACACTATCGACCATTGTTAATGCCTGCGGGAGCGTGAATGCTCCTCCGACTGCCGAAGCGTGATCGTGTCGCAGCACACGGCGATCATTGCCTTGTGACTGCACGATCGCGCCTGTCACCGTTCACCGGTCCCGGTCACCGGCCGAAGACCATCGCCGCGTGGGTGTGCCTGTTTCAACTGGCTCTCGCAGGGGTGAGTCTTGCCCAGCCCACTCGCATGGGAATTGAGGCAACGCTTGACCTGGATGGGAGGTCGGTACCGCCCGGGACGGTCATTCGGGTCCTGCGGCACGATTCCGCGATCGCCAAGACGGTTTCCCCGTACGCCTTCTCTGAACTGCTGCGCTTTGGGATTCGCCTCACCCCTGCAGACGGATTTGCCGAGGGAGATCCGATCTTCTTTCGGGTGGTGATCCCTCCGGCCGATTCCTTCCTTGCCCGCGTGGTCGGCGGCGACCTTCGGTTTCACGCCACGCCGTCGGGTGAGCCGCTGTCTGTCGAGTTCTGCACACTCTTCCGCAATCATCTGCCGCGATTCCGTCTTTCCCTTCCGGACACGACGATCAATGAAGGAGAGACGTTCCGATACGCCGTGTATGCGCGTGACACTGATGCCGACACGGTGCGCTACCGGCTCGTGAATGCTCCTGCCGGCGCCGCCGTGAATCAGTACAACGGGCGATTCAAGTGGACGCCGTCGTTCGATCAGGCGGGTGTCTATCGCCTGGTGGTGGAGGCGTCGGATGGCATCGAAGCGGCGCGCAGCCATGCGGCAACTGTACAGGTGATTGACGTCAACCGGGCTCCTGACGTGCAGGGCGTTAGCGCAGACTCGATCAGTTCGGAAGGGGACACGGTGCGGGTCACGGTGACCGCCATGGATCCGGACGGTGACACGCTGACGTACCGGCTTGAATGTCCGGAGCTTGGGCTCCGGATGGAATCGCACCTTGGTGTGTTTCGTTGGACGCCGGGTTTCAGTGATGCCGGCGTATGGACCCTGCGGACGTCCGTCTCCGATGGAATGACGACGATCGAAGGATCCCCAGTGTCCGTGACGATCCGGCATGTGAACCGCCCCCCGAAATTTCGGGCGTACCCGGCCGATACGATCATCACAGAAATGGATTCTCTCCGCCTGTCATTTGCGGCGGACGATCCCGACGGTCTCTCCATTCATTACAGCGGCGCGGGGATGCCGGAGGGCATGGAGCTCGATTCCGGAGGAACAGTCCGCTGGCGGCCGACATTTCTGCAGGCCGGCACCTATCCGGTGATGATCATCGCTGGTGACGACTCGCTGTGCGATACGGCTCGGGTGGTGATTCATGTCCTGAACTCCGATCGGCCTCCGGGTGCGCTACGGTTGGCGATGCCGCGTCTGCCGGCCGCGATGAACCTGTCGGATGTGTCATCGCCGACGCGGTTTGCGTGGACTCGGGCCACGGATCCCGATCCCGACGACACGGTGAGCTATGCACTGCGTCTCTGGGGTGCGTCGCTTGACACGCTCCTCGGCCCGGTGCCGGACACCAGTCTGACCGTCATTCTTCGCGGATTTGTCCAGGAGAATTCGGCGTACCGGTGGACGGTTGTCGCTTCGGATGGCCACGTGCAACGCGCGGCGGCGGATACCGGCGTGATCGAGACGGGGATGTTCCTCGCCGCACGCGAGGTGGATCTCCGCCAGCGTCCGCGATCGTTCGCCCTCGAGCAGAACTATCCCAATCCCTTCAATCCGCTAACGTCGATCCGTTTCACGCTCCCCGCGCGAAGCTTCGTGCGCCTCGCCGTCTTCAATATGCTCGGTGAACGCATGCTGATGCTGGTGTCTGAAGAAAAGTCGGCCGGGATCCATGACATCTCATTTGATGCCGGTGCGTGGCCGAGCGGCGTCTACATGTTCAAGATGGAAGCCCATCCGATTGAGGCCGGCGCATGGCGGGATTTCATCAGTACGAAGAAAATGATCCTCGTCAAATAGGGTCCATTGGTTCGCACGACGATTTCCGCTATATTCGGACATGCATCTCACCAAAGCTGAACTGAAGTATCTGCGCTCGCTTGCCCAGAAGAAGGTGCGGGAGACCGAGGGGAAGTTTCTTCTCGAGGGGTGGAAACCGCTCGCCGAAGTGCTCGCCTCCGCATTTTCCGTGGAAATGATCGTCGTCGCCGCGGGAGAAGCCTCCGCCGACGAACGGCAGCGCCAGCTGGGCGCGGCGCGTGCCCGATCCATCCCGATCAAGGAGATGACCGCCCTCGAATTGCGCCAGCTCACAGATACGGTGACGGCGCAAGGCGTTGTGGCGCTGGTCCGCCAGAAGAAGGAGCAGCTCACACCGGAAGCGCTGCGCGACGCACGGCTCATCATCGTCGGCGATGCGATCAGCGATCCCGGAAATCTCGGCTCGATCGTGCGCTCCGCGGACTGGTACGCAGCCGATCTGGTTCTGCTGAGCGAAGGCTCCGTCTCCCTGTACAATGAGAAGGTTGTCCGCTCCACGGCGGGATCGCTCTTTCATGTGCCGGTTGTCGAGCATCTTGAACTCTCGGAGACGCTCGGCCGCCTCCGGAATGCCGGATTCCGGGTGGGCATCGCCGATGCGGACGGGACAGAGGCCGATTGGCCGCCGAGCGGATGGGATCGCGTGGCTGTCGTGGTGGGGAACGAGGCCCATGGCGTCTCGCCGCAGCTGCATGCTGGCGCTGATGCCGTCGTGGCGATCCCCCGATATGGCAAAGCGGAATCGTTGAACGTCGGCGTGGCGACCGCGGTGCTGCTCGACCGGATCAGACAGCGGGACACCCGGAGCGCATGAGCATGCCCGAACTCCTGCCGGGATTTCGCCTCGGACACACCACCGACACGAGGGCGTGGACCGGCTGCACTGTTCTCCTCTGTCCGCCCGGCACAGCAGCGAGCGCGGCGGTGCAGGGCAGTTCACCCGGAAGCCGCGAACTGGCGCTCCTCGCGCCGGAAAAGTCCATGCAGGAAATTCATGCGCTTGTCCTCACAGGCGGCAGCGCATTCGGACTCGCCGCCGCTGAGGGCGTGATGCGCTGGCTGGAAGTCCACGAGCGAGGGTATGAGACCCCGTGGGGCATCGTTCCCATCGTTCCCGCGGCCGTCATCTTCGACCTGAATGTCGGCGCCCGATCCGTCCGGCCAACAGCGGATGCGGGGTACCGGGCGTGCGATGAGGCGACGGCAGCGATCGGACCGCAGGGCAATGTGGGTGCGGGTACCGGCGCTACGGTCGGAAAGTGGAACGGGATGGACTACCGGATGAAAGGGGGATTCGGCATCGTCTCGGAATCTCTCGGAGAGGTGACGGGGTTCGCGATGGCGGTCGTCAATGCGGTCGGCGATGTTCTCGATTGTCACGGTCGCATCATCGCCGGCGCTCGCGATGAGCACGGGGTCTTCCTGGGAAGCGAACATGCGGTGCGTACACTCAGCCGCGGATCGCGCCTCGAACGATCGAACACGACCCTGGCCGCGGTCGTGCTGAATGGCGCCTTCACCAAGCTCGAACTCTTTCGGATCGCGCAACGGATGCATGACGGTGTGGCGCGCGCGATCGTTCCCGCTCATACCTCGTACGACGGTGATGTCTCCTTTGCGCTTTCCAACGGAACTGCGCACTTCGACCTTGATCTTGCCGCTGAGTTCGCCGCGCACCTGACGGCCGAGGCCATTCGGTCGGCGGTGATCCATGCGCACGCGATCCCGGGAGTGCCCGGACTCGCAGGCTGACGGCTGCCGTCCTGCGTTTCGTTTGAAATCACCCAATTTTGGCTTATCTTCTGCGGATTCCATGAGGAGCGACCGTCCGATCCGTCACGGAGCGCACCGCCGACAGGCCGATCCCGGCGCAGTCTCGCTGGCACGCGCGCTCTCCAAGTTGGGTGCGTCAACCCGCACCGGTGCGGAAGAGCTGATTCGGAGCGGACGGGTGCGCGTCAACGGCACGCTTCTTCGCGATGCGCAGGTTCGGGTGGATCTCGGCCACGATTCCATCACGCTCGACGGAAAGCGGCTGAAGCCCCGGCAATTTCGGTATGTCGCCTTTCACAAACCCGCGGGCATTGTCACGACGCACGCGGACGAGCGTGGGCGCACTACTGTGTTCGATGTGCTGGGACCGGTAGCCGGCGATCTTCGGACGGTGGGTCGGTTGGACAAGGAGACGACGGGTCTTCTCCTTTTGACCAACGATCACCGGATGGCCGACCGCCTCACGGATCCGGCGGTCGGGATTCCCAAACAATATCGGGCCGTTCTTTCACGAGCGCTGACGGAGGCGGAGGTGGGACAACTTGCGGGCGGTGTGGAGATCATGATTTCCGGCGTTCGGTACCGCACCCGCCCCGCCGTCGTGAAGACGACGGGAACCGCCCTTGATCTGACGATCACAGAGGGAAAGAACCGGCAGGTGCGCAAAATGATCGAAGCGCTCGGCATCTCAGTGCTCGCATTGACCAGACGTGCGGTCGGGTCGGTGGATCTGGGAACGCTTCCCTCGGGCCGATGGAGGGATCTGAGCGAAGCGGAGGTTCGCGCGTTGAAACTGAGTGTTGGGTTGCAGGGAGCGTGGGTGTGACATCGATCGGGGTTCGCATTGTCGAAGTGTATGTGTTTCGGCGCGCACGCGGTCGCGCGCAGTATCTGCTTCTCCAACGGTCGGAGGCGGAACCGCTGTACCCGGGTATCTGGCAGATCGTGACGGGGACGATAGAGAACGGGGAATCGGCGTTGGCGGCGGCGCGGCGGGAATTCGGCGAGGAGACCGGCTTGCGGATGAAGCGGATGTGGACGGTGCCCTCCGTGGGTTCGTTCTTCGATGTCTCTTCGGATCTGGTGCAGTTCTGTCCGCAATTCGCGGTGGAGGTCGAACACGGAGCCGAGCCGGTACTCTCGGCTGAGCACCAATCCTGTCGCTGGGTCGCTCTCGCACAGGCGCGGAGGCTTCTCACATGGCCCGGTCAGCGTCAGGCGGCGCAGTTGGTCCACGATTGTATCGCGAAAGAAAAGCGAACGCCGGGACTGACGGAAATTCATCTCGTGTAATGGAAAGGAACGATTCGTGAGTCTGCTCGTTGTCGGTTCGGTCGCGCTCGATACGGTAGAAACGCCGTTCGGTCAGGTCTCCGATGCCCTTGGCGGATCGGCGGTCTACATCTCCGCAGCCGCGAGCTTTTTCACGGCGCCCGTGCGTGTCGTCGGCGTTGTCGGCGGTGACTTTCCGCAGGACCATGTGCACTTCCTCGAGTCCCGAAAGATCGATCTCGACGGCCTCCAGGTGATGAAGGACGGAAAAACATTCCGGTGGGGCGGAAAGTACCACTACGACCTCAACGTGCGGGACACGCTGTTCACACAGCTCAATGTGTTCGAACGGTTCGATCCGCAGATCCCGCCCGGCTATCGGACCTCCGGCTACGTCTGCCTCGGCAATATCGACCCGATCCTCCAGCGGCAGGTCCTGAACCAGATCAGCAAACCCCGCCTGGTCGTCGGCGACACGATGAATTACTGGATCGAGACGAAGCCGAACGAACTGGTGCACACGATGAAGCTGATGGATGTCATCATCGTCAACGACTCGGAGGCCCGACTGTTGACCCAGGAACCGAACCTGATCAAGGCGGCGAAGAAGATCATTCGCATGGGTCCGAAGGTCGTGATTATCAAGAAAGGGGAGCACGGCGCCACGCTCGTTACCGAAGACACGATCTTTGCCGCACCGGCATACCCGCTCGAGAACATCTTCGATCCCACCGGGGCGGGTGATTCGTTCGCCGGAGGATTCATCGGCTGGCTCGCGCGGACCGACGACGTCTCTCCCGACAACCTCAAGCGGGCGGTGATCTACGGCAGCACGCTCGCATCGTTCTGCGTGGAGAAGTTCAGCGTCGATGGATTGAAGGAACTGAGCTATCTGAAGATCCATGACCGATTCCGTGCATTTATGGATCTCTCACGCTTCGACGAAAAATGACCGAGATCCGTCCGGTGGAATGGCGTGACGGCCGCGTGCGATTCCTCGACCAGACGCTGCTGCCGGAACGCGAAACGTATGTGGATGCCGCCGACGAGCATGTCCTCGCCGATGCCATCCGGCGCCTGGCGATTCGGGGAGCGCCGCTGATCGGCGTGGCTGTCGCCTACGGCGTCGCCCTCGCGGCGGCACGTGCGGCGGAGTCGGGTGTTGCCGACGCCCGGTCGCGGATCGCATCCGCCATCGACCTTCTTGCCGCTACCCGTCCGACCGCCGTGAACCTGTTCTGGGCGCTGGAACGCCAGCGTCAGGTGCTCCGTCGCATGAGCGATGCGGCGCTGCCGGCTCTTGCCGAGGCGTTGCTGTCGGAAGCCCGTGCCGTCCACTCGGAAGATGCGGACCGGTGCGATCGGATGGCCGCCACCGGGGCGTCGCTGCTGAAAACCGGCTCCGCCGTGCTCACCCACTGCAATTCGGGCGCCCTGGCGACCGGCGGTCGCGGCACCGCGCTGGGGGTCATCGTGCGGGCTTGGGAGGACGGAGCGGTCCGGCACGTGTATGTCGACGAGACGCGGCCGCTGCTGCAAGGGGCTCGCCTCACGGCGTGGGAGCTGGAGCAGCGCAAGGTGCCGTACACGGTGATCACGGACAGCACGGCGGGAATGCTGATGGCTCAAGGCCGCGTCCAGGCCGTGCTTGTCGGCGCCGACCGGATCGCTGCCAACGGGGATGTCGCCAACAAAGTCGGAACCTACGCGCTTGCCGTGCTTGCCCATCACCATCGGATGCCGTTTCTGGTCGTCGCTCCGACATCGACGATCGACATGGAATGCCCGAACGGGGGCGCGGTCCCGATCGAAGAGCGTAACGCCGCCGAGGTCACGCAGATCGGCGGGACGCGGCTGACGCCGCAGGGAGCGACCGCCTATGCGCCGGCGTTCGACGTAACGCCACACGATCTGATCACTGTGATCGTGACGGATGCCGGGGCGGCCTTTCCGCCCTTCGGGGACTCGATTCGATCCATGACGGATCACGCCAAGGGCTGACGTCCCATGCTGGTGACGACGGATGCCATCGTGCTGAAGTCCATGAAGTATCGCGACACGAGCAGGATCGTGAGCGTCTATACCCGCGACTACGGCAAGCTGAGCGTAATCGCGAAAGGGGCGCGCGGACCGAGGAGCAAGTTCGCGTCGGCGCTCGAGCCCCTGAGCCGTGTCGTCCTGGTCTTCTATCGCACGGAGCATCGCGATCTGCATCTCGTGTCGCAATGCGATCTGCGCGCCTCGTACCGGCGTGTGACGAGCGACCTGGACCGCATGGCGGCGGGCCTTGCCTGCCTCGAGCTGATCGACCAGACGGCGCACGACGAGGAACGAAATGACGATCTGTTCGGTCTAACAGAACATGCGTTGGAGATCCTCGATGCCGGGAATGTGAGGCCGGAAGTCGTCCTCACGGCGTTCAAACTCCGGATGGCCGCGGCGATCGGATTTGCCACCGCGCTCGAGCGTTGCGCCGTTTGCGGACGCCCGTTCCGGAAGGGCGGGTGCGAGGCCGGCTGGTTCCGTCTGGCGACCGGATCGGTCATGTGCCTGGAGTGCCAGTCGCGGAGCCGCGCGACGGGATCGTCGGGTGGTGCGGATGCGGCGGCGCTGGTTCGTCTGTCGGCGCAGACACACGAAGCACTGGAGCGGTGCGCGACGGCACCGCTGGAGAATCTTGCATCCCTCGCCTGGACGACGGCGCAGGGGAACGAAATCCACAACGCAGCACGTTTGTATCTTCATCACCACATTGAACACTTGCGTCCGCTGAAATCGGAAGAACTGCTGCTTCGACCGGTGATCCGGTCATCCACAAGGAGAACCTGAAATGTCCACGAAGTCCGTGTTGCTTGCCGTGCTGCTGATCAGTCTGGGAATCGTCTTCGGCGTCGTGCTGATCTCCAGCGTTCGCGGCGTTGATGTGTCGTTCGCCGGGGAAGATGTCCATCTGTCGCCGCAGGACGCGCCCGTGAAATCGAACGCGACGCTGAAGGCACTGAACGAAGCATTCCATGAGATCTCGCGGGCGGTCACGCCGACGGTGGTGTACGTGACCGTCGAAATGAGCGAAAGCGGCGAATCCGACAACAGTCAGCAGCCGTTCTATCATTTCTTTGGACCCGATTTCAAGTTTCAGATCCCCAAGCGCGGACCGGAAATCGGATCCGGCTCCGGTGTGATCCTGACAAAAGACGGCTACATCCTCACCAACAACCACGTGGTAGACGGCGCCAAGAAGGGGGGCATTCGTGTCCGTCTGCTCGACACCCGCGAGTTCAAAGCGAAGCTGATTGGTACGGACAAATACACCGACATCGCGGTCATCAAGATCGACGCGAACGATCTCTCCCCGGCGAGTCTCGGGAATTCCGACCAGGTGGAGGTGGGACACATGGTTTTTGCGATCGGGAACCCGCTGGGTCTGACCTCGACCATGACGATGGGTGTCGTCAGTGCTGTGGGCCGGCAGATCCGCATCATCGATGACGAGAATACGGGCTACGGGATCGAAAACTTCATCCAGACGGATGCCGCCGTGAATCCCGGCAACAGCGGCGGCGCGCTGGTGGACATCGGCGGACAGGTGGTCGGCGTGAACACCGCCATTGCCACGACGAATGCCCGGTATCAGGGATACAGCTTTGCCATCCCCATCAATCTTGCCCGCAAGGTTGCGGAAGACCTGATCCATTACGGGAGGGTCCGGCGCGGCTACATCGGCGTGCGCATTGAGGCGGTGGATGCGGTGACAGCCAAAGCCGTTGGACTTGACCACGCCGCGGGTGTGATGGTACGCGACGTGAACCGGAACAGTGCCGGAGAAGCGGCAGGTGTGCAGGTGGGCGACATCATTCTTTCGGTCGACGGAAGAGAAGTGAGCACGCCGAACGCGCTTCAGTCAACGATCGCCGGATACTCGCCGGGACAGACCGTAACGCTGAAAATCTGGCGTGAAAAGGCCATGATCGAAAAACGTGTCACGCTGAAAGCGCTCGAGGATGAAGAAGCGACAGCCTCGCAGGAGAATGCCGGGCAGGGCGAATCGAAGAACGCGCCGGCGGAATCCCCCTCGGAAATGATCGACGTCCTCGGCATGTCCGTGAAAGGCCTGGATGCGAAAGCGCGGAAGCTCTACGACGTCGAGGCGGGTGTTCTCATCGACAGTGTCGATCCGATGGGATCGGCGGCCGAACGCGGACTGATGGAAGGGGATGTGATCCTGGGGATCGGCGGAACGTCCGTGAAGTCGCCGGGGCAGTTCGCCACGGCGATCAAGAAGCTGAAACCCGGTGATGCCGTGATGCTCCGCGTTAAAGGGGAAGACAAGAGGATTCGCTTCGCCGCCGTGGAGATCCCGAAATAGGTCGTCTTCGGTGCCGGCGCAAAGGCGTGGATCGGGCCACCGGTCCGCGCCTTTGTCGTTTTGGGCGGATTGAATCTGCCTCCAAATTTGACGTTATTGCGAGCAATGAGGATGATGAGGAGCATGCAATGATACGCATTTTGACAGCCGGAGAATCGCATGGAACGGCGCTGGTTGGCGTTCTGGAGGGGATGCCGGCCGGGGTTTCGATCGACGAATCGTACATCAATCATCAGCTGATGCGCCGGCAGCAAGGCTATGGCCGGGGTGGCCGCATGCGGATCGAGCGCGATCGCGTCGAGATCATTTCCGGACTCAGGTTCGGAAAGACCACCGGTGCGCCGGTCTCGCTGCTGATCCGAAACCTCGATGCCCCGAAGTGGCGTGCGATCCTTGATCCGTTCGGTGAAGGCCGCGACATCCAGAAGATCACGGTTCCCCGGCCCGGCCACGCGGACTATGCCGGAGCGGTGAAATACGGGTTCGATGACATCCGGAACGTCATTGAACGGGCGAGTGCGCGCGAGACGGCCGTGCGCGTTGCGCTCAGCACCATCGTACGGAAACTCCTCGAGGATCTCGGCATCTTCATCGGGAGTCATGTCCTTCAGATCGGCACCGCCGGAATCACGGACCGGACGAAGATCGACCGGCTGATTCGCAAACATGTGCGTGTGGCGTCATGTGCGGCGTACAAGGTGACCGAGATCGCTGATCGGTCCGAAGTGCGGATGCTGGATGCTGCCGCTGAACGGAGAGCCGTTGCGGCGATCCGGACCGCCAAGAAACAGGGCGACACGCTCGGCGGGATCTTCGAGGTCATTGTGACGGGGGCTCCGATCGGGTTGGGAAGCTACGTGCAGCCGGATCGGCGGCTCGACGCGTTGCTCGCGCAGGCGATCATGTCGATTCCGGCAGTGAAGGGGGTGGAGGTTGGAGATGCGTTCGAAAACGCGGGTCGCTTCGGATCGAAGGTTCATGACGCTTTTACCATGCGGTCGGGAAGGATTCGCCGGGCCACGAACAGGGCCGGGGGAATCGAAGGAGGGATCACAAACGGCGAAATTATCGTGCTTCGGGGTGCGATGAAGCCCATTTCCACGCTTGCGAATCCACTGCCTTCTGTCGATCTGCTCACCGGTAAGGCGGTCAGGGCCCGGTATGAGCGGTCGGACGTCTGTGCCGTTCCAGCCTGCTCGGTCATCGGGGAAGCAGTGATTGCGCCCGTACTCGCAAACGCGATTCTTGAAAAATTCGGGGGTGATTCCATGGAAGAGCTCGGTGCCGGAGTTCCAAGGTCGCCGGGAAATCGGCCAAAATCTTGACTCTGTATGCGGTTTATGCTATATTTTTGAGGAAATTGCGTTGTGGTCTCAAGGAACCTCTGAGCCACATGCTGTAGGCTGTTCGAAAGGAGGTGCTTAGGTCTTCAGTACATTCGACGAAACAAAAGTCATGGAGGGGCGGCTGAGCACAAAAGTGCTCGTGCTCAACCACGATTATGAACCGTTGTCGATCTGCAATGTAAAGAAGGCGATAATCCTGTTGTATCTCGGGAAAGCGGAATTGATCGCAGCCAACGACGGTAAGTACCTTCACTCGGTCTCGGCGGCGATGCCGTTTCCAAGCATCGTACGGCTCGCTGTGTACGTCCGCGTTCCATATAAACGCATCGTCCTCTCCCGCAAGAACATCCTTCGTCGTGACAGCCACCGGTGCCAGTACTGCGGCCGGTCGGACGTCACTCTGACTGTCGATCATGTCCTTCCCAAAGCCCGAGGAGGAACGGATACCTGGGAGAACCTTGTCTGCGCCTGCGTCCATTGCAACAATCGGAAAGGTGACCGCACGCCGGCGGAAGCGCAGATGGTGTTACTCCGGAAGCCGATTCGCCCGAATCACGTGATGTTCATCCGTCATTTCGTCGGGACGGTTGACGATCACTGGAAGCCATACCTGTTCATGAACTGAGTCCCTGCGCGCTGACGCGGAGGCCACACTGTGACCGTCCCTGCCGACGGCATTGATGGAAAGGAGTCCCACGTTTCTGTGAATCAACGAAAGAAGGTCATTCTCAGCGGCATGCGCCCCACCGGAAAGCTCCACCTGGGACATCTGACCGGGGCGCTGGAAAACTGGGTGGCCCTCCAGGGAGAATACCAGAACTACCATCTCATCGCTGATTACCATGCACTGACGACGAATCCGGATACGTCGGACATCCTGCAGAATTCGCTCGACATGGCTCTTGACTGGCTCGCCGCCGGCATCGATCCGGCGCAAAGCCCCGTCTTTCGCCAGTCACAGGTGAAGCAACACACGGAGTTGCACCTGATCCTTTCGATGCTGATTACGACCGCCCGGCTGGAACGGAATCCGACGCTCAAAGAACAGGTGCGCGATCTGGAGATGGAGAACATCGCCTACGGACATCTCGGATATCCGGTGCTTCAGGCCGCGGACATTCTGCTTTACAAAGGCGAAGTGGTGCCGGTCGGTGAAGACCAGCTGCCGCACATCGAGATTACACGCGAACTGGCGCGGCGCTTCAATGCGCAGTATCCCGCCGAGCCGCTGGTCTTTCCTGAACCGGAAGGCAAGATCACGCGCTTTGCTCGCCTTCCGGGACTTGACGGTCGACGGATGAGCAAATCAATCGGCAATACGATCTTCCTTTCCGATTCGCCGGAAGAGATCACGAAGAAGATGCGGACAGCGGTGACCGATCCGCAGAAGGTTCGCAAGGGCGATCCGGGTCATCCGGACATCTGCCTGGTCTTCGCGTATCACAACAAGTTCAATCCCGGAGAGGTCGCGGAGATCCGGTCGGGATGCGAAAGCGGCGCTCTGGGTTGCGTTGACTGCAAGCTCCGGTGTGCGAAGCGGATCGCGGACACGGTGGCACCGATGCGGGCGCGGCGTTCGGAGCTTGAAACGCACATCGATCGCGTGCACGAGATCCTCCGCGATGGTGAAACGCGTGCGCGCGCCGTCGCCGAGCGCACGATGGATGATGTGCATCGCGCGATGAAAATGGGCTGAGGACAGGAACCCGATCGTGTACACCGTTAAACTCCAGGATTTTGAAGGCCCGCTCGACCTGCTGCTGTTCTTCATCAAACGGGACGAATTGGACGTCTACGACATCCCGATCGCGCGTATCACGCGGGAGTTTCTGGAGTATCTGCATTTCATGGAAGATCTGGACCTCGAGGTTGCCGGTGAGTTCGTCGTGATGGCCGCCGAGCTGATGCAGATCAAGGTGAAGCTGCTTCTGCCGCCGGAACCCGGAGAAGAGGAAGAGATCGATCCGCGGGCCAATCTCGTGCAGCGCCTGGTGGAATACAAGCGATTCAAGGAGCAGGCGGATCTGATGAAGCAGCGCGAAGAGGAGCGGATGAAACTCTTCGATCGGGGCTACCGTGCCGCCGATGAGCACGTGATGGAGGAGGAGACTGCCGAGGATCTGGTGCGGGACGTGACGTTCTTCGATCTCATCGCGGCATTCAAGTTCGCAATGGACCGAATGCCCAAGCGGTTCGTCCATGAAGTGAATCGCCTGAACGTCACGCTTGAGGAGCAGATCGCGTACATCGAGGATGTGATCGCACGACGCCCCGAGATCACATTCTTCGAGCTGATCAGCCCGATGAAAGAACGGATCCGCATCGTGGTGACGTTCATCGCGCTGCTGGAGGTCATCCGGGCGAAGAGGGTTATCGTCCGACAGCTCGAACCGTTCGGCGATCTGTCAATTGTCAGGAACGTCAACTAGCGGCCGACTCCCGTGGAGATGGAAGAGAAGACGACGACCGAGCACGAAGCGTTGCGTGTGCCGAGCAGCCTGAAGGCCCTCATCGAGGGACTGGTCTTCGCGGCGCATGAACCGCTGTCGGCCCGACAGATCAAGGCGATCTACGAAGGCGATCTGCGCGAAGGAACGGGCCGCGCAATCGAAACGGACGCCATCCGCGCGACGGTGGATGAACTGAACGGCGAATACGCGAAGCAGGATCGGCCGTACCGCATCCTTTCCATCGCCGGTGGATTCCAATTCGCCACGCTCCCGGAATACGCCGAGTGGCTCGGCAAGCTCTACAAGGAGCAGGCGCGCCGGCGTTTGTCGCAGTCGGGCGTCGAGACGCTGGCGATCATCGCCTACAAGCAGCCGATCACCAAGTCGGAGATCGAAAAGATCCGCGGCGTCAATTGCGACTATGTGCTGAAGACGCTGCTGGAGAAAGAACTCGTCACGATCACCGGACGTGCGGAGAGCGTCGGCCGGCCGCTGCTGTACGGGACGACCAAGGAATTCCTGAAGCACTTCGGTTTGAACGATGTGACGGACCTGCCGCGGCCGCGCGAGATCGAGGAAATCCTCGGCGAGAGCCAGTTCGAGACCGAACGGCGAATGCTGGAAGCGCAGGCGGGTGCGGAGGCGATGAAGAAAGAAGCGGAGGATTTCAAATCGCGCCTGCCGCACATTCCCAAGAAGAAGGCGGGTCTGGAAGGCGACGTGGAGATTGTCCCGCGGAAGCGCACCCGGGAGATCCGGATCACGCATGCGCCACAGGAGAAGCTCGAGGAAGCCGGGCAGGAACGGATCGAGTTTGCGCCGGCAACGCCTGAGAAGGTGTCGTCAGCGGCATCTGCGGTGCCGGAAGAAATGGCCGTTGCGCCCGTCGCCACGGTGCCCGAAACACCCGCTCCGCCGGAGGTGCCTCCGGTTGTCGACGAGCCGTCGGTGACACTGATGGAGGCGGCGTCTGGGATGCCGGTTTCACCGCAGGAGCCGCAGACCGGCGACGTGCCGTTGCCGGAGCCGGCCGTGAGCGGGGAGCCGGTACCGCAAATCGAATTCACGAAGATCGCGGAGTCGACGTTGGAGCCGGTGACCGCGGAGGAAACGGAGGCCGCTGCCGCGATGGTGGAGTTCCCTGCTCCGGATGCGCCGGTTCTTCCCGATGCGTACCCGGTACCGGAATCCGCGGAAGTGATCCCGACGATTCCTCCCGAAGAGGACGCGTCTGCTGAACGCGGCCCTGCCGAACCCGATGCGGAGGGCAATCCGCCGAAGAATCGTTGGAGATCATGGAAAGAAAAAATACAGGGATTCATCCGAAAACTGTTCGGCTGAACCGGTTCCTCGCACAGGCCGGAGTCGGATCGCGCCGTAAGAACGACGAGCTGATTCGTTCCGGCACGGTTCGCATCAACGGCAAGCCGGTGACCGAATTGGGTGTCCAGGTGAATCCGTTCCGTGACCAGGTGACCGTCGGGGGCAAGATCGTCTCGGCGGAGGCACGGGATCTCTACATCCTGCTGAACAAGCCCAAAGACGCCATCACCACGCTGCATGACGAGCGCGGCCGGCACACCGTGATGGAATACGTGCGCATTCATCGGCGCGTGTTCCCCATCGGGCGACTGGATCGGAACACCACCGGCGTCCTGCTGTTCACGACCGACGGCGACCTCGCCCACGCGCTGATGCATCCGCGGCAGGCAATCTCCCGCGTGTACCGGGTGACGCTGGAGCGCCCCATGAGCGATGAGGACATCAAGCGTCTCAAGCGCGGCGTACAGCTGGAGGACGGACTGGCGAAACCCCGCTCGGTCGATGTCATCCAGGGATCCGGCCGGCGCAAGATCCTGCTGGAATTGCTCGAGGGACGGAACAGGGAAGTACGGCGACTAATGGAAAAGGTGGGATACGATGTGCGGCAGCTTGATCGCGTCGGTTTCGCGGGAATCACACCGCTCGGGCTCACACGCGGCCAATGGCGCTTTCTGGAGCGTGACGAAGTCAAACACTTGAAACGCATCGCTGGCCTGGAGTCGTGACACTATGCGGTTTGCGCGAAGCAGCGGTATTCTTCTTCATCCCACTTCCTTGCCCGGGCCGTTCGGATCCGGGGATCTCGGGCCGGCGGCCTATCATTTCATCGACTGGATGGTGGTCGCAGGTCAGCGCATCTGGCAGATGCTTCCCCTCGGACCGGTCGGCCTTGCAAATTCTCCCTACATGAGTCACTCGGCGTTCGCGGGAAGCCCGCTGCTGATCGATCTGCAGGAGCTTGTCGCCCGCGGTTGGCTGGACCCTGCTGCGCTGAGTTCCGCGCCCGGCGAGGCACCGCGCCGTGTGGACTATGATCGGGTCGGAGCGTTTCGCATGAAGCACCTGCGGGCGGCCGCACAGCAGTTCTTCCGCCGCGGCACCGATGCAGATCGAACGGACTATCAGGCGTTCTGCAAGGACAATGCGGAATGGCTCGACGACTATGCGCTCTTCCAGGCCATTGACGAGCAATTCGGCCACAAATCCTGGACCGGATGGGATGCAGCGCTGGTCCACCGGCAGCCGGCGGCGCTCGCTTCAGTGGCGAAGGATCTGCGCGACGAGGTCGGGTTTCACAAATTCACTCAGTGGTGCTTCACGCGTCAGTGGACCGGCGTTCGCACGTACGCCAACGAGCGCGGCATCAAGCTGGTCGGCGACATCCCCATTTTTGTTGCCCACCACAGCGCCGACGTCTGGGCGCACCCCGATGCGTATTCACTGACGCCGGACGGTGAGCCGACCGTTGTGGCCGGGGTGCCGCCGGATTACTTCAGCAAGACCGGTCAACGCTGGGGGAATCCCCTGTACCGGTGGGATGTGATGGAGAGAGAAAAGTATCGCTGGTGGATCGAGCGCTTCCGCGCGACGTTCCGGTATTTCGACATCCTGCGCATCGATCACTTCCGCGGCTTCGAGGCCTACTGGGAGATCCCGGCGAAAGAGAAGACCGCCGAGCGTGGGCGCTGGGTGAAAAGCCCCGGGGCGGATCTCTTCAAAACAGTCCAGCGCAAACTCGGCAAGCTGCCCATCATCGCCGAAGATCTCGGCTTCATCACGCCGGAAGTCGTGGCGCTCCGCGAGCAATTCGAGTTCCCCGGTATGAAGATCCTCCAGTTCGCATTCGCCGGCGACCCGAAGAATCACTTCCTCCCGCACCAGTACGAGCCGAACTGCGTCGTGTATACGGGCACGCACGACAACGACACCACCCGAGGATGGTTCGAGAAAGCCACGGAACGGGAGCGCAACTTCGTCACCCGGTACACCCGCGGGGACGGACGCGAGATCAACTGGGATCTCATCCGGCTCGCCGAGCAATCGGTGGCGGACCTCGCGATCGTGCCGTTCCAGGACGTGCTGGGTCTCGGCTCCGAGGGACGGATGAACTTCCCGGGTACCACCACGGGCAACTGGGAGTGGCGCTTCTCCTGGGACGAGGTCGGTCCCGATCATGCGCTGCGGATGTACGAAGCAACGGCGCTGGCCAATCGCTGTGCGCCGGATCGGCTCCCGTTGCCTCCATACCCGTCCGGGAAACCGGTGCCCTGACCGTATTTCGAAACGATTTCAGATCACAGAACCGACGCCATGGCTGAATCTCATCCGCATGACACTCCGGACCAGTCGCCGGAGCACGAAGACCTGAACGTTCTGATGGCGCGACGCCGGGAAGAACTCGACGCATTGCGCGCACAGGGCGTCAATCCGTATCCCTCTGAATTCGACCGGGATGCGTTCTCGCAGGAGATCATCGCATCGTTCACGGACGGCGCGCCGGAACGCACCGTCGCCGTAGCCGGACGCATCATGTCGCTGCGACGCATGGGGAAGGCCTCATTCTGCCACATTCAGGATGCGCAGGGCCGGATCCAGATCTACCTGAAGAAGGACGATCTCGGTGCCGCATATGATGCCTTCCGACTCATGGACATCGGCGACATCATCGGCGTGAAAGGATTCGTCTTCCGCACGCGCATGGGGGAGGTATCCGTGCACGCGAAGGAACTCGTTCTTCTCACGAAGTCGCTGCGTCCCTTGCCGGTGGTGAAAGAAAAGGTGGATGAGCAGGGCCACCGCACCGTCTTCGACCCGCTGTCGGACAAAGAGCTGCGTTACCGTCAGCGCTATGTGGATTTGATCGTCACGCCAGGCGTCCGCGAAGTCTTCCGGAAGCGGGCGGCGATCATCTCCACGATGCGGCGTTTTCTGGATGGTCGCGGATATTTGGAAGTGGAAACGCCGGTCCTCCAGCCGTTGTACGGCGGCGCATCGGCGCGTCCGTTCGTGACGCACCACAACGCGCTCGACGTCGATCTCTATCTCCGCATCGCCGACGAACTGTATCTGAAACGGCTTATCGTCGGCGGCTATGACGGCGTGTACGAGATCGCCAAGGATTTCCGCAACGAGGGCATGGACCGGACGCATAATCCGGAATTCACCATGCTCGAATTGTACGTCGCGTTTAAGGATTATCGTTGGATGATGGGACTGGTCGAATCGATGGTGCATGAGGTCGCGGTCGCGGTCAACGGATCGCCGATCACCGAGGTCGGCGGTCAGAAGATCGATTTCACGCCGCCGTGGCAGCGCATCTCGATGTTCGACTCCATCCGCCAGGCCACGGGTCTCGACCTGCGGGGCCGTCCGGAAGCGGACTTGCGTGCGGCCGCGAAATCGCTTTCTGTGGACCTCGATCCGCATGCCGGCGTCGGCGCGATCATCGATGCGATCTTCAGCGCCACCGTGCAGCCGTCGCTCATTCAGCCGACCTTTATCACCGACTATCCTGTGGAAATGTCGCCGCTCGCCAAGCGACACCGGACGGAACCGGGGTTGGTCGAGCGCTTTGAGGGAATGGTGAACGGCAAGGAGATTTGCAACGCGTTCTCCGAACTGAACGACCCGGTCGATCAGCGCGCGCGCTTCGAGGAGCAGATGGGACTGCGGGCGCGCGGCGATGAGGAAGCGCAGGTGTTGGACGAGGATTTTCTGCGCGCGATCGATTACGGCATGCCTCCGACGGCCGGCCTGGGTATCGGCATTGACCGGCTCGCCATGCTGTTGACGGGCCAGGATTCCATCCGTGACGTCATCCTGTTTCCGCAGATGCGTCCGGAGCGCTGACCGTGAGGCGCGTGTTCACCAATGTGCGCTGGCGGTGGTTGTGCGCGGCCGGAGCGGCTGTTTCGTTCTTCCTGCTGGCCTGTCAGGAGTCTTTGCCCGGACGCCACGATCCGGGCTCCCTCTTCACCGGAATCCTCGCCCCGACCTATGTCCATGCGTGGAATGAGAACGATGTGGTGATCATGGCGGGCATCGTGAACACCTACGATGAGACGCTCCAGGACACGGCCGACATGCGGGGGAGCCTCCTCGTGACCCTGCTTCGGAAACCGTCGGTGACTCGCATGATTCCGATTACTCGCGACAGCCTGATGCCCGGCCAGTACCAGTACGACGGCAGAACGAAAATCCTCACCATTGGACCCGGTGACACCGTCTGGATCCGGGCTCACTGGGACCTGCGGGATGATGACGGCCGGGATCTTCGAATGGAGGAGTTCACCTACTACCGGGACGAACTCTGCTACGGACGGATGTACGCCTATGAAGAGAATTTCGCGATCGCGGGCAGCGTGCAGGTGTTTCCTGAGCATGGGCAGGTCGTGCTCAATTCGTCGATTTTCCGGCTGTGCTATGTGACGCCCTATGTCGGTCCGAAAGACTGTCCCAAGGCGTCGTCGGACTGTCTCTCGAGGGACTGAGCGATGACGCGGGCGGCTGATCGGGCGGCGCGGAGGGATGAGGAGCCTGCGCGGCGCGCCGGCGTCAGGACCGGGCGATGGCTGCTGCCCGCGACGGCCGGACTCTTGTCCTTCTTCTTCGCCTGTCAGGAGTCGCTGCCACCGCGGAATGATCCGGGCTCGCCGTTTGACGGCATCATCCGGACGACGTATGTGTATGCACCCAACGAAAATGACGTACACTTCACGGTCGGGCTGGTGAACACATTCGATGAGACCCTGCAGGACACCGCCGATCTCCACGGCAAGCTGATGTTGACGATGCTCCGGAGACCGACCGTGACGCGTGTGCTCGACCTGAGCGTCGACAGTCTCCTGCCGTACCAGCGGGCCTACGACCCGTCGACGCACCTGCTGACGTTGGATCCGGGGGATACCCTGTGGTTGCGGGCGCGATGGGACATGCGGGACCAGCGGGGCCGGGATCTGACGATGGATGAATTTCGGTTCTACACGGACGTGGAGTGCCGCGATCGGGCGTACTCGTACGAGGAGGATTTTGTGGTTGTGGGATATGTGCAGGTGTTTCCGCGAAACGGTCAGGTGGCGCTTGCTCCCACCAAGCTGCGTCTCTGCTACGTCTATCCGTACGTCGGACCATCGTTTTGCCCAAAACCGTCCGCAGCATGTATGCGTTGGAACTGAGCAATGGATGCGCCTGACCAATTGCTGCGGTCGACAGCTCCAATGGCGGGACGTGCATCGACGCGGCCATTATCTTCGTATCGAGGCTTCGGTCCGGCCACGCGGCGACTGTGGATCCTTTCCCTCGTGACGGCGATTGTGCTGGGAAGCACGCCGGCTCACGGTCGGGGCATCGCCGGAACCCTGGCGGGGATCGTGCGGGACAAAGACAGCCATGCACCCCTCATCGCGGTCAACGTTCTGATCGTCGGGACAAACCTGGGCGCGATCACTGACGAGAACGGCCGGTTCCAGATCCAGAATGTCCGCGCCGGCGTCTATGACGTCCGATTCACGATGGTGGGGTACGGCAAGCTCGTGATGAAGCGCGTGACGATCCTTCCTGATCTCCGTACCGACCTGACGGTCGACCTGGAGGTTTCCTCGGTCGAACTGGACGCGGTCGAGGTGCGGGCGGAACGTCCGCTGATCCAGCGTGATCAGGCCGCAACGGCGTTCTCGCTCGGCGAGCAGAAGCTGGAGACACTTCCGATTTCCCGGTTTGAGGAAACGCTCACGCTTCAGCCCGGTGTGACGCGGGAGGGAAACGTGCGCGGAGGGCGGGTGAGCGAGGTCGTGTATCTTGTGGACGGACTTCCGGTGCAGGATGTCGTGGCGGGCGGACTCGGCGCGGGACTGCCCAAGAGCGCGATCACCGGCATGACGATCTGGACGGGAGGATTTGACGCTGAGTACGGGAATGCCCTGTCGGGCGTGGTCAACGTCGTCACAAAGTCCGGGAACAACACCCCTGAGCTGGATCTCCGGTACGAACGGGATCAGCTGCTTCCGGAAAGCATCTCGCAACAGACGGATCGTGCGCAGGAGTTCGAGCTGACCGCAGGCGGGCCCATCCAGAAAGACCGATGGTTCTACTTCACGTCCAATGTCTATTCGGTGAGCGACACGCGGTGGTGGCAGGACATGCAGCATTTCTTTTCCTCACCGATCCGCCGGGAGTTGAGCGGAATCGGAAAGATCGAGTATCTTCCCAGCCCGACGCTCCGGCTGTCGCTGCAGGGCATTTACTCGTTCCAGCGATGGCGGGATTACGAATTCAGCTGGCGATATGATCTCGCCGGTCTTCCGCGCCGTTCCATCGACTCCTACCGCGCGGCGCTTCAGGTGTCGAACACGATCTCGTCGAGCACGTACTTCACGCTGAGCGCGGATCTCTTCTTTAACCGCAACCGAATCGGGGATGATCGGCCGACGACCGGCTTGACGCCGTACCAGTACGACTTCTATCTGCGGTACATTGTGAGTGGTGCGAGAAACTGGTGGGCGGATGTGCGTCAGCTGGTGGGCACGGTGAAGGGCGATATCACCAGCGAGCAGTTCGGCAATCATCTGTTCAAAGCGGGGTTTGAGTTCCATCAGTATCATATTCAGTCGGATGTCCAGAAGTTCGAACCGCAGACCACGTATTTCGGGAAACCGCTGAACGACGCTCCCTTGCTTGATTACAGCAATGCGTACGCTTATCGGCCGCGATCGGGGGATCTCTTCGTCCAGGATAAGATTCAGGTCGTTGCGGACGGCTCTATCCTGACATTCGGCCTGCGGTGGGACTTTCTGGATCCGACGGCAGACCGCCCGATCGTGGAGTTCATTCCGATTACGCCGGGCGAGTATGAGCAACAGGTGACCGGCCGGGTTCGGGCGCGGTTGAAGCAACAGGTTAGTCCCCGGATTTCCTTCGCCGGCCCGTTCGGACCGTCGAGTTTTATCTTCGTAAACTACGGTCAGTATTTTCAGTTCCCGCTTTTCGAATTCCTCTATCAGGGTACGAATCCTGCGCAGCTGCGGTATGGTGCGAAGAACGTACTCGCGGGGAATCCGGATCTTGATCCGGAACGGCTGATTGCGTGGGAGATCGGCGTGAAACACCTGGTCCGTCCTGATGTTGTCGCGTCTGTGACATTCTTCCAGAAGCAGATCGAAAACCAGATCGATGCGAAGACGCTCGTGCCGTTCGACAGCAAATTCGCAGGGGACTACGGGTTCGCCTCGTATGTGAATAACGCCGAGGCGAGCGCATCGGGTCTCGAGTTTGTGCTCTCCCGCGAACGCACGAACGGTACCTATGGAACGTTGTCGTACACCTACATGGTCGCGGAAGGCGTCAGCGAATACGCCGATCAGACCATCAATCGGGCGCAGTGGGGCTTCCCGCTGTTCCCGGCGCCGTATCCGCTCAGCTGGGATCAGCGGCACACCGTCAAACTGGATGTCACGGCCCGGTTGTTCTGGCAGATGGACGCGAATCTCCTTCTGCAGTACAGTTCGCCCCGGCCGTACACGTACTATCCGACACGGGATGGATTCGTCCCGGCGGACACGAGCCAGTGGTTCAGTCCAAACAACCGCCGTATGACGAGCGTCACGACTGTCGATGTGAAGCTTTCCCGGTCATTCGGAGCGTGGGGGCCTCTGACGGATGCGGGCATCTACCTCGACATTCGGAACTTGCTGAATCAGAAGAATGTCCGTTGGATGGACTCGAACGGACGCATCGGCGGAGAGCTGGGAGACCCGTCAGCCTACTATGATCTGCGGCGGGTCCGCGTCGGGATCCGGTGCGGGTTGTGACAGCGGGCGTTTGACTTTCGCGTTTTTTCGCCTATTTTCAAAAGTGAAGTAAAGCACACAATCGCAGCGCACGCCAACCGTGCGTCAGCAGAGATGATGCGGGCGCCCGCGCCCGCGTGGGAGCAGAACGAATGAAGCGACGGATTTCACTCGGAACGGCAGCCATCGTCCTCATCGTCGGCGTCTTCGCCGGCATGCAGATCGATAAGCTCGTTTCCGCGGATAATATTTACGAACAGATCCGGAAATTTGAAACGGTCCTCAGCGCCACACAGAAATATTATGTGGACGACGTCGACACGGGCAAGCTAACCGATGCGGCCATCGTGGGGATGCTGAACACGCTGGATCCGCATTCGGTGTACATTCCGCCAAAACAGTTCGAGCGCGTCGAGGAGGAATTCCGCGGACGGTTCGAAGGCATCGGAATCTCCTTCCGCATTCTCAACGACACAATCACCGTCATCGAGCCGATCGCCGGGGGTCCGTCAGCCCGTCTGGGCATTCTGTCCAACGACCGGATCGTGAAGATCAACGATACCTCCGCTGTCAAGTTCACGGACACCCAGGTCATGAAGAGTCTGCGGGGCCCCAAGGGCACAAAGGTGTCTCTGAGCGTCGTCCGTCCCGGAGTAAAGGATCCGCTGGATTTCGTGGTGATCCGCGATGTCATCCCGTTGTACAGCGTGGATGCCGCGTTCATGATCGACGGAGCGACGGGGTATATTCGCGTCAACCAGTTTAAGGAAACGACGCACGAGGAAATGGCCAAGGCGCTCGCCACGCTCAAGCAGGAGGGGATGAAGCGGCTGATCCTCGACCTTCGCGACAATGGCGGCGGGTTCCTCGAGGAAGCAGTGCGCATGTCCCAGCTCTTCCTCGACGGCAACAAGCGGATCGTCTATACAAAAGCGCGGAAGCCGGAATTCGAGGAATCGTACAGCGCCAACGCCACCGCTCCCTACGAAAAGATTCCGCTGATCGTGCTCGTCAATAACGCCTCGGCCAGCGCCAGCGAAATCGTCGCAGGCTCGATTCAGGACTGGGACCGGGGACTCATCGTGGGCGAAACGACTTTCGGCAAAGGACTCGTGCAGCGCCAGTGGCCACTGAACGACGGCTCGGCGTTCCGTCTGACCATCGCGCGCTATTACACGCCCAGCGGGCGGCTGATCCAGCGCTCGTATGAGGGAAAGGATCGTGCGGCGTATCAGATGGAGCCGTTCGAGCGACCGGACACCGAAGGCGACAATGTGCAGCACCGGGATGAGGTGAAGGCAGACACGGCGCTCCCCATCTTCAAGACGGCGTCGGGACGACCGGTGGTGGGCGGCGGCGGCATCACACCGGACTACTTCGTCAAGTCGGGCAGTGTCACCGGCCTCGTGCAGACAATCTGGCGGCGGAATCTGTTCTTTGATTACACCAAGGCGTACGTCGAGACGAACGGGCCGAAGCTTCGCAAGCAGTACCCGGCGTTGGCGGCGTTCAAGGACGACTACGAGATCTCAGATGCGATGATGAAGGAGTTCCGATCCTTCATCGAAGGCAAGGGGATCAAGATCGACGAGAAGGAGTACGAGACCGATCTGCCGCTGATCAAGGCGCGGCTGAAAGCGCAGGTGGCGCAGATGTTCTTCGGCACCGAAGGAGCGATCGAGGTGTTGGTGGGTGTGGATCGGCAGGTGCAGAAAGCCCTGACCCTCTTCCCGGAGGCGGCGAAGATTGCGAAGCTCGACTGATCTGCATTTCTTCCGGAGAGGCCGCGGAGCTCTGACACCGCTGCTGATGGCGTGGGGACTTCTGTTGTGTGCGATTGTTCCGGGGCAGACAAGAGCTGGGCAGGAGGGCGCCTCCCGTTCCGCAGACGGTCGGGGGACGGACACGATGCTGCAGGTGGGGGAAGAACTGGAGTATCGCGTCACGTATTCGTTCTTTCATATCGGGACGATCCGGTTCCGGGTCACGGATCGCGAGGAGCGCGACGGCCGGTTGGTGTACCACACCGAAACTTTCATCGATTCCAATCCTTCTCTCAGCTGGCTTACCGATGTGCATATCCGTTTCTACGGTGAGACCGATGAGGATGTGTACAGCTACTGGTGGATCGGTGACGACAGCTCAAGCAAGGGCGTCGAGTATCGGGAGATCCGGTTCGACTATCCCAATCATCGCATGTTCTATGAGTGGGGCAAGAAATCTCCTGACGGTCAGCGGACCCGTGCCGGCATTGACACCGTTGCGGTGAATGGACGCGGGCAGGACGGGCTTTCACTCTTCTTCTACGCACGGGAGCATGCCCGCGAAAAGAGGACGGAGATCGTTCCCACGTTCATCGAGAACAAAGAAGCCAGGACCACGATCAACTTCCGGAACGACCGCCAGGAAGTCGAAATCGATTCGGTGGCCTATCCTGTGGACGCGGTCTATCTGGACGGGCGGGCGGACTTCGTGGGTGTGTTCGGTTTGACAGGCGGCTTCGAAGGGTGGTTTAGCAATGATGACGCGCGGATCCCGATCGTTGCCCGCCTGAAGGTAATCCTGGGCAGTATTAAAGTGGAACTGACACGCTGGAAACGGGGATCGTGGATGCCGCCGCGGTTTGGAAAGGCGGAATGATGTCGATCCTGCCGTACCGGGGGATCCTTCCGCGCCTTGATGCCTCCGTGTTCGTCGCGGAGGGCGCTCGGATCGTGGGAGATGTGGAGATTGGCCTAGACAGCAGTGTCTGGTTCAACGCAGTGATTCGCGGCGATGTACACCGCGTCCGAATTGGTCAGCGCACCAACGTCCAGGACAACGCGGTCCTGCACGTCACGCATGAGCGATTCCCGTTGACCATCGGCAATGAGGTCACGATCGGCCACGCGGCCGTTCTTCACGGCTGCACGATCGAGGATCGCTGCCTGATCGGCATGGGAGTGATCGTGCTGGATGGTGCGTCGGTCGGCGCGGAATCGATGGTCGCTGCCGGCTCGCTTGTGCTGGAAGGATTTACGGTCCCGCCGGGAATGCTTGTGGCGGGAGTGCCGGCCGGAGTCAAACGGCCGCTGACGGCGGACGAGCGGCGCTCGTTGGTGGAGTCCGCACTTAATTATGTCGAATACGTCTCCTCATATCGGCTGTAGATCAAGCGCGGGGGCACTATGAGACTCACCTTCTGGGGTGTCCGAGGCTCCATTCCATCCCCGGGAAAAGCAACCGTACGATACGGCGGAAACACGCCTTGCCTCGAGGTTCGGCTCGATGACGAGAAGCTTTTGATCTTTGACGCGGGAACGGGCATCCGGAATTTCGGCGACTACCTGATCAATACCGGCGAGTCGGTCAAGGCACACCTGTTCATCTCCCATCCGCACTGGGATCACATCCAGGGATTTCCGTTCTTCAAACCGGCGTTCATTCCGGGGAACGAACTGACCATCGTCGGCACGGACCGTCCCGAGAAGAGTCTGCGGGAAATCATCTCGGAGCAGATGAACCGCATCTACTTCCCCGTCCAGCTGCATGATCTGAAAGCTTCGATCCATTTCGTCCCCGTCAAGGAAGAAGGGGAGATGCGGGTCCACGACGCGCTGGTGAAAATGATCTACGTGAACCATCCCGGCTTCACCGTCGGCTATCGTCTGGAGTACAAAGGAAAGACGCTGGTGTACATCAGCGACAACGAACCGTTCGACCGGGCGGCGGCGGCCTCGCTGACGAACTTCGAGCCGAAGGTCAAGGAGGCATATCTGGCCGCGACCGGCGATCCGAACGGGCGGGTGATCGACTTCTGCCGTCACGCGGATGTGCTGATCCACGACACGACGTACACGCCGGAAGAGTACATTGATCGCGTCGGTTGGGGACACTCGGATTATCTGTTCACGCTTCGGGTCGCCGCCGAGGCGAAGGTGAAGCGCTTGTTTCTGTTTCACCACGACCACACGCACAACGACGACAAGGTGGACGACATCGTCCGCAAGTGCAAAAAGGAGATTACGAATCGCGGCTACACGTTCGTGTGCGAAGCAGCGGTCGAAAACACCACGATCACGATCTGATGCTTGACAATCACGCGGGGCGGGTGTATATTGGCGTGGCCTCGAATGGCCGGAGTGCATCGCGGAGATCATGGCGCTGAGAGGACAAACGTTCCGAATTTCGGCAGTACACGACCGCGTGCGTTTGCGGTTCGGCAGCCCCGAGCCCTTTCACGAAGTAGCCGGACGAAAGGGTGAGTCGGGGTTTTCGTTTTCATGAAAGAGCGACGATCACCATGGGATTTGCCCTTGAGGCAAAAGATCTGAACAAACTGGGCCGGGTGCTGAAGGTACGACCCAAGCGACTAGGGCACTGCGTCCGGTTTGAGGTTGCGAACGTGCCGGAAAAGCGCTCAATGGCGGTGGAGATTTACTCGAACATTCCCATCGGCAACCGGCGCGGCACGCTGGTGTCCGTCTATACGGCGACGACGCATCTGCAGCTGCATTTTTGCACGGGGTACGTGGCGAGCACGCTGTTGGGGGAGGTGACCTTCGTTGGAGAATCGGACGGCAAACTGTCCGGCCTGACGATCGAACGGGAGGGCGGCTGTTCGCTGTACGCCAACGTCGACCGGAATCTCCTCTCGGGCGACTTCACCCGGTTGGGACCTGAGGTTATGCTGTCGGGGATCGCCCTTTCGCTGGCAGAGTCCATCCTCCCGGAGCAGGCAGCGCCGGGAAAAGCATCCAAGCGCCGGAAACGATGAGCCGAACGCCTGCACGACCGGCACCCGGTGGCAGCATCAGCGCATTTACCAATCATCCTGTGCTCCGTTTTCCCCGAAGGGAAACTGAACGCATTGTCCGCGGTGTTCTCGAAGGAGAAGGGAAGCCGCACCGGCCCGTATCCGTGGTATTCACGACATACCGCCGGATTCGCGCCATCAATCGGACGTTTCTGGGGCATGATCGTTCGACGGATGTGATCGTCTTTCCGTTGTCCGGCGACGGTGATATGGCGGACGAGGTGTACATAAGCCTCGATGCGGCGCGCGGACAGGCCCGGACCTACGGCGTGCGCTTCCGCGATGAAGCCAGGAGGCTGCTCATTCACGGATGCCTCCATCTGGCCGGATACCGTGACGACACACATCGGCGCAAGGAGCGGATGCACGCGCGGGAAGACGTCTATCTGGTGCAATTGTTTGAG
>JAKAJH010000036.1 GCA_021813905.1 Bacteroidota bacterium | reverse complement strand
CCGATCTTCCGTCTCGGATACCGGCATGGGCATTCCGCAGGAACATGTCGAAAAGATCTTCGATCCGTTCTTCACCACAAAGGAGATCGGCAAGGGAACCGGCCTCGGCCTCTCCACGGTTCAGGCGATTGTCCGCGGACATGGGGGCTTTGTGACCGTGTACAGTGAACCGGAACGCGGGTCGCAGTTCAAAGTGTACCTGCCGGTCGGGGAGACGCAGAAGAGCGGCTCCGCCGGCAACGCTCCGGCGGAAATGCCGCACGGCCACGGCGAGTGCATTCTCGTGGTCGATGATGAACTGCCGGTCCGCGAGATCACCCGCGAAGTCCTGACGGCGTACGGGTACCAGGTCATTCTGGCCCGCAACGGCCGCGAAGCCCTCGATCAGTACGAGCAGAACCGGCATCGCATCCGCGCGGTCATCACCGACATGATGATGCCGCAAATGGACGGCGCAACGCTCATTCGTGAATTGCACCGCGTCGACGAATCGGTTCGCATCCTTGCCGTGAGCGGACTCGCCAATTACGAGACCTCCGACGATCTGAATATCCCGAACGTTCACGCATTTCTCACCAAACCGTACAAGCCGGAGAAGCTCCTCTGGATGCTTGACACCGTTCTGAAGTAATCTCCCGCGCTTCCGCACACCGCGCTTTTCCCCTGCCGACTCCGGCCATTCGGGCTTCGGCCCCGAAATGGCCACGTGGCTGAAATTGGCCATATCAATCCAGCCAGAAACGGCGATTTTCGTTGGATTTCGGTAAAATTCGCGGATTCCCAACTGGCATAAACCTTGACCTCAATTCAGCGACAAATTCCCCCCGTCGGTCCGGTCACTGCGGATTCGGCACTGTTCATACGGAGGAAGTGCGAGTGCGAGTCGATGTATCTCCAGACAAGCTGAAGGCGACCCTGGCCGTGGACCCGGGCGACGAGCAGCTTCCCTGGCCCGACGAGTCTGACATTCGCCGCATGGCGGCGGAAGCCGGCGTCACGTTCGGGTTCACTCCGTCTCCGGACCATCCGTCCGGGAGCGGGATCCATCCGCGCGAACCGATCGTCGTTGCCCGCGGGATTGAACCCGGGCCGGGTGCGCCAGGATGGATCGAATACCCATTTGAACAGTCCCCCGTGCAGAAGGACGCCGAAGCAACTGCGGAACTTCTGCACATCCGCAATGTCCGCACGGGCGATGTGGTTGCCCGCATCCATCCCCCCGAACCGGGTACCGCCGGTCGCGGCGTCGACGGCTCCGAGATCCCCGGAGCTGCGGGCCGTCCAGCCCGGTGTATCGCCGGAGAAAACACGCGGTGTGTGCCCGACCGACCCGAGACCATCGTTGCGACCGCTGACGGGCATGCCAGAATCGCGCCGGACGGGTCGGTGGAAGTTCAAACGGTCTTCCGCGTCAACGGTGATGCGGGGGTCCTGACCGGCAACATCGACTTCGTCGGGGCGGTGATCATCACCGGCGACATCAAGAGCGACTACGCCGTCCGGGCGGGAACATCCATCGAAGTCCATGGAAGCGTAGGGGATGCGTTGCTCACGGCGGGCGGCGATGTCGTGATCCGCGAAGGATTTGTCGGCACCGGCAAGGGGATCATCCGCGCCGGAGGCAATGTCACGGTGCAGCAGGTACACTATCAGACCATTGAGGCCGATCGCGATGTGGAGATCCGTCGCGAGGCAATCGCCGCGACGATCCGGGCCAGCGGACGGATCATTGCTCCGCGTGCGGTAATTGTCGGCGGACGACTGGAGGCTGGCGAAGAGATCGAGGTGTTGAACCTCGGCAACGGTGAAGAGACGCCGGTCATGGCCCAGGTGGGCGTTCGGCAGCGCCTTCTCGATCGCGTGACGCAGCTGGAACAGGAGCGCGCCGTCACCGAGAAGCAGCTTCAGGATGTAAGAGCGGCGGTGTACAAACTGGTCCGGCGTCAGCTGGATGCCGGCTCGCTCCCGCCGGATCAGTTGCAGGTCCTCGAGCGGCTCAAGACGCTGCAGGATGGGATCCCGGCGGTGATCGACCGGATCGATCGTCAGACAGCGGTGATTCAGGAAGCTCTGAAGAACACGCTGGCATGCCGGATCCGGGCACACGGGATCGTCGCTGCCAATGCGCTGCTGGAGATCAACGGCGTTCGGAAGCTTGTGCAGGCAGCCGTCCGGGAAGTCTTGTTCGTGGAGAAGAGCGGCCGAATCGAACAGCTGGCGGCCTGACGGCGCCGTCACTGGGAACGGGAGATCGCATGCACGATTTGGATCGACGGAAGATTGCGGAACTGCTCAGCAGTGCCGATCCCGGCGCCCGCCGACGGGCGGCGGAAGAAATGTCTGACGCACGGGGTTTCGCTGCGGTCGCGGCGCTGGCTGCGGCGCTGCGGGACGAGAACAAAGGTGTCCGCGATGCCGCATCGCGTGCCCTGCTGACGATCGGCGGTGAGAGCGTTGCGCACGCGGTCGTGGAGTATCTGGCCGATCCGAATATCGTCACGCGGAATCTGGCGGCGGACCTCCTGGTGCGCCTGAAGGATCAGTCGGTCCAGGCGCTTCTGCCGACCATGTACGACGGAGATGAGGATGTCCGGAAGTTCGCGGTGGATATTCTCGGGGTCATCGGTGCCCGCGATGCCGTGCCGCATCTGGTCCGGCTGCTGGACGACCCCGATGCGAATGTGGTTGTATCCGCCGTGGAAGCTACGGGCAGTATCGGTGACGAACGCGCGGTGCCGGCGCTGATCACCACGTATGAGATGCGGGATGACGCCAAAGCTGCCGTCGTGGAAGCCCTGGGAAAGATCGGCGGATCCGAGGCGGCACAGTTCCTCGGCCGGGCATTCGAGCGTTTCCTCGGCGCTCCGCTGACGGACCCGGTTCAGCTCTACACGTTTCTCGAAGCGTTCGGTGCCGTCGGGGATGCGTCCACAATCGCCGTGCTCCGTGCCCAGGTACCGCGCATCAGCGGGCCTGCGCGCAGCATGCTGCTGCACTCCCTGGTGCGGCTGACGGAGCGCTGCGGCCTGCCGCTCGGTCCGATGGACGAGTTCCGCGACGCACTGCTCGAAGCTCTTGCGGATGACGACGCGGCAATCCGTATCAGCGCCGCGCGGGCGTTGAGCACGATCCCGGGCGACGCTGTGACGCGGGCGCTCCTGGCGGGCATGGGATTCGATGAGCGCCTCGATGCCGTCCTGACGGAAGTTGTCGAAGCGCGGCCCAATCTGTTCGTGGCGGTCATTGCGCTGCTGGAATCCGGCGACGCACGTCCGGGCCGACAGCTGATCGGACTGCTGAGCCGGTACGCCGCGGGGATTCAGTACGACGATCTGCCCGGCGAATTCATGGATGCGGGCATCGATCTGCTGGCCCGTGCCTGTGCCGTGCTCCGGAACGCGTGGCCCGAGGCGAACGAGGAGACCCGCGGTGCCATTGTGGACGCGCTGTTCCGCCTTGACGGCGATCAGGCGATCCTGTTCCTCGATCAGATCATGAACGATCCGGATCCCTGGCTCCGGATGCATACCATCGAGCTGCTGGCGCCTCTGGATGACCGTCGGATTCCGCAGTTCATTGCCCGCTTTCTCACCGACGACGACGAAATGGTGCGTGAGGTGGCTGTGGCGACCCTGGATGCCAAAGGGTTCACCGTTGAATCGACGAGCGGGAACTGACCCATGGCCTTGAATGCACCCAAACCGCTGGCGCAATCCGGTTCCGGGGTGATCATGCCCGATCTCACAGCGGTGCTCAAGCTGCCGCAGACGGTGAAGATGTCGGATGCGACGTTCCGGCAGCTGCGGGAGTTCATCTACAAGCAAACGGGCATCTACTTCCAGGACAACAAGAAATACCTGCTGGAAGGTCGGCTCGGGAAGCGTCTGCAGGTTCTGAATCTTCCGGACTTCGAGCGGTACGACCAGCTCCTCCGGGCCGGGACGGGGCGCGCCGACGAAATGCGCTTCCTGTACGACGCGGTGACCATTAACGAGACATTCTTCTTCCGCAACGAGCCGCAATTCGAAGCGTTTGAGAAGACGCTCGTTCCCCAGATCGTGGCATCCCGCAAACAGAACGGACGGGCGACCCTGCGCGTCTGGAGTGCCGCCAGCTCGTCCGGCGAGGAAGCATACACCATCGCGATGATCTTTCTGGAGCGGATTCGTCCGCTCTATCCGTGGCTGGATCTGGAGGTGGTCGGGACCGACATCAGCCGAAGCGTGCTGGAGACGGCCCGCTCGGGCGTGTACCGGGAATACTCGATCCGCAACATGCCACCGTACTATCTCAACAAGTACTTCACAGCCGATGACGGGCGGTTCACCCTGAAGGATGATGTGCGCCGGCTCGTACACTTCGAGCATATGAATCTCTACGACCGGCCGCGTATGCGGACGATGAGCCGGTTTGATGTGGTGTTCTGCTGCAACGTGCTGATCTACTTCGATCAGCAGTCCAAAATCCAGGTCGTGTCGGACCTGTACGACAGCCTGAATCCGGGCGGCTACCTGTTCATCGGGTACGCGGAATCGCTGCACGGAATCTCGAGCGCGTTCAAGCTGGTCAACTTTCCCAAGACTGTGGCATACAAAAAGGAATGACACCGATGGGCAGGCAGGTGTTGGCCGTCGACGATTCGCCGACCGTTCGCAAATTCGTGTCGGTCTCCCTCAGTATGCAGGGATTCGATGTCGTCACCGCGTGCGACGGCATGGACGCACTGGAAAAGCTCCCCCAGCGCAAGTTCGATCTCGTGATTACCGACCTCAACATGCCGAACATGGACGGCTTTGAGCTGATCAAGGCGCTTCGGGAGAACGCGGAATACGCGGAACTCCCGATCATCATCCTCTCCTCGCTCGCGGATCAGGACAGCAGAGAGGAAGGTGCGAAGCTCGGCGTCCATTCGTATGTCGTGAAGCCTTTCAGTCTGGAGAAGATCCAGTATGAAGTGTCGAAGTATCTCAGTTGGACCGAAGAAGGATGACCTGCGAACCGCAACGGGACGAATCAGAGAAGGAATGAGGACCAATGGCTGACCACAAATTTCTCGTGGTGGACGACTCTTTGACGATGCGGCGCATCGTCGTGAACGCGCTGAAATCCCTCGGCTACGAGCAGGTGGTCGAAGCCCAGGACGGAAAGGACGCCGTCGGCAAACTGATGACGGAAGGCGCAAGCTTTCTCATTACCGACTGGAACATGCCGGAGATGAACGGCCTCGATCTGACCAAATGGGTACGGACGAACAGCCAGTTCGAGCATCTCCCGATCCTGATGATCACCACCCGCGGCAACAAAGATGACGTGATCGAGGCGATGAAAGCGCGCGTGAATAATTACATCGTCAAGCCGTTCACCCCGCAGGGACTGAAGGAAAAAATCGATCAGATCCTCAAGGTGACCGAAACCAAGGCGTGATCCTGCTGACCGCCGTGAACCCGTCGTTTGAACCAGAGAGGACAGCATGAAGAAGCAGAACGGAAACCGTCTGACATCCGCGATTCGTTTGGACGGCATGAAATCAACCAGTCTCCAGCCCCCCGAAGAAGGCGATGTCAAGGATCTCGTGCAGCTGATCCGGGAGCTTGTGCCGCTGCTGGAGAATGTGCGCAACTCCATCGAGGAAAGCACCAACCGGATACCCCGGGCCTCGAGTCAGCTTTCGAGCGTCACGCAAGCAACGGAAAACGCCACGGTGGAGATCCTGAATACGCTCGAGTCCATGACGGCGGGGATCACCAAGGCCCAGCAGGCCATCCAGGACGCCCGACGATCCGTGTTCCAGACGGACGAACTGGTCATGCGCCTCCTCCTCGGCCTCGGACGCCTCGTCGAAGGGGCGGAAGGACGGGAACAGATCGCCTCCGCGGTCACGGCCGTGCGGAACCGCGTCTCCGACGGCTCGCGCAATGACGGCTTCGGCGCGGCGGATCAGCTCCTCGCACGGACCAAAGAAGAAAGCATGTCCATCGCCATCTCGCTGCAGGTCCAGGATATCACCAGCCAGCAGCTCGCCGGCGTCGCGCAGATCATCGAGTCCGTCCGGCTCCAGCTGGCCGACGCGCTCGACCGGTTCGAAGGCGGGATGACCGGCGCCGCCCCGCTGGCGCTTCCGGCGACCGACACCACATTCGATACGAACGCCGAATATACGCGCTCGGATGCGCGCCAGAACGCTGCGGACGATATCGTCCGGCAGTGGAGTGCCACCAAGAGTTGAAAGCGATCTGTACCGTCTGAATCAAAGGACTGTTCGATGAATCCTGCATTCGAAAATGAAATGGCTGAGATCCTCGAGAGCTTCATCGTCGAGTCAAATGAGATCGTTGAGAAGCTTGGTCGGGATCTGCTCGCGCTCGAGAAAGATCCGAAGAACTCCGAGCTGCACAACGTGATCTTCCGCGCCGTTCACACCGTCAAGGGCACGTCGTCCTTCCTGGGCTTCGAGCAAATGACCGGCCTTGCGCATCGGTTCGAAGATGTGCTGAACAAGGTCCGCAAAGGAGATCTCGTCGTTACGGCGCCGACGATGGATGTGCTGTTTGAAGGGTACGACCTCCTCAGGGATCTGTTGCAGCGCATCGAACGCAGGGACACGGAAACGGTGGACCTGACCGCGATCCTCGGCAAGCTGGAAGCGGTCGCCTCCGGCAAGCTGGTCTCCGCCGAACCGGTGCCGACGCCCATCCCCGAAACGGTCCCCGGCGATCCGGACGATCCGGAATTGCCGGCATCCGAGGCGGAGCGCATTCCCGGGCCCGCTGCGCCGGCCGTGTCCGCCCCCGCCCCTGCCGCACCGGAGGCCGCAACGCATGGCCCGTCAGCCCAGCCGACCCGTGTCGCCGATGCGACCATCCGCGTCGATGTCACGCGACTCGATGTGCTGATGAATCTGGTCGGCGAATTGGTCCTCGGCCGCAACCGTCTTTCACAAATCGCCCATCAGATCAGCGGCCAGGATGACAATCTGCCGCTGGCCCGCGAGCTGAGCGAGACGAACGCGCACATCGACTTCATCACCACCGAACTGCAGATGGCCGTGATGAAGACGCGCATGGTCCCGATCGCCAAGGTCTTCAACAAGATCCCGCGTATGGTACGGGAACTGGCCAAGGAAATGAAGAAAGAGATCGAGCTCGTCATCACGGGAGAAGAGACGGAGCTCGATAAGTCGCTCATCGAAGAGATTAACGATCCGCTGGTTCATCTCATCCGCAATGCAGCCGACCACGGCGTCGAAATCCCCGAACGGCGCGTAGCGGCCGGGAAGCCCGGCAAAGGCACCGTCACCGTCCGCGCGCAGCACGAAGGAAATCACATCACGATCTCCGTGCAGGACGATGGCCAGGGTATGGATGCCGAGATCCTGAAGCAGAAAGCCGTCGAAAAAGGTCTGATCACGCCCGCCCAGGCCGCGGAGATGAGTGCCCGGGACGCCTACAATCTGGTGTTCCTGCCGGGATTCAGCACGGCCAAGGTCGTCACGAACGTTTCCGGCCGGGGGGTGGGGATGGATGTCGTTCGGACGAACGTGCAGAATCTGAAAGGGACCATCGAGATCGAATCGCAGGTCGGCAAAGGGAGCACGTTCATCATCCGGCTTCCGCTGACGCTCGCGATCCAGCAAACCCTCCTCGTCGAGGTCGGCAAGGAAATCTTCAGCGTGCCGCTCGATGCGGTCGTGGAAGTGGTCCGCATCCGCAAGAACGACGTGGAGACGATCAACGGGATGGAGGTGATGCGGCTGCGGGATTCCGTGCTTCCGCTCGCCCGGCTGGTGGATGTGCTCGCCGGCCATCAGAACGGTCATCAGACGGACTGGATCTACGTGGTGGTCGTCGGACTCGCGGAACGCCGGCTCGGCTTGGTGGTGGACGCGCTCCTCGGCCAGAAGGAAGTGGTCATCAAGTCGATCGGCGAGTACCTGGGCACGGTCCGTGGGGTCGCCGGATCCACGATCCTCGGCGACGGCCGCGTGATCATGATCGTCGACGTCGGTGAACTGATGCGCATGTGCGCGGGCCGGAACTGAGGACCACGAACGATGGCCGACAGGATCATCAAAGTGGTGGTGGTGGACGATTCGGCCTTCATGCGGAAGTCGCTGTCGATGATGCTCGAGTCTGATCCCGGTATCCGCGTGGTTGCCACCGCACGGGATGGCCGCGAAGGCGTCGAAATGATCCGGCAGCACAAGCCCGATATCGTGACGATGGATATCGAGATGCCGGGGATGGACGGCCTGACGGCGTTGGGAATCATCATGAAGGAAATGCCGCTTCCGGTACTCATGGTCAGCTCGCTGACCACCGAAGGCGCGCAGGCGACCTTGGATGCGCTCGCAAAAGGTGCGGTCGATTTCATCCCCAAGGAGCTTTCTTATGTCTCGCTGGACATCGTCAAGATTCGGGAAGAACTGATTTCCAAGGTCCGCGGTATCGTCCAGAGTCGTTCCCTCGCATTCCGGTTGCAGCGGATTCGCAGCGCCGTCCAGGGAACCCAGGCCGGAGCGGCGCGCACACCCTCTGTGAAGCCGGTCTTTCGCAGACCGGACCGCAGCGACTACAAAGCCATCGTGGTCGGCATTTCGACCGGAGGACCCATGGCTCTTCTGCAGACCGTCCCAAAACTTCCGGCGGCCCTGCCGGTGGGCATGGCGATCGTTCAGCATATGCCGCCGCACTTCACCAGGTCGATGTCTGATCGCCTGAACAGCCTCAGCCAGGTGCGGGTCAAGGAGGCCGAGACCGGGGACGCGATGCAGCCAGGACTCGTGCTCGTGGCACCCGGCGGACGCCACATGACGTTCGAGCGGTCCGGGGCTCACGTGCGGGTTCGCATCGGTGACGAGCCGCGGGATACGCTGTACCATCCCTCCGCGGACGTGATGATTCACTCGGCGGTCGACGCGTACAACGCGCCGCTGGTGGGGCTGATCATGACCGGCATGGGAAAGGACGGACTGCTCGGACTGAAAGCGCTGAAGCAGCGCGGCGGATACGTGGTCGCGCAGGACGAGGACACGTGTGTCGTCTACGGCATGCCGAAGGCCGCTGTGGATGAAGGTATTACCGACGCCGTGGTTCCGTTGGGGGACATCCCTGCTACGGTTTCGTCCATTTTCTTCGGGACAGGCAAATGAGCCCTTCGCTGACCGGCACAGAAACCGATTTCATCGAGCTTGCGGAAGTGGTGGAAGGCAAGAATCCGCCGGCGGCGCATTCACACGCGGCTGCGGCGATTCCGGCGGGCGATGGAGCGGCGAAGGATGCGCCGGCAGACCCGTCATCGCATGCACCCCGCGTCGAAGTTCACCGATCCGACGACGGCACCGAGACCATCGAGTTCATCTGCTCCTGCGGAGAACGACTTCGTGTGCGGTTGGAGTATGATGGTGATTAGCACTCACCTGTTTCTCTTTGGCCATCCGGCCGCGCCCCCGACGATGCTACTCCCGAAATTCCGCCGAATTTGGCCCTCCGCGCTGTGGCACTGCCGTTGATGGATCTCTGCAGACACTCGGGACCCAATATGAAACTGTTCGATGCCACCAAGATACCGGTTCTCGGAAAAGCGCTCGGAGTGTATTCCGCGCGCCAGCAGGTAATCTCGGCGAACATAGCCAACATCAACACCGTCGGCTATCGCAGCAAGGCGGTGGTGTTCGAGGAGGAGATGAACGGCGCGATGACAAGCGGCTCCGTCCGGCCGGTGATGACCGAGCCGGGGCACATGCCCGGAATCTCCGGCGAGGAGATCGGCAACGGCGCACAGGTGGTGGATGCGGCCGCCGCGGGCATCGTTCCGAACGACCCGCTCGCGAGCGGCGTGAACAACGTGGATATCGACCAGCAAATGGCCGAGATGGCCAAGAATCAGATTCGTTTCAAATTCGCGGCGCGGCTGCTGGGCGATACGTTCCGCAATCTCGAGAAGAGCATCAGGGGACAAGCATGAGGATCGAACGACTCTTCGCCGGGCTGAACATCAGCGCCATGGGATTGAGCGCCCAGCGCAAGCGGATGAATGCGATTGCCAGCAACATGGCGAACGCCGAAACCACCAGGACCGAGGATGGCGAGCCGTACCGGCGAAAGATCGTCAGTCTCAGCGCCGCTCCCGGCACCTCGTTTGGCTCCGTGCTGGAGGCGACGGGTGAACGGCTGTCCACCACCGACGCGCGGCACTTCGCGGTCGGATTTGAGGCGACCGGCGATCCGGACAACGTGCCGGGCGGTGTCGAAGCGAAGGAATCGGCGGACCCGAGCCCGTTCCGCGTCATCTACGATCCGTCCCATCCCGACGCGGACAAGGACGGGTATGTGAAGATGCCGAACGTGAACGTGGTGACGGAGATGGTGGACATGATCTCGGCGTCGCGCGCGTATGAAGCGAACGTGACGTCTGTGAATGCCATGAAGCAGATCTCAAAAGACGCGCTGGATATCTGACGATGAGCATTGAAAGCATTCGGATGAGCGGAGGCGGCATGTCCGCCCCGATTCGCCCCGCGCAGGACCGGCCGGCCGTCGTCCCGGCGACACCGCATCCGGCGGCGCCGACGGCTCCGGGCGCGACCGATGTGCTGTCCACGGAAGAGAAAGCGTTCTTTGCGAATCTGTTCCCCTCGTCGGCGGATGAACTCCGGTCGCACGAGACTTACCGGCGGGACGGCTCGACCCAGTCGTTCCGGACCGGCGCGATGATCGATCGAAAAGGATAGGGAGATGAAGATCAGTCAGGGATTGACGTTACTGCCGAACATCGATGGACCCGTTCACGGGAGCCAGATCAACAAGACGCTGAAGGAAACGAACAACTCCTTCGGCGACGTGCTGAATCAGGCCATTACGGACGTGAACAGCCTTCAGCAGGAAGCGGGCAAGGCGGTCGAGAAGATGGTGACGGGCGAAGCGACGGATCTGCACGACGTAATGATCGCGGTCGAGAAGGCCCGGACAAGCTTCGACCTGCTCATGGAGGTCCGCAACAAAGCCATCGATGTCTATCGGGAACTGATGCGCATGCAGGTGTAGTCTATGGCAGATGCGAACGGGCCGGCCCAGGTGGCCCAATTCTTCCGCCGGCTGTCGATGCGGCAGCGGATCTCCCTCGGCGTCGTGCTGGTGGGCGGCGTCGCGATGCTGATCTTTCTCGTCAGCGTGCTGAACCGGCCGTCGTACGGTACCCTGTTCAGCAACCTCAGCGAGCAGGACGCGTCCAAGATCGTTGACAAGCTGAAGGAAAAGAGCATTCCCTACGTTCTCGAGGACGGCGGGAAGACGATCCAGGTTCCCCGCGAGCAGATCTACGATCTGCGCCTGTCGTTCGCCGGTGAAGGTCTCCCGCAGTCGAGCGTGATCGGCTACGAGATCTTCGACCGTACCAACCTCGGTGTTTCCGATTTTGTTCAGAAGATCAATTACCGCCGCGCCCTTGAAGGGGAACTGGCCCGCACCATCCTCCAGCTGGAGGAAGTGGAAGGTGCGCGTGTGCACATCGTGGTGCCGGAACGCGCCCTCTTCAAGGAAGATGAAAAGCCGGCAACCGCGTCGGTCGTGCTGAAGCTTCGTTCGGGCCGACCGCTGCGCCGGGAAAACATTCAGGGCATTCAGCATCTCGTCGCCAGTAGCGTGGAGGGCCTTGAGTCGTCCAACGTCAGCATCATCGATTCCCGCGGCGTCCTGCTCTCCGAAAACACCCGTCCCAATTCGCTCGCCTCGCTGACCTCCACCCAGTACGAGCTTCAGCAGAAGGTCGATTCGTACCTCGGCCAGAAAGCACAATCCCTCCTCGACGGCGTGATGGGACAGGGCAATGCGCTCGTGCAGGTCAATGCCGATCTCGATTTCCGGCAGGTCGAGCGGACACTCGAGGAATACGATCCGGAGAAGACCGCCGTCCGGTCCGAGCAGGTGACGGAAGAGAAGAGCACGGTCGGCGATTCGCTCCCTCCGTCCACGCGGAACAGCACCGTGACCAACTATGAGGTCAACAAGACGCTGGAGCACATTGTCGAAAGCGTCGGCGCCGTCCGTCGGCTGTCGATCGCGGCCATGGTGAACGATCGCTCACATTCGGTCACCAAAGACGGCCAGACGACCACGGAATTTACGCCGCGCAATCCCGAGGAGATGAACCAGCTCACCGACATCGTCAAGCGCGCCGTGGGCTTCACATCGACCCGGGGCGATGAGATCTCGGTGGTGAACATGCAGTTCGGCACCTCGTACCAGGACGGGGACTTCATGACCAAGGACAGTCCGTACAGCAACTGGTACGACATCGCGGAGAAGGTCTTCCTGGTGCTCGCGATGGGCGCCACGATCCTGATCATCCGGTCGCTGCTGAACCGTGTCCGGGTGCAGGTCGCGGGTGCGCCGGCAACGGAGGCCGTGTACGACGGGAATCCCGAAGTGCTGCCTCCCCGGCGGCCGGGCGTACAGCTGCCCTCGCCCGAGGATGAAATCTCGGAAGAAGCGCAGTTGCGCGAACAGAAACGCCAACGGATATCCGAATACATGAACAACAAGCCCGACGACGCGGCACGGCTGCTCAAAGTCTGGCTGGCGGAGAACTGAGCGAACGATGAAGCCACGTTCCAAAGACCAGCTGAACACCCGGCAGAAGGCCGCGCTGCTGATGCTGTCGCTCGACGTCGAGACCGCGACAAAGGTGATGCGCAAGCTCTCCCAGGAGGAGATCGAAGCGCTGACGCTCGAGATCGCCAACGTCAAGGGCGTCAGTTCGTCCACGATCGAACAGGTCTCGGATGAATTTCATCAGCTGATCGTCGCCCAGGAATACGTCGTGCAGGGCGGACTCGACTACGCGCAGCATCTGCTCGAGCGGTCGCTGGGATACGCCAAGGCCGTCGATATTCTCGAAAAGGTCAAGGTTCTCTCGCACGTGACCGGCTTCGATACGCTGAAGAAGGCCGATCCGCGTCAGCTGGCGAGCTTCCTGCAGAAAGAGCATCCGCAGACGATCGCGCTCATCCTGTCGAATCTCAGCTCCGAACAGACCGCCATGGTGCTCACCGAGTTCTCCGCCGAGCTGCGCAATGATGTGGCGTTCCGGATGGCCACCCTCGGCAAGGTGTCGCCGGCGCTGATCACCGAAATGGAACAGGTGCTGGAAGATGTCGCAGAATCCGAAATCAGCCAGAGTATGAGCTCGCTCGGCGGGACGAAATCGCTCGCCGCCATCCTGAACAAGTGCACGACGGCCGAAGCCAAGATGATCCTCGAGAGCATCGAGCAGAAGAATGCGAACCTGTCCCTGGAGATCAAGCGCCTCATGTTCCTGTTCGAGGATCTGATGTTTGTGGATGACAAGGGCATTCAGCGGATCCTGCGGGAAGTGGACAAGAAGGATCTGGCGATGTCTCTCAAGATCGCCGACGAAAAGCTGAAGGAGAAGATCTTCGCCAACATGTCGGAGCGGGCGCGTGATCTCCTTCAGGAGGAACTGCAGTATATGGGCCCCGTCCGGCTCAAAGAGGTCGAAACGGCGCAGACGCGCATCGTGGAGATCGTCAAGCAGCTCGAAGACGCCGGCGAGATCGTGGTGGCGGGCCGCGGCGGTAAGGAGGAAGTCTTTGTCTGAGCTCGTGCGACTGAAACGCCGGCCGGCCCGGATCGTTCCGGCACCTGCCGTGCGCTCCCGGGAACCGTTCCCGGATATCGATTCCATCGTGATCGAGCGGGAAGCCGAGCGTCCTGTGCCGCCTCCGCAAGACATGCTGCCGGCGGCCATCATCGAGCCGGCACCCGACCGGATCGACGAGGAGGAACTCCGGACCATGACCGATGCGGCATACCAGCGCGGATGGCGAGACGGCGTGGCATCGGCGGAATCACGGTTTGAGGATCGCCTCACGGAGGCGCGTCAGGATGCGGCGGCGGATGCCGGCCGGGAGACCGCGGCACGGTTCGACGGATTCATCGAAACTCTTCAGGTGCAAGTGGGCGACATCCAGCGGCGATCCGAAGAAGCGGTGATCCGTCTCGCACTTTCCATCGCGGAGCAGATCGTGAAACGGGAGCTCCGCCTCGATCAGTCCCTCGTGCTGCAGCAGGTGCGGGAAGCCATCCAGCGTGTGGTGGGCGTGGACCGGATCAAGATCCGGGTTCATCCTGCCGACGAGGCGTTTCTGCGCGAGCACCGCTCGACCATCGTGGCTGGAGCGGATTCCATCCGCGAACTGGTGATCGAAGGGGACGGCAAGATCGAACAGGGAGGATGCATCCTGGAAAGCGAATCCGGCAACGTCGATGCGCGCATTGCCACGCAGCTGAAGAAGATTGAAACGCTCTTCGTCGAATCGAATGTGATCGCGTGACTGAACCTCCGATGGAATCCGGACCGACATATTCTTCCATCCCGCCGCCGGCGGTTCGGCACGGCCGAACAGCGGAAGAACGTCCCGCGCTCCTCGACCATCTCGAGGCGCATTTGTCCCGCCTCCGCACCGTCGATCTGCTGAAGGTGAACGGACGGGTGACCCAGGTGATCGGTCTGGTCATCGAGTCCATCGGTCCCAATTGCTCGCTCGGCGAAGTGTGTGTGATCAAGGACCGGAACGGCGACGATGTGTGTCATTCGGAGGTCGTCGGATTCCGGAACAACCGCGTCCTCTCCATGGTGCTGGGCGACGCAAATGCCGTCAGCCCCGGCAGCGAGATCGTCGCCACGGGTCGCACGCTCTCGGTCAATGTCGGACCGGATCTGCTCGGCCGCGTCATTGACGGACTCGGCCGCCCGATGGACGGCAAGGGACCCATTCGCGCCGAAGCAGTCCGCTCCATTTACAATGCGCCGCCGAATCCGCTGGAACGCAGGCGCATCGCCGAGCCGATCGTGACCGGCATCCGCTCAATCGACGCTCTGCTGACGTGCGGAAAAGGCCAGCGGATCGGCATCTTTGCCGGCAGCGGCGTGGGAAAAAGCGTCACGCTCGGCATGATCGCCCGCGACACCAGCGCTGATGTCAATGTGATCGCGCTGGTCGGCGAACGGGGCCGCGAAGTCGGTGAATTCATCGACCGTGAGCTCGGCCCCGAGGGGCTGCGCCGATCCGTCGTCGTTGTAGCGACCAGCGATCAGGCGGCGCTGATCCGCATCAAGGCCGGCTTCATGGCCACGAGCATCGCCGAGTATTTCCGCGACCAGGGACTCGACGTGATGCTGATGATGGATTCCGTCACTCGCCTGGCTATGGCGCAGCGCGAGGTGGGCTTGGCCATCGGTGAGCCGCCCACCACCAAAGGATATACGCCCTCCGTGTTCGCAATGCTGCCCAGGCTGCTGGAGCGGGCCGGCAACGCCCGGCAGGGAAGCATCACAGGCATGTATACCGTCCTCGTGGAAGGTGATGACATGACCGAGCCGGTTGCGGACGCGGTGCGATCCATTCTCGACGGCCACATCGTGCTCTCCCGGCGGCTCGCATCGGCGGGGCAGTATCCGGCGGTGGACGTGCTGGAGAGCATCAGCCGCGTCATGTCCGCGATCACGACACCGGAGCATCGGGCATCCGCGCAGCGGCTGCTGGATGTGCTGGCGACCTATCGTGAGGCCGAGGATCTGATCAACATCGGCGCATATGTGAAAGGGAGCAACCCCCGGATCGACCGGGCGGTGAAGCATATCGAGGCGATCCGGGCGTTCCTTCGTCAGGCTCCCGACGAGCGCGCCCGGTTCGACGAGAGTGTCGGGCGCCTCCGCTCTCTCATGGAGCCGTAGATGGCGCGGAGAGGAGAGGGAGATGGCATACGTGATCGGAGTGGTCGTCTATGTCATCCTGGTGGCCGGGTTGGTGCGGACGTTCCAGTGCGTGCATGGTTGGGATGATCAGATCCGCGCGATGAGTCATCCGGCGGGCAACAGATGGGGATCGCATGAGCATTCATGAAACACGCTTCGGCACCCTCCTGAAGGTGAAGAAGCATCAGGAAAAAGTGGTGCACCAGGAACTCGTCCGCATCCGCACGGAAAAGGATGCGGAGCAGGGCGCGTTGGAGGACCTCCAGACGACCCGCGAACAGGAGATCACCGGCGCCGTCCGCAAAGCCCGCACCACCGTCACGGATCTTCAGACGAGCCGGGCGTTCCTCCAGCGGCTCGCCCGGGAGATCCAGAAGCAGGAACGAAAGCTCCAGGAAATTCAGTCCGCGGAGGACGCGAAGCGCGAAGAGCTGGTCGAGAAATCGCAGTCGAAGAAGATGGTGGAAACGCTCGAAGAGAAGCAGCGGGAACAGCTGGTCAAAGATGCCGAGCGCAAGGAGCAGCGGCTCATCGACGTCCTTGCGCAGCGGGTCAGGCTGGAGTATTGACGGATGAAGCAGGTCACGGCGATCATCGGACTTTTCGTGGTGACGTTTCTTCTCGCCCTCGGCGGAAACATGGCCCTTCTGTGGATGCACCGCGATACCGCGGCGGCGCCGGCAGCGTTGGCGGCCGCGTCGACAGCAGCTGCGCGTGACTCCGCTGCGCTGTCCGACTCATCGGCCTCCGGACGCGATACGCTCCGGCACATCGCCGCCGTTGATACGGTGCGGCTCATGGCCGATACGCTCTCGCAGATCCGTGCGCAACTCGCCTCCGACCTGGCGCGGATGAGCGCGCTCGAGAAGGCCATGGCCCGGAAAGGCGAGCAGGTCGACAGCGCCAAGGCGAAGCAACGGGGGGACTTTGCGAAAATGATCGATGCGATGGGTGCGGATGAAGCGGCAAAGATCCTGCAGAATCTTCCGGACACAGAAACACGGCAGGTGCTGCTGGCGGTCAAGAAACGGCAGGCGGGGAAAATCCTCGGTGCCATGGAACCGCGCCATGCAGCGCGACTGATGGACTAACGGACGGTGCATCATGAAGATCCCGGTTCTCAATATCATTCCCGGCAAGGCACCCGCAGAAGCGAAGCCTGCGGAGCCGACAGCCACAACTGCTCCCGCATCGGGAGACGCGTTCCTTTCCATGCTGCTCCAGTTCTTCGTCGCGGGGATCGGACAGGCGTCGGTGACCGCGCCGAAGGTGGCGATCCCGGATCAGCAGGCGATTCTCCCGTTTGGAGGCACCACGCTTCCCGCCGCGGATGCGGAGTCCGGGACTGCAACTCCCGCGGAAAGAACGGCGGACCACGGCAAGGCGACGGCGCATGCTCCCGGAATGGACGTCTCTCGTCTGCTCGAAGCCGCGATCGGTGTCTCGTCGCAGCTTTCGCTCGGAACGACCGCGCAACTTCCCGCGCTTGCCGGCAAGGAGACGACGGCAGCCCCCACGACACGCATTCCGAATCCGATCTCGCTTCGGCAACCTGTCGTTGCCCGGGTCGCTCCGGCGGTCGTCGGACCTTTGCCGGATGGCAGGACACCGGCCGTCGCAGAGACGGCGGAAGGGAAGATCCCGGACAATGTGATCCGCGAATTCAAGCCGGTCGCACCGACCATGACGATGTCCACAGAACATCCGGAGGCGGCTCCGACGCCGGCAGCGCGTCAGGCGCTTGCCCCGGCGCATCCGGTGGTCCCTCCGCCCCCCGCAGTCCTTCCGCCGGTGACCTCATCGGTTCCCGGACCGACCGCACCGGCGGCTCAAGCAGGCGTAAGCCCGGCGCAACCGGCGGAGCAGCAGCACACGGGTTCGGGAACAGATCCGCGGCAGGAAGGGAAGAGTAAGGCGGAGATCCCCGCTCTCCAGACGCATGCCGGTCAGTCGTCGTCGGATCAGACGTCGGCAGCCGGTGAGCGACCGGTTGCCCCGGCGGCAACGCCGGTACCGCCGCCGAACGAGTCCGCGGCGCCTCTGCGGCCGTCAACAGATTTGAATGCGCTGGCGCATGCCGCAAAGATCGAGCAGGCCGGCGGCACGCTGGACGTGAAGATGTCACCGGAAGTGCGCACAACGAACGCCGCTCTCTCCGAGCTGTCCCGCTCCGTCGTGGACCAGGTCGTGCACGGCGTATCGCTGCATCTGGCGGAGAAGACGTCGGAGATCCGGATTGCCCTGAAGCCCGAATCGCTCGGCGACGTCCTCGTGACCGTGAAGATGGAGGATAACTCCATGCACGCGAAGATCGACGTCCAGACGACCGCGGTGAAGACCATTCTGGAGGCGCATCTCCCGGTGCTCCGGGAGTCGCTGTCCGACCGCGGCGTGGAATTTCAGCGGATCCAGATCAATGCGGAGCAGCACTCCACGCTTCGCGATCCCGGAACCCCGCGCGACCAGCACCAGCACAACAAGTCATCCCGTGCGTTCGCGCCGGACGAGAGTCCTGAAGCAGCGGATCCCCTGCGGACGCTGGGATACAATACCATGGAAGTGACAATCTGAGGTGAATCATGACGAACGCCATCCAATCCGGCGCGGTGTATCCCACGACGACCTCCACGCCGTCCACGCCCTCGGCGTCGATGGGCAAGGATGATTTTCTCAAAATGCTGGTGATGCAGCTGCGCTATCAGGATCCGATGAATCCGCTCAACGGAACCGAGTTCGCGGCCCAGTTGGCCCAGTTCAGCTCGGTCGAGCAGCTGACGAACATCAACGATCAGCTGAAGGCGAGCCTTGCCGCCGACAGCACGATGACCGCGTCTCTCAACAACGCGCTGGCGACCACCTTCATCGGCAAAGGCGTACGCGCGACCACGGACACCTTCCAGTACGGCGGAACAGGCGATGTCAAGATCGGCTACACGCTGCCGCAGCAGGCGTCGTCGGTGACGGTCAAGGTGTACGACGGTCAGGGCAACCTGGTCCGGACGATGGCGAACACGGCGGGCAGCAGCGGCGACAACGTACTGACATGGGACGGAAAGGACGACAGCGGCCTGACGCTGGGTACGGGGACGTACAAGTTCACAGTCGAGGCGAAAGATGCGCAAGGCGCCGATATCCAGTCCGCCCCGTTCATCGAGGGGACGGTCAGCGGCGTGCGGTTCAAATCCACCGGCACGGTATTCGTGATCGACGGCGTGGAAGTCTCGATCGCCAATGTCCTCGAGATCATGCAGGAGTAAGCGATGGCCGAATACGTCAACGGGGTCAGCGTTCCCTTCCTTCCCGTCGGCGGTGTCGACGGGCTGAAGCAGCGTTCGCCGGTCGAGGCGACCCCCGAGCAATCGTTCGATGAGGTCTTTCAGACCGAGCTGAAGGAACTCACCTTCTCGAAGCACGCTCAGCAGCGGCTCGAGTCGCGCAACGTGCAGCTGGACAAGGCCGATCTCCAGCGGCTGGGCAGTGCCGTGGACCGGGCCGAGCAGAAAGGGGCGCAGGAATCGCTCGTTCTGCTCCGCGATATGGCCTTCGTCGTCAGCGTCCGCAACCGGACGGTTATCACGGCGATGGGAGGCGAACATCTCAAGGAGAATGTCTTCACGAACATCGACAGTGCCGTTATTGCAGACTGAGTGTCATTAATCAACACGGGCCGGACCTCGTGCCCCGCATCGCGCGGGACACAGGGGGCCCTCCGCCGGGCTGACCGACTGATGCCCGGCACAGTGCACCATCCAATCACAGGAGGGTAGTACCATGTCGTTCCTTCGATCGCTGTTCTCAGGTGTTTCCGGATTGCGCAACCATCAGGTCATGATGGATGTCATCGGAAACAACATCTCCAACATCAACACCGTCGGCTTCAAGGCCAGTCGCACCACCTTCAGCGAAGCGTTCGCCCAAACGCTCCGCAGCGCCACCCGACCCACCGCGACCAACGGCGGAGCCAATCCGATGCAGGTGGGCCTCGGCACCGCTATCAGCACCATCGATACGATCTTCTCGCAGGGCAACCTGGAGACGACCGGCAACGAAACTGATCTGGCCATCAAAGGCAACGCCTTCTTCGCAGTCAACAAGGGCGGGAAGACTTACTACACGCGCGTCGGCACATTCCAGTTCGACGCCGAAGGCCGGCTGGTCCACCCGGGCACCGGCGCCGTGCTGCAGGGCAAGATCGCCGCTCCGGGCGGAACGCTCCCGACGGGGACACAGACGGAAGACCTGAAGATCGCCCTGGACCAGAAGTCACCCGCAAAAGCGACCTCCGAAGTGAAATTCTCCGGGAATCTCAACGCGACCGCGTCGGTTGCCGTCGCTTCGCTCGCCGGTAACATCAGCGCCGCTACGGCCGTCGGCGGATCGGTCTCCCAGACCTTCAACGTGACGGACGATCTTGGCGTCTCCCACACAGTCACCGCGACGCTCACCAAGAGCGCGGCCGATACCTGGGATGTGGCGCTCTCCAGCACGGACGGATCCATCACGGGCGGCACCGGTACCGCGACGTTCGATCCGGCCACCGGCCGGCTCACGTCGATCACGCCGGCGAAGTTCTCGCTGACGCCCAGCGGCAGCGCTCCGGCAATCGCGTTCACGCTTGACGCATCATCGCTGACGCAGGTCGGATCGTCCAATTCGCTCGCGGCGACGCTCCAGTCTCCTGCCGAATCGACGACGGCCTCCGTGTCGATCTTCGATTCCCTCGGCAACCGGCATACGCTTTCGGTGAAGTTCAGCAAGACGGCCAACGCGAATGAATGGTCGTGGACGGCCGATGTTGGCACGCCGGCCAGCATCACCAGCGGACGGACGGGGCGCATCCTGTTCAACAACGACGGCACGCTGAGCGCGTTCACGTATGATGACGGTTCCTCCGGACTCTCGATCAACCCGAACAACGGCGCCGCCGCCGTGTCGATCAATCTGAATCCGGGCACCGCCGGCGCATTCGCCGGGATCACCCAGTCCAACGCCGCCTCGCTGGTCTCACCCCGCGAGCAGAACGGCTACGCATCCGGCGAAATGAGCAATATCTCTATCGACCAGACGGGGAAGATCCTCGGCACGTTCACCAACGGTACCATCCTGACGCTGGGACAGGTCATGCTGGCCGAATTCAACAATCCGAGCGGCCTCGTGCGCTCCGGCGACAACATGTACGACATCTCCGGCAATTCCGGCACACCGGTCATCGTGTCCGCCGGCGAGTCGTCGCGTTCGACGATCGTGTCCGGTTCGCTGGAGCAGTCGAACGTCGATCTGTCGGAGGAATTCACGCGGATGATCACGGCGCAGCGCGGGTTCCAGTCCAATGCCCGGGTCATCACCACGAGCGATGAATTCCTGAACGAAGTCGTGAATCTGAAGCGGTAATCGCCGGAACGGCGGGGCGGCGCTCCGGCGCCGCTCCGAGCCGTCGTTGCCCATGCTGTTCATTTCCGAGGAATGATCCATGGAATCTCACGTACCGTATCGTGCGACCGCAGGCCGGGGAGCCCCGGCGGTACTCGTGGTGGTCGCGACCGCGCCCGATACCACGCCGCGGCTCGAATCCCTGCTGCGGGCCGGAGGATACGGCGTGCAGAAGATCCACGCCGCCGAAGCGCCCTCCGGGCCGGGCCAGGAGTTCGGTGACGTGCTTCTCATGGACTGTTCCTCCGACCAATCCGCCGTGCGGGCGATCGAACGCACACGGACCGCGTACCCGGATTCCACCGTGATTGTCACGGGAACGTCGGAGACGGAACCGGAGATCGTGCCGGTGATCGCGCGGGGAGGCGTGCAGCATTTCATGACCATCCCGTGGATCGATGAGGAAATGCTCGCGATGGTGGATCAGGCGATTACCGTCGGGGAGCATCGGCGCGAGCAGCGACTGCGGGAACTGCTCGGATCGTTCACGAACGTCCCGATGCCCGAACAGAATTTTTCACGGCTCCAGGGATTGTTGGCGCGACCGGACTGCTCGATCTGGCAGCTGGTGACGGAGATCGAGAAGAATCCTGCGCTTGCCGCAAAAGTACTGCAGGTGGCGAACTCCGTCCACATCGGCACGCGACAGGCGGTGCAGTCCATCGCGGAGGCCATCTCGCTCATCGGCACGCGGTACATCAGCACCATGATGACGGCGCTGGAGATCGTTGAACGCATGGCGCGCGCGTTTACGCCCGAGGCGCGCCTGGAGTATCAGCGGCTCTGGTCGCTGGCGCTCCACCGGGCGATCGTCGGGCGACACATCGCGTCGTTCAGCGGTCAGATGGTGCGTCCGGAAGTGGCCCATGTGGCCTGTCTGCTGCAGGATGTCGGATTACTGATCCAGCTGCTGAAGGACGGCGACCGGTATCGTGAAATCTGGGGAAGCCAGTGGGAATCTCCCGAAGCGCTTCAGGGGGCGGAGCGTGAAGCGTTCCGGCTTTCCCATGAGGAGATCGGTGCCGCGCTGCTCGAGCTCTGGAACTTCCCGGGCCCCATGGTGGCCGCCATTGCCCACCACCACAGTGCAACGAACGGAGACATTCTGACGCAGATCATGCAGACGGCGGATTGCCTCGTCGAAACGGCTCCCCCTGCTCACGATCCTGTCGTGGATTCCCTCGTGGATTTCTGGCGGGAGCGCCTGGAGGGGTTCGGCATCACGGAGTCAGTGCCGGACCGCACGGCAGGAACCGGCCGTGCGTAAGATCAGCCGGTTTCTGAAGCAGAGATTTGCTGTGAAGGCCAATCCAATCGTCGAAATGAAGCCGGCTGCTCCAGCGTGCCGAACAGGTCTGAGCCGATTGTCTGATATTCTCCACCCGTCGCTCTCTGGCCAACAGTGGCCACGGAATTTCTGTCAAAAACCTTGAAATTGGCCTGATCCAGGGCCTTTGACCGAAAAGGCAAATGGCACATCGTTTGCGCCTGTAACCGAAAAACAGGACGACGATGAACAAAGAAATTCCCGCACCGACCGCTGCTCCTCAATCCCAAAACGCTCCCGCACCGGGAATTCCGCTCAAGAAGCTCATCGCGATCGGGATTCCGGTCTTCATCGCCCAGTTCGTCGCGATCTACTTCATCGCCGGCAAGATGATGGGGAATCCATCCTCTTCGGCGGCACCGCTCGCAACCGCCAAGGCGGCCGAACAGCACTCCGCCGCGCCCGAAGCCGATCAGCTCTACGTCGTGAAGGATCTGATCGTCAATCCCGCGGGAACGAACGGCACGCGGTTCCTGCTGACCACGATCGGCTTCGAAGTGACGACGGCCGAAGCGCGTCAGGAGCTTGAGACCAAGGATGTCCAGCTCCGCGACGTCCTCAATTCGATCCTGACGAGCAAAGCACTCCCGGAACTCGTGAATGTGGACCAGCGCCCGAAGCTGCGGGACGAGATCATGGAGAAGGTCTCAGCGCTGGTGAAGACCGGAACGATGAAGAACGTGTACTTCAGCAAGTTCATCATTCAATGACGAGGACGTCCCTCCGTGCCGGAGATTCTCTCACAACAGGAAATTGATAGTCTGCTCTCGGGTATCTCGTTCGAGCAGCCTGCCCCGGCGGCCGTGGTACCGGATGCCCCGCCGGAGCGCGAAGCCATCACGTTTGACTTCCGCCTTCCGCATCGGCTTTCAAAGAACCAGCTGCGCACACTGCAGGCGGTCCACGAGAGCTTTGCGGAAGCCCTCAGTTCGTATCTGATCGCCCGTTTGCAGACGACCGTATCGATCGGTGTCACATCGGTCGACCAACTCTTCTATTCCGAGTATGTGCTCTCTGTGCCGAGCCCCAGCTCGCTGTTCGTCTTCCGCGTGGTGGAATCCGATGCGCTGGCGATCCTGGAAGTGAGCCCCCAACTGGTGCTCGCCATGGTCGCGCGCATGCTGGGCGGTGCGACGGAAGGGGAGAAGAAGGCGCGGTCGATCACGCGAATCGAACAGAATATCGTGCGTGGCATCATGCAACGCGCCCTGGGCGACCTGCAGAAGGCCTGGAAGACGATCGCCGACCTGAACTTCAAGCTGGAGCGGTACGAGAACGAAGGCGACTTCGCTCAGATTGCGCCCACGAGCGAGATCGTGCTGGTCGTGTCGTTCGAGGTGGGGATCGGCGACCAGAAGTATCTGATGAATCTCTGCTTTCCGACATTCGCGCTTGAGAATGTGCTGGCCAAACTGAACGTGCAGCACTACAGCGGATTCCCGGGCGCTCAGCGTGAAAGCAGCTGGTCCAAAGAAATTCTGAAAAAGGTCGGTCAGACGACCGTGACGGCGGTGGGGGTGCTGGGAACGACTACCGTGACCCTGCGGGACCTGATGGCGCTTGAGCCCGGAGCGGTCCTGCGCACCGGAATCCCCGCGGCGGCGGAAGTGCAGCTGGTGGTCGGATCCAAGCCGCGATTTATGGGGCGCGCTGGCGTGTCCAACGGACAACTGGCGGTGAAAATTACGCGTAGCGTGTCGGAACAATCCAAAACGGAGCAGAGCAATGGCTGAACAGGTGATGGAGCAAACAGGCGAAGCAGTGGCGACGGAAGAGCGTCCGGCGACGGCGCCGGCCACGTTCCCGACGGCTGCACCCTCCACGGAGAAGGATCTGAAGATGGAGCTTCTGATGGATCTCCATCTTCCGGTGTCGATCGAGCTCGGGCGGACGAATCTGCCGCTCCGCGACATCCTGAATTTGCAGCGGGGCTCAATCGTGGAGTTCGAAAAGCTCGCCAGCGAACCCGTGGACATTCTGATCAACGGCAAGAAGATGGCAGAAGGCGAAGTGGTTGTCATCGAGAAGCACTTCGGCATCCGCATCACGAACCTCGTGGACGCATCCGAACGGATGAAAGGGATCGGAAAGTAATGGGCTGGCTCCTGCTCAAGACCGCGTTCTCGCTGGCCGGCGTGCTCGCACTCATGCTGGCGGTGATCTGGCTCCTGAAGCGCTCCCTGGCGGACGGCCGGCGCGGCAGTTCGGGGATCGTGGAAGTGGAGGTCCTCGCGCAGAAATCGCTGCAGCCGAAACGGTCCGTGGTGGTTCTGAAAGTGCTCAACAAGGTGCTGGTCGTGGGGTCGTCGGATGAAGGATTGCGGACGCTGGCGGAGATTGACGATGACGATGTGCTGCGCGAACTCACGGCCGCGCGGATCCAGCAGGAAACGGGATTCGGCGGACTGATCCGCCGTTCCGACGCGATGCAGCAGTCGCCTTCGTTCGCGGCGGCGCTTGCCGCGAGCATCGATGCCCTGCGCCAACGGCTGTCGGTCGGCACGGCCGTTCCGCCGTTCGGTATGCGCAAGCGAATGCGGAGGGACCTGTGATCCGCCGGATCGCCATTGTGATGCTCGTGATGCTGCTTGCCGGCACGGTTTCCCCCGCGCTGCACGCTCAGCAGAAGACGATCGCCATCCCGAAAGTGTCGCTCGAAGTTGGAAAAGCCACGAAGCCGGACGATGTGGCGGTGACGCTGCAGATCCTGTTCCTGATGACAATCCTGTCGCTCGCCCCGGCGCTGTTCATTCTCACGACGTCATTCACGCGCATCATCGTCGTGCTGCATTTTCTCAAGCAGGCGATGGGTACGCCGCAAATGCCGCCGTCGCAGGTGCTGGTGGGCCTGGCGATGTTCCTGACCTTCTTCGTGATGGCGCCGGTCTGGAACAAAGTGAACACGGTGGCGCTGCAGCCCTATCTGAACAACCAGGTGACGATGAACGAAGCCTACAACCGGGGCATCGAGCCGTTGCGCGAGTTCATGTTCAAGCAGACGCGCGAAGAGGACCTCGCTCTGTTCGTCAAGATGGCGCATCTGGAAAAACCGGAGTCGCGCGCCGATCTCCCCACCTACGTTCTGATCCCGGCTTTCGCGATCAGCGAATTGCGCGCAGGATTCCAGATCGGTTTTCTCGTGTTCATCCCGTTTCTGATCATCGACGTCGTGATTGCGAGCGCCCTCATGTCGATGGGTATGATGATGCTGCCGCCGGTCATGATCTCGATGCCGTTCAAGATCCTGCTGTTCATCCTGGTGGACGGATGGCATCTCGTGGTGGGATCCATCCTGACGAGCTATCAGTAACGGACCGGACGCCATGACGGAAGAATTCATCATCCATCTGATGCGCGAAACGTTCTACACCATTCTGCTCCTCTCGGCGCCGGTGCTGATCGTTTCCATGATTATCGGCCTGTTGATCTCGGTTCTTCAGGCGGCGACGTCAATTCAGGAATTCACGCTGACCTTCGTGCCGAAGCTGATCGCCGTGGCTGTCGTCGTCGTGCTCACGCTGCCGTGGATGATGGACATCATGAAGGCGTTCACGGTCAGCATCTTCCAGCAGATCCCGACGGTTCTCCACTGAACATGGAACTGTATCTCACAGAATGGGTCACGTTTGTGCTGGTGTTCCTCCGGGTCGCGTCCCTGATGGTGACCGCCCCGATCGTGGGACATCAGGCGGTGCCGGTTGCGGTCAAGCTGGCGGTGTCCCTGTTCGTGGCGTACGTGATGCTGCCGATCGTCGCGGCACAGTCGTCCGGCATCGATACCCGCCTGGCGGCGGTCGTGGTCCTCGCGCTGAAGGAAGTGCTCGTCGGCGCGATCCTGGGCTTTGCCACCGGCCTGCTGTTCTCCGGCGTGCAGTATGCGGGCGAGTTCATGGCGTATTCAATGGGTCTCTCGATGGCGAGTGTGTTCGATCCGGAAAGCGCGCAGAATGTGCCGATCATCGGCGAACTGCTCTACCTCTTCGGACTGCTCGTGTTTCTGGCGCTGAACGGCCATCATTTCATCCTCGAGTCGCTCGCGGTGACGTTCCAGTCGGTACCGCTCGGCGGCCTGACGATCGCGGGTCCGTTCACCGAGCGCATGGTGTCGCTCACCGGCATGGTGTTCGTGGTTGCCGTCAAGATGGCCGCCCCGGTCATCGTGGCGACGTTTTTGACCAGCGTGGGATTCGCGATCATGGCCCGCGTGATGCCGCAGGCGAACATTCTGGTCATCAGCTTCCCCGTCACGATCGGCGTGGGGCTCCTCGTCACACTGTCGTCCGCGCCCCTGCTGGTCTTCGTGTTCAAGAAACTGCTGTCGATGTTTGAACAGAACATCCTGGATCTGATCCGGGTAATGTGATCATGGCCAACACGCAACAGGATAGCGGCGAAAAGACCGAACAACCGACCCCGAAGCGGCGCGAGGACAGCCGGCGGAAGGGAAGCGTTGCCCGCAGCGCGGAAGTGAACTCCGCGGTCATCCTGCTGTTCTCGCTGCTGGTGCTGCAGGTCGGCGGCTCCGCCATGGCGGCGCGGCTCTCGAACGTGGCGCGCATGCTCTTCGCCCGTGCCGGCAGTCTGCAGATCACCACCGACAATCTGCAGGGCTATGCGCTCAGCGGTATGAGCATCATCCTGATGGCCCTGCTGCCCCTGGCGCTGGGGATCATGATCATCGGTATCGCGGCCAGCGCGGCCCAGGTCGGATTCCATTTCTCCGGCGAAGTGCTCCGGCCCAAGTTCACGCGGATGAATCCCCTGAGCGGACTGAAGCGCATCATGCTGTCGAAGCAATCGCTCGTCGAGCTGCTCAAGAGTCTGATGAAAGTGGCGGTCATTGGCGTCGTGGCATACAATGCGGTGCGCGGTCTGCTGGAAGAATCGGTGACGCTGGCGGACGGGGATCCGACAGCCATCCTGGCATTCCTGAGCCGCTCCGCCCTCGCGCTGGGCATGAATGTGGGTGGCGCGTTCCTTGCGATCGCAGCCCTCGACTACGGCTTCCAGCGCTACGAGCATGAGCAGCAGCTCAAGATGACCAAGCAGGAAGTGAAGGAAGAATCCAAGATGCAGGAAGGCGATCCGCAGATCAAAGGCCGCATCCGCGGGATCCAGCGCCAGATCGCCTACAAGCGCATGATGCATGACGTGCCCAAGGCCGACGTGGTGGTGACGAATCCGACGCATGTCGCTGTCGCGCTCAAGTACGATTCGTCGAAGATGCATGCGCCGAAGGTCGTGGCGAAAGGGGCTGAACTGATCGCCAAGCGGATCCGCGAGATCGCGCGGGAGCACGGCGTGCCGATCGTGGAAGACCGGATGCTGGCGCGCACGCTCTACAAGTCCGTCGAGGTAGGGCAGGAGATCCCCGAGAAACTCTTCCACGCGGTGGCCCAGCTGCTGGCCTACATCTTCCGCGTGAAATCCATGAACGCGGGCCTCGCCGCCCGCTCAGGCAACTGATCGATGGCCCGGGAAACCTCACAGCGTCCCGCCGGAATTCTGATGACGCTCCGATCCAACGGGGATGTGCTCCTCGCCGTCGGCGTGATCCTGATCCTCGCGCTCATGATCATTCCGCTGCCGCCGATCCTTCTCGATATTCTGCTCGCGCTGAACATCACGCTGGCCATTCTGATCCTGATGGTTTCGCTGTACATCACGAATCCGCTCGAGCTGTCCGTGTTCCCCGGCCTGCTGTTGATCCTCACGATCTTCCGCCTGTCGCTGAATGTGGCGTCCACCCGGCTGATTCTGGGAGAGGGGTACGCCGGGGACGTCATCAACGCGTTCGGATCGTTCGTCGTGCGCGGCAACTATGTCGTCGGCTTCGTGATCTTCCTGATCCTCGTGATGATCCAGTTCATCGTGATCGTCAAAGGCGCGGGACGCATCTCGGAAGTTGCGGCCCGCTTTACCCTGGATGCCATGCCCGGCAAGCAGATGGCGATCGACGCGGACATGAACGCCGGTCTGATCACAGAGCAGGAGGCCCGGGAGCGGCGCGCTACGATCGCCCGCGAGGCGGAATTCTACGGCGCGATGGACGGCGCCAGCAAGTTCGTGCGTGGCGACGCGGTGGCCGGACTGCTGATCAACGTCGTGAACATCCTCGGCGGATTCGTCATCGGCCTCGCTCAGAAAGGCATGTCCTTCACCGACGCCCTCCGTGCCTACACGCTGCTGACCGTGGGCGACGGCCTGGTCACGCAGATCCCGGCGTTGCTCATCGCGACGGCGGCCGGCATGGTCGTTACGCGCAGCACCTCCGGCAACCCGCTCGACGTCGACGTCCGCGCACAGCTCTTCGGACGGCCGAAGGCATTGCTGATTGCCTCCGGGGCGCTGGCGCTCTTCGGTGTGGTGCCCGGCCTCCCCACGATCCCGTTCCTCGTGCTCGCGGGACTCGCGGGCTCGCTGGGATTCGTCACGCTGAAGGAAGAGAAGCAGGCGACGGCGGCCGCCAAGGTCGTTGCGGTGCCGGCGCAGGAGAAGAAGGAAGAGCACGTCGAGGATTATGTCCAGGTCGATGCGCTCGAACTGGAGATCGGCTACGGTCTCATCTCGCTGGTGGATGAATCGCGCGGCGGCGACCTGTTTAACCGCATCACGAACATCCGCAAGCAGCTCGCGCTGGAACTCGGCGTACTCATTCCGCCGGTGCGCGTTCGCGACAACCTCCAGCTCGATCCCAGCCAGTACGTATTCAAGATTCGAGGCAACGTGGTCAGCACCGATCGGCTCATGATGGACCGTCTGATGGCGATGAATTCGGGCACGGCGGAAGAAACGCTCGACGGCATCGCGGCCAAAGAGCCGGCGTTCGGCCTTCCGGCCCTCTGGATTCCGCCGCATCAGAAAGAACGCGCCGAACTGGCGGGCTACACGGTCGTGGAGCCGGCCGCGGTCCTTTCGACCCATCTGCAGGAAATGCTCCGCCACAACGCCGACAAAATCCTCGGCCGGCAGGACACCAAGAAGCTGATCGAGAACCTCAAGAAGGACTATCCGGCGGTTGTCGAAGACCTCACGCCTGAGCTGCTGCCCACCGGCACCGTGCAGAAAGTCCTGCAGAATCTTCTCAAGGAAGGCATCCCCATCCGCGATCTCGTGACGATCCTCGAATCGCTCGTGGATTATGCCCGCGTGACGAAGAATGTCGATGTGCTCACCGAGTATGTGCGTCACTCGCTGTCCGACACGATCGCACGGCTGTACCGCGATGCCCGCGGCGTCGTGCATGCCGCCGTCCTCGGTCCGCGGCTGGAGCAAATCATCACCAACGCCCTGCAGAACCAGCGCGAAAATACTCCCAGCCTGGGCCTGTCGCCCGCGATGGTTGAGGCGATCCACGCGGGACTGACCGAACATGTGGAGACCGCCACGGCGCTGGGGTATCCACCGGCTGTGCTTTGCGCGGCAACCGTGCGGCCCTACTTCTACCGGCTGATCCATACGTCGTTCCCGACGGTGGCGGTGCTGTCGTTCACGGAACTCCCGGCGGAGACCGAAATTGAATTCATCGGAAAACTGGAGATCGACAATGCGAATTAAGAAGTTCGTCGGCGCATCCATGAAGGAAGTGACGGATCAGATGCGGGCGGAACTCGGCCCGGATGCCATCATCCTCAATTCCCGACGGGTGAACGCCGGATCGATGCTGAATTTCCTCGGCAAGGAGACGCTGGAAGTCACCGCGGCCGTGGATGAGCACTCCGGCAATCGCGCGAAAGTCGCGTCGCCCGATTTCGGGCAGATCCTCCGTGAGCAGACGGCTCTCCCAACCGCCGGGAATGACACGCTTCGCGAGCTTTCGCAGGTCGCCCAGCGGTTCGAAAAACGCACTGAGAAGGCGGTCGCCGCCACCCGCGGAATCGTGCCGAACGATGCCGAGGTGCACGTGCTGCGCGGAGAGATGGAAGAGATGCGGTCGGTCCTGGCGATGATCGCCGACCAAATGAAATACTCCCGGATGCCGTCCCTGCCGACCCATCTGCAGGAAGCGTTCATGGCTCTGGTCCAGAACGGCGTCGACGAAAGAATTGCCGCCGACCTTGTTCAGTCGATCTACGGACGCATGGGAGAATCGCAGATCGCCAACCGGGCGGTGACCGAGAAGGCCCTGTTGGCCGCCCTGGCCGGTCTGATTCGTACCGTACCGCCCGACGCGGGCAAGGGCCGCAAGCGCACGGTGATCGCGCTGGTGGGGCCGACCGGCGTCGGCAAGACGACGACGATCGCGAAGCTGGCGGCCATCCACAAGCTTATCCGTCATGAAGAGGTCGGACTGATCTCGGCAGACACTTACCGGATCGGCGCCATCGAGCAACTGCGCACGTTCGCCGGCATTGCGGACATTCCGATGGAGGTCGCCTACACGCCGGGAGATGTGACGGCGGCATTGAAGAAATTCCGCCGCAAGGACGTTGTGTTCATCGATACTGTCGGACGCAGCCAGCGGGCGAAGAAGGAATTGAACGAGCTCAAGCGGTTCGTTGAAGCCGCGTCGCCGGACGAGACGAGCCTGGTGCTCAATGCCGGTGCCGCCGTGCCGTCGCTGAAAGACACCGTGGACCGTTTCCGCGTGCTGAAACCGACGCAGATCATCTTCTCGAAGCTCGATGAATCGCTCACGCCGGGCAGCATGGTGAACGTTGCCCAGCACAGCAAGCTGCCGGTTGCCTATGTCACGACCGGTCAGACCGTGCCGGATGACATCGCGGCGGCTGATCCGAACAAACTGGCATCCATGATCTTCCACGGTGCGGTTGCCCATGCGTGATCAGGCGCTCATCGTCGATCAGGCGTCCCGTCTGCGCGAGCTGGCGCTGCGGCACGCGGAAGAGCGACCGGCGTCACCGACGGTCCTGGCGGTGACGAGCGGCAAAGGCGGCGTGGGGAAGAGCACGGTGGCGCTCAACCTGGCC
>JAKAJH010000035.1 GCA_021813905.1 Bacteroidota bacterium | reverse complement strand
ACCACGGACGCCGATGACTGGAAGGGATTTGTTCCGTTCGATCAGAATCCGCACCTCCTGAACCCGGCTTCGGGATTTATCGCGACGGCCAACAGCCAGATCACGAACGAAGCGTATCCCTATCATCTCTCCAACCACTACGAACCTCCATGGCGGGCGATGCGCCTGAACGAGGTGCTCAGCGCTCAGCCGATGTTCAGCGTGGAGGATATGCAGCGGCTGCAGAACGATCTCTTTTCGGTGCAGGCACGGGAGCTGGTTCCGATCTTCGTTCACGCGTTTGACAGCGCCGGGACGCGCACGCCGGCGATCGATGCGGTGCTCACGTATTGGCGGAACTGGAACTTCGAGATGACCACGGAGGATGTCTCCACAACCATCTTCCAGTCCACGGTGGACCATCTGATCGACGATACCTTCCGCGACGAGATGGGAGACCGACTGATGGCGCTGTACGACACGCTGGCCGCGACACCGCTGACCGTGATCACCGACATGGTGCGGAAAGGCACCTCGGAGTGGTTCGACGACATCCGCACGCCGGCCGTGGAGACCCGTGACGATATCATCCGTCGGAGCGTGTCGGACGCGATCGCGGAGCTGACGCAGCGATGCGGGCCCGATATGAAAGAATGGCGCTGGGGGCGGCTGCATCAGGTGAAATTCAGTCATGTGTTTGGCGCCCAACCGTTGCTCGATAAAATATTCAGCCCGGGCCCATACCCGGTCGGCGGCGCGCAGTCCACGGTGAATGTGGAACAGTACTTTCTCTCCGAACCGTATGCCAGCGTCGTGGGACCATCAACCCGTCAGATCTTCGATCTTTCGGATCGGGACAATACCCGGTCTGTCACGCCGCCGGGACAGAGCGGACAGGTCTTCTCTGCGCATTACAGCGACCAAATCCCGCTCTGGCTGCACGGGATGTACCGGTCCGTGCCGATGAGCCGCCCGGCGATCGAAGCATCGTGCACCGACGTGCTTCTTCTCCATCCCGACCGATGAACTGGAGTCCGCATCTCGACGCGTTGCTCGGTTCCGCGGATTCGATCTGCGTCCTGACCGGTGCAGGGATCTCGGCGGAGAGCGGCGTGGCCACCTTCCGCGGTCCGGACGGCCTGTGGGCGAAGCTGAAGCCGGAGGAACTGGCCAACTTCGACGCCTTCATGCGCAATCCCGAACTCGTGTGGGAATGGTACAGCGAGCGGAAGCGTATCATTCATGATGTCGCGCCCAATGCCGGTCATCGGGCTCTTGCGGAAATGGAATCGCTCGTCCGGGATTTCACACTGGTCACGCAGAACATCGATAACCTGCATCGACGAGCCGGGAGCGCGAAGGTGCGGGAGCTTCACGGCAACATCGAGCGGAGTTTTTGCGTTTCCTGCGGCCGCTTCGACAACTCGGCAACCGTGGGTGAGGATCGGAAGCCGCCACGCTGCCGGCAATGCGGCGGGCTGATGCGTCCCGATGTGGTTTGGTTCGGCGAGATGCTCCCGCAGGAGGAAATGGAAGCGGCGGAGGATGCCTGCCGGCGCTGCGAACTGTTTCTGTCCGTGGGTACGTCGGCGGTCGTGTATCCGGCGGCCGGTCTTCCGCTCCTCGCGCGCGCGAGCGGCGCCTACATTGTGGAGGTCAATACGGAACGCACCGACATCTCGTCCCGCGTCAATGAGACATTGCCTGGCGGAGCCGGTACGGTGCTGCCGGCGCTGGTGGAGCGAATGAAAGAGCTTCGAAAGGCACGGTCATGATCGATCCCCGTCCGTTTGCGAGCACAAAGATCATTTGCACGATCGGACCAGCCTCGGCGGAAGTCGACGTGCTGGTTCGTCTTATCGAAGCCGGAATGGATGTCGCCCGGCTCAATTTCTCGCATGGCACGTATGAGGAGCATGCCCGGGCGGTGAAGAACATCCGGACTGCGTCCGGGCGTACGGGCGAGCCGATCGCCATTCTCCAGGATCTCGGAGGGCCGAAGATCCGGATCGGCCGCCTGAAAGAGCGGGCCGTTCTCCTGACCGACGGGCAGACGGTCACGTTCACGACCGAAGATATCGTCGGCGACGCAAAACGGATTCCGACGACCTACCGCGAACTGCCGGGGGATGTTCATCCGGGAGACGATATCCTGCTGGATGACGGTAATCTGCGCGTGCAGGTGACCGCCGTGACTGAACGGGACGTGACCTGTCGTGTCGCCCACGGAGGGCGGCTCTCGGAGCACAAGGGCATGAACCTGCCGGGCGTCCGGATGAGCGTGCCGACGCTGACGCCGAAGGATATCGAGGATCTTGCCTTCGGGCTGACGCAAGGCGTCGATCTCGTGGCGCTCTCGTTCGTTCGGTCCGCGGAGGATATCCGGCTGCTGCGCTCCACGATGGAGCGGCAGCTTGCGGGATCGGACGCAGCGCTTCCGATGATCGTGGCAAAGATCGAGAAAGGGGAAGCGGTCAAGGATCTTGAGCAGATCCTTCGCGTGACGGATGCGGTGATGGTCGCTCGCGGCGATCTGGGCGTTGAGCTTCCGCCCGAAGACGTGCCGATGATTCAGAAGTACATCGCGCGGCGGTGCAATGCCCGCGGGATCCCCGTAATCATCGCGACACAAATGCTGGAATCCATGATCGGCAATCCGCGGCCGACGCGTGCGGAAGCCAACGACGTGGCGAATGCAGTCCTGGACGGCGCCGATGCGGTGATGCTGAGCGCGGAAACATCGGTGGGGCAGTTTCCGGTCGAGACGGTGGAGACGATGGATCGGATCGTGCGACGGGCCGAGGCAACGTTGCCGGCGCATCATGCGTTCGAAGGAGAGGAAATCCGTCCCGGAGAGGAGGTCGCCGACGGCGTCGCACGAGCGGCCTGCCTCATGGCGGAACAGGTGCGGGGAAAGGCGATCGTGGCCGTGACGCACTCGGGAATGACGGCAATGCGGATCAGCCGGTACCGGCCGCACGCGAAGATCCTTGCGTTCACGAACGACGCCGGCGTGGTCCGGCGGTTGAATCTGATCTGGGGCGTGCGGGGCCAGCTCGTGGATCATCCCATGGATGATGCCGACGCGGTCATCGCGTCCATCAAGTCCCGCCTGGTGTCTTCGGGTGAGGCGTCAGCGGGCGATACGGTGGTGTGGACGCTGGGGCTGCCGCTGATGGCGCGCGGATCGACGAACTCGCTCAAGGTCGAGAAGTTCTAGGGGGATGAATCATTGTTGTTCCCGCGGAAGCTCGCCGAAGGCGGACAGGTATCGCCGGCTCAGGATGGCCGGTTTCCGTTGGGCGTCGGCGTTTTGGACCATCCATTCTGATAGCGCAGAACGTCCTGGACCGTCTCGAGTTTCTGATGGTGCTCGAGGTGTGAGAGGAACTTGATGAGGACGAGGGCCGTGGCGTATGCATCTCCCGAAGCGCGATGGCGGTCAGGAATGCGAATGTTGAGCGCGCGGGTCACTGGATCCAGGGACTTGCTGGGCAGCGTGGGAAGAAGACGACGGCTGAGCTTGACCGTGCACAATTGAGGATTCGAAAGCTGTACGCCGCGCTCGCGTCGGACCGTTTCCTGTACGAATCCCCAGTCGAACGGCGCGTTGTGAGCGACGAAGACGGCATCGCCAAGGAATTCGACGATGAAGGGGACGACCTCCCGCGCCGTCGGGGCATCCTGCACCATCAGATCGTCGATACCCGTCAGCGCGGTGATGTTGGAGGGAATGCTGATCAGCGGGTTGACGAGCGTTGAGAACTCGTCCTGAAGCGCGCCGTCCCGGATCTTCATCATCGCGATCTCCGTGATCCGGTCCTGCACCGGATCCAACCCCGTGGTCTCGACGTCGACAACGACAAAGGTGACACCTTTCAGGAAGTCACTGCTCATCCGTTGCCTCCCGACGGTCCCGCTCCCCTGTCCCGCATGAAGCGCTCGCACAGGTCCACATCCTCCTCGCTGCCGAGGAACACCGGCGTTCGCTGGTGCAGCGCCGCGGGGACGACGTCCAGCATGCGCTGGGTTCCGTTCGTGGCGCGCCCGCCGGCCTGTTCGACGATAAAGGCCATGGGATTGGCCTCGTACATCAGCCGCAATTTCCCCTGCGGGCTTCGTGAATCTCCGGGGTACATGAAGATGCCGCCGGTCAAAAGCGTGCGGTGAATGTCCGCCACCATCGACCCGATGTAGCGACCGGAATAGGGGCGGCCGCCGGCCGTGTCGTTCGACTTCAGATACGCGATGTACCGCTTCATCGATTCCGGCCAGTACTCGTGGTATCCTTCGTTGATGCTGTACGTCTTTCCTTTCGCCGGGATGCGGATGTTCTCGTGGGACAGGACGAATTCGCCGATGCTGGGATCGAGCGTGAATCCGTGTACACCGTCTCCGGTCGTATAGACGAACATCGTGGACGATCCGAACACGACATAGCCGGCCGCCACCTGCTTGTATCCCGGCTGCAGGCAATCCTGCAGCGTCCCGGGGCCGGCGGGGGTCATGCGACGATACACGGAGAAGATGGAACCGATCGGGGCGTTGACGTCGATGTTGGACGATCCGTCGAGAGGGTCGAAGAGAAGCACGTATTTGCCCGTCGGGTACTCCGGCGGAATCGGGATGATATCGTCGTGCTCTTCGGAGGCCATGACGCACAGAAATCCGCCGTGATCCATGGTCTCGAAGATCTTCTCATCCGCGAAGGCATCCAGCTTCTTCACCTGTTCGCCGTGGATGTTCTCACGTCCCACGAGGCCGAGAATGTTCGCCAACCCGGCCTTGCTGACCTCCCGGTAGATGATCTTGAACGCCAGCGACAGTTCCCGGAGGATGCCGGAGAGACTGCCGGTGGCGCCGGGGTGCGCGCGCTCGCCGTCGATGATATGCCGCTCGATCGTAATGACTTTGTCGGAGAAGGACATGGGTGTCTCCGCGGAATGTTTGCCCCCAATGTAGGAACAACCGGGCGCAGCCGCAATCCGTCACGGGCGGGCGGGCCGCACCTCCTGATCCTTATACTGCAGTTCGTACAATCGCCGATAGATACCGTTCAGCGCCAGCAGCTCCTGATGCGTGCCGGTCTCGCGGATCTCTCCCTTGTGCAGCACGATGATCTTGTCGGCCTTTTGGATTGTCGAGAGCCGGTGCGCGATGACGATCGATGTCCGGCCGGTCAAGAGCTCCTGGATCGCTGCCTGAATGAGGATCTCCGTCTCGGTGTCCACGCTGGAAGTGGCTTCGTCAAGCACGAGGATACGCGGATCGTGCGCCAGGGCCCGGGCGAACGAGAGGAGCTGTTTCTGACCCACGGACAGCGTGGCGCCGCGCTCCTTTACGACCGCATCGTAGCCGCCAGGGAGCTGCGCGATGAACCGGTCGGCGCCGACCAGGCGTGCCGCTTCCCGGATCCGCTCGGGGGAGATGGCCTCGTTCCCGAGACTGATGTTCGACTTGATGTCGCCGGAGAACAGGAACACATCCTGGAGCACGACGGCGATATGGCGCCGGAGGTCCGCCGCGGGGACGTTCTGAATGTTGACGCCGTCCACCAGGATCTCGCCGCGCTGGATATCGTAGAACCGCGTGAGCAGGCTGATGATGGAGGTCTTGCCGGCACCGGTGTGTCCGACCAGCGCGACGGTCTCGCCTTCCCTGATCGAAAAGGAAATATCCCGCAACACCCACTCCGGCGATTGCAGGCCGTCCGCGGGTGGGTTGTACGCGAACCAGACGTTCCGGAATTCAATCGTTCCGCGGACCGTGGAAAGGGGCGTCGGCTGCGGAGACTCGTGGATGACGGTGTCGTCGTCGAGCAGCTGGAAGATTCGCTCGGAGGACGCCATGGCGGTCTGGAGGATGTTGTATTTCTCCGACAGATCACGGATGGGGCGCCAGAACATCTCGTTGAACTGGACGAACGCCATGACCGTCCCCACCGATACCGCGCCGGAGAGGGCGTTGGCGCCTGCGTACCAGATGATCAGGCCTACCGCAACCGCGCCGATCAGATCGACGGCCGGATAGAAGAGCGCGTAGTAGAAGATCGACCGGATGTTGGCATCCCGGTGCTCGCCGTTGATGGCGGAGAATTTCCGGAACGACCGATCTTCCCGGTTGAAGATCTGGTCGACGAGCATGCCGGTGATGTGCTCCTGCATGAACGCGTTGATCCGGGCGATCTGAAGGCGGACATCGCGGTACGCTTCGCGGGCCTTGCGGCGGAAGAGGAACGTGCCGTAGAACAGGAACGGCAGGACGCTGAGCGTCGCCAGCGCGAGCTGCCAGTTCATGCTGAACATGAAATAGAAGATCCCGAAGATCGTGAACACATCGCTGAACACCATCACGATGCCTGACGAGAACATGTCGTTCAGCACTTCCACGTCGTTCGTGACGCGCGTGATCAGCCGGCCGATCGGATTCCGGTCGTAGAAGCGCAGGGAGAGGCGCTGCAGATGCCGGTAGATCTCCATGCGCAGGTCGAAGATGGTCCGTTGGCCGATCCACTGGGTCAGATACGCGTTGGCGTACTGGATCAGTCCGCGCACGACGAGGACCGCGAAGAACAGGAGGGTGATGAAGAGCAGTCCGCGCCTGTCGCCCGTGGCGATATCCTGGTCCACCGCGATCTTCGTGAAGTACGGGCGGATGGCTTCCATGCCGCTGATGATCAGACTCATCAGAATACCCAGCGCCACATGCCACCGGTACGGGCGCAGGTACGTGATGAGGCGGCGCATCAGCCGCGCGTCATAGGCTTTGCCGAGGATTTCGTCTTCGTGCACGGAACGTTCGAGCAATGAAAAATGAAAAAGTCAAAATCATAAATGTGTCGGAGTCACCATCTTCGCTGAGTCGCGATCCCTTTCCGTGTGCCACGGAGCGTGCTGATGATCGCTCCGAGAATTCGGGCGATCTGTCTCCCCTCATCCAGCAGCGGCTCGATCACCGCGGGGGCTGCCCAATGGGATTCCTTCACGAGCCGCATCCAGTAACATGCTTCGCGGGCTTCGCCAAGCGCGATGGTGAGCTTCCTTGCGAAATCCGGACGACTTTGAGCGCCGGAGCCTTCTTCCACGTTTGCTCCCACGGACGTCGCGGACCGAATGAGTTGTCGAAGGACGATGTCAGCGGTTCGTCCGGACTGAACGTGATTGCATGCGGCGATCGTACTCACAGCGAACTGGAACGTTCGCTCCCTGATATCCCAAACCATGTCTCCCCCTTTTTTCATTTTAACTTTTGAATTTTGGATTGGCCTCACATCTGCTCCAGCTGTTCCTCCAACAACTGCTTCCGATGCAGATCCGCGTAGATCCCGTCCGCGGCCACCAGTTCTTCGTGTGTTCCGCGCTCGACGATCTGCCCGCCGTCCAGGACGACGATCAGATCGGCATCCTTAACCGTGGAGATGCGGTGGCTGATGAGAATACTCGTCCGGCCGCTCATAAATGACCGGAGACGATGGAGAATGCGCTCCTCGGTGTACGTGTCGACCGCCGAAAGGGCATCGTCCAGGATCAGGATCCGGGGATGCCGGGCCACGGCGCGGGCGATGCTCGTGCGCTGCTTCTGTCCGCCGGACAGCGTGATGCCCCGCTCGCCGATGGTGGTCTCGAACTGATTCGGGAATTCCCGGACGTCCGCCGCGATCTGCGAGATATCCGCGGCCTCCTGCACGATGGCGTCGCCGTCCGCATCGATCCCGTACCGGATGTTCTCCGCGATCGTGTCCGAGAAGAGAAACGTTTCCTGCGGCACATAGCCGATGTGCTGCCGCACAGTCGCCAGCGGAATGGTGCGGATGTCCTTGCCGTCGATGAGCACGTCGCCCGCTGATGTGTCGTACAGGCGGCAGATCAGATTGACGAGCGTCGACTTGCCGGAGCCAGTATATCCGACGATGGCCACGGTCATTCCCGCAGCGATGGAGAGATTCACATCCTTCAGTGTGGGGGAGGCGGCGCCCGCATGCGTGAAAGTCACGTTACGGAATTCGATCGCCCCTTTGATGGTTGTGACGGTGCGATCAGTCGCGTCCGAATCCCGGATCGTCGCTTCGGTGTCGAAGATCGCCGCCAGCCGTGCCATGGACGCCGCGCCCTGCTGAAGCATGTTCATGACCCACCCGAAGGCGATCATCGGCCAGATCAGCATGCTGAGATAGGCGACGAACGAGGTCAGCGTGCCGACGGAGATCCTCCCGTCAATCACCTGCACGCCGCCGACGTACAACGTGATGAGCAGTGAAAAGCCGACGAGGACGAACATCAGCGGCCACATGACGGACTGGACCTTTGCCAGCACCAGATTCTTCTTCAGATAATCCCAGCTGAGTTTCCGGAAGCGCTCGGTCTCAAACTCTTCCCGCACGTACGCTTTGACGACGCGGACACCCGAAAGTGTTTCCTGCGCGTGCGTCGTCAGCAGCGAGAACTGCTCCTGCCGCTCGGTGAATTTCTTGTTGACCAGCCTGCCGAGCCGATAGACGACGTACGACACGAACGGCATCGGGATGAGCGCCATCAGGGTCAGCCGCCAATCGCGCACCAGCATGAGCGAGAGCACCATCACGAGCGTCATCATCGTGTCGGTGGGATACATGATGCCGGGACCGACGACGTTGCGCACGGCGCTGATATCGTTGGTGGCGTGGGCCATCAGGTCACCCGTGGGCGTGTTCTGGAAATACGCGTGGGGAAGACGCTGGAGGTGCGACAGCAAATCGTTTCGCAGATCGAACTCGATGTGCCGGGAGACGACGATAATGGTCTGCCGCGTGAGGAACGTGAAGAGCCCGGCGACGAGCGAGAGTCCGACGATCATCCCCGCGATTGCCAGAAGATCGCCGGAGACGAGAACGTGCGATATGATACCGCGCTGCAGTTCATCGACCGCGCGCCCGAGCAGAAGCGGCTGGACGACCGTGAACAGATTGCTGGCGACGACCGTGAGCAGACCCCAGAAGAGCGTGCGGCGGTATTTCCACAGATATGGCTTGAGCCGAAGCAGTGATTTCATAGTTGCAGAGGCCGGTCGCGTCCGCGCCGGGACATATCCGGTCAGCCGATTAGCTCGAAATGCGTGTACGGGTGCAGGACCTTCGGGATGATGACCTTTCCTTCGGGTGTTTGCATGTGTTCGAGCAGGGCGGCGACAACGCGGGGGAGCGCAAGTCCCGATCCGTTCAAGGTATGAACGAATTCCGGCTTCCCGCCGTTCCCCGGACGGAAGCGCACGTTCATCCGGCGGGCCTGGAATGATTCGAAGTTGCTGCAGGAGGACACCTCCAGCCAGCGTTGCTGGCCCGGTGCCCACACCTCGAGGTCGTATTTCTTCGCCTGCGTGAATCCCATGTCGCCGGTACACATGAGCAGCGTCCGGTAGGGGAGTCCGAGGAGCTGGAGCAGCCGCTCGGCATCGGCGCGGAGCGCTTCCAGCTCGTCATACGAAGCGGTCGGATGCACGAATTTGACGAGTTCGACCTTGTCAAACTGATGGAGGCGGTTCAGTCCGCGCACATCCTTCCCGTAGGAGCCGGCCTCGCGTCGAAAGCACGGCGTGTAGGCGGCGTACCGAACAGGCAAGTCGCTTTCGTTGAACGTCTCGTTCCGGTGGAAGTTCGTGACCGGTACTTCCGCCGTCGGGACGAGATACAGGCCGTCCCGTTCCGCGATGTACATCAGATCTTCCTTATCCGGCAGCTGACCGGTGCCGCGGGCACTGTCTTCGTTGACAACCACCGGTGGTGCGATCTCCCGATAGCCGTTGACTGCGGCCTGGTCGAGGAAGAAATTGATGAGGGCACGCTCGAGCTGGGCGCCTTTCCCGACGTAGAACGGAAATCCTGCGCCGCTGACCTTGGCGCCGCGATCGAAATCCACGAGCTTCAGTTTTTCGGTGAGATCCCAATGCGGCTTGAGCGGCGAGTCGGACGCCGGCAGTTCGCCCCAGCGGAAAATCTCCTTGTTCTCGGCGGGCGTGCGGCCCACCGGGACCGACGGGTGCGGCACGTTCGGCACGCTGAGCAGCAGCTCCTGGAGCCGCGACTCGACATCCCGCATCTCCAGATCGATGGCCTGGATCCGCTGCTTGACCGACTCCATCTCCTTGATCACGCCCGAGGCATCGCCCCCTTCTTTCTTGATCTTTGCCACCTGGGCCGAGACGGTGTTGCGCTTCGCCTTGAGCGCGTCGCCTTCCTGGATCAGCGTGCGGCGCCGGTCATCGGTCGCGAGCAATTCGTCGAGATCCACGGTGATTCCTTTGACGGCTGCGCCGTTGCGCACGGCATCGGTGTGTTCGCGGATAAATTTGAGGTCGAGCATGGTATTCCTTTGATAGGCGGGCGCACACGCGACCCGCGTCTTCGTCAATTCCGTTGCGTCAGCTGCAGTTCCCGCTTGAGCATCCGGAGGCCCTGGTCCATGTCCATGAACCGCATCCCGAGCTCCGTTTCCGCCTTCAGCGTGATGAAGCCCGACTGCATCGGTCGCGGGGCGGGTTGCTGCAGATCCGAGGTGCTGATCCGGTCGATCAAGCCCGCATCCAGACCGAACAGCTCGGCGATGCGCACGGCGAACTCGTGGCGCTGCACCAGCTGGCGCCCGCTGACGTGATACGTGCCTTCCCGGTTCTGCTCGAAGATCCGGACCATGGCCATGGCCAGGTCGGCGACGTGCGTCGGATTGCCGTACTGATCATCCACCACGCGGATCCGCTGGCCGGCCCGGAGACTGCTGATGACCCAGAGCGGAAAACTCGGCTTCACGTTCACGCCGGTGCCGTACAGGATCATCGTGCGGACGATGGCGTGCGGGATCTGTGCGCCGCGAATGGCATTCTCGCTGGCGAGCTTCGTCTTACCGTAGTAGCCGAGCGGATTCGGCGCTGCGTCCTCCCGGTACGGGCCGGTTCTGCCGTCGAAGACGTAATCGGTCGAGACATGGATCAGCCGGGCGCCGACCTTTCGGCTTGCCTCGACGAGATTCTCGACGCCGGTGACGTTGATCTTCCACGCCTCGTCCCGGTGTGATTCGCACCAGTCCACGTTCGTGGCCGCCGCCGCATTCATGATCACGGTCGGCTGAAAACTCGACACCAGACTGCGGACGTCGCCGCGGCGCGTGATGTCGAGCTGCGTATAGTCGTACAGCCGGTCGTCGAATACGAACGACCGTTCCATCGACGTGTTGAGAACCTCGAATTCCGTCTGCGCGCTCAGCATCATCGACAGGCGCTGTCCCAGCAGCCCGTTGCTGCCGCAGATGAGGACGCGCTTCATCGCAGACTCTCTTCCAGCGCCGTCGCCGCATCCGTGCGGGCATCGCGATATTTGACGATGATCGCCGCGTATGCCGACAGACCCTGCTCACGCGCGTACGGCTGCGACATCGGCCGCGTGCCGGGGACGATCACCGCGCCCTCCGGGATGACGAGAGGAGCGGTCCGTGATCCGCGAAGCACTTTGCCGTTTACGACGTCGTACACCGGCGTTGATCCGGTCAGCAACACTCCGGCGGCCATGACGGCGTGATGCTTCACGATCACTCCTTCAAAGATCCCGGCGTTTCCGCCGATGAACACGTCGTCTTCCACGATCACGGGCATGCCGTTGACGGGCTCGAGCACGCCGCCAAGCTGTGCCCCGGCGCTCAGGTGAACCCGCTTGCCGACCTGCGCGCAGGAACCGACCAGCGCGTGCGAGTCGATCATCGTGCCGGCATCCACATAGGCACCGATATTGATGAACGCCGGCGGCATCATGACCACGCTGGGACCGAGATACGCGCCGTCGCGGACGGAGGATCCTCCGGGAACAACGCGCACGTGATGGTCCACGGTGAGCTTGCGCAGCGGCAGGGTGGACTTGTCAAAGAAGCGCATGCTGTCCGACAAGGAAAAGTCCGCGATCTCGCCCAGCCGGAATCCGAGCAGGATGCCCTGCTTCACCCAGGGATTGACGATCCAGCCCGCGACGTTACCGACCGCGGCTGACGGCACGGCGGCGCGGACCTCGCCGTTGTTCAAAAAGAAGCGAAGCTCGTTGAATGCCTGCAGTGCGGCTGGACGGTCCAGTTTGTCGGGGGGCTGCGCGAAGAGTTGTTCGATACGATCGTGGAGCATCATCATTGACCTCTCTGCTCGGAAGCTGTTGCGGTCGTCGCTGCCGCCGGATCCGTGAGCTGTTTGCCCACGGCACGCAGACCTTCCAATCCGATCACGGTGGCCTTGAGTGCGGCCGCGTTGTTGGCGAATGACGCCGCGGCAACGCTGTCGCGGGATTTGAGCAGCTGGAAAAAGTAGGCGGCGCCGAACACATCGCCGCAGCCGGTTGGATCCTTCGCCGGGCCGAACGACACGCCCGGGATGTCGTGCCGCGTCAGTTTCTTGTGAATATCCTGCGTGATCACGGTGACGCCCCGCTCGCCCCGGGTGATCAGCAGCGTGCTGACCATCAGCGGCATCAGCTGATTGATGAGCGTGGCTTCGTCGTACCGCTCGGCCGCGAGTCCCGCCGCTTCCGATTCGCTCATCTGCACCGTATGCAGCATGAAGCACCAGCGGCGCCAGTCGGTGAGGGGGCGCCGGAAGCGCTTGAATTCCTCGTCGATGCCGAGCGTCAGCGAGTGAAAATCGAAATGCAGCGGCACGCTCCGATCCCGCGTTTCCATGCGGATGTAGTCAAGCGTCTCCAGCCCGATGTCGGAGCCGGAGATCATATTGATGAGTACGCCGTCCGCGTCGAGGAACGGCTTGATCCGGCTAAAGGGGATCGGCTGAGAGATGTTCCGCGAACACTCGATCCGTCCGCCGGGAGTCGCCCCGTCGTAGAAAAGATGAACCTGATTCATCGGTCCTTTGACGCGATAGACGCCGCTGGGGTCGACCTGCTTGTACTGCTTCAGCAGTTCCATCACACCGTCGTATTCCGCGGCGCTCACACCGAAGACGGGCTGCAGCACGTCGCGGCCGTTCATCAGGCTGGCGAGCGTGACGATGGAGTAGAGGATCCCGCCGTAGTCTTCGATCACCGTTTCCGTCCCGTCGCTTCCCGGAGGGGCGGGAATGTGAAGCACGTCCTTGCAGGGATGTCCGATCACCGTGATGGTCATAGCAGACTCGTTCTTCCTACATCCGCCTCGTCGGGCCGAGGTCAGTCAGTTCCTTTTCATTGATTCGCCAGAGCGCCTGGCAGGGGAAAGCGTTCTCGTACAGCGGTTTGCCGATGATGACCGAATCGACCCCGTACCGCTCCAGTTCCTGCAGACGCACGAGGTCATGGTAGTTTGCGACGCTGGCCCGGGAGGTGATACGGAGATTCGTGGCGTTCGCCAGCTCCTTCAACGTGTCGTACGGCAGATAGGGAGCCGGTCCTTCGTCCGCCCGTTGGCGATAGACGATGCGGGTGACGCCGATGGCTTTCATCCGGTCCGCCAGATCCAGGGCCGACATGTCGATCGCTCGCCGTCCGCCGTCCACCACCACTTTGCCCCGGTGGGCCTCGATGCCGATGGCGATCTTGCGCGTGCCGAATTCCTTCACCAGTCGCTCGATCAGTCCGGGCTGTTCCACCGCCGCGGTACCGATGACCACGCGATACACGCCCAGGTCCAGCACGTTCCGGATCTCGTCGTAACGACGGAGTCCGCCGCCCACCTGGATCGGAATGTCCACCGCCTGCACCATGCGGCGGATGACATCACCGTTGACCACTTTCCCTTCGTTCGCGCCGTCCAGATCCACGACGTGGAGCGTTTTGGCGTTCTCCCCCCGCCAGAGGACGGCCATCTTCACCGGATCGATCGAATAGCGGTGCTCCGCGCCCGGCACGCCGCGCACGAACTGCACGCAGCTCGATTGCGTGATCTCGATCGCCGGAAAGATAAGGATCATACCGTCGCCGGATTCCCGAAAAAGAGAAAAAGGCCCATACCAGAGCGTCTGGAATGAGCCGAAACACCGCTTCGCATCAAAACATGCGCAAAAAATGACAGAGATACAAGGTGAGGCGGGGGAAGCGATCAGCGGGCGGTGTGGCGTTGGCGGCGATTCTTGATGTAGTCGACGAAGATGTACTCACCCAGATGGTCGAGCGACGAGTAGTACGTGCGGCCGTTGTTGGGCCTGGTGAATTCCTCCATAAAGTCGATGAGCGCGGGATCACGGGCGATCATGAACGTGCTGATCGTGATCCGTTCCCGGCGGTATTGCACCGCCTCGTCCAGCGTCTTGTTGATGATGCGCGGATCGAGCCCGAACGGATTCTTGTACAGGCGTCCGGCGTCGTCGAAGACACCGTACCGGCGCGCGAGCTCCCGGAGCCATTCCAGCGCTTCTTCCACGTCACCGCTCGTTTTGGCCACCAGGTAGCTGAACAGGGAAAGGAGGGATTCGAGACGCTACTCATCCGTCTGCGATTCCGGCGTCCATCTGGTGTACCGGAGACGCATGCGTCACTGCTCGTCGTCGGATGAGTCGCGGCCCACGAAGATGCTGCCAACCATGTCCGTGTAGGAAGTAATGCGGTCGACTTCGTCCTTGGCGATCTTCGAATGCTGGTGCAGAGCGTCGAGAATGAACTCCATGGGGGAGGCGAGTTCATACCGGTCGGATTCCGCCACCTTGAGATACCGCACAGCCGCATCCTTCAGTCCGGGAACACGGCACAGCTCCCGGAAGCAAGCCTCGAACGGGACGTTGCACGTCCGCCAAATTCCGTGTACTTTCTTCCTGCATGACAGTACCCCGCAAAACATTGGTAATCCGTTTTAGTTCCATCGGAGACGTGGTGCTCACCTCGCCTGCCCTCCGGGTTCTTCGCCGGCGCTTCCCGGATGCGCAGATCGATTTTCTGACCAAGGCGGAATTCGCCGACCTCGTCCGCTTCAATCCGAATCTGAACATGACGTTCGAGTACCGCACGGGCGATCCGCTCGGTTCGCTTGTCCAACGGCTCAAGGAGGAGCGGTACGATCTGGTCGTCGATTTGCACAACAGCCTCCGCAGCCGGATCGTGCGGTCGCGGATCGCGCCGCGAGCATGGGTGACCATGGACAAGCGTGCGGTCCGGCGATTTCTGCTGGTCCACGGCAAGATCAATTTGTACGACGCGGACGTGTCCGTCGCGGACCGCTGCATCGAGCCGCTCGCCGCTCTCGGGATCACACCGGACGGTGCGGGACCGGAACTGCACATCCCGGACGATGTGCTGTTCGCGGTCTCCGGACGGATGGCGAAGCTTCAGCTGAACCGTTTCGAGCGAGTGGTCGGCTTGTGTCCCTCCGCCCGGCATGACACAAAACGCTGGCCCCCCGATCGTTTCGCCGCGCTGGGGACCGCTCTGGCGAAGTGCGCTGACGCAAAGATCCTCATCTTCGGCGGTCCGTCGGACAAGGATCTCTGTGCCGGCATCGCGCGTGCGATTCAGGAGTCAGCGGGCCCGGAGCGGGCCACGGATCTGAGCGGATCGTTCTCCCTCCTGGAAACGGGCGCGGCCATGCAGTCTTGCGACGTCGTCGTCTCGAACGACTCCGGGCTCATGCACATCGCGTCGGCGATGCAGAAGAAGGTTGTCGCTCTGTTCGGTCCGACCGTCCGCGAATTCGGATTCTTCCCGTCGGGCACGGATGCGACCGTTCTCCAAGTCAACGACCTGTACTGCCGCCCGTGTTCCCACGTGGGGAGAGACCGGTGTCCCGAGGGGCACTTCCGCTGCATGCGGGAGATCTCGGTCGACGATGTCACGTCGCGCACTCTTTCCATCCTGCAGCCTCTCTGATCGAACGGCGTGAACCGATCACCCTTCTTTCGTCGATTCCTTCGCACGGCGATCGCCGTCGTTGCCGGTCTGGCGATGCTGTTTCTTGTCCTGTGCATTCCCGATGCCGTGTACCTGCCTCCCCACGCCGGTGCGACCGGCCATGAACCGTTCGTGTGGGATCGGGATGCCTCCTGGACGAGCCTGGAGTCCACATTCGTGCGTATTCGCAACCAAGGATGTCCGTCCGCCGAAGCACGTTCGCGCGAACTTCTCGATCGGTTCGACCACGATCTCGCCGTGCTGCCCGGAAAACGCTCCGGTCCGGAATCAGCTGTGTTCGAGCGACTGGAGACGGATGTCTTTTCACTCGCGCCGTACGCGGCGGCGTGTCCCGGGATCCTTCCGGGATTCTCTGAACGCGTTGCCCGTTTGCGCGATCTCCTGAAGCGCCAATCGGAGGGGTGGGAGATGACCGATCCGCGCTCCCGGGTGATGTTGTACCGGTTGCTGTACGGTTCACGCGGTGCGGTCGAAGAAGCGATGCTTCAGTCGCCGCCGGACTCGACGGCAGCCGCCTTGACGGTGGGGACGGACGAGCCCTCCGCCACGCCGTCGGCGATGCTGCTCGGCATGGCTCTTCACAGCGGCGACATCCTCGTTTCCCGCGGAGGCGCCCCGACGTCGGCTCTGATCGCGCGAGGAAATGATTTCCCCGGCAACTTTTCGCATGTGGCGATGGCGTGGGTCGACCCGAAACTTCGCGTCATCCGCATCATCGAATCTCACATCGAACGCGGCGTGGCGGTGTCCACTGCGGACGAGTACCTGCAGGACACGAAGCTCCGGGTGATGGTTCTTCGTCTTCGTGCCGATCTGTCGGCGCTCCGGACTGATCCGCTGTTGCCGCATCGCGCCGCGTCGTTCGCGCTTGGCCGAGCGACGGGCGGACATATTCCTTACGATTTTGCGATGAACTGGAGTGATACGACCCGGTATTTCTGCTCCGAGGTGGTCTCGGACGCGTACCGCCGGTTCGGCGTACGTCTGTGGATGGACATGTCGCGCATCTCGTCCCCCGGCCTTCGTCGATGGCTCGCGGACTTCGGCGTGCGGCACTTTACCACCCAGGAGCCGTCCGACCTCGAGTACGATCCGCAGATCCGCGTGGTTGGAGAATGGCGCGATCCGGAAACGCTCCGGCAGGATCATGTGGACAATGCGGTGACTGAAGCGATGCTGGAAGGGGCGGAGCACGGTGACGTGCTGTCGTATTCGTGGTATGAATTGCCCCTCGCCCGGGCGGTGAAAGGATGGAGCCTGCTGCTGAACTGGTTCGGTCGCGTTGGCCCCGTCCCCGAGGGGATGAGCGCCGCGTCCGCGCTGAAGCACCAGACCTATGTGCGCCGGCATGGCGAGGCGAAGCGGTCCGTGCTCCGAATGGCGGAGACATTTCGTCGGGGACACGGCTATACGCCTCCGTACTGGCGCCTCCTGACATTCGCCCGCATCGCACTCTCCGGCAACGCGCGGTCTGTCCGCTGACAATGCCGGCTGTCGCGGCGGTTTCCGTGTTGTCCATGCTCTTCCCGCGGTGCCTCGTTCGGATTGAGTTTCGGCCAAAAAAGGCATAGGTTAGAGCAGCGACTTCGCGGATCTTCCACCGCGCCCCGATCCTTCCCAGAGGATCCGGCGCATGCGCATTCACTCCTCGACCGATGCGTCCGTTACGCGATATCCTTCTCCCCAAGAAGCTGACCACCCGGCTCTTCCTCATTATTTCCCTGCTCGTGATCGCGGTCGGAGGTCTTTCCGGTTATCTGCAGGTCCGCGCGGCGGAGCAGGAGCTGCTCGACACGATCATTCTCGGCGCCGATCAGTTGTCGAACGGCATCACGGCGGCCACGTGGCATGCGATGCTTGCGGACAACCGGGAAGCGGCGTACGAGACGATGAAGACCATTGCCCTCCGTCAGGGAATCGACCGGATCCGGATCTTTAACCGGGAGGGACGGGTGATGTACTCCACCGTACCGCATGACAGCGGATCCGTCCCGATGAACGATCAGACCTGCGCGATCTGCCACTCCGGTCCGCAGCCGCTGGTCAATCCCGACCCGCACGACCGGTCCCGCATCATCTGGAGCACGACGGGGCGACGCGAGCTGGCGATGGTGACGCCGATCTACAACGAGCCGGCGTGCAGCAATGCGGCCTGCCATGCACATCCGGCCTGGGTCAAGGTGCTGGGCGTGCTGGATGTGACGTACAGCCTGGAGAACGTCGATCAGGTCGTCCGGATCATCCAGGGACGCTCGGTCATCCTGTCGGTCTCGGGGGTCATCGTGCTGGGGGCGTTCATGTTCTTCTTTGTCCGTCTTTCCGTGCAGCGTCCGCTTGCGGGATTGGTGGAGGGCTTTCGGCAGGTCGGGCAGATGCGTTTGGATACGCCGGTGGCCGTGAAAGGATCCGGGGAGTTCAGAGAGCTCGCGAGCTCGTTCGAGGCGATGCGCGAGCAGCTGCAGAAAGCCGTCCGGGAACTGAATGAACTGGCGGAGAATCTTGAAGCGAAGGTTCGGGAGCGCACGGAGGAATTGAACAGCATCAACCAGAAGCTGTACCAGAGCGACCGGCTGGCATCGCTGGGTCAGCTGGCGGCCAGCGTTGCCCACGAGATCAACAACCCCATTGCGGGCGTGCTGAACCTGGGTATGCTGCTGCAGCGGATCGTGGGGGAGAACGGCATCCCTCCGGAGCGGGTGACGGAAGTCCGCAATTATCTGAACCAGATGGTGACGGAAACCACGCGGGTCGGACGGATTGTGACGGATCTCCTGGCGTTTTCGCGCCGGCCGACGCCGCAGCGCGCGGACACCGACCTGAACGCGGTCGTGCGGCAGACGCTCTCGATCATCAATCACAAGCTGCACCTGATGGGCGTTGATCTGGATGTGCGGCTCGCGGAGGACCTGCCGCGGGTGCGCTGTGACGGTTCGCAGATGCAGCAGGTGCTGGTGAATCTCGTGCTGAACGGTGCGGAAGCGACGCACGCCAAGGAAGAGCGGCACGTCCGACTGACGACGTCGGTCAATCAGGTGAACCGCACCGTGCTGATCGAGGTCGCGGACAACGGCGAGGGAATTCCACCGGAGAACCTGGCGAGGATCTATGATCCGTTCTTCACGACAAAGGGGGAGGGAAAAGGTGTCGGCCTCGGTCTCGCGGTCGTCTACGGCATTGTGCATTCGCACGGCGGCGAGATCAGGGTTGAAAGCACGGTGGGCGCGGGGAGTCTGTTCCGGGTGGCGCTTCCCATCGCGCCGGACCAGGATGACGGGCACTTTCGTGACGGTCGATGAATGCCCTGTGCCTGCTTCCGCTCGGACCCGTTGATGCGACCGTGATTGAGATGCTGGATCGCCGGTTGTCGGAGCGGTTCGCATTGCCGGTGTGCCGGTTGAACGGTGCGGTTGTGCCGGGCGACGCGTACGATCCCGTGCGGAAGCAGTTCGAAGCGACCCATCTGCTCCGCGCCGTCCGGGCCGCCGCGCCGCATGACCGGACGACCGTGCTTGCGGTCACGATGGAGGATCTGTTTATTCCGATGCTGACCTTCGTATTCGGACAGGCGCAGCTGCGGGGAACGGCGGCCGTGATGTCCACCGCCCGACTGGATCAGCGGTTCTACGGCCTGGAATTCAGTCCGGCGCTTCTCCGCCAGCGTGCACTGAAGGAAGCGCTGCACGAGCTGGGCCACACAATCGGACTCACGCACTGCCCGGACCGTCAGTGCGTGATGACACTTTCCAATGCGGTCCAGCAGATCGACGAAAAAGGGGAGGACTACTGCAGAAGTTGCCGGATCCTCCTCGCCGACACGCATCGCGTACCGGCATGAGCACGACGCAAGGCAGAACCTATGGACACTCAGTGGGAAATCCTGGTTGTTGACGACGAAGAGATCACGCGCGAATCGATGGCCGCCTGGCTCCGGGAAGACGGCTATTTGGTGACAACGGCTGCGTCCGGACGGGAAGCATTGGACGCGACGCGTGGCCGCGAATTCGCGATCTATTTTCTCGACCTGAAGATGCCGAAAGGGCTCGATGGGATCGAGACGATGATGGAGATCAAGAAGCTCTATCCGAATCCGTCGATCGTGATTATCACGGCGTATGCGACCGTGGATACGGCGATCACGGCGATGAAGGAGGGGGCGCTGGAGTACATCGTCAAGCCGTGCAATCCGCAGGAGATCTCCCTGCTCGTCGGACGGATCATGAAGGTGAAGAACCTGGAGCGGGAGAACGTGCTGCTGCGTCAACAGCTCTCCGGCCGGTACCGCTTCCAGGACATCATCAGCAAGAATCCACGCATGCAGGAGATCTTTGCGCTCATCCGGGACGTCTCCAGCCTGCGGAGCACCGTGCTTATCCAGGGGGCGAGCGGAACGGGAAAAGAACTCGTTGCACGGGCCGTGCACTTCTCCGGCGACCGGGCCGACAAACCGTTCGTCGCTGTGTCCTGCGCGGCGCTTGCGGAGACGCTGCTCGAATCGGAACTCTTCGGCCACGAAAAGGGCGCGTTCACCGGCGCGGTCTCGCAGAAGCAGGGGAAGTTCGAACTCGCCGACGGCGGGACGATCTTTCTGGACGAGATCGGCGATATTGCGCCGAAGCTGCAACTGGATCTGCTGCGGGTGCTTCAGGAGCGCAGCTTCTATCGGGTGGGGGGATCGGAAGAGATCCGCGTGGATGTCCGCGTCATCGCGGCGACGCACGTGGACCTGGCCGAGGCGGTGCGGCAGGGAAGATTCCGCGAGGACCTGTACTACCGTCTGAACGTCATCAACATCCGCATTCCCGCTCTCCGGGAGCGGTTGGAGGATGTGCCGCTGCTCGCCCGCGGGTTTATGGAACGACTGTCCCACGAGCTGGGCAAGGAAGCGCGCGAGATTTCTGAGGGGGCGCTGAAGCGGCTGATGGAGTATCCGTGGCCGGGCAATGTTCGTGAGCTCGAGAATGCGGTGGAGCGGGCGATTGTGACCTGCAAGAATCGCACGCTGACCGAGGCGGACTTCCAGTTCCTGGACACCGCCGTGCCGCACGATCAGGCCTGGACCGTTCCGGAGGGACTGACCATCGACGAGCTCGAACGTCGGACGATCATCGCAACGCTCGAGCGGACGGAAGGCAACATCAAGGAGGCGGCCGCCCGCCTTGGCATCGACCGCTCCACATTGTACGACCGCATCAAGCGGTACAATATTCCGCGCTGACCGCGGCTAGGGCTCGAGGAATACCTCTCCCAGCGCCCGGTCCCACGCGTCGACCGGGACGGCGGATGCCAGTTCCTGCATCGGCAGGCCGCCGTCGGCCATGGTGACGCCGACGCCTCCCGACGCAAGCGATCGCTGGAGCCGCTCGAACTCATACTGCAGCCAGCCCGCCGCTTCCGCAGGCCGCAGCAGATGAGCGAACGCATCCGTCCCGAGCGAACGCGGCCGCAGGCGCACCAGCCACTCGCATCCCTCACCCCCAACCTCGACAATCTCACCATCTATCGGCGCCAGAATCCGCGTTCCAGCCGACGCTCTCCGGATCGTCACCAGCGGAGCATTGCGAAAGACGGCGGCATGGACCGGCGGGAGCCCGAGCGTAGACCGGTCAGTCACCAGACGGCTTGCCAGATCATCCAGTCCGACCACGACGGTTCCGTCCGGTTCCCGCCGCAGCCAGGTGTGGCCGCGGTGGTACAGCCGTTCGGAGGAGACCGAAAAACCGCCGGAGCCCGCCGGCCGGTGGAGCACGATCCGTCCGGAGCGTCGCAACTCCTCGATGTGCCGATGCGCGGTGCAGGTGCCGCAGTCAAAATCGTGCGCGCACGTTCGCTCACGCGTATCCCCGGCGAAGATGTGCCGGCATGTCCGCGCCGCGGCCGGGAGATCGTGAAACTCGGATTTCCATCGGATGTGTGCGATCTCATTCGATTGCGCGGACCGGAGAGAGCGAAGCACGGAAAGGCCGAGCGTCAAGCCGATCACGATGACGACCGTGAAGAAGATGCCGAGGAAAATCAGATTACCGGTACTCCAGGTGAAACCGTAGACCCACGGAAACATGCCGATTCTCCTTATGCGGAACGGAGCTCGCGCTCCTGCGGAAACAAATTCAGATACCGGAATGAGAACGAATACACCAGAACGCCGTACGCGATCACCGCGAGGAACGTGGCCACCTCCTGCCAGCTGGGCACGTACGAAAGGAACGCGTCGAACGGCAGCGTCGGCAGCGCGAGTGTCTGGATGGTCATGACGAACCGGTTGAGGACGATGCCGGAGCACGCCATGGCGGCCGCGGTCACGAGCCATCCGGTGTGCTGCGCGACGCGTGAACTCAGCAGCATCAGCGCGGGCAGGAGTCCCAGCAGCACGATCTCGGCGAAAAGGATCCAGGATCCGAAGTCGCCGTACCGGTAGAACGAGGACGCCTGGAAGCCCAATCCCGGCGCAGTGCGGTTGATCCACACCAGCGTATCGACCGCTTTCAATAGCACGTACACCAGCAAGATGCTGCCGGAGATGCGGCCCAGTGTCCGGTAGACATCCGGCGCCACGAGCGGCTTCCGCGCGATCTTCGAGACGAGCCACGACGTGAGCAGGATGAAACTGGGACCGGCGGCCGCAGCGGACAGAATGAACAGGAAGAATGTGGACGGCCAGATGCCGAACGCCGGCCGGAAGGCGAACGGACGTCCCACCAGAACGCCATACAGTCCGCCGAGGGAACCCTGGTGGAAGAACGAGAGGAACGTCCCGATGCCGGCAAAGACCACCATGAGCTTGTGCAGCTGGAATTCGAACAGGAGCATGGATGCGTTCTTCCTGAGTTTCCGGTTCTTCAGGATCAGCGGCACGTATTCGATGGCCAGCACCGTGAGATAGCACGTGATGCAGAAGGTCACCTCGGTCAGCATCGAATGCACATTCGGATGCCAGAATGTAAACCAGGCTCGCAGCGGCTGACCGACATCCACCATCAGCACCGCGACCGCGCCGCTGTAGCAGATGAACCCGATCACCACCGCGCTGTTGATGACCGCCGCCAGTTCCTTCCGCCGGAGTATGTAGAGCAGAAAGCCCGTGAAGAACGCGCCCGCCCCCAGCGCAATGACAGTAAGGTCGAGATAGATCCACGCGCCGAACGCGAAGCGGTTATCCATGTTGGTCTGATTGAGGCCGTATGCCAGACAGAGGTACACGGCGAACAGACCGACGCCGAGCAGCGCGACCCAGGGCAGGACCCACGCGAGAAACCGGGGGAAGGACGTACGCTGAAGACCGCGGGGGATGAGGCTGCTATCCATGGACCTGCTCCTTCTCCGACGAGACGGAATTCCGTGTCAGTGATTCCCGCACTGCGGCGGAGCGTGAGCGGTACCGGACCTTCGGTCCCGTCCCGAGATGCTCGAGCAGCCGGAACGTGTCGGGAGACGATGCAGCGGCGCTCACCGTACTGCGCGGATCGTTGAGGTCCCCGAACACGATGGCCTCTGTCGGACATGCCTCGACACACGCCGGCTGATAGTCATCGGGCGCGAGCGGTCGGGACCCGGCGGCGGCCTTTGCACGCGCGGCCTGGAGGCGTCCGTGGCAGAAATTGCACTTCTCCGCCACACCGCGCATCCGCGTGGACACGTCGGGATTCAGCGTCTGCTCCATGCCGGCCGGCCACTCAGGATCCCACCAATTAAAATACCGTGCGTGATACGGGCAGGCGGTCATGCAGTACCGGCATCCGAGGCAGCGGACCGGGACCTGCGTGACGATGCCCGTCTCTTCGTCGTATTCCACAGCATTCTGCGGGCAGACGGACACGCACGGTGTGTGATGGTCACATTGCTGACACATCAGGGGGACGAACACGGACCGTGTGTCCGGGAACGAACGCCCGTCGTCGACCCGGACCACGCGCATCCACGTGAGACCGGTTCGCGGCGTCGTACCCTCGTGCGCCGGCGGGACGTTGTTCTCCACAGCGCACGCGATCACACATGCGCCGCAGCCGGTGCAGCGGTCCAGATCGATCACCATTCCATATCGGGAAGAAATTGTCTCAGACATAATCACGCTTTCCAGAGGGTCACAGGAATCACCGAAGGCGCAGATGTCGCGGAGGCGACAGAACCGACGGATCTGTCGGATATCTTCGACTGTGCCAGCGCCACCGGTCCGTCACCGTCCATCGCCGACACAAGTCCCGGCGGAACCGACGAGTCGCACGCAATGTGCACCGGGAGGGTCGTGCCGTTGATCGAGAGCGTCGCATCGTCACCAACGCCGACGTTGTGCGCTTCGGCGGTCGTCGGATGTATCGCTACGCTCCCGCACGGCAAATACAGACCGGACTCATCACGGACCTTGCTCATCAGTGTGGCGTCGAAGGCCTGATCCCGCCGCAACGGATCGCTCGTGATGACGAGCGCAAGCGCTGGCGCGGTCGCTGCCTTGGTTGCGGCGACCCGCTTTGTCAGATGCTCGGCAAGGCCGGCGGGGAGGAAGCGAAAAGCGGGCATGCTCCCGGCCGGACGCGGTCCGTCGATCCAGCAGCCGCCGGACTGCAGAACGCTCCAGAGAGCGTCCGTGCCGCCGAATGCATGAACCGGCCGGAGGGTCGGCGAAGACGGGTCATACACCATCCCGCGTCGGCCCGACCAGATCGCGGCGATGCGCTGACGGAGGATCTCTTCTGTCGACGGCTGCGATGTTCCGGTGACAGCGCCAAGGAAAGCCGCTGTGTCGAATGTGTCCGGCCGCGCCGGCATGACGGGCATTGCGAGTCCGACACTGATCTCGCCCGCCGGGCTCGTCCCGGCGACGTCGGTCAGGCGTTCGCCCCACACGGCGGCGGGGATGACGTACTGGATCGGGACCGGGCGCGGAGCGGCGAAGGGGGAAAGGGAAACAACGATGCCGGATCCGGGTTTCAGTTTCTGTCCAAACACGGCTGCAGGGATGTCCGCACCGGCAGCGGATTCATCGAGGATGATGACCGACAGGGAGTGGTCGTCAAAATCCTCGAGCGTTCGCGCATCCGTTGTGCGCGCGGCACCGGGAATTTCCGGAAGGGGCCGAAGGCCGCCTTCCCTGAAGAACGTCCCCGCCACCAGATTCAGCAGGAGAACCGCCGACTGCACCTCCTCCGGTGCGGCGGGGGAAGCGACAACGACGGATGCCGGTTCATCGCTCAGGGAACGTGCGATTTCAAGGATTCGGGCGTCGGAGATTCCGCATCGGCGAACTGCTGGTGGCAGATCGAGGTCATGGAGGAAAGCTGCGAGTGCCGCCGCATCCTCCGCGCGCGCCCGAACCGCACTCTTCATGCGTCGCCCTTCGATGATCGCCTGGGCGATCGCGAGAGCGCAGACATGTTCCGTTCCCGGCGTGACGGGGATCCAGGTCTCCGCAACGTTCGCGGTGCGCGATCGGACCGGCTCGATCTGGATCAGGCGCGGGCGCGGATGCGCGGATGTCTCCGCGAGAAGCGTGCGGGCGGTGGCGGCGGTACCCCACCCGTCGACCAGCGGAGCGCCGAAACTGACGATGAGCCGGGCATGCTGAATGTCTGCGGCGAACTCGGGAACGGCGGTACGGAAATGCTTCCGGATCAGATCGGTTCGCGCCCGCCCCGCTTGCGGCGCGACCCCGTATGCCGCCGACGGCCACTGGTGCGCGAGCTCCATCAGCAACCGTGATGCCGCCCGCCCGGGACGGCTGTCGATCACCGCGATGGCGGGGGATGCTGAAGTGGATGCACTGTGTGCGGCGTGGATCGCGGCGACGATGGTTGCCATGTCCGCCGCCGTCCGTTCCGTGCCGTTCGTGATCCGGATCGGCTGGAGCACGCGGGAAGGATGACACGCCAGGTGATGTGCGAGGAGGCCGGTGGCACAGAGCGTTCCGGCGCTCATGGGATGACCGGCCTGACCGGCAAGAGAAACCGGATGGCCGTTCGACGAGCGCACGCGCACACCGCAGCCGGCACCGCAGAGCGAGCAGGTCGAAGCCGACCATGTGATGGGACCGCGGGAAGGTTCCGGGATCCACGGCCAGTTCTGCGTCCAGATCGCCGAATCGTCGAGCACCTTCCAGGGAAGCGGCGAGAGGAGCAATCCGAGCACCCCTCCGCCGGCAAATCGCAACAGATCTCTTCGTGAGATACTGGAATTCATGAGGTCGGTTCCTACTTGTGACACTTCAGGCAGGTGTTGGCCACGCCGCGTTCGCGGTGGCAGCGCGCGCAGTCGTCCATCTTCATTCCGTCCCATTCCGCCATCTTGAAGCCGGCGATGGACGTCCCCCAGATGGCCTGACTCTCGCCGCTGATGCGGTTTCGCCGGAATGCCGGCAGCGACTCCGCCGTCCCCTGCGAACCGTGGCACCGTTCACACGCCAGTCCGGCGCCGATGAGATGTGATGCATGGGGGAAGGAAGCGTTCTGTGGTCCGCGGGCATACACGAGCCACGGGATCTCGCGTCCCTTCTTGACATACTCCTCGACGAGCAGGCGCTCGTCGGCCGTGCTTCCGATCGCTTCCGCGTGACATTCGGCGCACTTGGCGATCGCCGGGACGCCTTCGAAGCGTCCGTCGGCCGAGAGCCGGTGGCAATCCTGGCACGGTAGCCCGACGGTTTCGCCGGAATGCACTTTGTGACTGAACTGGAGCGGCTGCTCCTCATGGGTGTACAGGATGGCCGGGAAGATTACCCAACCGAAAAGCATCATCACGACAAATCCCGCGACAAACCAACGGATCGATTTCATGGAAACTCGTTATCTCCGGGGCGTGGTCAGGGTAAAGAACTCGTTGAACAACTGAAGGATCTCCTGGTGGTCCAGATGCTCGATGAATCCCGGAGCCACCGTGCCCCCGTCCATCAGCAGGGGAGACTCGGGGGAGCGGGCCGGGAGAATCCGGTTGTGGATGAACTGATTCAGATGCTGGAGCTCATCCCGCATCCATGTCACGGCGGCGGGGCCATGTCGAAGCGGCGGATCCGCCGGAGCCGGGACCGAGAAGCCGGATGTTGCGCCGGACAGTGTTCCTTCAAAGAGCCAGCCGGACGTAAAGGGGTGTGTGCAGAGGCGCTGCGGCTCTGTGCGCAGCGCGGAATTCGTCGTCAGGATCGTCAGCGTTTGCGGGAACGTGACCGGAAGGTCCACGCCGCGCACCGTGAGGACCGCCGACGGCTGCGCGGTCCCGTGGGGTGTCAGCACGTTGACCGCGCTGACCCGATGGAGCACGCGGGCAAGGAAGCCGTCGATGCCGACGTGCCAGCCGCCCTCCGTCGATGCCTCGAACCAGAGGTGGTTACAGGAAAAGCTGTGTCCCGCCGGCACGGACATGTCGTCGACCGCGGGCTCCTCCGTGCGCTCGCACCCGACTCCCGGATTGCCATGACCTGGCTCCGCCACCGACAAATAGACATCGCAATACCGGTGGGCGTCGGTTCCGCAGCGGATCAGAGACGCTTCGCTGTAAGGGATATATTTGGTGACGGCAGCAGCGGCACAGTACTGCATCAGGGACTCCTGCAGGAACGGACAGCGAGTCCCTGCGGGTGACTCTTCCGCATAGCTCTGCAATGCAGGGCATTCGCGATAGGCGGCGCTGGTACACCGCTCGTGGTCGGCGTCATCCTGCGACCGGAGGATAATCTTCCGGAACGCCGAAGCACGACAGTGCTTTACCTGCGCTTCACGCAAGAACGGGCAGCGCATGGCAACCTCCCGCATGGGATGGTGTATGAATCTGCACTCTGAACACGACGGTCGGACGCTCGCCTGAATCCCGCGTCAGTTTTCCGACCGGTAGATGAAGGGCTCGTCGGGATCGCCGGATGTCCCGATGTTCGATGCCTTGCGCGCGAAGCCGCGCTCGGTGACGTACAGCGGTGTCTCGCGATCAACGCGCATGCCGCCATCGGCCATGGTCACACCGAGATCGGTGATGAGGAGCGCATGGTCGTCGGACGCGAGCGAACGCAATGCATGTGCGCGGCGCATCCGCACGACGATTTCCTGCACGACAGCCGCGGCGACGACAACGCAGCACACGAGAGTGACAAGGCCCAGGACGACATTGGTGGCTGTCAGCCAGAAGGTGTCGGGATCGGTGATTGTGAACATGTTGATTCTCCTGTGTCGGATTCGAAACCAAATGTCTTGAAGACCGTCTAATCCCTGTCGCAAATGTCCTGCCACACGAACGGATGGCAAGACGTCTGTGATTCCGTGCGAAAATCCGGATATATCGTTTTTGGAGACAATCGGCTTAGGCGCACGGTGACGGAATTCCCGACGACGGTGTGGGCAATTGCCACACAGGATGATGGGTACAAAGCGTCAGAACTCATCGGCGCTGTCCGCACAGTGTCGTGAATGAAGTTGTGAAAGGAAGAATGCAGTGAATACCACAGTCCTCAGTACGCAGAAGTTGACCCGGAAGTTCGGCGATCTGACGGCCGTGAATCAGTTGGACGTCACGGTTGAGCGGGGGGAAGTCTTCGGATTGCTCGGTCCGAACGGCGCCGGGAAGACCACCGTGATCAAGATGCTGACCACGCTGCTTCGTCCGACCAGCGGCGGAGCGGAGATCGCGGGATTCGACCTTGTGCGCTCACCTGCGGAAGTGCGACGGGTGATCGGATACGTTCCGCAGCTTCTCTCGGCGGATGGTGCACTGACAGGTGCGGAGAACCTCCGCGTCTTTGCGGAGCTCTACGACATTCCCCGGGCAGAGCGCCGAGCCCGCATCGACGACGCCCTCGCGTTCATGGACCTGGGCGCTGCGGCGGACCGGCTGGTGCGCACGTATTCGGGCGGCATGATCCGCCGTCTCGAGATCGCGCAGAGCATGCTTCACCGGCCCGAGGTGCTGTTCCTCGATGAGCCGACCGTGGGCCTCGACCCCACGGCCCGTCGGGCGGTCTGGGAACTGGTCAGCCAGCTCCGCTCCACGTACGGAACCACCGTGTTTCTGACCACGCATTACATGGATGAAGCTGACCAGCTGTGCGACCGGATCGCCTTTATGCATCTCGGCACGGTCACGGCCATCGGCACTCCCGCCGCGCTGAAGAAATCGGTGGGCGGCACTGGAACCACCCTGGATGACGTATTCGCCTATTTCACCGGCGGAACGTTGCAGGAAGCAGAAGGAGGCAGTTATCGTGACACAGTACGAACACGCCGCACGGCCCGACGGCTTGGCTGAGCGGCACCCGTTGCCGGCGCTGAGTCCGCTTGCCCGGCTGGCGCGGTTCTTCCGTCGCACGCTGACGATCGTGACGCTCGAGGTCCGGAAGCTTCGGCACGACTCCACCGAACTCGTCACCCGCGCGATTCAGCCTGCCCTGTGGCTGCTCGTCTTCGGCGAGGTGTTCACTCAGATCCGGGCCATTCCCACGGGTACCACACGGTATCTCGATTTCATGGCGCCGGGGATTCTCGCGCAGAGCGTCCTCTTCATTGCGATCTTCTACGGCATCGCGATCATCTGGGAGCGGGACCTGGGCATCATTCATAAGCTCCTGGTCAGCCCCACACCGCGCACGGCGCTCGTGCTTGGCAAAGCGCTCTCCGCCGGCGTGCGTGGACTGGCACAGGCGATCATCATCTACATCCTCGCGCTTCTGCTGGGCGTGGATGTCAGCTGGCATCCGGCGTCACTCCTCGGCGTGATGCTGATCGTCGTTCTCGGATCGGCGCTATTCTCCACCTTCTCGCTCATCATCGCCTGCATTGTGAAGACGCGGGAGCGGTTCATGGGCGTCGGGCAGGTGCTGACCATGCCGTTATTCTTCGCGAGCAATGCCATCTACCCGATCGCGATCATGCCCGCCTGGCTTCGGGCCATCGCGCATGTCAATCCGCTGACGTACGAGGTCGATGCGCTGCGGGCGCTCATGCTGACGGCCGGAACTTCGGCGTTCGGTCTGGGCCTGGACTTCCTTGTCCTCACGCTTTCCACGGCGGTGCTCGTCATCGTGGGAGCGATGCTCTATCCTACGGTGGTGCAGTAAAAGGCCTCGCGGGAGCCGGAACGACCGGCTTGATTTGGCCGGCGGACTTTCGTAAGTTACACACGCGTGCGGGATGGCACGGGGGATGAGGGGCTGTCGTCTCCTCATTCCCCATTCTTCATCCTCCACTTTTCATTCTCCATTCACCGGACCCCGTAGCTCAGTTGGATAGAGCAACGGCCTTCTGCCAAAACGGCCCGCGACCCGGTTCGTGTGAAGGGGAGCGGCTGCCGTTTTGAGCATCCCGTCGAGCGAAGTGAAGACGGATAAGCCGCAGGCAATATTGACTCGACCCCGTAGCTCAGTTGGATAGAGCAACGGCCTTCTAAGCCGTAGGTCGCGCGTTCGAATCGCGCCGGGGTCGCAGCACCGGATCCTCCGACCAGCATCGGGAACAATTCGCCCTTACGGTGCACCGCGCCGGTCAGCGATCCCTCCGTTACCACTCACATCACCCGAAAGGCCTTGGCATGATCCGCGGTACTGTCCTGTCGCTGCTCCTCGTTCTCGCGTTTGCGTCGTGTGCCGCACAACTCGTCCCGCCGCCGTCCGCGCAGAGTATCCTCGATACTGCCCTCCAGCAGGCGCATGTCTCCGACCGCACCGTGTTCGTCATCTTCCACGCCTCCTGGTGCGGCTGGTGCCACAAGCTCGATGCGTACCTGAACACGCCGGCAGTGAAGCCGGTGATCGATGCCAACTTCATCGTCATCCACATCGACGTCATGGAACGCGGCGCGAAGAAGGACTCGCTCGAAAATCCCGGCGGCATGGAGATGTTGAAGCGTTGGGGAGGCGAGAAATCCGGCGTGCCGTTCTATGTGTTCCTGAACCTCAAAGGCACGAAGATCGGCGACTCCAATGTGATGCCGGATCAGCAGAATATCGGCTATCCCGGGAGTGAAGAAGAGATCACGGCCTTCGGCGATCTCCTGAAGAAAACTGCTCCGCACATGACCGGGACGGAGCTCGCGACGATCCTCGCGCGGCTCCGGAAACCGTCCTGATCGTCGCCGTCGGAACCGGTGCGCATGGGCGTCAGAAGACTCCATCGGCTGGTGATGATGATCGTCGGGGTCATCATCGGCTGCTTTCCGGCATCACTCCGTCTTGCGGCTCAGCCCATCGACACAGAAGCGGAGAGCCGCTCTCACCACGTCGCTGCGGAAGCGCAGTTCAACGGGAACGACATCTTCGCGGGCGCGACGTTCTACTACACCGATCCCTTCGGTGAGGATTTCGCCCTCGTGGGCGGATTCAACCTGCGACCGTATGGCAAGCGCACACTCATCCCGGAATCCCCCGGCGTCTATCTCTACATGCGGGAAGAGCGCTATTCGGCCCTGCTGGGGATCGACCGCCAGCTTCCGCTGACCGACCGGGCGGGGGTGTTCGCCGGACTCCAGGCCTGGCTGAGCTATTCGCGGTATCGCGGCACTGATCGTACGTCGTGGGACCTGATCGCACCGGTCGCGAATGCGGGATTTCAGCTTTCGCTACCGCGGGGAAGGTCGTTTGCCGGCGACATCGTTTCCTTTCGCCTCGGAGCGGAATTCGTCAATCTGCAGCCGGATCGCTGGCGGCTGTTCACCTCGATCCTCGTTGGCATATGAACGCGCCTCTTCGCAAATCGCTCGAAGGGATTCTCATCGGAGCAGCGCTGACACTGGGAGCGGCGGCAGGCTGCTCGTCGCCCGATGACGGCTGTGACAAGGGCTACAAGCCGTCCGGGTGCCGGGAGAATGAGCCGCCGACCGGAATTCTCCGCGTCACGGTCACGATCAGCAGCATGAATCCCCGGGTCCCGATCGCAGTCTACTACGGCACCGTCGATGCGAATGATGTCGCCTTCGTCGATACGCTCGACCAGACGACTCGCGAATACTCGGT
>JAKAJH010000034.1:26178-33324 GCA_021813905.1 Bacteroidota bacterium | reverse complement strand
GATCACATACCTGCCCAGCACAACGCGAAATCCGGTGCCGAATACCACGATGGGCGACTTGATTCCCCGGCGGTACACCAGAAACTTCCTCGGCGGGTTGCGCTGATCCTCAAGTTGCTTTTCGAGTTCAGTGATCCGCTGTTTCAATTCCGCTCTTGTCTGGAACATCTTGTGCCTCCTTCCTCAAGCACTCAGCCGTTGCCGTAGGTCGTTGACTTCCGCCTTGCTGACAAAGGACAGGTGTTTGAATTTGTAGTTGGTGAGATTCCCGCAACGCACGAAATTCACGATGCGGGTGACGTGTACGCCTAAGGTCCGAGCAGCTTCGGTATGTGTCAGGAACCTCTCGGCGTCGACCGTGCCGACAACGACAGAGCCGCGGCTTCCGCCTGGGATCTCCGGCCTGCGCCCGGAGCCAGCCCATTCTCTCGGCGGAACAATATCTTCCGTCGTGCAAATCAGTATCCATCCGGCAGGGACGCGCTCTCCGTGGTCGGGGTATCGGCAAAGGCTGAATGTGCTGCGGAGCTTGCCGGGCCGGATGCGGAACTCCCACGATTGCCCGTCCCGCTTGACGAGCGATGCCATTGCCTTTTGTGCATCGGCCTCGTCGCGGAAGGTGTTGACGGTCTCCCATTCAGGATCAGATTCCTGTTCGCATAGGGATCGCCGTTGAAGTGCCGGCCTTTCCCGCTTCTGATGACGCACTACAACCGGCGTGAATTTGTTGTTGGGCGAGGTCGCCAAGTCTGCGACTTCGACGAATGTCAACTCGTCGGCTACGATGACGAGCTTGACCTTCCGGGCCGGTTCGCGTTTCTGTGTCAGATGTGCGTCGATGTCCAGCGCCATCATCGGCCCTCCGGTACTTTCTGTTCCCAAGTTGGTCGGGTGCGTGTCATTTCGTGGCCTCCTTGCGTGTGATTCGCTGCCAGAGCCTTCCCAGCCGGACAGAGAACCGCCGGTCGTTGAGCTTCTTGAACTCGGCCTGAATCAGCCGGCGGTTGGTCATGGCCTCAGATTCGACCGTTGCCTTGACCCCCGCGATGGCTTTCATCGTGCGGTCGTATTCGGTGATCGCGTCCTTGCCGCAGCCGCACATCTGAAGCACGGGCCTCGAGCCCAGCTGACTGTCGGGTACGAACGTCACGCCTGTCCAGCCCCGGCCGTGACAGGAATTGCAGCATAGGGGATTGCCTCTTGTGCGGCTCTTGATCTCTTCGATCTGGAGCAGCGCCGCGTCCAGATAGGCTTTCTTCTCTTCGTCGGTGAGTTGTGGCGTCATCGCGTTTTCCTCCGGTTGGCTTTGGGTTTGTGCGGCTTGGTTTCGCTTGGCCTGGAATGCTCTGTGAATACATGATTGCAGTGATCGTACATCGCATCGCCTTTGACCGTCCTTCTGACGTAGCCGGTTGCCTTTTCCCGCATGGGCTGGACTTCTGCGCTGCAATAGGGGCAAATCACGGTTCGCTCCCTTCGTTTGTCTCTTGTCGTTGCGCGTTTGGGACGACCGGAATGTATAGTTCACAACCGCTTACGTCTGTTCTTTTTCCGCCGGAGAAATATGACTGCCAGCGTCCGTCGCGCTTCGCTTGGGCGCGGTAGCACGTTTCAAATACCGGACAGTTCGAGTCTGTGCATATTGTTATGTCCGTCATCCTTCGCTCTCCGCCTGTTGTCGTTCCTTCATCGGCGCATATCCTACCTGTCCATCCACATAAACAGGGGCAATCGTGCAGTTGTCCTTTGACCGCTCGGCATCGCAGAGCTGAGCGTAAATGGCCGGTTCCTTGCTTGGGTAGCTCCAGCGCATGACGTTCCCTGATTCGTCAATGAGACAGTAGCCGATAATGGTCATGCCGCTTGATCTGGATTGTCTTCCAGCCCCTCGCATCCTTGCTCTATCGCAAAATTGATCGCATCGTCGAAGCAACGATGAACGCGGGTTGTTCCTTGATCGTCCTCGTCGTTAAGGGCGCGAACAAGTTCCTTCGCAAACACCGCCGCATTTGTAACCCTTTGTCTGACATCAATAATCCCCAACATCCATCCTCCATCGACAACGGTGGGCAATACCTCGACCGGGACTCTAATGACGATGCAGCGATCTTCGATGATGGCTTGCGCGGAATCCTTAATCCACTGTTTCCTCGTTTGCCGCGTGTTCATTCGTTGGGCCTTTATCATGTTTGTCATACCGGATGCTCCCCCCAATCCATCGGGTCGGAAAAGAGGTCAATATCCAGAACGTTCCGCCGGTACCATCGCCAGCCCATGTAACAGGCAAGGCCGATACCGAGGATGAAGAGATGGCGGGGTCTCATTTGTCGGCCTCCTTCTGTTGTTCGTCAGGTGATTCCTTCTTCGCCCTTAGCGTATTCACGAAATCCATTATGTCGGCGAGCCAAACCGTCTGCTTCTCCACTTTTCTCATTTGGCCGAACCATGCGCTCTGAGCGGTTGCGGATTCCGCTTGTTCCTCGTCCACTTCCTCAAAGTCCGTATGCTCCCGACACTCTGAGCAAATGTCTGTACCATACCAAGGGCTTGCGCCGCAACAGGTGGAGATGGTCATGGGGTGGCCTCTGTTGGACGTTTCAGGCCGAAGTCCCGCGCCTTGATTTTGACCATGTGCCCGTCGGGATGATGCCATACCAAGCCCTCAATGTCTATCCGCCGGAACCAATCGCGCAGTTCGTTGAAGGTTCGGGGCGCATCTGGAAATTCTGGATCGCCGTGGCGAATGAGCGTGTGAAAAAGCAGGTGCTCCGGGTTCCCGCCGATCTTCGGGCCGCACAACTCATAGGTCCCGTCGGAGAGGCCGGTCAACAATGCCTCCCGATGCCACTTGTCCGCAGGTCCGTCGCCAACCGGAATCCATCCGGGCCAATGGCCCGTAACCGGGTCGGGGTCTTGCGTCGGCTCAAATCCGTCCGGCGGAGTCTTGCCCTTCTTCGCATCATACCGTTTGAACAGTTTGCCTCCGCGCACCATGCAAGCCGTTCCATCCCACTTCCGCGTTGCGATACCCTCTCCCGCCACAACCCACTCCGCGCCGGGAACAACCTCGTTGCGTACAAGCCGGTCGCCGTCGTAGTTGCGTTGGAACAGTGAGATAATCTTCTTCATACTCCTACCCCTCCTTCCGAATAAGTGTCTGATACATATCTGGGAAATCAGCAAAGTCCCGCTTGTCGCTGAATCTGAATACCCGCCAGCCATCCACAACCGCCTGGTTGTACTTCTCGCAGTCCTTCCGGTACTTGTCTCCCCGAACATGCGCTCCGCCTACCCATGTCCCGCCTTCGATCTCCACGGCAATCTTGTCCGTCAGTTCGCCAATCTGGAAGTCGAACTTCCACCGTCGCGGCGGGTGAAAGCGGTACTCGCGCTTAAATGGAATCCCAGCTCCACGCAGGACACCGTCGAACAGGTCTTCAAGTGCACTCATTTGCGGCTGAAAACTCCATCTCTGATCTTCCACTCACCGCAACAACCGGCGCAATCTTTTCGTGGCTTTCGGGCATAATCCTCGTTCTCGTGCGCCTTACACAGCCCCGCAAGAAGTATTTCCCTCCCACGATGAACATGGCCGAACACTGTGTGCGCCTTCTTTCCGCAAATGATGCAATTCTTAGTCTCTCTGAACATCGCCTTACCCTCCTGAGTATGTAACCGTTTTGCCTACATCCACCGCGTCATGTAACGAAATCGGGGAAAGTGTTACCTATGGACTGGCCCCCATCTGTGCCTTGACTGCTACCAATCGTTCCATTGCCGCATGACACGACTCATTTGGGCTGTGCTGATTCCCGCACTGGCTACACACGGGGAAGCACTTCGGGCAGAGTTGGCCGTCAACAAGCACAACGTCAGGATGCTCCACACAGGGGTAGCGGAATACCTTCTTTGCCACATCGCCCACACTCTGCACCTTGCCCGATCTGCCGCCGGATTGAACGGGGGTCTCGTTGACGTATTTGCGCGGTTGTGACGGGCTAGTTGCGGCGCGGTTAAGCCAGTTCCAGATGAAGCGATTCACGTCCTTCTTCGGCTGATTGACGGACAGCCAACGCTCCATCTTCGGGATCTGTGCATCCATCAGACCGCGCCCGAACTCCGCCGCATACTTCTCCCTCAGTCCGTCCGGTATGACGATTTTCCCATTTGTGATAACGGCCATCTCTGTTTCTTTCTGCTTTCTACTTTCTACTTTCTGCTTACTACTTACTATGTCATTTGCAGAGCAATTGACGTTCAATTGACCGTCATATGAAGATTTCTTAGAAGACCAATCAACAGCATCGAACTCGTCCGCTGTAATCCCCAGATATTCGCTATTTACGCGCTTGTTGATGATATAGCTGTTGATCGTCAGAAAGGATGATGGCTTAAACAGGAAGTATAGCCGTCCACCGTGCGTCACTAGGAATCCAAGCCCCGCATCTGCGATCTCGGTCACAATTCCCGCCAACTTCTTCCGCAGTTTATCCGGAGGATTGATTAGGGCCGCCAATGCAGCTACGTTGGCAGGGATTATGCCGCAATCGTCCGTCTTCGCCAACATTCGGACAAATATGTTCTGGGCTTCGATAGATAGGGCGTTGAAATGCTCGTCGTATATCAGTTTGTCGGAGATCATCCTACGCCTTGCCATCTACGCCGCCTCCTGTCTCAGTCCCCATACCCGAATCACCCTTCCTTTAGCCTGTGGCCGTCTGGATAGGGCATAGCCACAGTGGATTAGTCTGGAGTCGTGGAATACCGCCCCCGTCGTGTTCTTGTGCAGACCGGAGGGAAGGGGAACGGCCTCCTGTATGTCGTCACTCGTTACCGTCCCGTACTCTCTGATGTGCCAGATTGCGTAGTACCGGGCATCCCTGAGATAGCGTTCTCTCTCGGTACCGTAGAGGTCAAGGATTGTCTGGTGGACTTGTTCGGGGGTTGGCATTTCTCCCTCCCTACTTGATTCGCTTGATGAGTTTGATACGCTTGAAGAAGACGGTACCATCGGGCCAGTTGTCCATCATCCCCTCGTAAAACTCTCCGTCGCTGATGCCGTAGGGCGATAATATCGGACGTCTTCGCACCTTTTCCCGTCCATCCGCCGCATAGATTAAGTAACGTCGCGCATTAACATAATCTCTCGCCGCCTCAAGAGTCTTGAAAGCAGAAAGGTGTCGCCCCTTGAGTCGCAGAAATTCCGGCGCAGACACATAGCAACTGGTGGAATAACGAACCGCCGCCCGCTTGGTCACGACTGCGCTTCGCTTGTTGTATCTAACCACCTTATAGCACTTCATTCTCCCTCCTACCGTATGAATAAGTGGCTCACCGCGAACATGACCGATAGATGCGGGTCGCTGCCGACATTCATGCTTTCTTCTCTCTCTGGTTCCATCGTTCAATTGCCCGATTTTCGCCGTCGGCGACCGGGCCGGTACATCCGCAGGCATTACAGCGCACCCAATCGGTTGCCTGTCCATTAAGCTCAACCGAAAGGTCTTTGCCCTGACAGAAGGGGCAGGGGGTGAACCTTGCCATGTATTTCTCGTGCCGCGCCTGCTGTTCGGCTACGCGCTTCATTCTTGCCTCCCGATATTTTTGAACGCGCCGGTCGTGATCTTCTCGCCACCGACGTTCTTCCTCAACAGAGAACGGGATGGAACCCCTCCCAGCACACGTTGGACACGGCTTGAAATGCTTCAACATTCGCCTACCGTATGAAAAGATGTGCAGCCGCGAACATGACACAGGCAATCCACACAATGACTATACCTGTGCAAATGATGCCCGCGATGATGTGCTGAACTATGTTGGAGTGGCGAAGTCTCATTTGAGCAGGTCGGGGGTCTCGTAGATGTTGCCGACGACCTCTCGGTCAGACTGATTGTAGAGATGCCAGTTGCAGTCTGTGAATCCAATTTGTCGGGCCTCAAACCAAAACACTCCGCCCGCAAATACCACCTCTGCGTTTGCGTGAACCGATGGCTCAACGTGCCGTCTCACGAATATCCGAATGACATCCCCCTCGTATATCTCCTTCCCGTTCTTGTCCTTCAAGCCGGTATATTGCATGAGGACAAAACTCTCCGTCTCCGATTCTGTCGGGAGCATCAACGCCAACATATCCACCCAGTCGCGCTTGTTTTTGTCCCACGCTCTGAACTTGATTTCCCTTGCCATCTTCCCTCTCCTTGTCGTTTGATTCGGGCGGCCAGCGTGTTCCACCATCCAGGATAGTTTCCGCTGGCCGGAGTGTCCCTCGTCCCGAAGTTACCGTGTACCCAAATCCTTGACGCGCACCTCAACCCGCACAGCCCTTGGCATCTTCCAGCCGAAGGGTTCAACGTGCAAATCTTTCCGGTCGCGGATATACCCGTAGTGATCTTCGATGAACCGCCGACATTCTTCGCGTGATCGGAACAGCATCGCGCCCGTACATCCACGCAGGGGTTCCGCAGACATCGACGCAACGATGGCCGCACCCTGCAAATACTCCTCCGTTCCATCCAGCCGGTTGCTACTGCTCCACCGTATGCCCCATGCCGTCCACTCAGCAACCCGTTCAATGCGCTTCCGCCGCTTCCTCATCGCTTACTCCGCTTGATTGGTGAGTTATTCTGACGCGTACTTGTCCCGCAGATACTCATGCACCAGTCTAACCCATTCCTCCAATGCCTCCGGATTCAGATCCGGCTCCCGCTGGTGACAGGATCGACAGCGGGGAACCGTGAACAGGTCGGAGGTCTTCAACGACATGAAACTCCCGAACATATGGTGCGCCTCGTCTGCCGGTGCGCCACACTTGCACGGCAAGCGTTTAACCCGTGCCATCCATACCTTAGAACGGACGGGCCTGGTAGCGGCGAACGATCTCAAGCGTTTCATCATCAACATCTCGTCGCTGACTGGCCGCACTGGTTCCACCTTCCGGTAGTAGCCGACCTTGGGTGCGCTCTGGGCTTCGGCGGTGTTCATAGTTCTGGCAATTGCTTTTTGTAGTGGTCGATGAGGTCTTCCATTCTCGCCGCGTACCACGGATCGAAAGCCCCCGGCTTCCCCTTTGCTTCCCACAGTCTGTACAGGACTCCGCGTAGTCTCTCGGATGGGGTTTTCTGAGACTTGAACTCCGGCTTGAAGTCG